>QHVE01000032.1:0-24199 GCA_003223455.1 Gemmatimonadota bacterium | reverse complement strand
GGCCGATGCCGCCGCCATGAAACAACAGGTCGCCAGCCCACTGACCCTCTGGTACCGCCGCCCCGCCGCGCAGTGGGTGGAAGCGCTCCCCATCGGCAACGGCCGGCTCGGCGCGATGGTGTTCGGCGGCATCGAGCGCGAGCGGCTGCAGCTCAACGAGGACACGCTCTGGTCCGGCGGCCCGCGCGACTGGAACAACCCGAACGCCCCGAAAGTGCTCGCCGAGGTGCGTCGGCTCATCGCCGAGGAGAAGTACGTCGAGGCCGACCGCGCCGCGCGCGGGATGCAGGGGCCGTACACGCAGTCGTTCGAGCCGCTCGGTGATCTCGCGCTCGCGTTCGAGCACGGCGACATCGCGCGCGGCGGCTACCGCCGGCAGCTCGACCTCCAGTCGGCGATCGCCGACGTGCGCTATCGCATCGGGAGCGTCAACTACGTGCGGGAGATGTTCTCGTCGCACCCGGACCAGGTCCTCGTCGTGCGCCTCGCGGCCGACGCGCCGGGGATGATCACCTTCACCGCGACGCTCGACAGCCCGCTCCGGCACGACGTGCAGAGCGATGGCGACGTGCTCAAGCTCGTCGGCAGGGCGCCGGCCAACGCCGACCCGAGCTACTACGACAGCGGCCAGCCGCCGCTCGTGTACCGCGACGACTCGGGAATGCGCTTCGAGGCGCACCTGGCTGCGGCGGTCAGCGGCGGTCGCACCTGGATCGATCGCGCCGGCCTCCACGTGCGCGGCGCCGACGAGGTCGTGCTCCGGCTCACCGCGGCGACGAGCTTCAACGGCTACGACAAGTCACCCGTGCGCGAGGGCAGGGATGCCGGCGCGATCGCCGCGGCGCAATTGAAGTCCGCGAGCGCGAAACCGTTCGCCGCACTGCGCGAGGCGCATGTCGCCGCGCACCGCGCGCTGATGGACCGCGTGTCGCTCGAGCTCGTGCCGGCCACGCCGCCGGAGAAGTCGCCGCAGGACCTGCCGACCGACGAGCGCATCAACACGCTCGGCGCCAAGGACCTCGCGCTCGTGGGACTGCTGTTCCAGTACGGACGCTATCTGCTCATCTCGAGCTCGCGGCCCGGTACCCAGCCCGCGAACCTGCAGGGCATCTGGAACGCGGAGACGCGCCCGCCCTGGAGCTCGAACTACACGACGAACATCAACGCGCAGATGAACTACTGGCCGGCGGAGAACACGAATCTCGCCGAGCTGCACGAGCCGTTCGTCGACTTCATCGAGCGCGTTTCCGTGAACGGACACCGCACCGCGCAGGTGAACTACAACGCGCATGGGTGGGTAGCGCACCACAACAGCGACATCTGGGCGCAGTCGGCCCCGGTGGGCGATTACGGCAAGGGCGATCCGGTGTGGGCCAACTGGCACGGCGGTTCGGCGTGGCTGTCGCAGCACCTCTGGGAGCACTACGCGTTCGGCGGAGACGTGAACTACCTGCGCCAGCGCGCCTATCCCGTGATGAAGGCCGCGTGCGAGTTCTATCTCGACTTCCTCGTGCCGAACGAGAAGGGGTTCCTCGTCACGTCACCCTCCGCATCCCCCGAGCTCCGGTTCAAGGTCGCCGCCGGCGGCACGGCCGCGCTGAGCGCCGGCGCCACGATGGACCGCGCCCTCGTGTGGGACCTCTTCACCAACACGATCGAGGCGTCCACGATCCTCGGTGTCGACGCCCCGTTCCGCGAGCGGATCCGGCAGACGCGCGCGCGGCTCATCCCCTACCAGGTCGGCAAGCGCGGCCAGCTGCAGGAGTGGGCGAAGGACTTCGAGGAGCAGGAGCCGCAGCATCGCCACTTCTCCCACCTGTTCGGCGTGTATCCCGGCCGCGAGATCACGCGCACGGGCTCACCAGCCATCTTCGCGGCAGCGCGCCGCTCGATGGAGCTGCGCGGCGACGAGGCGACCGGCTGGTCGATGGCATGGAAGACGAACTTCTGGGCACGGATGGGCGACGGCGACCATGCGCTCGTGATCCTCACCAACCTGCTCAAGCCGGCCTGGAGCACGGCGACCAACTACACGCGCGGCGGCGGCGTGTACCCGAACCTCTTCGACGCACACCCGCCCTTCCAGATCGACGGCAACTTCGGCGCGACGGCGGGGATCGCCGAGATGCTGCTCCAGAGCCACGCCGGCGAGATCCACATCCTGCCGGCGCTGCCGTCCGCATGGCCCACGGGGCGGGTGCGTGGGCTGCGGGCGCGCGGCGGGGTCGAAGTGGACATCGAGTGGAAGGACGGTGCGCTGCGTCAGGCGGGGCTCACGTCGGCGCGGGCCCAAAGGATGCGCGTTCGGGTAGGCAACGGAACGAGCGAGCATCAGCTCCGCGCCGGCCAGCGCACGGTCGTCAGGGGCTGACCATCGACGCCGAACAACACTCGGCGCCGGATCGGAGCGGTGCCGTTCGTTCCGCCGTGACGCGGGGTGCTGGTGCTGATCGGCCTCGCGAGGTGGAATCGGACGCGCAGAAGGGATTCCGGAGTGGTTGCCGTAGCGTTTCACGCAGCATGCAGGGCCCTGGCAGAGTCTGGTGACGAGAGACGGCGCGAAGAGGGTCACTGTCGTCGCGAGCACCATCTGTTTAGAGTCGAACGTGACTTTCGAGGTGTTGGCCCGGACAGAAGCGGGCCGCGCGCCCCGCTAGGCACGTTCGCGAGGCGGACTCGGCTTTCGAAGCGGGGGCGACGACGCTCCTACAGGTTCGCGCCGGTCCGCGAAACACCAAACCACTCGACACGGTCCCGCGCCTTTTTGTCGCCCCACTCGGCGAAAGGCGCCTCGAACTGACCACCGAGCTGAACAGAAATTCCAATCTGAACATCGGATCGCAACGAGCGCGGGAGCGATCGTGCGAGCGTGGCCGACCGGCCCCCGAGCAACCCGACGTGCGCTCCCGTAAGAGACCTCCGGCCTCGTGACCGCGCGGTGCGCCGTCGCGGTGCGAACCAACTCTCCACGCCAGTGAAGATGATGCGACTCACACTTCTCTGCGCTGCCACCGCACTCGGTGCGGTCGGCAGTCCCGCCGCGGCCCTCGCCGCGACAGTCGTTCCCCCGAACCCAGTGGTGCGCCCCGCCGCCGCGGCCGTCGTCTCCGGCCGGGTCACCGACGCCACCGGCCGACCGCTCCCCAACGCCCAGGTGTTCATCGTCGGCACGCAGCTCCGCGCGCTTTCCACGGCGGAAGGGCGCTACACGATCGCCAACGTCCCCGAGGGTACGCACACCATCCGCGCGATGCTCATCGGCTTCGCGCCTCAGGCGCGCCAGATCACCGTCGCCGGTCAGCCCGTGACCGCCGACTTCACACTCGCCGCGCAATCCGTCCAGCTCGAGGCGGTCGTCACCGTTGGCTATGGCACCCAGCGCCGTCAGGACCTGACGGGCGCCGTGTCGTCGGTCAACGTCACCGACGTGCCGACGAACGTCACCGCGAACGTCGGCCAGATGCTCGAAGGGCGCGTCGCCGGCGCGCAGGTGACGCAGAACAACGGCGCGCCGGGCGGCGGGCTCTCGATCCGCATCCGCGGCTCGAACTCGATCGCCGCCAACAGTGAGCCGCTCTACGTCATCGACGGCATCCCGGCCATCACCGGCACCTCGTCGAACGATCCGTATCAGAACCCGCTCTCCTCGATCAGTCCGAACGACATCGAGAACATCGAGGTCCTCAAGGATGCCTCGTCGACGGCGATCTACGGCGCGCGCGGCGCGGCAGGCGTGGTCCTCATCACGACGAAGCGCGGTCGGCGCGGTCAGAACAACGTCACGCTCGACGCATCGTACGGCACGATGACGCCGTCCAAGCGGATCGCGATGCTCAACGGCCGGCAGTTCGCCGAGATGGCCAACGAGGGACGCGCCAACATCGGCGCCGCGCCCTTCTACACCGCCGAGCAGCTCGCCGCGATCCCGAACGGCGGCGACGGAACGAACTGGCAGGACCTGATCTTCCAGGACTCCCACCAGCAGAACTACAACCTCGGCTTCAGCGGCGGTGACGACGCGACCCGCTACCTGCTCTCCGGTGGCTACTTCGACCAGGGCGGCATCGTCATCGGGTCCGGCTTCCGCCGGTACTCGGGCCGCGTCAACCTCGAGCGCAACGTCAGCAAGAAGTTCCTGGCGGGGACCAACCTCACGGTCTCGAACACGCTCAACAAAATCCAGTCGAGCGACAACTCGCTCGGTAGCTCCACCGTCATGGGGTCGCTCTGGTTCAATCCAGCCGATCCCGTCTTCCGGCCCGACGGGACCTACCTCCTCAACTCGACGGTGACCTGGCCGATCGAGAACCCGGTGGCCAACACCGTCGGGCTCTACCAGCAGCGCGCGCTCTTCAACGCGATCGGCAACGGCTTCGCCGAGTATGCGTTCACCGACGCGCTCCGGCTCCGCAGCTCGCTCGGCGTCACCGCGGTGTTCGACCGGTTCCGCTTCTTCGCCCCGCGCACGATCCCCGCGGGCGCCGGCTCGCAGGGCAGCGCGTCGGAGAACTCGGGCGAGAACTACAACGTCATCAACGAGAACACGCTGAACTACCGGCACGAGATCGCGGGGAATGCGCTCGAGCTCCTCGGCGGCTTCACGGCGCAGAAGTCGCGCGGCGAGGCGGTCAACGCCGCCAACACGCGCTTCTCGAACGACATCCTCGGCGTCTACGGCCTCGGCTCGGGCACGCTGCCCACGGCGAGCACCAGCTACAACGACTGGGCGCTCCTCTCGTGGCTCGGCCGCGCCAACTACAACGTCAAGGACCGGTATCTCCTCACCGTTACCGGCCGCGCCGACGGCTCCAGCCGATTCGGCGAGAACAACAAGTGGGGCTTCTTCCCCTCCGCCGCCCTCGCCTGGCGCCTGATCGACGAAGGGTTCATGAAGAACCAGAAGGTGTTCAGCGACGCCAAGATCCGCCTGAGCTACGGCGTCACCGGGAACCAGGAGATCGGTCTCTACAACTCGCTGGCCACGCTGTCGGGAAACAACTACGCCTTCGGCGGCACGAACGTCATCGGCTACGCTACGTCTTCGGCCGCGCCGAACCCGGACCTCAAGTGGGAGACGACGCGCCAGACCAACCTCGGCCTCGACCTGGGCTGGCTGAACAACCGCATCTCCGCCTCGATCGACGCCTACAAGTCGACGACGCGCGACCTGCTCCTCAGCGTCGACCTGCCGGCGCAGTCCGGGTACTCCACGCAGCTGCGCAACGTCGGCTCCGTGCAGAACACCGGCCTCGAGCTCCAGCTGAACACGATCAACCTCGCCGCGGAGAACTACGGCTGGCGCAGCTCGCTCAGCGCGGCGAAGAACAACAACAAGGTGCTCGCCCTCGGCATCGCGAATCAGATCCCGTACACGGGTGACAAGGGGATCAGCGGCCAGACCGGCGGCGCCGTGATGGTGATCAAGGTCGGCGAGCCCCTGTCGAGCTTCTACGGCCTGCGCACCAACGGACTGTACCAGGAGGGTGACGCGTGCTCGCTCACCACCAAGCGGCCGACGCTCGACTGCGTGCCCGGTGAGTATCGCTACGTGGACACCAACGCCGACGGCAAGATCGACGCGAACGATCGCGTGATCCTCGGCAACGGTCAGCCCGACTGGTACGGCGGCTTCACGAACGAGATCAACGTCGGCCCGTTCAACATGAACGTGTTCCTCCAGGGCTCGTTCGGGAACAAGATCCTCAACGGTCCGGCGATCAACACCCGGAACGTCAGCAATCTCTCGAACCAGACGACCGACGCGCTCAACCGGTGGACGCCGACGAACACGAACACCAACGTGCCGCGCGCGAACGTCAACCGGCCGCGCGAGCTGTACGACGTGCACGTGGAAGACGGCTCGTACATCCGCCTGCAGAGCCTCTCGCTCGCCTACCAGCTGCCCGCGCGGCTGATCAAGGGCGCTCAGAACGCGCGCATCGTCGTCACCGGCCAGAACCTGAAGACCTGGACCGACTACACGGGCTTCGATCCGGAAGTCAACAGCTTCGGCGGCGACGCACGCGCACGCGGCGTCGACCTCGGCGCGTATCCGCGCGCCCGTACGTGGAATTTCGGCTTCAGCATGGTCTATTGATCCCCGACATGAGCTTACCGATGACATATAACTCGAGCACTGCACGGGCCACGCAGCTGGCCGTTGCGCTCCTCCTCGTCGCGGCGCCCATCTCGGCGTGCAAAGACGCGCTGACGGAGAATCCGAGGGACCGCATCAGCACGGAGGCGTTCTTCCAGACCGCCGCGGACGCGAAGGCGGCGATTGCCGCCACCTACCGCCCGCTCTCCACGGGCTCGCTCTGGGGCACGAACCTCCAATGGGCGCTCAACGCCGCGACGGACGAGTCGCGCGTGGGGCCGGAGGAGGAGAACCCGAACATCGTCGCCCTCACCCAGCTCGCCTGGACGACGACGAACCCCTACATCGCCGGATCGAACTCGTCCGGCGGCGCGTGGGCCGGACTCTATCAGATGATCACTCGCGCGAACCTCGTGCTCGACAAGGTGCCCGCGATCACGATGGACGAGACGCAGAAGAACCAGATCCTCGCCGAGGCGAAGTTCCTCCGCGCGCTCGGGTACTTCTATCTGGTCCGGCTCTACGGCGACGTACCCCTCGTCCTGACGCCCGAGCAGCAGGAGGCGCAGAGCGCACGCACGCCGCAGGCGGAGGTCTTCGCGCAGATCGTCAAGGACGCGACCGAAGCCGAGGCCGTGCTGCCCGCCACCTGGACGGCGACCGACAAGGGCCGCGCGACGAAGGGAGCGGCGGAGGCGCTCCTGGCCGAGCAGTACATCTGGCGCAAGGACTGGCCGAACGCGGCGCTCAACGCGAAGAAGATCATCGACAGCGGCATCTACGGGCTCCAGCCGAACTACATCAACGCCTTCCTGCCCGGCTCGCAGAACCGGAACGAAGAGATCTTCGCCGCGCAGTCGTCGAGCGCCACCGGCGCTCCGGCGATCGACATCGCCGCGTGGGAGTATCCGCGCGCCATGAACCCGAACTCGAACGGCGGCTGGGGGACATGGCAGCCACTCCAGTCGTTCATCAACTCGTACCCCGCGGGCGACTATCGCCGCGAGGTGAGCTTCTTCACCAGCGGCATCGACCCGGCTGGCAAGGTCGTCACCTTCCTGCCGCACGTCTACAAATTCCGCCCGACGCAGCGCCCCGGTCAGCAGGACGTGAACTGGCCGATCTATCGCTACGCCGACGTGCTGCTGATGTACGCCGAGGCGCTGAACGAGCAGGGCCAGACGGCCGCGGCGATCGACTACGTGAACATGATCCGCGCCCGCGCCCGCAATGGCACCGGTGCGGAGAACCGCGCCTCGCCGGCGAACCTGACTCCCGCGCTCACGCAGGCGCAGGCCCGCGCGGCGATCTTCGACGAGCGGAAGTGGGAGCTGGCATTCGAGGGCAAGCGGTGGTTCGATCTGGTGCACCAGGGCTTCCCGGCGTTCCAGGCGGCCGAGTCGAGCGATCCGACGGTGATCCCGACCAACATCCAGCCGACGCGGATGGTGTGGCCGATCCCGCAGGCGCAGATTGATCTGAATCCGGCGCTGACCCAGAACCCGGGATACTGATCACCACTCATCCGCTCCGCACGAGAGGGTCTGAATCGCTACCCTCTCGTGCGGAGCGGTTCGTCTCCCGGGGTCGATGAGCGTCGGCCGTTCGAACGACGGACGCGTTCCGTCGCGCGAGCGCCGCGCATCGATCCCCGGCCCTGCGATCAGAAAAACTTCAACGAGCACGACCGGACATGCGTGTAGTGAGTGCAGGCACTCGCTTGCTCCGCTCCCACCATCGGAGGTTCGCCTGACGAACACAACGCGTTGTCGGCTGCGCGCCCTGCGCTGTGCTGCCCTGCTCGCCACGTCACTCTCGCTCGCCTGCGCCGGCGCTACCAAAGGGTCCATCGCCAGCGATCCCGACCGCAAGGACTGGATCGACCTCTTCAACGGTCGCAACCTCGACGGCTGGACGGCGAAGATCGCCAAGCACGAGGTGGGCGAGAACTTCGGCAACACCTTCCGCGTCGTCGACGGCGTGATCCAGGCGCGCTATGACGGCTACGGCGGCAACTACAACGCGCAGTTCGGCCACCTCTACTACGACAAGCCGTTCTCCTACTATCTGGTCTCGACCGAGTACCGCTTCCTCGGCGAGCTCTATCCGGGAGCACCGAGCTACACGCTGCGTAACAGCGGCATCATGATCCACTCGCAGGACCCGCGCACGATGCCGCGCGATCAGAACTTTCCGATCTCCATCGAGGACCAGCTGCTCGGCGGGTTGAGCAACGGTCGGCCGCGCACCACCGGCAACATGTGCTCGCCCGGAACGATGGTGGACTTCAACGGCAAGCCCGACACGCGCCACTGCATCAACTCTACGTCGAAGACGTACGACGGCGACCAGTGGGTGCTCTCCGAGACGCTCGTCCTCGGCGACTCGATCGTGAAGCACATCATCAACCACGACACGGTGCTCGTCTACACGCACCCGCGTCAGGCCGCGGGGGTCGTCACCGGCTTCGACCCGAAGCAGCTCACCGAGGGCAAGCTGCTCTCCTCAGGGTTCATCGCGCTCCAGGCCGAAGGGCACAACGTCGACTTCCGCAACGTGCGACTCCTCAACCTCGAGGGGTGCATGGATCCGAAGAACGCGAACTACAAGCGCTACTACGTCAAGTCCAATCCCGCGGCGTGTCGCTGACATGCCGCTCCGTGCAACGATCGCCGTCTCCGCTGTCCATACCATGATGTCATTCCGGTCTTCCATCCGCCGCACCGCGCCGCGCCTCCTGCCGGCTGCGCTGCTCGCGCTCGCCCTCGCGCCACTTCCGGCGCAGGGCCCACCGCAGAACAACGCGCGCCCCGCGCCGATTCCCAAGAGCGGCCAGGTGCCGCGCGAGCCCGCCGCCGAAGAGAAGCTCAAGACGGCGTTCAAGGCGCCCGCCAACTTCGACGTCACGCTCTTCGCCGGCCCGCCGGTCGCGATGTATCCCACCTGCGTCAACGAGTCCCCCGACGGCGCGGTGTTCGTCTGCGTCGACCCGAACCTCTCGCTCTCCACGCTCAAGGGCGTCGGACGCGTGATGCGCCTCGTCGATTCCGACGGCGACGGCCGCGCCGACACGTACACGACCTTCGCCGAGATGGACAGCCCGCGCGGCGTCGTGTCGGACGGGAAGACGGTGTACGTGATGCACCCGCCGAACCTCACCGCCTACCGCGACACGAACGGCGACGGCATCGCCGACACGACGTTCGACCTCGTGAAGGGGCTCGGCTTCGACCTCGACTTCCGCGGCGCCGATCACACGACGAACAACGTCGAGCTCGGGCCGGATGGCTGGCTGTACGTCGCCGTCGGCGACTACGGCTACATGAAGGCGGTCGGCACCGACGGGAAGAGCATCTCGCACCGCGGCGGCTCGGTCGTGCGCGTGCGCCCCGACGGCACGAACCTCGAGATCGTCACCGTCGGCACGCGCAACATCTACGACGTCGCGATCGATCCGTTCGCCCGCGTCTACGCGCGCGACAACACCAACGACGGCGACGGCTGGAACACGCGCCTGCACTACCTGCCCTTCGGGGCGAACATGGGCTACCCGTCGCTCTACCAGAACTTCGCCACCGAGCACTTCCCCTCGCTGCACGACTACGGCGGTGGCTCGGGCGTCGGCTCGCTCTGGATCCAGGATCCGGCGTGGCCGGCGGGAATGAACGACGGGCTGTACACGGGCGACTGGACGACGCAGCGCATCTACAAGCACGCGCTCACGCCCAAGGGCTCGATCTTCGAGCCGACGCAGGAGGAGTTCATCACCCTGCTGCGTCCAGCCGACCTCGCGCTCGACGGCAACTCGAACCTGTACGTCGCGAGCCTCGCCGGGGGCCAGTTCACGTACAACAGCGACACGGTGGGCTACGTGGTGCGGGTGCGGCCGAGTGGCGTGAGTGCCGCGCGCGAGCCGAACGTGTTCAAGGCCACGGACGCCGCGCTCCTGCGCCAGCTCGCGTCGGCCAACTCGGTGCACCGCCTCCACGCGCAGCAGGAGCTGCTGCGTCGCGGTGCGAAGCCGGCCGTCGTCGCCGCACTGCGCCGCACGATCGGCGACGCGAAGCAGCGCGCCGACGTGCGCGCCGCGGCGATCTTCACCCTCAAGCAGCTCCAGGGCACGAAGGCCAACGCAACCCTCGTGAGCGCGGCGGCCGCGGCCGACGCTCGCGTGCGCGAGACCGCGCTCCGCGCCCTCGCCGACCGCACCGACCAGCTCCAGGGCGTTGCGCCGGCGCTGTTCGTCAATGCGCTGCGCGACAGCGATCCGCAGATCCAGATCCAGGCGCTCCGCGGTCTGGTACGTCTCGGCGCGCGCGATCAGGCCGCATCGATCCTTCCGCTCGTCGCGAGCAGCGACCAGGGGATCTCGCATCTCGCCATCCACGCACTCGTCGCGCTCGACGCGCCGAACGTCGCACTCGCCGCGCTCGACAGCGCACCCGCGATGCGTGTCAATGCGCTGCGCGACAGCGATCCGCAGATCCAGATCCAGGCGCTCCGCGGTCTGGTACGTCTCGGCGCGCGCGATCAGGCCGCATCGATCCTTCCGCTCGTCGCGAGCAGCGACCAGGGGATCTCGCATCTCGCCATCCACGCACTCGTCGCGCTCGACGCGCCGAACGTCGCACTCGCCGCGCTCGACAGCGCACCCGCGATGCGTGCCGGCGCGCTGCGCGCGCTCGCGCAGATGTACGAGCCCGCCGTCGTCACGGGGCTCGTCGAGCGCCTGAACCGCGCGAGCGACGCCGAGACGCGTGGCGCGCTCGTGCACACGCTGGCGCGACTCGCCAACCGCGAAGGGCCATGGAAGGGCGACTGGTGGACAACGCGACCCGCACACCTCGGTCCGTACTTCGACCCGGCGAACTGGGAGGAGAGCCCGCGTATCCAATCGGCGCTTGCCACCACGCTGGCCGCCGCGAGCGGGGAGGAGTTCACGCGTCTCGCGAACGATCTCGCACTCAACGAGGCGCTGCCCCGCGGCGCGGGGCCGCTGCTCGCCGCCGTCATGGCCTCGCACGACTCGCTGCGCACGCCGCTGCTCCAGGCGATGGTGGGCCACGCCCAGCTCGACGCCAACACCATGGCCATCGCCACGAAGCTCGACGCGCGCAGCCCCGAGCTGCACGGCGCCGTCGCCCAGCTCCTCGCCGGTGAGAGCACTCTCGGTGCGGGCACGTTCGCGCTCGCACGCGCTGCCGTGCTCGACCCCAAGCTCGATCCGCGCATCCGCGGCTCGCTGCTCACCGCCATCGCGCAGGCGCCCGGCAACGACGCGCTCGACGTCGCCGCCGAAGTGTTCTCGCGGCTCAACCCCGGGGCCGCTCCGTCGGCCTCGGGCGCGCCGGTCGTGGTCACCGGCTCGCCGGCGACGACACCCGGGGCGACGCCAGCCGCGGCCACGCCAGCCGCGGCTACGGCAGCCGCTGGCACGCCAACCGCAGGAGCCGACCCGGTGGAGGCCGCCTGGCGCCGCTTCGTCGGCGACCGCCGGCGCATGGGCGAGATCGACTACTTCATCACCATGGCGAAGAAGACTGAGCCCTCGCAGCGCACCCTCGCCTACGCCGTGCTGCTCCAGAGCGTGCGCTCGCCACGCACGCCGCCGGCGATTCGCGAGAAGGTGACACCGGTGCTCGATGCGGCGTGGACGGATCCCGCGGCGGCGGCGAGTCTCGTACAGGCGATCGGCGTCATGCACCTCGAGAGCCAGTACACCGAGAAGCTCGCCGCCTTCAATCAGGGCAAGAGCAAGAGCAAGTGACCAGCGTGAAGACCTTCAGCCATCACCATCCAGGAGGAGCCGTGGCCGAGCACGACGAGACGAGACAGGTGAGCCGCCGGACGTTCTTGTTCGAGCTGGCCGCGATGGGCGTCGGCACGAGCGTGCTCGCGTCGTGCGCGAGCGCGGCAGGCGGCACGGGCACTGCCGCCGCCGCGGGCACGAGCGCAGGCGCGGGCGCGAACGCGAACATGATCGGCATCCAGATGTACACCGTGCGCGATCAGCTCCAGACCGACTTCGACGGAACGGTCGAGAAGATCGCGAAGATCGGCTACAAGAATCTGGAGTTCGCGGGCTACTACAACCGCACCCCCGAGCAGGTGCGCGCGCTCCTCGATCGGGTCGGCGCCGTGTCGCGCAGCTCGCACATCGGCGCGCCCCTCCTGCGCCAGGACGCGGCGGGACAGATCAAGGCCGCGAAGACGATCGGCCAGGAGTACATCACCCTGCCGTCGTACAACTTCGGGAAGGAAGGGCTCGCCGGATGGCGCAAGGCTGTCGCCGAGTTCAATCAGTGGGGCGCGATGTGCCGCGACGCGGGGCTCAAGCTCGCGTATCACAACCACAACTTCGAGTTCGCACCGCTGGAGGGGACCACGGGCTACGACGTTCTCGTGAAGGAGGTGGATCCGAAGCTCGTCGACTTCGAGCTCGACCTCTATTGGGTGCGCTTCGCCGACCAGGATCCGCTCGCGCTGTTCGCGAAGTATCCGGGGCGCTTCGCGATGTGGCACGTGAAGGACATGGTGGTCACCGGCACCCAGAAGGGGATGTCGCCAGTGGGGAAGGGCACGATCGACTTCAAGTCGATCTTCGCCCACGCCGGCCAGTCGGGGATGAAGTACTTCTTCGTCGAGCACGACACCGCCGCCCAGTACCCGGGTGGTTCGCTGGCGAGTGCACAGGCGAGCTACGAGTATCTCCACCAACTCCTCACCACCGCGTGAGCGCTTCCATGAGCACTCGACTTGCTCGATCCGCCCGCCTCGTTCCGGGGCTGTGGCTCGCGATTGCCTGCGCCAGTGGCACCGGTGGCGGCGCGGGCGGTGGGCTGGCCAGCTCCGGTCAGATCATCGCCAGTGGTCCACGCGCCAGCATCGCCAGCGCGCCCAAGTCGGACTGGATCCAGATGTTCAACGGCAAGGATCTCAGCGACTGGGACATCAAGTTCGCGAAGCATCCGCTCGGCGAGAACTACAATGACACCTTCCGCGTCGAGGACGGAATGCTGAAGGTGCGCTACGACAAGTGGACCGCCTTCAACGGCGAGTTCGGACACATCTTCTTCAAGCGCCCGTTCAACTACTACCTCGTCGCCGCCGAGTACCGCTTCGTCGGCAATCAGGTCACCGGCGCGGGGCCGAGCCTCGCCTGGGCGAAGCGCAACAACGGCATCATGATCGACGGCCAGTCGGCGCAGAGCATGGGGCTCAACCAGGACTTCCCGATCTCGCTCGAGGTGCAGCTGCTCGGTGGGCTGAGCGACGGCAAGCCGCGCTCGACGGCCAACCTCTGCACGCCGGGCACCAACGTCCACTTCGGCGACTCGCTCATCACACGTCACTGCATCAACTCGACGTCCAAGACCTACGACGGCGATCAGTGGGTACGCGTCGAGGCGCTCGCACTCGGCGACTCGATCATCAAGCACATCGCGAACGGCGATACGGTGCTGGTGTACCGGAAGCCGGAGATGGGCGGCGGCTCGGCGAACAACACGAACCCCGGCGTGCTCGTGCCGGGCAAGGCGATCACGGGGGGCTCCATCTCCCTACAGGCCGAGACGGCGGAGATCGACTTCCGGAAGGTCGAGGTGCTGAACCTCGAGGGCTGCATGGATCCCAAGGCCTCGACCTACCGCCCATACTTCGTCAAGCACGATCCGGCGGCATGCAAGTAGCGCCGCTCCGAATCCCGAGCCCCCACACCTCAGGCCAATGAAATCCCTCGGCACGCGCCTCGGCGCCATGATGTTCCTCGAGTTCTTCATCTGGGGTGCGTGGTACACGACCATCGCCGTGTACATGAGCAACCACGGCATGGGGACGCTCACCTTCTGGCCGTACACGGTGAACCCCATCGCGGCGATCGCCGCGCCGTTCTTCGTCGGGCTCGTGGCTGATCGGTACTTCGCCACGCAGAAGGCGCTCGGCACGCTGCATCTGCTGGGCGGCGTGGTGCTGCTCGCCACGCCGTCGGTGTCGGGAACGCCGACGCTGTTCATCGTCCTGCTCCTGATCTACAACCTCTGCTACATGCCGACGCTCGGGCTCACGAGCTCTCTGGCGTTCCACCACATCGAGGATCAGGAGCGGCAGTTCCCGCGCATTCGCGTGTGGGGGACGATCGGCTGGATCATCGCCGGCCTGTTCATCAGCTTCGTGCTCACGCCGATGCTCCAGGGCGTGAAGGCGGAACAGACTGCGTGGCCGTTGTACGTGGCCGGCGCGACGAGCCTCCTGCTCGGACTCTATGCCTTCACGCTGCCACACACGCCTCCCTCCGCCGCGGGTCATCCGGTGTCGTTTCGGAGCGTGGCGGGGCTCGACGCGATGAAGCAGCTGGGCAGCAAATCATTCTGGGTGTTCATCATCAGCGCGCTGCTGATCTGCATCCCGCTCGCGGCGTACTACAACTACACGCAGCTCTTCCTCGAAGCCGCGCAGGTGAAGAACATCGCGGCGACCCAGACGCTGGGGCAGATGTCGGAGATGCTGTTCATGCTCGCGATGCCGCTCATGTTCCGGCGGCTCGGCGTGAAGTGGATGCTGGTGCTCGGCATGTCGGCGTGGGTGGTGCGCTACGCGCTGTTCGCCAGCGCGGCCCCGAGCGCCATCTTCTGGATGATCGCGCTCGGCATCCTGCTGCACGGCGTCTGCTACGATTTCTTCTTCGTCACGGGACAGATCTACGTGGACAAGAAGTCCACGCCGGCGATCCGCGGCCAGGCGCAGGGGTTCTTCGTGCTCGTCACCTACGGCGTCGGGATGCTGATCGGCGCGCAGATCGCCGGCAACGTGTACAACCGCTTCCTCGCCGGCGCGTCGGCGCTGACGCTCCCGCAGTGGAATCGCTTCTGGTGGCTGCCAGCCGCCTTCGCCGCTGCCGTCACCCTGTTCTTCACGTTCGCGTTCTACGATCGCGTGGACGCGAGGGACGATCAGGAGGCGAGACGGGCCGCATAGAACGGGTCCCTGAACTTCAACACTCAACCGGTGTACGCACCTCGAGCCTATGATGTATCGATCAGTCCAATCGCGCCGGCCCTATCGGGCGGCCGTGCTGACCTTCGCCCTCGCCGCATCGGCGTGCGTGCTCTTCGCGCCGCCGATGGCCGGGGCCCAGTCCAAGACGACGGCCAAGAAGTCCACCGTCAAGACGTCGAAGTCGTCGACGAAGGCGGCAACCAAGCCCGCGACCACCTCGGCGACGAAGCCCACGACCACCGCCGCGACCACGACGACAGCCGCGGCCAACGCGCAGCAGCCCGACGGAAAGCAGGTGTACTCGACCACGTGCGCCGCGTGCCATCAGGTGACGGGCGAGGGAGTCCCGGGCGTCTACCCGCCGCTCGCGGGAAGCGAATGGGTGAACGGTGACGAAGCCAAAGTCGTGCGCATCGTCCTGCACGGCCTCACTGGGCCGGTCGAGGTGGCGGGGGAGACGTTCAACAGCATGATGCCCCCCTGGGGCGCGACGCTGAAGGACGCCGACATCGCCGCGGTGCTCACCTACGTGCGCAGCACGTGGGGCAACAAGGGCGCGCCGATCACCTCGACGAAGGTGGCCGCGATCCGCGCGGCGACGACGTCACGCACGATGCCGTGGACGTCGGCGGAGCTGGCGACGGTGAAGTAAGGCGTGAGTTGGTGAGTCAGTGAGTTGGTGAGTTGGTCGGTTGATCGGTGAGTTGAACGGCCCTGGCCTACGAACCGGCGTGGAGATCCCTCGGTAGGGCTTCCACGCCGGTTGTAGCCAGAGCCGTTTCGTGCACTGGTTCACCGACCAACTCACTGACTAGCCAACTCACCGACTCACCAATTCACACGCTGCCTCAGCAGCTGAACGCCAATCCACAGATACACCAGCGCCAGGATGAACCCGAGCATCGGCTCGAGATCGAGCCAGTCGAACGGCTTGCCGACGTAGACCACCACCACGAGCGCCGACACCGCGAGCTGCACGAGGCCGAGTGCGCGCCAGCCGGCCATGCGTGCGAGGGTGAGTCCCGTCGCGGTCAGCCACACCGCCATGAGCAGATCGGAGAGCAGGCGGAGCTGGAGCCCGAGTCCGCCCGCGAGCTCGCTCTGGAGCCACACGCTCGGCAGGAGCGCCGGTGCGGTGGCGACCGATGCCGCGGCGAGCGGTGGCGCCGTCGCCGCGTTCACCTGCGCGGCGATCGTGCCGACCACCGCGCCGGCGATGCCGGCGATGGTCGCCATACGGATCCGTGCCCGATCCGCTCCGACGATCACCGCGAGTCCGCGCGGCGCGGGAAGCAGACAGAAAAAGTGGAGCGTGTAGATCCACCACAGCCCCACGTACGCCACCGTGTTCGCGTGCACCCACGGCAGCAGGCGCGCGGGCTCGTTGAGCATGTCGGTGCTCAGCCCGCGCGCGAAGAGGAAGCCGAACGTGTACGCGATCGTGCCGAGGAAGACGACTCCCGCGAGCACGGCACCGAGCCCGCCCAGTCGCACCGCCTGCGCCGCACGATCGTCCCGTGGCGTGGCGTCTGTGCGGAGGGCAGGCGGTGCGTCACTCACGCGCGAACGCGGAATCGAACGCGGCGTGCGGTGGCCGGAAGTCCACCGCCTTCACGAACGCACACGCCTCGCGCGCGCCGGCCTCGCGGTCCATCCCGATGTCCTCCCACTCGATCGACAGCGGGCCGTCGTAACGTGCCGCATTGAGGTGCCGGATGATCTCCTCGAACTTGATCTTACCACGGCCGATCGAGCGGAACTCCCAGAACCGCTCCGCGTGGCCGAACGGCAGGTGGCCGCCGAACACACCGGACGGACGCGGCACGTCGGACCACCACACGTCCTTCATGTGCACGTGATAGATCCGGTCGGCGAAGCGATCGATGAAGGCGAGGTAGTCCACGCCCTGGTAGCCGAAGTGGCTCGGATCGTAGTTGAAGCCGAACGCCTTGCGGCCATTGACGGCGTCGAGCGCGCGCTGTGCCGAGGAGACGTCGAACGCGATCTCCGTCGGGTGCACCTCGAGCGCGAAGCGCACGCCCACCTCGTCGAACACGTCGAGGATCGGGTTCCAGCGCTTGGCGAAGTCATCGTAGCCTGCGTCGATCATCGCGTCGGACACCGGCGGGAAGCTGTAGAGCAACGACCAGATCGACGAGCCGGTGAAACCGGGGACGACCTTCACTCCGAGCTTCGCCGCGGCGCGCGCGGTGTCCTGCATCTCCTTCGCGGCGCGCTGGCGCACGCCTTCGGTCTTGCCGTCGCCCCACACGTGCGGTGGGATGATCGACTTGTGGCGCTCGTCGATCACGTCGCACACCGCCTGCCCGACGAGATGGTTGCTGATCGCGAACACCTCGAGCCCGTGCTTCGCGAGCAGGTCGCGGCGCCCCTTCGCGTAGCCGTCCTCCTTCAGCGCGCGCTGGACGTCGAAATGGTCGCCCCAGCAGGCGAGCTCGAGCCCGTCGAAGCCGAACTCCTTCGCCTTCTGGGCGACGGTCTCGAGGGGAAGGTCAGCCCACTGGCCGGTGAAGAGCGTGACAGGGCGTGGCATGGTCGGGCGTAAGAGCGGACGATGGTGGAGAACGGCGATCGGCATTCCGTCCGCCGATCCGAGATCGGGCGAAGGTTACCGAGGGGCTGCAGAGGGCTCAAGACGAATGCTGGTGGGGAGTGGGGGGTGGGGGTGACTGCAAACGCCGCTCCGGACGCTGTAACTCCCCACGCCAAACTCCCCACCCCTTACTGTCTCGCCGCCAATTCCTCCGCCGTCTGCTGATCCGTGATCAGCACATCGACGATCTCCGACTTGAGCGCGGCGTGGATCGCTTCGCCCTTCTCGGGCCCGCCCGCCACGGCGACGACGCGCGGCGCCTTGTGCAGCTGCTCGGTGGTGATGCCGAGGATGCGCTCGTCGAGCGAGGAGCGTACCGGCGCGCCCTCGGCGTCGAAGAAGCGGAGAGCGATGTCGCCCACCGCGCCCGCGGCGGCGAGCGCGGCCATGGTCCCGGGCGGCAGCGAGTGCCCGTCGTTGAGCACGGGGTTGGTCGCGATCGATCCGATGCCGACGTACACCGTGTCGAGGCGGTCGAAGTGGCGGAGCGCCGCCTGTACGTGCGGGTCGTTGCGCAGCACGTCGCGCACCTCCTCCGTGGCCACCACGCCGGGAACGGGGAAGAGCACCGGCGCGGCGCCCAGCAGCTGGGCGAGCCGCCGCACGAGCTGGGCGGCGTACGCCTCTGCCGCCGGCGGACCGATGCCGCCCAGCGTCTGCACCACGTGCACCCCCTCGGTCGCGAGGGGAGCCATGGACTGCACCATCGCACTGAGGGTCGTCCCCCAGGCGAGACCGACGGTATCGCCCGGGTGCACGGTGCGCGCGAGGTACGCGGCCGCCGCCGCGCCGATCTGGCGGCGCAGGAGGTCCGGGCTCGTGCCAGGCTCCATCGCCACCACGCGCACCACCTCGAGGCCATATCGCTCCTCGAGCCGCGACTCGAGGTCGATGAGCAACCCTCGCGGCGGTGAGATGGTGATCTGCACGATCCCCTGGTTCTGCGCGTCGCGGAGCAGGCGCGAGACCGCCGGGCGCGACAGACGCAGCCGTTCGGCGATCTCCTGCTGCGTCTGGTCGCGCAGATAGTAGAGCGTGCTGACCTTGCTCAGCAGGTACAGATCGGGAGCGGACCGGGGGCGTGGCATCGAGCCAAAATGATCGCCCGCCAGGGGCGCGGCAACCACGCGCCAGCAGCGCGCGACCGCCGCGCGTTAGCTTGACAGCGCTCACGCCGAGCTACAACTAGCGGCCCCGAGAACCCGACCATGCGCTTCGATCCTCGCGTCCTCATCACCGCACTGGCCGTCGCCGCGTCGGCGTGCGCGTCGGCGCCGCGCTCGACCACCACCGCCGCGGACGCCGCCGGCGATCACTTCGTCTTCTCGTACTTCAAGGGCAACGGCGAGGATGGTCTGCACCTCGCCTACAGCGAGGACGGGCTCACGTGGCGCGCGCTCAACGGCGACAGCGCGTTCTTCAAGCCCACGGTCGGCAAGGAGAAGCTCACGCGCGACCCGTCGATCGTGCGCGGACCCGACGGCACCTATCACATGGTGTGGACCGCGGGCTGGAACGAGCACGGGTTCGGCTACGCCCGGTCCAGGGATCTGATCACGTGGACGAACGAGACGTACGTGCCCGTGATGGCGTACGAGCCGACCGCGCTGAACACCTGGGCGCCGGAGATCTTCTACGACGCGCCGGGGAAGCGCTACCTGATCTTCTGGGCCACGACGATCCCCGGCCGCTTCAAGGGCGACAGCATCGGCGGGGGCGGCAAGTACAACCACCGCATCTATTACGTCACCACCACCGACTTCGCGACGTTCTCGAAGGCCCGGATCCTCTACGACCACGACTTCAGCGTCATCGACGCGTTCATGGTCCGCGACGGCGCGCGCTATGTGATGTTCCTGAAGGACGAGACCGAGCGCCCTCCGCAGAAGAACATCCGGCTCGCCTATGCCGAGCGCCCCGAAGGACCGTGGACGCGTCCGACGAGGCGCATCACCGGCGACTACTGGGCCGAGGGGCCGACGGCGCTCCGCGTCGGCAATCGATGGCTAGTCTACTTCGACCGCTACCGTGAGCACCGCTACGGCGCGCTCGCGTCGTCCGATCTGAGGACATGGGGCGACGTCACCGCACAGCTGGTGATGCCGGACGGGATCCGCCACGGCACGGCGTTCCGCATACCCGCCACGGACGCCGAGCGCCTGCTCGCGCACGACCACCGATGACGGAGGCGCGCCGATGATCCGCAAGGCGTTCCGCATGGCCGTCAACCCGAGCGAGCTCGAGGAGTACGAGCGTCGCCACTCGCCGATCTGGAAGGAGTTGGAAGAGGCGTTGCGCGCGCACGGCGCGCACGACTACTCGATCTTCCTCGACGAGACGGACGGCAGCCTGTTCGGCTACGTCGAGATCGAGAACGAGGCGCGCTGGAACGCCGTGGCCGAGACGGACGTGTGCCGGCGGTGGTGGACGTACATGCGTGACATCATGCCCACCAATCCCGACGACAGCCCGCGCAGCCAGCCGTTGCGCGAGGTGTTCCACCTCGAATGACTCACGACGTGCCGATGGCTCGATGCCGCACGCGACGTCTCGCGCTTTCGCTGCTCCTCGCCGGCGTCGCCTGCTCGAGCGCATCGAGCGCTCGAAACGCCGGTACGACGCGCTCCGCGTCGCCCGTCGCCACGCCGCCGGTGAGTCGCCGGTTCGATGTGCGCGACTTCGGCGCCAAGGGCGACGGCACGACGATCGACAGCGATGCGATCAATCACGCCATCGACGCCGCCGCGGCGGCCGGTGGGGGCACCGTCGTCATCTCGGGTGGCACCTACGCCAGTCATTCGATCCGGCTCAAGAGCCACGTCGGCCTCTACCTCGACCAGGGCGCCGTGCTCCTCGCGGCGGACACCGGTGGGGGTCGCGGCTACGACCCCGCCGAGCGCGGGCCCGGCAACGCCTACCAGGACTTCGGCCACAGCCACTGGCACAACAGTCTGATCTGGGGCGAGAACGTCGAGGACGTGTCGATCACGGGACCGGGCCGCATCGACGGCAAGGGCCTGAGCCGCGGGCTGACCCCGCGCGCCGAGGACCTCGACACGCGCCCCGGTCAGGCGAACAAGGCGATCGCGCTCAAGTCGTCGCGCAACGTGCTGCTCCGCGATTTCATGATCCATCGCGGCGGTCACATGGCGATCCTGCTCACCGGCGTGGATAACGTCACGATCGACAACCTGACGATCGACACGAACCGCGATGGCATCGACGTCGATGCGTGCCGCGACGTGCGGATCTCGAACGCCCGGGTGAACGCGCCGAACGACGACGCGATCGTGCTCAAGAGCTCCTACGCGCTCGGCGCGCCGCGCACGACGGAGAACGTGACGATCACGAACAGCATCGTGAGCGGCTTCGACGTCGGCACGGTGCTCGATGGCACGTACGGACGCACGACGGTCGCCGCACCGGATCGCGACGGCCCGACCGGCCGCATCAAGCTCGGCACCGAGTCGAACGGCGGGTTCCGGAACATCACGATCGCCAACGTCGTGTTCACGCGCTCGCGCGGACTCGCGCTCGAGACGGTGGATGGTGCCGCGCTCGAGGACGTGACGGTCTCGAACGTCACGATGCGCGAGGTGTCGAACGCGCCCTTCTTCCTGCGGCTCGCGAGCCGCATGCGCGGCCCGGCGGGCACGCCGGTGGGGACGCTGCGCCGCGTGTCGATCAGCAACGTGAACGTGTACGACGCCGACCCGCGCTACGCCTCGATCATCGCCGGCATCCCCGGTCATCCGGTGGAGGACGTGCGGTTCTCGAACGTCCGCATCCTGTATCGCGGGGGGCTGACACTCGAAACGGCGGCGACACAGCCGGCAACGCTCGTCAACAACTTCTTCCGCCCTCCAGGAGGAAATCCGCCGCGCGATCCGTACGCGGTGCCCGAGCGCGAGGCGATGTACCCGGAGCCGAGTCTGTTCGGCGTGCTCCCGGCGTACGGGTTCTACATCCACCACGCCGCGAACGTGCGCTTCGACGGTGTGGAAGTCGGCTTCATGTCCCCCGACACGCGCCCCGCGTTCGTGCTCGACGACGTGCGCGACGTCGAGCTGCACGGTCTGCGCGCACAGACCGCCGCGAAAGTGCCGACGTTCATGCTGCGCGACGTGGAGGAATTCCGCGTCACACACTCGGCGCCGCTGCGCGATACGTACGTGAAGCGTGCAGCAAGGCAGAGCTTTTGAGTGCGCGGGTGCGCTGGCTTCTACCGCCGGGAATTTCACGTGGAGGCGCGGAGCGTGGCGCCGTGGCCAGCCACGCTCGCCGCGGATCTCCGCGCCTCGGCGTGAAACTGCGGCGCGACGATGCCTGTGCGTGGATGTGCGGCTTCAGTCATCATCACATTGTCACTAGAGCCATGACACACTCACACCGCCAGTTGCAGTCGTTCGTGCTCCTCGTTGCCGCAGCGCTGGGCTGCGCGACCGCGCCGGTCACGCCCGCGTCGCCACCTGCAGCGAGCGCCGTCACGGCCGCGCGACCGCTCGTCGCGCGTGCGCAGCCGGCGATCCCGCTCTGGGCGAACGGCGCGCCGGGCGCGCTCGGCACCACGCCCGCCGATCAGCCGCAGATGACGCCCTATCTCCCGCCCGCGGGCACCGCGAACGGGACGGCGGTGGTGATCTTCCCCGGCGGCGGCTATGCGCACCTCTCGATGGAGAAGGAGGGGAGCGACGTCGCGAACTGGCTCGCCGGTGCCGGCGTGACGACGTTCGTCGTGCGCTATCGGCTCGGGCCGAACTACCATCACCCGACGATGCTCGGCGACGCGCAGCGTGCGATTCGCATCGCGCGCGCCCGTGCCGCCGAATGGAGCATCGATCCGAAACGGTTGGGCGTGATCGGCTTCTCCGCCGGCGGACACCTCGCGTCGACCACCGGCACGCACTTCGACGCGGGAAACGCGTCGAGCGCCGATCCGATCGAGCGCGCGAGCTCGCGACCCGACTTCATGCTGCTCCTCTATCCAGTCATCACGATGCGCGCCGACTCGGTCACGCACGCCGGCTCGCGGCTCAACCTGCTCGGGTCCGCGCCGACGCCCGAGCTCGAGCGATTGCTATCGAACGAGACCCAGGTGACGCCGCAGACGCCACCGACCTTCATCGTCCACACCGAAGACGACCGGACCGTGCCGGTGCAGAACGCGCTGCTGTTCTACGACGCCCTGAAGCGCAACGGCGTGCAGGCCGAGATGCACGTGTTCGAGCACGGCAACCACGGCTTCGGCCTCGCACCGGCGGATCCGGTGCTCTCGGTGTGGACCACCTTATGCGAGTCGTGGATGCGCCGGCACGGCTGGCTCACTCCGATCAAATGAGCGCACTCCCGCACGAGGCCGAATCTCGGCGCCACTTCGTTCACCGTTCAGTCGGCGCGCTGCTCGCCCTGGCGGGCCTCGCGCGCGCACGGCCGGCCGAGGCAGGCACCGTCGGCCGCGTGCTGGCGCGCTCGATCCGCTCGGGTCCGCACCCCAAGCCGCGTCCCGGCATCGACGCGTCCAGGGTGCTGACGCGCGACAAGCTGACCGAGAATCCGGCGGCCGAGCCCGTGTTCGACATGGTGCGGAAGATTCCGCAGATCGCGGACGGCATCCGCTGCCAGTGCGGCTGCGCGGAGCTCCCGGAGTTCTATTCGCTCCTGTCGTGCTACGAGGCCGACGGAATGGCGCAGCATTGCGTCATCTGTCAGGGGGAGGCCAGGCTCGCCTTCCGGATGCACGAGCAGGGGAAGTCGCTCGACGAGATCCGCGCCGCCATCGACGAGAAGTTCGGTCAGTGACCGCACGCCGCGCGTGGCGGCGTCGTACGTCGTCCCCACCTCATCGCACGTAATGCGACACCGACTGCTGCCCGTCACGCTCCTCGCCACGCTCGCCGCGCCGACCGTCGCGTGCGCGCAGATCCGCGCGAGCGAGCACTTCACGCTCACGCAGCGCGTGAGCACGACCACGATCACGATCGACGGCGACCGGCCGGTCGCACGCGGCCGCACGCTGTTCGGGAACGGTGGCGTGGTGCGGTGGGGCGACGTGTGGACGCCCGGCGCCAACTGGGCGACGACGATCGAAGTCGATCGCGACGTGACGATCGACGGCAAGGCACTGCCGAAGGGGAAGTACTCGCTCTGGCTCACGCCCAAGGCGCCGCCGTCGGCGTGGTCGCTCTCCTTCTCGCGCGCCGTCAAGCGCTTCCACACGCGCCCGCCCGGTGCCGACGACGAGCAGCTGCGCGTCGAGGTGAAGCCCGAGCAGTCGCCGATGCACATGGAGACGCTCGCGTGGTACATGCCTGTGGTGACGCCTGATGGCGTGACGCTGCGCCTGCACTGGGGGACCACCGTCGTGCCGATACACATCGGCGTGGAGATGCCACGGCTCGTGACGCTCCCCGAGGATCAGGTGCCGCAGTACGTCGGCACATACAGAGTGCGCATGACGCCGCGCATCGGCGAACCGTACGACGTCGACTTCGTGA
>QHVE01000031.1:71144-71570 GCA_003223455.1 Gemmatimonadota bacterium | reverse complement strand
TCGCTCGTGATCGGCGCCCACGGGCCGATGGCGCTGACGCTGGTGCTCGTGCAGGACGGCGCATGAGAGGCCGGCGTCGATGAGGCGGCGCGAGTTCCTGCATTCGGCGTCGGCGAGCATCGCTGGTGGCCTTCTGTTGCCGCACGCCGCACGAGCGGCGCCGCCTGCCGATTCCTCGGGCAACGGCGCGGGACCAGACGCCGTCGATCGCCGCGCGCGCGTCGCACGACACTCGCCAGTCGTGCGCACCTTCGAATCGTTCTCGGCCCTGAGCGTCGGAAACGGTGCGTTCGCCTTCACCGCCGACGCCACGGGACTGCAGACGTTCGCCGAGGAGTACAAGGAGATCCCGCTCGCCACGCAGGCCGAATGGGGATGGCACGCGTTCCCGAACACGGAGCACTTTCAGGACACCGACGCGCTCGA
>QHVE01000031.1:63421-71107 GCA_003223455.1 Gemmatimonadota bacterium | reverse complement strand
CGGGAGAATCCGCACCGTCTCTCCCTGGCGCGGATCGGGTTCGTGCTGCGCCGACGCGATGGCTCGGCCGCGCGATCCACCGATCTCGGCAACGTCGAACAGCGTCTGGATCTGTGGTCCGGCACGATCGAGAGCCGCTTCACGCTCGACGGTCGCTCCGTTCGTGTGGGGACGCGGGTGCACCCGACGCGCGACCTCGTGGCGATCAGCGTCGACAGCACGGGAATCGATTCGACGTGGCTCGCGCTGCGCATCGCCTTCCCGTTCGGCAGTGTCACCCACACCGGCGACCCGAGCGACTGGACCCATCCGGAGCTTCACGCCACGCGCGTGATCGACCGCGACCGACGAGGTATCAGTTGGGAGCGCGCACTCGACGCCACTCGCTACTGGGCGCGCGCGACGTGGGCGGAGGACGCGGCCCTCGTCACCGCCGGCCCGCACGAGTTCCGCATCGAGCCTGCTGCAGGCGCGTCGCGCTTCGAGTGCTGCATCGAGTTCGCGCGCAGCGGTGCGCCGGATGCGCTGCCATCCGTCGACGCCACGGCGGCGGCGAGCGCGCATCACTGGGAGCGGTTCTGGACCGAGGGTGGCACGCTGGATCTCTCCGGCAGCGCCCACCCTCGCGCCGCGGAGCTCGAGCGCCGCATCGTGCTCTCCGAGTACCTCACCGCCATCCAGTGCGCCGGCACGATGCCGCCGCAGGAGACGGGTGAGACGTTCAACAGCTGGTACGGCAAGGCGCATCTCGAGATGCACTGGTGGCACGCGGCGCACTTCGCGCTGTGGAACCGCGCCCCGATGCTCGAGCGCAGTCTTCCGTGGTATCGAACGATCCTCCCGGAAGCGCGCGCGAACGCGGCGCGTCAGGGCTATCGCGGCGCACGCTGGCCGAAGATGGTCGGGCCCGACGGGCGCGACAGCCCGTCGGGCATCGGCCCGTTCCTCATCTGGCAGCAGCCGCATCCGATTTATCTGGCCGAGCTCGTGTTCCGAGCTCGATCGGACCGCCGCGTGCTCGAGCGCTATCGTGACCTCGTGTTCGCGTCGGCGGAGTTCATGGCGTCGTATCCGTGGTGGGATCAGGCGCAGCGACGCTACGTGCTCGGCCCCCCGTTGATTCCCGCGCAGGAGAGTCATCCCCCCCGCACGACGTTCAACCCCACGTTCGAGCTCGCGTACTGGGCGTTCGGTCTGTCGACGGCGCAGCGCTGGCGTGAGCGGCTCGGTCTGGCGCGCGAGCCTGCGTGGGATCGCGTGCTGAACGCGCTCTCGACGCTCCCCATGCGCGACGGTCTCTACGTGAACGCCGAGTCGGCGACGACGACGTTCAGCGACGCCGACCAGCGGCGCGATCACCCCACGCTGCTCGGCGCGTACGGCTTCGTCGCGTCGCCGCGCGTGGACCGCGACGCGATGCGTCGCACATTGCGGCGCGTGTTCGAGACCTGGCAGTGGAGCGACACCTGGGGCTGGGACTACCCGCTCGTCGCCATGACGGCAGCGCGGCTCGGCGAGCCATCGCTCGCGATCGACGCGCTGTTGATGGACACGGCGAAGAATCGCTACCACCCGAACGGCCACAACTATCAGCGACCCGGGCTCACGATCTACCTGCCCGGCAATGGAGGGTTGCTCAGCGCGACGGCGATGATGGCCGCTGGCTGGGACGGTGCGCCGCGCACGAGCGCGCCAGGCTTCCCGCCCGACGGCTGGACCGTGCGCGCCGAGCGACTTCGTGGATTGCCTTGACCGAGGACAGTGACATGAGCGAACAGATCGGGCGTCGGGAGTTCATCAAGCGGGGGACGATCGCGGGCGTCGTCGCGACGACGGGACTGCCACTCGCCGCGGCGGGCGGCGAGAGCGCCGCGCGCACGCGGAACGAGTCGTCGCTCGTCCACGCGCCGCTCGGCGGGGACGTGGTGAGCGCACCCGAGCTGGCGGCACGGCGCCTCGACAGCAAGGAGTTCTGTCTCTCGGAGTACGATGCGTTGAAGCCGGCGATGTCCTTCTCCGCCACGACACCGAACGCGGCTCGCCGCTGGCAGCAGCGCGCCCGGCCGAAGCTGATCGACCGGCTCGGGGGGTTTCCGTCCAAGCGCGCCCCGCTCAACGCCGAGGTGCTCGAGACGACGGACCTCGGCACGTACACGCGCGAGAAGATCGCCTTCGACACGCGCGAGAACTTGAGCACCATCGGCTACCTGCTGCTTCCCAAGAGCGCCGCGCGGCCACTCCCCGCCGTCGTGTGCTTCTCCGGCCATGGCCGCGGCCTGCCCGACATCCTCGGGATCGCCGACGACGGCACCCAGCGCGCCGAACGAAACGTCGGCTACGCGAAGGAGTACGCGCTGCAGTGCGTCGAGCACGGCTACGCGACGTTCGCCGTGGAGCAGCTCGCGTTCGGCACGCGGCGCGACGACGCAGCGCGTCGCGCCGGCCCCGCGGTCGAGTCGTGCCGGCCTGCCGCGTGCGCCGCACTGCTGATGGGTCAGACGATGGCGGGCTGGCGCGTGTGGGACGCCATGCGCTCGATCGACTTCCTCGCGACGCGTCCTGAGATCGACTCGTCGCGTGTCGCCACGCTCGGCGCGTCCGGGGGTGGCACCACGTCGCTGCTCACCGCCGCGTGCGATCAGCGCGTGAAGGCGGCGGTCGTGAGCGCATACTTCAACACCTTCCGCGACAGCATCGTCAGCATCTCGCACTGCCCGGACAACTACGTTCCCGGGATGTTGCAGGACATGGAGATGTACGACCTCTCGGGGCTCGTCGCACCGAGGGCCCTGTTCGTCGAGTCGGGACGGAACGACCGCATCTTCCCGATCGCCGGCAGCGAGCGCGCGGCCGCGAAGGCGCGCGAGATTTACCGGGCGTTCGGCGTCTCGGACCGGTTCGGCTACGAGATCCACGACGGTGGACACGAGGTCCACCTCGTGGGCGCGTTCGACTTCCTGAAGCGCGCGCTGTGATCCGATGTCAGCGAGGCGCGGCGTGAGCCGCTGCCGGTCGCCGCTCGGTCGGCAGGTAGCGGGTGACGTCGCGCATCGCGACGACACGATAGCCGCCCTCGCGCAGCGCGCGCAGGAGCTCCTCGAACATCGCCACCGGCGTGGTCACCCATGGGTGTGCCGTGTCGGGCACGCCGTGGATCGTCAGGACGACGATGTGTCCGTCGCGCGCCTCGTGGAGGGCGGCCAGCACCGTGTCGCGGCTGGTCTCGCGCAGCGTCCAGCTCGGAACGAGCATCGGATCGTCGTGCACGGGATCGTAAGCGCGGTCGCCGCCGGTGCGCGCGAAGGTGTAGCCGCGGTCGCGCAGCAGGCGAACGGCGTCCGGTGTCGTCACGTAGGCGGGATCGGCGAAGCTCATCGGCGTGGAAGCGCCGAGCGAGCGGAGCTTCTCCTCGACGTAGCGCAGTTCGTCGGTGAAGCGCGCCGAGTCCATCTGGTCGACGTGGGTGTGCCTCCACGTATGGTTCGCCACCTCGAACCCGCGGCGGTTCAGGTCACCGATCTGCGCCCACGTCATGTAGAGCGTCGTGTCGCTGAATGGCGGCTGTGGGAACTCGGTGACGAAGAAGGTGGCAGGGAACCCGTAGCGCTCGAGCAGCGGCGCGACCGTGGTGTAGTGCGACTTGACGGCATCGTCGAACGTGAGGACGACGAGTCGATCGGGCACGACCTCCGGTCCGCGGGCCGGTGCGCGGCTCGTCCGGGCACAGGCGAGCGCGCCCGCGAGGCAGAGTGCGAGCAGCACGGCAGGTCGCGTGATCATGGCGGCCAATCTCGCGCCTCGTTCGCACGTCGGCGAGTCCGAGCCCTGCTCGCTGCCGTCGGCACGGTGCTCACGCTCGCGCCGGCCGCACACGGGCAGTCGAACCAGACCGCGTCGCCCCGCTCGATCCTCGACTGGCCTGCCGTGACGCGCGAGTCGAAGCCGTGGACGCGCTGGTGGTGGCTCGGCAGCGCGGTCGACGAACCCAACCTCACGCGCGAGATCGCTACGCTCGATTCGGCCGGATTCGGCGGGGTCGAGGTCACGGTCATCTATGGTGCAAAGGGGGCAGACTCTGTCTACATCCCGTACCTCACGCCGCGCTGGGTCGACGTCGTGCGCTACGCGGCGACCGAGGCGGGGCGTCGCGGGATGGGGCTCGATCTTCCACAGGGAAGCGGCTGGCGCATCGGCGGTCCCTCCGTGCAGCCGGCCGACGCGAACCAGTCGCTCGCTGTCACCGTGGACACGGTGCGCGGCGGGAAACGCTGGCAGCGCGATCCTGCGGGGCGCCGCATCGACGCCATCGTCGCCGTGTCCGACGACGGGCGACGCGTGCGCATCCCACCGCCCGTGTCGGGCGCGGCGACGTGGGAGGCGCCGGCCGGTCGCTGGACCGTGTACGTCGCCGGCACGCGCTTCTCCGGCGACAACGTCAAACGACCCGCGCCCGGTGGCGCAGGCCCGGCGATCGATCCCTTCTCGGCGGACGCCACCGATCGATATCTGCGCATGTTCGCCGATCGCACGGCGGCGTGGCCGCGCGGCACGATCCGCTCGTACTTCCACGATTCGTTCGAGTACACGGGCGACGGATCCGCCGAGCTCTTCCCGTTCTTCCATACGCACCGCGGTTACGACCTCGCCGACGAGCTTCCCGCGCTCGCGGGGCGCGGCACCGATGACCACGTCGCGCGCGTGCAGTCGGACTATCGGCAGACGCTCGACGAGATGCTGCGCGAGCATTTCGTCGAGCGACTCACGCGCTGGTCGCACGAGCGCGGCGCGCTGATGCGCGAGCAGGCGCACGGCTCCCCCGGCAATCTGCTCGATCTGTACGCGACGGCAGACATCCCGGAGACGGAGATCTTCGGCGTGCTCGGGAGCCCGGACGCGGACCCGATGATCAACAAGTTCGCGTCGTCGGCCGCGCACGTCGCCGGGAAGCGACTCGCATCGGCCGAGTCGTTCACCTGGCTCGACGAGCACTTCACCGGCACCCTGGCACACATGAAGGTCGCGGCCGACAACATGTTCCTCGCCGGCATCAACCATCTCGTCTATCACGGGACGGCGTACTCACCGGCCGCGGCGGCGTGGCCGGGCTGGCAGTTCTACGCCTCGATGGAGATCAATCCGCGGAACGCGATCTGGCGCGATCTACCCGTCTTCAATCGCTACGTCGCGCGCGTGCAGTCCGCCATGCAGGAGGGGATCGCCGACGCCGACGTGCTGCTGTACTGGCCGATCTGGGACAACTGGCACGACCCGTCGCGTCGGCGGATGGACTTCCGCGTGCACGATCCGGTCTGGTTCAACGACAAGCCGTTCGGCAGGATCGCGCGATCGCTGCACCTGAACGGCGTCGGCGTCGACTACGTCTCCGACCGCCAACTCACGGCGAACGTCAGAACGTCGGGCGGACGACTGCGCACCGCCGGCGGAAGCTGGTCGGCCATCGTCGTTCCCAACGTGCAGCACATGCCGCCTGCGACGTTCGAGCGGCTGCTCGGCCTGGCCCGGGACGGCGCGACGGTCGTCTTCGTCGGCCGGTTGCCGCGGGACGTGCCCGGGGCGTCGCGCACGACCGAGCGGCGTGCCGCGCTCGCGGCCGCCCGGCGAACGATCCCGTTCCGTGAGTTGGAGGACGATGTCTATCTCGCGCGGGCGGGCGAAGGACAGATCCTTCAGGGTGACGACGTCGACGCGCTCCTGCGGGCTGCTGGCGTGAAGCGCGATCCCATCGGCTACCAGACTGGACTCCAGGTGATCCGTCGCGTCGCGGGCGACGAACGGCGCTACTTCGCCGTCGCGCACGACGTGGTCGATCGCTGGATCGACGTCGGTGACGCGACGCGAGCCGTTGCGCTGCTCGATCCGATGACGGGACGCGCCGGCCTGGCGCGCATGCGAACCGTCGGCGGACGGACGCAGGCGTTCATCCAGCTCGATCCGGGACACTCGCTCATCATCCGGACGTCGCCGACCGCCGTACACGGCCCGCCGTGGCGGTACGGGCGCCTCGCCGGTCCGCTGCACGAGCTGCGCGGACAGTGGACGGTCACGTTCCTCGATGGCGGTCCGGTACTGCCCAAGCCATTTCAGAGCGATACAGTCGTCACCTGGACCGGCCGCGGCGACGAGGACGCGGACCGGTTCGCCGGCACGGCGCGCTACTCGGTCACCTTCGACGCGCCCGACACGGCGAGCCGCCACCTGCTCAACCTCGGCACCGTCCACGAGAGCGCCCGCGTGTACCTCAACGGACGCGAGCTCGGCGCGGTGATCGAGCCCTTCTTCACCGTCGAGACGGGCACGCTGCGCCAGACGGGCAACGTGCTCGAGGTGGAGGTCACGAACGTCTCGGCGAACCGCATCCGCGACCTCGATCGACGCGGCGTGCAATGGCGGATCTTCAACGACATCAACTTCGTCGGCATCGACTACAAGCCGTTCGATGCGTCGCGCTGGCCGGTGCGGCCGTCGGGACTCTCCGGGCCGATCGCGCTGCAGCCGCTGTCCGGCGACGTGCCCTCCGGTCAGCGCTGATGACTGTCCGCGCGTGAACGCCTCCGCCCGATCCATCCTGCTCCTGCTCGGCGTCTCGCTCCTCGCGGAGCGCAGCCACGCGCAGAGCGCACCGCGCGATCTCACGCTCGCATGGGCGGAAGTCGCGCCGGGCGTCTGGCGTGCGCCGGCGGGAACGCCGGAGCGCGTCTCGCTGCTCGGCATCGCTGGCGGCCAGCCCCAGCGCGATGGCCTCGCGCGAATCGGCAACGCGCCGTTTCCTCTGTCTCGCACCGAAATCCGCGCGCAACGCGTCGACGGAAAGCTGGTGCTCCGCTTTCCGCTCGGCGACAGCGAACAGCTCTACGGGCTTGGCCTCGATTTCCGCGCGTTGCAGCAGCGCGGTAGCGTCAAGGAGCTGCACGTCGATCACTTTGGTGGCACCGACAACGGTCGCACCCACGCACCCGTGCCGTTCTACGTCTCGAGTGCGGGCTATGGCGTCCTGATCGACGCGGCGCGCTACGTCACGGTGTACGCCGGTACCGCCGTGCGGACGGACTCGAAGCATCCCCCGGTCGTGCGCGATCGCAACCTCGACAAGCGCTGGTCCGCCCAGCCCACGTCCGACGCCGTCGAGGTGCTCGTGCCGGCGAGCGGTGCGATGGTCTACGTGTTCGCGGGCCCGACGCCGCTCGACGCGGTGCGCCGCTACAACCTGTATTCCGGGGGCGGCGTGCTCCCCCCGAAATGGGGGCTCGGCTTCCTCCACCGCGTGCCGACGCTGTTCACCGCGCAGCAGGCGACCGAAGAGGTCGCGCAGTTCGCCGCGCGCGGCTATCCGCTCGACGTGCTCGGTCTCGAGCCCGGGTGGCAGAGCGCGTCGTACCCGGGGACGTTCGTGTGGGATCGCACGCGCTTTCCCGATCCCGATGCGTTCATCGCCGACATGAAGCGACGCGGTGTGCGGGTCAACCTCTGGATGAATCCCTACGTCGCGCCGTCGTCGCCACTGTTCGCGACGTTGGCGCCACTCTCGGGCTCGTACACCGTGTGGACGGGGATCGTCCCGGACTTCACGCTCCCTTCAGTGCGCACCGCGGTGCTCGAGCACTTCGACCGGGAGCTCGTGCGTCGTGGCGTGAGCGGCTACAAGCTCGACGAGGTCGACGGCTACGA
>QHVE01000031.1:42378-63386 GCA_003223455.1 Gemmatimonadota bacterium | reverse complement strand
AGATCTACGGCGTCGCCATTCAGCGTGCGACGTTCGATGCATTCCGAGCGCGCGATCAGCGCACCTACGGACTCGTACGCGCGTCGAACGCCGGCGCGGCGCCGCTGCCGTACGTGTTGTACAACGACTACTACGGCCACCCGGAGTTCATCACGGCGCTCGCGAGCAGCGGGTTCATCGGCGTGCTCTGGACGCCGGAGGTGCGCTCCTCGCGCACGAGCGAGGAATGGCTGCGGCGCATGCAGTCGGTCTGCTTCTCGCCACTCGCCATGCTCAACGCATGGTCCGACGGCACCAAGCCGTGGTCGTTCGCGGACGTCGCCGATCCCGTGCGCGAGGTGATGCGCCTGCGCATTCGCTTGCTTCCGTATCTCTACTCGGCGTTCGCCCGCTACCACTTCGACGGGGTGCCGCCGGTGCGCGCCATGGCGCTCGAGCCGGGCTTTCGTGTCGAGCAATCGGCGACGACCGGCGCGCTGAGCTCGACCGACAATCCGTACGCGGTCGCCACCCAGCGCGACGTGCGCGACCAGTTCGTGCTCGGCGACGACCTGCTCGTCGCGCCGATGTTCGCCGGCGACACGACACGTACCGTCGTGCTGCCGAGCGGGCGCTGGTACGACTTCTACACTGGAGCGTTCGTCGGTGCGGGCGAGGTGATCACCGTGAAGCCGGGCCGCGAGCGCATTCCGGTGTTCGTGCGCGATGGCGCGATCGTGCCCCTGCTCGCGGGCGACTGGCTGCACGTGCCGGCGCCCGGCGAGCCGGCCGATCTCGAGCTCCGCCACTATGGTGCCGAGCCGGGCGTGTTTCGTCTCTACGACGACGACGGCACCACCTTCGCCTACGAGCGCGGCGAGTTCTCCTGGACGCCGCTCGTCGTGTCGAGGGCGGCGGACGGCACGCTGCGTGGCGAGACGCCGACGCCGCCGAGCGGGAAGCCCTTCGGCTACCGCACGCTCACCTGGCGAATGATGACGGCGCGCTGAGCGCAGCGGTCAGAAGGTTCCGAAGAGCCGCAGGAGAATCTCGGCGAACGGCCCCGTCGCCTCGGGGCTCGCGTCCTTCGGCTGGGCGGGCTGCGGCGCCCCCCACGAGGCGATCTGCTGCTTCGCGGCCAGCAACCGGCGATCCTCCTCGAGCTGCATCCGATCGTGCGCCCGCGCGCGATCGAGCCCGCCGTCGCGCACGAACTCCACGACGCGGCGCAGCTCATCGGCGTCGAACCACGTGCCATGCTGCGCGCACGCGTCGAGCACGATCCCCGAGCGCTTTCCGAAGTTCACGCGATTCATCAGCTTCGCGCAGTCGGGGCAGGGGACGTAGCGCACCGTCTGCACCGGTGCCGCGGGTGTATGGCGGCTTTGAAGCTCCGCGCCGAGGAAGACCGACCGCCGCTCCTCCTCGGCGCAGAGCTTCTGGAACACCTCGGGCCCGAGCCAGATGCCGCCGCACCGCTCGCACTCCTCGAGCTCCACGCCGCCAAGACTGAGGCGGCGGAGCGTGCCGCAGCCGCGCGGGCACGGCCGCTTCCCCGCTCGTGAATCGACGGCGCCGATCGTCGCCCCGCAGTGCGCGCAGTGCTTGCTGCCGACGAACACCAGACCGAAGCACGATGGACACGCCACGGTGGCGAGCCGCGCGTGGCAGAACGTGCACTGGATGGCGTCCGCGTCGGCGGCGGCGCCACATTGGGGGCAGGTGAGTGCGGCAGCGTCCATCGAAAGGAGCGTCGGCGTGAGGGTACGATCGGAGGACGACTCGACGGCTCGTCAGGTCAGCGGGCGGCTCGTGCCACTGGCCCTCGCGCTGCTGCTTTCCGCCTGCGCCTCGGCGACCGGGTCATCTCACGCCACACCACTCGCGTCCCTCTCGAATTGGCCAGCGGGCGCGGATCCCGAGATCGTCGGCAAGCGCGTCGCCGAGAACTTCCTCGCTCGACCGCTCGACTTCGAGACGGGAGGGACGAAGACGATCTCGAACTCCGAGGCGATGACGTGGTACGGCGCGCTCCGAGTCGCCAGGCTGACGCGCGACGCGGATCTTCAACGGCGTCTCATCGCGCGCTTCGAGCCGCTGAAGCGGCCGGGCCACCCCAACGTCAGCCTCGCCCATCACCTCGATGCGAGCATCTTCGGCGCGGTCCCGCTCGAGATATTCATGCAGACCGGCGACTCGGCCTGTCTCCGGCTCGGGCTCGGCTTCGCCGACCGTCAGTGGGCGAATCCCACGCCCGAGGGCTACACCACCCAGGCGCGGTGGTGGATCGACGACATGTACATGATCAGCCTGATTCAACTTCAGGCGTACCGTGCGACGCACGACACCGTGTACCTGAATCGCGATGCGCGGTTGATGGCGGCGTATCTGGACAGTCTGCAGCGGCCCAACGGACTGTTCTTCCACGGGCCGGGCGCGCCCTTCTACTGGGGACGCGCCAATGGCTGGATCGCCGCCGCACTGGCCGAGGTGCTCAGCGATCTTCCGCCAACCCACCCGCAGTACGGGCGGATCATGGAGGGATACCAGCGCATGATGCCGACGGTGCTGGCGTATCAGTCGCCGGCGGGACTCTGGCGACAGCTGCTCGACAAGCCCGAGCTCTGGCTCGAGACCTCGAGCACGGGGATGCTCACGTTCGCGATGGCCACTGGTGTACGGAACGGCTGGCTCGACGCGCGCCGATACGGACCGGCAGTTCGCCGCGCGTGGTCGGCGCTGGTGGACGAGCTCGATGCAAACGCCAACGTGGCGAACGTCAGCGTCGGCACCAACCCCGCGCCGCGCGACAGCAGTGCGAGTGCGCAGTACCGGTACTATGTCGCCCGTGAGCGCCGCACCGGCGACTACCACGGTCAGGGTCCGTTGACGTGGATCGCCGTGACGCTTCTGCACTGACGCCGCTCACGCACTGCGTGAAAATCCAGCGCGAGCGCCGTCTCACGCACGTCAGCGAATCAGATCGCCGTTCTCGGGAACGCCCGGCAAGTCGAGCAGCTGAATCGTCGTCGCCGGCCCGAGGTTCGCCGGCTCGTCCCATGAGCGCAGCGCCCAGACGATCTTCTTGTTCGGCGTCACCTCGACGAACTGCACCGCGCCGGGCCAGTCCTTCGGATCCTTGATCCCGTTCGCCATCCAACTCGACAGGATGGTGTTGCCGTTCGGCAGTCGAGCGATCCCCTGCGTGTTGAACAACCGGATGCCCACCGCTTCCGCATCGCTCCTGTCGTACTGCCAGACGACGTCACCCTTCGGATTGAATTCCTTCACGAAGCCGTTGTTGCTGCTCACGAGCGTGTTCCCGTTCGGCAGACGTAGCGCCGTCCACGGCGAGAGCACCGCGACTTCCCAGATCTTCTTTCCCGCGGTGTCGTACTCGGTCACCTTGTTCCAATCCATGTGCGCGGCGAGGATGGTGCCTGCCTTCGTGTAGCGCACGGCGCGGAACTGCCCATGTGAGTTCGCCGGATTCGCCACGGGGAGCACGAGCTCCTTCTCCAGCGTGTTGGTCCTCACGTTGAAGAACATCGCCTTGGCCGGGTTGCCGTTCTGCACGATCATCACACGATCGAGCCCGATCGGCTGTGCGACGTGCACCTCGAATCCCTTCGGCGCGTCGTAGTTCCAGATGAGCCGCTTGTCCGGCGTCACGATCCCGGCGCCGGTCTTCCGCGAGAACACGATGTTGCCGTCCGACCGCAGCGTCGCGTCGCCCCATTCCTGCAGCGTGCTGTCGGCGGCGCGTATCGGAATCGAGTACGTCCACTGTACCTTGCCGTCGCGCACGACGAACATCGTCTGCTCGGGCTTGCGATAATCCCACTCCCCCGCATACAGAAAGGCGTGCTGAGCGAGTCCTCGGCCGGGCAGCGTGGCGGGAGCGTACGACGTCGCCGTGCTCGCGCTTTGCGTGACGGTCTGCGCGCCGAGCTCGGTGACGAGTCGCGCCACGAGCGCGACGACGAGGTACGAAACGAGGCGCACGGAGATCCGAGGATGAGGGTACATGGTGACGTGGCGGTGTGGATGAACGAATCTTACGACGACGGTGCGCCACGAGCCGCTCGTTCAGGATCAGGATCGGCACCAGTGGTCTTCTCAACCACGCTCCCGAGGTGGTACTGTCGTGGCGAGCAAAGTAGCCCGAACTCCCCCGCCTCCGCACGCCCCCGTCGCGACGTGGGGGCGGTGGGCAATCACCAGAGCAAGGAGACGATCTGATGGCGCTTCCGAGAGTGGTCGCTGCGTTCGCGCTGGTGCTCCCGCTGGCGCTGACGGACGCGCGCCCGCTGCTCGCCCAGGTCCAGACCAACGTCCCGCCCGTCGTCGCCGGCGCGAAGCCGGTAACGGTGGACCATATCCGGGTGCACGGGACATCGCTCGAGGGCAATCTCGAAGGTGATGCGGTGGACCGCGACGTCCTCGTCTTTCTGCCTCCGAGCTACGCGAAGGAGAAGACCCGTCGCTACCCCGTCGTCTACGCGCTTCACGGCTACTCGATCGGCGCCGAGCAATGGAGCCACGAGATCCACGTCCCCCAGACGATCGAGGGTGCGTTCGCCCGCGGCGCGGGTGAGATGATCGTCGTGCTCCCCGACTCCAAGACGCTGCACAACGGCTCCATGTACTCGAGCTCCGTCACGACGGGTGACTTCGAGCGCTTCGTGTCGCACGACGTGGTGGCGTACGTCGACGCGCACTATCGCACGATCCCCGATCGGCGCAGCCGCGGCCTCGTCGGGCACTCCATGGGTGGCTACGGCGCCACGCGCATCGGGATGAAGCATCCGGACGTGTTCGGCACGCTCTACATCATGAGCCCGTGCTGCCTCTCGCCGCGAGGCACGGGGCCGGCCAACCCGCAGATCGACAGTGTGCTGCAGGCGGTGAAGTCCCCCGAGCAATCCGCCTCGCTCCCGTTCTTCGCGCGCGCGCAACTGGCGAGCGCGGCCGCCTGGTCTCCCAACCCGAAGAATCCGCCGCTCTACCTGGATCTGCCCCTGCAGAACGGCACGCCTCGGCCGGACGTCGTGGCGAAGTGGGCGGCCAACGCGCCACTCGCCTTCGTCGACCAGTACATCGGCAATCTGCGCATGTATCGCGGCATCGCGATGGACGTCGGCGACAAGGACGGCCTCAGGGTCGATGCGGGCAAGCTGCACGAGGTGCTGGACCGATACGGCATCACGAACACCTTCGAGGTCTATTCCGGCACCCACACCAGCGACGTCGCCGATCGATTCCAGAACCACGTGCTCCCGTTCTTCAGCGAGCACCTCGACGCCAGCATTCAGCGCAAGCGCAGCGGCGTGAGCGCCGCGCGATAGACCCGCCGGTCGATCGTCAGCCGGCGTCGGGCCGGCGCGCTCGCACCACCTCGCCCACCGCACGCTCGCGCGCATCTGCCGACGCGCCGAGCCCCGCGATCACGCCGTCGATGTCCTCCGCCGCGCGATTCTGGCTCATCTTCCACTTTCCCTCGAGGCGCGTGATCTCGATCTCCACGCCGACGATCGCGCCCATCTGCCGTTCGATGTAGTTCGTCGGCGCGTCGTTCACGGACCAGGGTTGCTTGCGTGTCGACTCGTGACGCGACGTGAGCGCCTCGAGATGCCGTCGAAGAGCGGCTGGATCGCTCACGAAGTGCAGCCTCCCGTAGGCGTGCACGGCGACGTAGTTCCACGTCGGCACGACCTTGCCATCGCGTGCCTTGCTCGGGTAGAACTCCGGCGTGATGTACGCGTCGTGTCCCGAGAAGATCACCAGCGCTTCGTCGCCCTCGCGCGCCTGGCGCTGCTGGGGATTCGCGCGCGCAATGTGTCCCGCGAGTGTACCCAGTGCGCCACGCGTTCGGTCGACGAGCAGCGGGAGGTGCGTCGCGATCAGCCCCTCGCTGGAGCTCGTGACGAGCGCGGCGAGTGGATGCGCCTCCACGTAGTCCAGCATCACCTCCGGGCGATGCTCCGCGTTGCTCGACGGGACGTACACGATCGCGCGGTCAGCGCGACGCGGACGCCGTGATGCCCGCGTCACGCAGATAGCCCGCCATCACGGTCGCGTACTGCGCGACCGCGACCTCCGGCTCCTCGATCTCGGGATGCCACCGCTTCTCCCACTCGAAGCTGTAGTACCCCTTGTAGCCGATGCGCGCCAGCGCGGCGACCTGCCGCTTCACCGGCACCTCGCCCGTGCCCGTGAGCACGTACTTGCGATCGGTCCCCGACGGCACCGAATCCTTGAGGTGCGTGTGTCGGATGAATTTGCCGAGCTGCGCGACGGTGTTCTCGGGCTGCTCTCCACCGACGAAGGTGTGATGCGCATCCCACAAGATCGCGACGTTGGGCGAGTCGGCGAGCCGCATCAGCTCGAGCAGCGACGGCGAATCGGTGAACGCGCCGTGCGACTCGATGATCACGCTGACGTTGCGAGGTCGTCCGTACTCGCCCAGCTCGCGCAGCCCCGCGCCGATGTATTCCAGCACCGCTTTGCGCTCCATCCCCTTCGGGTACTCGTTCCCGAACACGCGCACGTACGGCGTCTCCATCGCGCTCGCGAGATCGATGAATCGGCGCGTCTCGGCCATTGCGGCGGCGCGCTTGGTCTGATCCTGCTCGTGCAGGTTGATCGATGCGCCGAGATCGGGGACCACCAGTCCCCGGTCCGCCAGCTCGCGCTTCGTCTGCGCGAGACGGCTCGGCTGGAACTCCGGCACCTTCGAGAGGTCCATCTGGTCGAGGATTCCGCGCAGCTCCACGGCGGCGAAACCGTGGGCGGCCGCGAAGTCGAGCGTCTGGATCCACGTCCACTTCGGTGTGCCGAGCGTGGAGAAGCCGATCGGGAGCCGGCTCGATCCCGCCGCGCGCGAAGCGTTCGCCGTCCCCGCATTTGCCGCGCTGGAGGAGCTCGCGCAGCCACCGAGTGCCGCGGCCGCCGCCGCCGCGCTCGCCGTCGCGAGGAATCGACGCCGATCCATGCCTTGGTCGCCCATCACGCCACCTCCACGAAACGTTCCTTCGTGAGCCGCACGAGCTCATCGAGCGGCGTCTGCCAGATCTCTTCGTTGAAGATCTCCACCTCGATCGGCCCGCGGTAGCCGGCGCGCTCGATCTCGCCGCGGATCCGCCGCAGCTCGATCACGCCGTCGCCCATCATCCCGCGGTTCATCAGCACGTTCTTCACGGGCACGAGCCAGTCGTTGACGTGATAGCCGGCCACGCGATCGCCCAGCCGCGCGATCTCCTCGGCGCGCTCCGGGTCCCACCAGACGTGGTAGACGTCCACCACGACGCCGACGTGGGCCGAATCGAAGCGCTCGGAGATCAGTCGCGCCTCCCGCATCGTCGTGATGCACGAGCGCTCGGCCGCGAACGCCGGATGCAACGGCTCGATGCCGAGCCGCACGCCGCGCTCCGCCGCGTACGGCGCGATCGCCGCGATCCCGTCGGCCACCATCTCGCGCGCCGCGCCGATGTCCCGGTCGGGCGCCGCGCCGCACACCAGCACGAGCACCTCGGCGCCGAGGGTGGCCGCATCGTCGATCGCGCGCCGGTTGTCGTCGATGCGTGTGCTGCGCTCGGCCGCCGTCGGGGCGGGGAACATCCCGCCGCGGCAAACGCTGGAGACTCGAAGCCCAGCGTCGCGCAGCAGCTTCGCGGCGTGCTCGACGCCGGTCTCGGCGAGCTTGTGCCGCCAGATCGAGATTCCCGGCACGCCGTGTCGCGCGCACGCTTCGATCACGTCGGCGAGCGACGCGCGCTCCGCCGTGGCCTGATTGAAGCTGAGGAGCGTCGCGTCCTTCAACGGGGCCGCGTCGTCGGCCGACGACGACGGCGCGAGCGATGCACGACGGAGCGTCCCGCCGAGGTCCGTCATTGAATCCCCGCCACCGCGAACACGCCGCGTGCTCGGCTCACCGCCAGCTCGGGATCGGACAGCAGCCCCGCGGCGTCGGCGAGCCGGATCAGCTCTCCGAGATGCACCGCCGTGCGCGCACTCTCCGCACCGCCGAGCATCCGGAAGTGGTCCTGGTGCCCGTTCAGATAGGCGAGGAAGACGATTCCTGTCTTGTACGCGTGCGTGGGCTTCCTGAAGATGTGCCGCGAGAGCGGCACCGTCGGCTCGATCACCGAGCGGAAGGTCTCGACGTCGCCGGCGTCGAACGCCTGAAGCGCCACCGACGCCGCCGGCGCGACACCGTCGAAGATGCCGAGCAGCGCGTCGCTGTGTCCCTGCTCGTCGCCCTCGATCAGCTCCGCGTAGTTGAAGTCGTCGCCGGTGTACATGCGCACGCCCGCGGGCAGTCGTCGCCGCATGTCGATCTCTCGCTGCGCATCGAGCAGCGAGATCTTGATCCCGTCGACCTTGTCGCGATGCTCCTGAATCACGCTCAGGCACACCTCCATCGCCGCGCCCAGATCCGTCGTGCCCCAGTAGCCGGTGAGCTGCGGATCGAACATGTCGCCGAGCCAGTGCAGAATCACCGGCTGGGTCACTTGCCGCAGCACGCCGGAGTAGATCGCGCGATAGTCGTCCGCCGAGCGCGCCGCCCTCGCGAGGGCGCGGCTGGCCATCAGGATCACCCGTCCGCCGACGCTTTCCACGTAGCCGACCTGCTCCTCGTACGCTCGCCGCACGTCGTCGAGCGTTACCGAGGGCGTCGGCGAGAGGTGATCCGTCCCTGCGCCGAACGCGATCGCTCCGCGCTCGGCTTTTGCCGCGGCCTGTGCGCGCCTGATGAGTTCCTGCGCCGACTTCCACGTCAGGCCGCCGCCGCGCTGTGCCGTGTCCATCGCTTCGGCGATCGCGAAGCCGTACTGCCAGAGATGGCGCCGGTAGGCGAGCGTCGCATCCCAGTCGATCGCGTTCTCGGTGAACACGTCGACGTCGCGCCGCGGATCGGCCACGACGTGCGCCGCCGCGTAGGCGACGCGCTTGCGGAAGGGCGCCGTCGGATGTGGCCACTGCCGCGGCTCGTTCAGCGTCAATGGCGCGAGCGTGCCGTCGAGGCAGGGCAGGGTGAGCGTGCGCGTCATCGTCCTTTATGCGGGCTGTAGCGCGCCGACGCGCGGCAGGGCGGGGACGTCGAGCCACCGCTGCTCGGCCCACGACTTGAGGCCGAGCTCTGCCAGTTGGACTCCCTTGGCTCCCTCATAGAAGTCGTAGATGTACGGCGTACCGATCGCCACGTGCCGCAGGAACATCTCCCACTGGAACTTGAACGCGTTGTCGAATTCCCCGTTGTCCGGCACGTCCTGCCAGTCGGCGAAGAAGTCGAATGGGTTCTCGATGTCCGGGTTCCACGTCGGCCGCGGTGTGTTCACGCGATGCTGCGTCTTGCATCCGCGCAGGCCTGCGACTGCGCTTCCCTCGGTGCCGTCCACCTGGATCGACAGCAGCTCGTCGCGGTAGACGCGCACCGCCCACGACGAATTGAACTGCGCGATGATGTCGCCCTCGGGTCCCGCGAGCTTGAACGTGCCGTACGCCGCGTCGTCGGCCGTTGCCGTGTAGACGCGGCCTCGCTCGTCGACGCGCTCCGGGATGTGCGTCGCCGCGATACACTGCACCGCGGTCACTTCACCGAACGTGTGATCGAGCACGTAGCGCCAGTGGCAGAACATGTCGGCGATGATCCCGCCGCCGTCCTCGGTGCGGTAGTTCCACGACGGCCGCTGTGCCGTCTGCCAGTCCCCTTCGAACACCCAGTAGCCGAACTCGCCTCGCACGCTCAGGATCCGCCCGAAGAATCCCGCGTCGACGAGACGCTTCAGCTTGCGAATGCCCGGCAGGAACAGCTTGTCCTGCACCACGCCGTGCTTCACCCCCGCCTGGTCGGCGAGGCGCGCCAGGTCGAGCGCCTCCTCCGTATTGACCGAGAGCGGCTTCTCGCAGTAGACGTGCTTTCCATGCTCGATCGCGCGCCGCACGTTGGCCGCGCGCACCTGGGTGAGCGTGGCGTCGAAGTAGATCGGATCGGCGTCGTTCGCGAGAGCCGTTTCGAGGTCCGTCGACCAGCGCTGAATGCCGTACTGCTCCGCCAGCGCGCGCAGCTTCCGTTCGTCCCGTCCGACGAGAATGGGATCGGGCATCAACCGGGTGCCGTCGGGCATCGGCACCCCTCCCTGCGCACGTATGGCCACGATGGAGCGCACGAGATGCTGATTGAGCCCCATGCGTCCCGTGACGCCGTTCATGACGATGCCGATCGTGTGTCCGCCCATGTCGATTCCTTTGACCCCGTGGTGCGTGATGTGAGAAGTCAGGCGTGCTCGAAGACGGCGACCGGTGGTGCCTCCCCGACACGCCGGCGCGGGAGCAGCGAGATCGCGAACGCGCCGACGAGCGCGAAGGCGATCAGCGTCGAGAATCCGGTCACGTAGCTCCCCGAGGTGTCGTGCAGACGGCCGACGAGCACCGGAGCCGTCGCCTCGGCCACGCCGTCCGCGGCCAGGATGATGCCCATCGCACGGCCCAGCACGCGCGTGCCGAACAGCTCCGCGGCCATGAGCGGGATGACCATGTATTCGCCCCCGAGCCCGATGCCGAAGACGATCGCGAACAGCGTCACCGCGGTCGGCGTGCTCGCATACAGCAGGATCGGAATCGAGCCGGCCACGAGAAGATAGATCAGCAGCATCACGCGCTTCTTCGGCCACCGGTCGGCGAGCCATCCCATCAGCAGTCGGCCGGCGAGGCTCGCGAAGAGCGTCAGCGACGCGACCCCGGCCGCCGCCTTCTGCGTGTAGCCGTGGTCGAGGCTCAGATACAGCTTCAGGTGCTGATTCGCGCCTCCCACCGCCGCGATCGAGCACATGCTGCCGATCATCAACAGATAGAACGCCGGACGTCTGATCACGTCGCGGATCGGCGCGAGCGGCGGACGCGAGGCGCGCGGTGCGGCGTCCTCGGAGCCCGGCGGCGCTTCTTTCACGATGAGCGCCAGCGGCAGCGCGACGATGACGATCAGCGCGCCGAGCGCCTTCAGCGCCGTGTGCCAGCCGAACACCTGCGACAGCTGGAAGGCGATCAGCGGCACCAGCGCGCCGCCAAGGCCGATGCCGAGATAGGCGAACCCCATCGCGCGCCCGCGCGCCGCGTTGAACCACCGCGAGAGCAAGACCTGATTCGGCAGAGGTCCGCCGAGGACGTTGCCCAGTGCGTTGAACAGATAGAAGACGTAGAAGCCGGTCAGCGTCGAGATCGAGCCGAGGCCGACCAGCGCGATGCCGGCGAGCAGGATCCCCACGATCATGAGCCGGCGTGGTCCCACGCGATCGACGAACGAGCCGGCGACGAAGCCGAACAGCGGCCCCACCACCAGCTTGCTGATCGCGTTGCCCGACGTGACCTGCGCGCGCGACCACCCGAAGTCGCGCACCATGAAATCGTAGAAGAACGGCAGACCGTAGAGCGCGAGTCCGACGATCGCGAAGAGCGAGAGGAACGACGTCGCCGCCACCTGGATCTGGGCGTTGCGCGGCGTCTCTGTCGGTCGCTGCTCGAGCGTGGTGGCCATGGCGTGGAGGCGAGGGCGTCGAGGCGATCGCGCGTCTGGCGCATTCGCCGCAGCCGCGAATATTGTTCGCGCGGAGAGCAAAATCACCAGGGGCACGGCATGGAGCAACGACGCGAATTCCTCAGACGACTCTCCGCGCTCGGTGTCGCGCTCCCCATGTCGACCGCGGCATCGCTCCGTTCGATCGACGTCGCCTCCGCCCCGCCACCGTCGCCAGAGTCTCGCGAGGCATGGGCACGCCTCGCGGCGAAGGTCGCCGATCCCGTCCTCGGCGCACTCGCCGTCGGACGACTGCACGCCACGATGCCCGTCGAGCTCTCGGCGACCGCAACCACCGAGCGCCGCGACTACGCGCATCTGGAGGCTGTCGGGCGGCTGCTCGCCGGCATCGCACCCTGGCTCGAGCTCGGCGCCGACTCGACGCCGGAAGGCGCAACTCGGGGCCGCCTTGCGGCGCTCGCGCGGGAAGGACTTCGCCGCGCGACGGATCCCGCCTCGCCCGAGTTCCTCAACTTCACGCGCGGGCGGCAGCCGCTCGTCGACGCGGCCTTCCTCGGCCATGCGATCGTTCGCGCGCCGACCGAGCTCTGGGAGAAGCTCGACCAGACGTCGCGTCGCCAGCTCGCCGAGGCGCTGCGGTCGACGCGCGGCATCCAGCCGGCGATCAGCAACTGGCTGCTCTTCAGCGCGATGGTCGAGGCAGCGCTGTGCCTGATGGGTGAGCCGTGGGATCGCCTGCGCGTCGACTACGCGGTCCGCCAGCACCAGCAGTGGTACAAGGGCGACGGCATGTATGGCGACGGCCCTACCCTGCACATGGACTACTACAACAGCTTCGTCATCCATCCGATGCTGCTCGACGTGCTTCGCGTGACGGAGAAGCAGACTCAGGAGTGGAAGCCTATCGAGACGGAAGCGATCTCGCGCGCCCGCCGCTACGCGGCGATCCAGGAGCGATTGATCTCACCCGAGGGGGCCTTCCCGCCGATCGGGCGGTCGCTTGCCTATCGGTGCGGCGCATTTCAGCTGCTTGGACAGATGGCCCTGCGCCACGAGCTGCCGGAGGAGCTGCGGCCGGCCCAGGTGCGCGGCGCGATGAGCGCCATGATCCAGCGCTCGATGGGGGCACCGGGCACGTTCGACGCGGCGGGGTGGCTCACCGTCGGGTTCGCTGGTCATCAGCCCAAAATCGGCGAGAGTTACATCTCGTCGGGCAGCGCCTATCTCTGCGCGGTCGGACTTCTGCCACTCGGCCTTCCGGCGTCGGACCCGTTCTGGAGCGCTCCCGCCGAGCCCTGGACCTCGAAAGCGCTGTGGGGCGGGGGAGATCTGCCGCCGGACCATGCCTTGGGATGAGGCATCTTGCGCCCCGTTCCCCCTTTCGATACGATGGTGCCCGCGGGCGGGAAAGCTGTGCGACGCACCTCCGTTTAGTATGTGACCGTTCCGAAAATGGCGCGGTCTACCATTCTCGTAATCGCAGCTTCGTAACGACAGCGGACTCATGGCGAGCTCATGCCTGTCCGCCATGCGCGCGATACCGGCTCCTTGCTCGCCGGTACACGCCTCTCCGTAAGACCCCGTCGGACTATGAGGGACGAAAGCCGGCCATCACGGCGTCGATTGTCCCTTGAACGAACAAGGAATTGTCCTTTCAAGGAACAAAGTAGGTAGCTCGAGTCCGGAGCGGCGCACCATGCCGCCCGGACGTTGGTGTTGAACCCCTGTAGTGTCCGCTCGCCCCTGTCGAATCACCCCGTAGGTTCCACCCGCTTCGGAGCATCGCCCACCATGAAGCGTCGGCTCATCACCGTCAGCTTACTGTCCGCCTGTGCGCTCCTCCTGCCCGCCTCGCGCGCCGCAGCGCAAGGGCAGACGGGCCGGATCACCGGCACGATCACCAGTACCGAGAGCAACCAGCCGATCCAGGGGGTGCGCGTCACCCTCCTCGGCACCCAGCTCACCGTCACCAGCAACCCGCAGGGTAAGTACACCATCGCGGGAATCGCGCCTGGCAACTACCGGATTCGCGCCTCGGCCATCGGTTATACGCCGGTGATCGTCGACAGCATTCCGGTGGCCGCAGGCCAGACCGCCTCCGCCGACATCGCGCTCAAGCACCAGACGGTCGAGCTCGAGCGGGTGGTCACCGTCGGGTACGGCACCCTGACCAAGCGCGACGTGACCGGCGCCATCGGCCAGGTCTCGGGCGATCAGATCAAGGCGGTGCCGACCACCAACGCCATCGACGCGATCAAGGGGAAGGTCCCTGGCGTCGACATCGTCGCGACCGGCTATAAGCCGGGTGAGGGCGTGCGCGTCCGCATTCGCGGTACCCGCTCGCTGACGGCGTCGAACGACCCGCTCTACGTGCTCGACGGCATCCCGATGGCCGGCGGCATCGGCGACCTGAGCCCGGCCGACATCGAGTCGATCGAGGTCCTCAAGGACGCCAGCGCCACGGCGATCTACGGGTCGCGCGGCGCCAATGGCGTCGTCCTCATCACGTCGCGCCGCGGTCAGGCCGGCAACACGCGCGTCACGTACGACACGTACGCCGGCGCGCAGGACGTGACCCGCAAGATCGACGTCTTCGGTCCCGAGGAATACGCGAACTACAAGCGTGAGGCGTACCGCACGAGCGGTCTGTACAAGTGCGCCGGCGTCGTCTCGCAGTCCATCTGCCCCGAGGGTGACGCCGTCACGTTCTACAGCGAAGAGCTCGCGGCGTTGAAGAACGGGACGTTCACGGATTGGCAGGACCTCATCACCCGTCAGGGCTCGCTCGTCGAGCACCGCCTTGGCGTCCAGGGCGGCAACGACCGCGCCCAGTACTCGGTGAGCGGCGAGTTGCAGAAGCAGATCGGCGTCGTGATGTCGCAGGGGTTCGACCGCAAGCAGATGCGCGTCAGCATCGAAGGACAGGCGAAGGATCGGTTCCGCATCGGCGGCTCCGCCCTGTACGTCCGCAGCACCCAGGCTGTCGGGCGTGACAACGGCCTCTTCGACGAAGCACAGTCCGATTCGCCGCTCAGCGTTCCCTACGACAGCGCCGGCAACATCGTCTTCAAACCGACCCCGGACGCCCAGCGCGACAACCCGCTGTCGGACATCAACAACTGGCAGAACGACAACCTCCGCAACCGCATCTTCGGGACGATGTTCGCGACGGTGAATCTGCTGCCGGGTCTCGACTACCGGGTGAACTTCGGTCCGGACATGACGTTCAACCGGAACGGCATCTTCATCGGTGCGCAGACCCAGTCCAAGCAGGGCGCGGGCAACCAGTCCGAGATGCGCGAGCAGCGCACCTTCGACTACACGCTCGACAACCTGGTGACCTACAAGCGGCAGTTCGGCACCGCGCACAAGATCGACGCGACGGCGCTCTACTCGATCGAGAAGCAGAACTTCGAGGAGCAGTGGGCCCGCGGCGACAACCTGCCGTCCGAGTCGTTCAAGTACTTCAACCTCGGCGCGGCCGCGCAGGTCAACGGCATCAGCAGCCAGACGCGTGACTGGGCGCTGCAGTCGTACATGGCGCGCCTCAACTACACGCTGCTCGATCGCTACCTCCTCACCCTCACCAGCCGCATCGACGGTTCGTCGCGCCTGGCCGAAGGGAACAAGTTCGCGTCCTTCCCGTCCATCGCCGTCGGCTGGCGCGTGCTCGACGAGGCGACCAATCAGCGCTTCGGGCCGGTCAACAACCTCAAGGTCCGCGCCTCCTACGGCACCACCGGCAACACCTCGGTGGACCCGTACCAGACGCTGGATCAGCTCAACCGCACCGTCTACTCCTTCGGCGGCACCGGCGCCTTCGGTTATGCGCCGAACACGCTTGCCAATCCCAATCTGAAGTGGGAGAAGACCGCCACGTTCGACGCCGGCGTCGACTTCGGGGTCATGGACGGCCGTATCAGCGGTACGCTCGACTACTACCGCGCGAACACGACCGACCTGCTCATGAACCGGTCGATTCCGTACTCGCTCGGCTATCAGAGCATCACCCAGAACATCGGCGCCACGCGTAACTCCGGCATCGAGCTCGCGCTGTCGGCGATCGCGCTCGACGGCTGGCACGGCATCCGGTGGAGCAACGACATCACCTGGACGAAGAACAAGAACGAGATCGTGTCCCTCGCCGGTGGCGCGACGAGCGATCTGGGCAACCTCTGGTTCGTCGGCTCGCCGATCAACGGCGGCGGCAACAACGTGTGGCGCGACTACGTCTTCAACGGCATCTGGCAGACGTCCGAGGCCGCCCAGGCCGCGGTGTACGGTCGGAGACCGGGCGAGATCAAGATCGTCGACGTCAACAACGATCAGAAGTTCAACGACGCCGACAAGGTCATTCTCGGCAACAGCTATCCGAAGTGGACGGGCAGCTACAGCACCCGCGTCGACTACAAGTTCCTCGACTTTGGTGCGCAGGCGATCACCCGCCAGGGCTTCACGATCCGCAACGACGTCGAGCGTGGCAACACGCTCGCCGGCCGCTACAACGGCGTGAAGGTCGACTTCTGGACGCCGGACAACCCGAGCAACACGGCGCCGCGCCCCGACAAGAACACGGAAAGCCCGTTCTTCAGCGATGCACGCGGCTACGAGGACGGCTCGTTCGTGAAGATCCGCAACATCACCGTCGGCGCCACCGTGCCCGAGCGGTACCTGACGCGCGTCGGTGCGCAGTCACTGCGCCTGTACGTCACGGCCCAGGATCCGTTCCTCTTCACCGATACCAAGGTCATCGATCCCGAAGCCGCGACCGGGAAGGTCATTCCCGCGTACCGCACGCTGTTGATCGGTGGGAACTTCGGCTTCTAACCCTCAGATGACTCCCACCGTGTCCATGCCCCTCCCCATGACTCGCAGACTGTTTCTTCCGCTCGCCGCCCTCTGTCTGGGCGGCGCAGCGGCGTGCGTCGACCTCACGGAGCACCCCGTCACGGGCCTCACGAGCGCGTATTACCAAACCCCGATCGGGTTCGACCTCGCGGTGAACGCGTCGTACCAGCCACTGCGAAACCACTGGCCGCTCGAGCGCGGAAGCACTATGACCGTGTTCGGCACCGACGAGTACCAGAAGGGCGCCGACGGTAGCTACAAGTTCTTCAACGACTACACGGCGCAGCTCAACGGTGACGTGGACTTCATCCGCGACACCTGGTTCGACTTCTACAAGGGGATCAACACCGCCAACACGGTCATCGCGGCGGCACCGGAGGCGCAGGTATCCGATGCCACCAAGACCTTGCGTCTCGGCGAAGCGAAGTTCCTGCGCGCGTTCTACTACTTCACGCTCGTTCGCACGTTCGGCGACATCCCGATCTACACCGAGCCGAACACCGAGGTGAACACCGAGACGACCCGTCAGCCGGTCGCCAAGGTGTACGATCTGATCATCTCGGATCTGCTCGCGGCCGAAGCGGCACTTCCCGACAAGGCGGCGCAGTTCGGTCGTGCCGACAAGCCCGCCGTGCAGCACCTGCTCGGCGAGGTGTACCTCACGCGTGCCGGCAAGGCGACGTCCTCACCGGACTTCGCGCTCGCCGCGGCCAAGCTCTCGGCCGTCGCCAACAACCCCCGCTTCGCGCTGCTCAAGTCGTACAAGGACCTGTGGCGGATCGACAACGAGGTGAACTCGGAGGTCGTCTTCTCGATTCAGTTCACCAACGATCCACTCACGACCGGCCAGGGCAACAAGCTGCACCTGTACTGGGGTTACCCGTACGACCTCGAGCCGGGCATGCAGCGCGACATCGCCAACGACCGCCCGTTCCGTCGCTTCCGTCCGAGCACCTGGCTCCTCAAGCTGTGGGATCGCAGCAAGGATTCGCGGTACGAGGACATGCACAAGGTCGTCTGGTTCTCGAACAACGCGAACAACATCCCGAAGAACGCGAACGGGACGCCGAAGTTCACCGTGGGTGACACCTCGGTGCTCTTCCCCGGGCTGCCGACGATCCCGGCCGCGATGCGCGCCGCGACGCGCTACAAGCTGTACGGCGAGGACGAGTACCAGGACGCCATCTTCCCGGTGCTCAACAAGTACCTCGATCCGACGCGGACCTCGACCAACCAGGAAGAGGGACAGCGCGATCACCCCATCTTCCGGCTCGCGAATACGTACCTGATGCTCGCCGAAGCGCTGATTCGTGACGGCAAGGTCAACGAAGGTCTCGTGTGGCTGAACAAGGTGCGTACGCGCGCCGCCAAGCCGGGTCAGGAGGCTGCGATGCAGGTGACCGCGGCCGATCTCGGAACCAGCTTGAGCGGTCCCGAGCCGATCGAGTTCATCCTCGACGAGCGCGCGCGCGAGCTCACCGGCGAGACCACGCGCTGGTTCGATCTCACGCGGACGGGCAAGCTCGTGGAGCGCGTGAAGCTCTGGAATCCCGGCGGCAAGGCGAACATCCAGGAGTTCCACAACCTGCGGCCGATCCCGAACGCCGAGATCCTGAACTCGACCGGGGCTATGAAGCAGAACCCCGGCTACTGATCCACCAACATCACATCGGGCGCCGCGGTGAGAACCGCGGCGCCCGATGTGTTTCCGGGAGAGAAATGTCCCATCGTTCCTGGCGGCTGAGCCAGCGCGCCCCGTGGCTGAACTGAAGCGGCTGGCTGGTAAGTCTGCGCTCATCACCGGCGCGAGCACCGGGATCGGCCGTGCGTCCGCTCTACGCTTCGCGCGCGAAGGCGCGAAGCTGATCGTGGCCGACCTTCGCGAGGAGGAGGGCGAGTCGCTCTGCCGCGAGATCGAGCAGGGTGGGGGCCATGCGTTCTACGTGCGCACCGACGTCGCCAGCCGCGCCGACAACGAACGCGCCATCGACTGCTGCGTCAAGCGCTACGGCGCGATCGACATTCTGTTCTGCAACGCCGGGATCACGCTGGCCAAGCTGCTTCCCGACTCGAGCGACGCGGAGATCGAGCACCTGCTGGGCGTGAATCTGCTCGGGGTGATCCATGCGGCTCGCGCGGCGATTCCCCCCATGCTCGCACAACCGCGCGGCGGCACGATGCTGTTCACGGCCAGCAAGACCGGACTCGTCGCCCAGACCGACTCTCCGGTCTACTGTGCGTCCAAGGGAGCGGTCGTCATGCTCGCGAAGTCGCTGGCGCTCGACTACGCCACGCGCGGCATCCGCGTGAATGCGCTCTGTCCCGGCATCATCGAGACGCCGATGCTGCGCGAGTTCGCCGCCACGCGGTCCGATCCCGACGCCGCGTGGCGGTCGTACGAGGCCGCGCAGCCGATCGGACGGCTCGGCACCCCGGAAGAGTGCGCCGATGCCGCTCTCTGGCTCGTGTCCGACGAAGCGCGATTCATCACCGGCGTCGCGCTGCCGGTCGACGGTGGCTTTACCGCCATGTAGCTTCGTGCGCGCTGCGAGCGATGACTCGCCGCTCCCCTCCCGCATTCACCCGCGATCAGGAGATGCTCGTGCGCTTCCGCTCATTGGTCCTCGCACTGCTCCTCACGACCACGGCGACGCAGCGGCTCGTCGCGCAGCGCGCCGTCGGCGAGTCCGCGTCGCAGAAGGATGCGCGTATGGCGTGGTGGCGCGACGCGCGGTTCGGGATGTTCATCCACTGGGGGCTGTATGCCGTCCCTGCGGGCGTCTGGAAGGGCGAGCGCGTGAACGGGCTCGGAGAGTGGATCATGGCCCGGGCGCCGATCCGCGGCGACGAGTACGCGCCGCTCGCGCGGCAGTTCAATCCCACGCAGTTCGACGCGGACGCGTGGGTGAAGACCGCGAAGGACGCGGGGATGAAGTACATCATCATCACGTCGAAGCATCATGACGGCTTCGCGCTGTTCGACTCGAAGGTCTCGAGCTACGACATCGTCGACGCGACGCCGTACCACCGCGACGCGATCAAGGCGCTCGCCAGCGCCGCCCGCCGAGCCGGTCTCAAGTTCGGCGTCTACTACTCCATCATGGACTGGCATCATCCCGATGCACAGGCGCCGGCGTATCCGGACTACAACTCGCGTACGGCCACCAACCCGAACTTCTCGCGCTACGTCGAGACCTACATGAAGCCCCAGCTCCGCGAGCTGGTCACGCAATACCCGGAGATCGACGTACTCTGGTTCGATGGCGAGTGGATCTCGGATTGGAGCGACGCCCAGGGGAAGTCGCTGTACGAGTGGCTGCGCGGGCTTCGCCCGAACCTGATCATCAACAACCGTGTCGGTCACTCCCGTCAGGGCATGGCGGGGATGAGCGCCAATCCTGATGCGCCCGGCGACTTCGGCACGCCCGAGCAGCGCGTGCCGCCCGAAGGGCTGCCGGGCGTCGATTGGGAGACCTGCATGACGTTGAATGACACGTGGGGCTTCCAATCGTTCGACGATGGCTGGAAGGACGCGCGAACGCTCGTGCGAACGCTGGTGGACGTGGCGTCCAAGGGGGGCAACTTCCTGCTCAACGTCGGACCCACCGCGCAGGGCCTGATCCCCTGGCAGAGCGTGTCGCGCCTGCGCGAGATGGGCGACTGGATGCGGGTGAACGGTGAGGCGATCTATGGGACCACGGCGAGCCCGTACGGACTGCCGGCTTGGGGTCGTTACACCGCCAAGTCGTCGGCGGGCCGCGTGTACGCGCACGTCTTCGACTGGCCCAAGGACGGACGGCTGACGCTCACCGGTCTGCAGGCCAAGCCCGCAGCGGTCTACCTACTGGCGGACCGGAAGCCGCTCACCGTGGAGCAGACCGCCGATGGGTGGGCGGTGCGGCTTCCCGCGGTGCGCCCGAGTGCGATCTCGTCCGTGCTCGTCCTGGAGACCCGTTCCACGCGCTGAAGGCGTGCGGCCTCATCGACCGATGTGAATCGCGGCGGGCTGCGTGCCCAACCGCGAAGTCGTTCACATCGATCGGCGCGTCGAGATCAGTATCACGCCGTTCGACCCTCGCGAGCCGAACACCGCACTGGCGGCAGCGTCCTTCAGCACCTCGATGGACTCGACGTCCCGCGGATTCATGTCCATCAGCGCCTGGGCGCCGTTGTGCTGCGGTATCCCGTCGACGACAATCAACGGTTCCTCGTTGGAGCGGAACGAGCGCGAGCCACGAATGCGGATCGAGGCCGAACCGTTCGAGAGCTGGCGGACCTCGACGCCCGGGAAGCGACCGACGAGCATGTCCGCAACCGTGCGAGGCGAGTTGGAGCGCATCTTTTCCCCGCTCGCCGAGGCGGTCGCGGTGGTCACGTCGCGCTTGTCACGCGTGCCGTAGCCGACCTGGACGGCCGTCTCCGATGGGGAGGGGAGAGCGGGGCCGTTCGGTGCCGAGTGGCACGCCGCCAGCACGAGGGCAGCCCAGGCGGCGACGGATCGCGGGGCGAACGGAAGGCGACTGCGGCGCGTATACATGGCGCACGAGCCTCAGATGAGAGAGGGGGCTCAGGCGCCCCCGGCCTTGACCATCCTGTACGATGGGGCCGCGAGGTCCACTTCGCAACAATCACGACCCTGGTGGGC
>QHVE01000031.1:41765-42306 GCA_003223455.1 Gemmatimonadota bacterium | reverse complement strand
TCGCGTCCAGGATCGATCCCCACTCCTGTCTCGGGCGAGGCGCCATGACCGAAGATCGCGTTCCACGTCGTTCCTTCCTCACCACCGCCGCCGCGACGATGGCCGGTGCGGCGCTCGGCGTCGCGGCTGCGCCGTCGATCGGCCGAGCCGCCGAGAGGCGCGACGGCGACGACCGCGGGACGGCGCCGGCGCCGCCGCACGAGATCAAGCTCGGCATCGCCAGCTACTCGCTCCGCGAGTTCCCGCTCGACAAGACGCTCGAGATGGCGAAGACCCTGCGGACGCCCTACATCAACTTCAAGTCGGTACACATCCCGTACGAGAAGTCGCCCGAGGAACTGGCGGCGATTCGCAAGCAGATCGAGGACGCGGGCTTCAAGATCGTCGGGGGCGGCACGATCACCTTCGATCAGGACACCGACGCCGGCGTCGAGAAATACTTCGCCTACGCGAAGGCCGCCGGGATGCCCACCATCGTCTGCACGATGCCGGTCGCCACGCTGCCGCGCGTCGAGAAGTTCGCCAAGCAGTACGACATCAA
>QHVE01000031.1:6280-41647 GCA_003223455.1 Gemmatimonadota bacterium | reverse complement strand
TGGACGCGGGTCCTCGCCTGCACGACATGCACGCGAAGGATCTCGCCGACCTGTCGAAGCGCGACAGCCAGGTGGCGGTGGGCGAAGGGAAGATCCCGATCGCCAGCATCTTCCGCGCGCTCCAGACGATCAAGTTCCCCGGGTACGTGAATCTCGAGTACGAGATCAACGCCAAGGACCCGTTGCCGGGAATGCAGATCTCGTTCGCGCACATGCGCGGCGTGCTGGCCGGTCTCGCCGAGAGCAGTGTCGCGATGACGCCCTCGAAGAGCAGCACCAAGGCACGCGGCTGATCGTGCACTCGACTGGAATCCCGATCGCGGCGAGATCGCTCGACGCCACTCGGACATCACTCTCCCCACACAGACACGACCGATGATCCACCGTCGTTCCACTCTGTCCGCCGCGCTCCCGCTCGTGATGGCGTCGCTGCTGGGCGCGGGCGCGTGCGCGGGCGCCGCCTCCGGCACCACCGCCATGCAGAGCTCGTCCGATCCGAACTTCGTCGAGGTCATCCCGCGCGAGACCGATCGTCGCGTCGACATCCTCGTCGGCGGCAAGCCGTTCACGTCGTACATCTGGCCGACGACGCTGAAGAAGCCGGTGCTGTATCCCCTGCGCTCGGCGAACGGTCTCGTCGTGACGCGCGGGTATCCGCTCGAGCCGCGCACCGGCGAGCGCGTCGATCATCCCCATCACGCCGGCATGTGGTTCAACTACGGCGACGTGAACGGGCTCGATTTCTGGAACAACTCGGACGCCATCCCCGCCGCGCAGGCGTCGAAGTACGGGACGATCGTGCACCGATCGGTGCGTTCGGTGAAGAGTGGCTCGGGCGAGGGCGTGCTCGAGACGACCGAGGAGTGGGTGACCCCCGAGAACTCGCCGATCCTGCGCGAGGAAACGCGCTACGTGTTTCGCGCCTCGCCCGGTGCGCGCACGATCGACCGCATCACGACGCTCACCGCGCTCGACAAGGAAGTCTCGTTCAACGACAACAAGGAAGGAGTGATCGGCATCCGCGTGGCGCGGTGGCTCGAGCACCCGTCGCTGCAGCCGGAGAAGTTCATGGACGCTCAGGGCAACGTGACGGCGGTCGCCAAGCTCGACACCGCCGGCGTGCATGGGCACTACGTGTCGTCCGAGGGCAAGCAGGGCGACGACGTGTGGGGGACGCGCGGCAAGTGGACGATGCTGCACGGCGATCTGAGTGGGACGCCGGTGACGCTCGCCATCCTCGATCACCCCAAGAACTGGGGCTACCCGACGTACTGGCATGCCCGCGGCTACGGCCTGTTCGCCGCCAATCCGCTTGGGCAGAAGTCGCTCACGAACGGGAAGGCGGAGGCGACGAACTACAAGCTCGCGCCGAACACGTCGGTGACGTTCCGCCACGAGATCCTGATCCTCGATGGCACCGCAACGCCGGCGGACATCACGAAGTACTACACGGCATTCACGCGGTGAACCGTCGGGTAGGCGGGCGGGCGGTTGAACGATTTCACAGTTGTACGGCTAGACGGCCGGCCTCGGGGACGCAGGAGCTTCCCGAGGCCGCCCGTGAACCGTCCAACCGTCTAACCATCCAACCATCTCACCGTTTAACCGTGTCACCGATGAACCGTTCCCCGTCGAGACAAGCTTCACATGCCGCTCACGCTCTCAGGAGTACACGTATGACGAACACGAATCGCACGGGGGGGCGCGTCGGCGTGTCGTCCCTCGCGATGATCGCGCTCATGCAGCTCGCCGCGGCTGGCCGAGCCGCTCCGGTGTCGGCGCAAGCCGTCGATGCAGCGGCTGCTCCGAACCAGCTCACCGCGGCGGAGCGCAAGGCCGGCTGGCGGCTCCTGTTCGACGGGAAGACGCTCGACGGATGGCGTGGCCTTGGCTATCCCGGCGTCCCGGCGGGACACTGGCGGGTGGAGGACGGCGCGATCAGAAAAGTGGCGACGAAACAGGTCGCGGCCGGTCCCGACGGCCATCGTCCTCCTGGCGGTGATCTCATGACCGTCGCGACGTTCCGCGACTTCGAGCTCGAGTGGGACTGGAAGATGTCGCCGGCGGGGAACAGCGGGTTGAAGTACAACGTGTCTGAGGAGCTCTCCGGCGGCCAGCCGTCGACCGTGCTGCGCCCCGCCACGGGAACGCCGGGCGTGTCGCACTCGGCAATCGGCTTCGAGTATCAGATGATCGACGACGACCGGCACTCCGATGGCAAGCTGCCCACGCATCGGTCGGGGGCACTCTACGACCTGATCACACCGAACGAGCAGAAGCAGCTCAAGCCGATCGGCGAGTGGAACCACTCGCGCGTGGTGTTCGTCGGCACGCACGGCGAGCACTGGTTGAACGGCGTGAAGGTCGTGGATTACGAGCTCGGCTCGCCCAGGCTCGACTCGGCGCTGGCGGCGAGCAAGTTCCGCTCGATGCCCTGGTATGCGCAGCGCCGAACGGGGCACATCGTGCTGCAGGACCACGGCGATGATGCGTGGTTTCGGAACGTGAAGATCCGCGAGGTGAAAGGGCGCTGATCGTGGTGTGGCGATGTGAGCATTCGTGCGAAAGCTCACAATCGTCGTCATTGACAGGGTGAAACGCTTTACCTAGTCTCGTGCCGTCCGGCTCGCTTTCGTTCTTGCAAAGAACAAAAGCACCGGGCGGCAGATCATTTTCGGCCCGTCTTGCTTCGCAGCGTCTTAAACGTTCCACACGCACTTAAACGTTTCAGGCCACGTGACCAGGCCCGCGCGTCCCCCAGCGTCTGCCGCTCGATCGATCACGCTACACGACATCGCCAAGCGGTGCGGGGTCTCCATCGCCACCGTCTCCGCCGTCGTCAACGGCGCCGACTGGCTCACTGAGGCCACGCGCGCCCGCGTCCAGCGCGCCGTCGACGACATGGGCTACCACCCCAACCGGTTCGCACGCGGCCTCAAAAAGCAGGAAGGCCACGCCGTCGGCGTCATCGTCTCGGACCTCACCAACCCCTTCTTCACTCAGATCGTCCGCAGCCTGACGCACGCGCTCCACGATGACGGCCACGCGCTCTCCCTCTGCGACTCCGATCATCGGCACGACCTCGGCGAGGCCAACCTGCGCATGCTCGTCGAGGGCCAGGTGCTTGGCCTCATCGTCGTCGGCGACAGCGTCCCAGAGTCCGCGTTGCGTGCGTTCGTGAATCAGCGCCCCCGCGTGCCGGTCATCGTCATCGAACGCGAGTACGCCGTCCCGCAGGTGAGCACGCTGCTCGTGGACTCGGAGCTCGGGGCGTACACCGCGACCATGCACCTCGCCGAGCGCGGATGCAGCCGTATCGCGATGATCACCGGTCCGTCCTCTGGCGCCGGCAGCGCGACGTACGGCCGCGCGCAGCGGTACGAGGGCTACAAGCGCGCGCTCCGGGCCTGCGGCCAGCGGCTCGACCCGGGACTCGTCGTCGAAGGGAACTTCCGCTACGAGAGCGGACGCGACGCGATGCGGCGGCTTCTCAGCCTCCGCCGCCCACCCGATGCAGTGTTCTCGGCGAACGACATGATGGCGGTTGGTGCAATGAGCGCCATCCGCGATGCCGGCGCGCGGGTGCCCGACGACATCGCGCTCGTCGGCTTCGACAACGTGCCGATCACCGCGCTGATGCAGCCTGCGCTGACCACGATGGCCATGCCACTGCGCGAGTTCGGTGAATCCGCTGCCCGGCTGTTGAAGCAACAGCTCGCGCTGGGCGCCGAGCATTCGCCGGTCCGCATGGCATTCTCCGCCGAGCTGGTGATTCGGGAATCGTCGCTGCGTCCCATCGCAGCGACGAAGAATTGACGCCGAGCCGTTACACCTGCCGGTCGTGCGACGACGCTGACCGGTGTCCGATGCAGCAGAGTTCCGAGGTCTCCATGCGCGCGGTGCGCGCGCGATGTCATCTCTCAGGAGCGTGCGCTATGCGGTTTCCGGCAGGAAGTCTTGTTGGCGTCATCCTCGCAGCCGGCCTCGCGACGACTGCGATGGGCCAGTCGCCCGGTGGTAGCATCCAGGGCGCCGTGCGCTCGCAAACGGGCGCGCCGGTGGAAGCGGCGACTATCGCGATCGTCGGCACGCGATATGGCACGGCCTCTCGCGCCGACGGACGCTATTCCATCGCGGGCGTGGCGCCGGGCACGTACACCGTGCGCGCGACCCGGCTGGGCTTCGCGGCTCGCGAGCAGCAGGTCGTCGTCGGTGCGGGTGCGGTGGCGCAGGCCGACTTCGAGCTGAAGAGTGCCGCCGTCGCGCTCGAGCAGGTGGTCGTCGTCGGTTACGGCACGCAGAGTCGGCGCGACGTCACCGGCTCGGTGGCCTCCGTGTCCAATACCGACATCGCGACGATGCCGGTACCGCGCGTCGATCAGGCGATCGCCGGGCTCGTGTCTGGCGTCCAGGTGCAGACGGTCAACGCACAACCGGGCGCCCAGCTGCGCATCCGCGTGCGCGGTGGCAACTCGCTGCAGGGGAGCAACGAGCCACTCGTCGTCGTGGACGGCGTGATCGGCGCCGACCTGAATCAGATCAACCCGAACGACATCGAGTCCGTGGACGTTCTCAAGGATGCGTCGGCGACGGCGATCTACGGCGCACGCGGAGCGAACGGGGTCATTCTGGTGACCACGCAGCGCGGCAGGCCCGGCGAGATGCGCTTCGAGTACTCGGGCTACACCGGCGTTCAGGATCCCTCCAAGCACATCGACCTGCTCTCGGCCGACGAGTTCGCGCGCATGTACATGCGCAACCCGAACCGCGACAAGAGCGTGAGCTTCGACACCACGGCCACACTGCCGACGACGGATTGGCAGAACCAGACGTACCGCTCTGCGCCGATGCAGGATCACGAGATCCGCATCAGCGGCACCACGGGCGGGACGGCGCTCATGGCCGGCGCGTCGCTCTTCCAGCAGCAAGGCATCGTCACGAATTCACAGTTCAACCGGGGCTCGGCGCGGTTCAACCTCGACCAGACGCTCGGGCGGCGCGTGAAGGCGGGCACCCGGCTGACGTACAGCCGTTCGGTCGAGAAGGACGTGCGCGTCAACGACGGCTATGGGTCGGCCGGCGGTCCGATCACGATGATGGCGCTCCGCTTCGCGCCGACGATCCCCGTGTACGCCACCGACGGCAGCTTCAGCGGGCCGCTCCTGGCTTCGCAGACGATGGACAACCCGCTGGCGATCGCCAACCTCCGCGAGGACCGCAACACGACGAACTATCTCCTCGGCAACCTGTTCGCCACGGTCGAGCTGATGAAGGACGTCGACTTCCGGTCGAGCGTGTCGTACACGTCGCGTGGGACTCTCGGGCAGGGCTACAACTCGCGACTGCTTCGCCAATTCCTGGGGCAGGGCCAGGCGACGATCAACAATGCCGACAACCAGACGGCGTTGTTCGAGAATACGATCACGGGTCGCCATGCTCTGGGGAGGAGTGAGTTCACGGCCCTCGGTGGCGTGACGGCGCAGGAGACGAAGCGCTCGGGCAGCAACGAGACCGGCACCGGCTTCGCGACCGACGCGCTCGGCTATCGGCGTCTCAATCTCGCGGAATTGGTTACCGGCGGCTCGAGCTCGTCGCGCGATCGACTGCTGTCGTTCCTCGGCCGGGTCAACTACGGATACGCGGGCAAGTACCTGCTCACCGCGAGCTTCCGCGGCGACGGCGCGTCGAAGTTCGCCGAGAACAACAAGTGGGCGTATTTCCCCTCGTTCGCCGCGGCCTGGCGCGTGAGCGACGAGGAGGCATTCAAGCGGCTGCTCCCCGTCGTGTCGGAGCTCAAGCTGCGCGGCGGGTGGGGCCGGACGGGAAGCGAAGCGATCAGCGCCTATCAGTCGCTCGCCTCGTGGGCCATCGGCTCGCCGTACGTCATCGGGAAGTCGCGATTCAACAATGGCGCAAATCCGAGTCGCAACTCGAACCCGAACCTGCGCTGGGAGACCACCGCGCAGCGCGATGTCGGCTTCGACATGGGGCTGGTCGACAACCGCATCAGCCTCACGTTCGACGCGTACAAGAAGACCACGACGGATCTGCTGTACAACAAGCAGGTCCCCTACTACACGGGCTACGATCAGTACGTGACCAACATCGGCTCCGTCGAGAACCACGGGATGGAGTTCGGGCTCGACACGCGGCAGACGCTCGGCCGCATCGACGTTCGACTCGGTGGCAACCTGTCGTTCAATCGGAGCAAGGTGCTCGATCTCGGCGGGGACAAGGAGTTCTTCCTCGACGGCGTGAACGGATCGCTGCCGAACTTCCGGCCGGCGGCCATCGTCCGCGTGGGCGAGCCGCTCGGCAACTTCTTCGGCTACGTGTGGGACGGGATCTTCCAGAACGCGGCCGAGGCGGCAGCCAGCGGCCAGTCCGACGCGAAGCCCGGCGCGATGAAGCTCAAGGACCTCAACGGCGACGGGAAGATCGACGCGAGCGATCGCACCATCCTCGGCAACGCACAGCCCAAGTACACATTCGGTCAGACCGGAACGTTCGCCTATCGCGCGGTCTCACTCAGCTATCTGCTGCGCGGCGTGCAGGGCAACAAGGTCGTGAACCTGAATCGCCAGGGAATGGAGACACCCGGCTCCGACGTGAACGCGCTGCGCAACACGCTCGACTACTGGTCGCCGACCAATCCCACCAACTCGATGACGGGGATGGGCATCGGGCCGTTCGGGGCCATGTCGTCGCGCTGGGTCGAGGATGGGTCGTTCGTCCGGCTGCAGAACGTGACGCTCGGGTGGGAAGTGCCGCCGCGGCTGACGTCACGCGCCAACCTCTCCGGCGTACGGCTGTACGCAAGCGGACAGAATCTCGCCACATGGACGAAGTATTCCTGGTACGATCCCGAGGCGAGCTCGCGCGGCGTGAGCGATCTCGATCTGGGCTGGGATGATTCGAGCTATCCGGGGGTGCGGACGTTCACCCTCGGCCTCAACCTGGGCTTCTAGGAGCATGACGATGACTCTCAGACGATTCGCGGCCGGTGCCGCCATCGCGCTCGCCCTGGGCGGGTGCAGCTCGTATCTGGCCGAGACCCCGGAAGACTTCCTGACGCCGACGAGCTTTCCGACGACGGAGAACGATCTCAAGATCGCGCTCGGCGGGATAGACAACTGGTACACGGGCGGTTCGAACCAGGCGTATTACATCCGCGGCTGGCCGATGATCTCGGAGGTTCCGAACGAGCAGACCATCCTGATCAACGCCACCACCGGCTCGAAGTACGAAGTGGATCGTTACGTCAACCTGCCCGACAACGAATGGCTGTGGCGCACCTGGGCCCAGATGTACGGCGCGATCGGACAGGCGAACCTGCTGATCAAGCGCATCCCCGACATGCAGGGAGTGCCGCAGGCGGTCAAGGACCGGTACCTCGGCGCAGCCAAGTTTCATCGCGCCCTCAACCACTTCAACGCGGTACGCGTGTGGGGCGACGTGCCGTTGATCACGGAGCCGATCACCGACTTCGGCACCGCCGGCGACGTGAAGCGTTCGCCGCAGGCGGAAGTGTACGCGGCGATCGCAGCGGACCTCGAGGATGCGGCGAAGCTCCTGCCCGTGAAGTGGCCAGATTCCGCCACTCCGGACGACGGTCGGCCGACGCGGGGTGCGGCGCTGACGATGCTCGCCGACGTCTATGCCAACATGTCTGGCTCGATCATCAAGCAGAACAAGTGGGCGCAGGCCGCGGCCGCAGCCAAGGCGGTGATCGACAGCAAGGCGTACACGCTCGTGCCGAACTTCGCCGACCTCTGGCTGGTGAACAACAAGAACGGACCGGAGCACATCTACTCGATCCAGTTCCAGGGGTTGATCCGCAACCTGTTCACGAGCCAGTCCCGCCCATCCGGCATCGGCGCTGAAAGTGGAATCAACTACTGGTGCACGACACCGGAGTTCATGGACACTTTCCTGGACACGGACAAACGGAAAGCCCCGACGTTCCTGACGCAGGTGACGGTGGGGACGACGACGTTCTTCTACGACACGCGCGGCTCCGTGAAAGGATTCGGCGACAAGACGCCTCTTTTCCCGAAGCCACTGCCGTACTACGGAAAGTTCTACGACAACGGCGGCCAGTCGATCGCGCTCAACAGCGGCCGGTCGGACCTCAACTGGCCGGTCTACCGCTATGCCGAGACGCTGCTGCTCTACGCCGAGGCGGAGAACGAGACTGCCGGGCCCGCGAACGCGTACGCGGCGATCAACCTCGTGCGCGCGCGCGCCGGCATGCCGGCGTTGGCCGGCCTCACACAGGCACAGTTCCGCGACGCTGTGCGCCAGGAGCGGAGCTGGGAGCTGGCGTTCGAGTCGAAGCGGCTGTTCGATCTCAAGCGCTGGGGCCTGTACGAGACCGTCGTGGGAAACGATCCGGTGTCCAAGGTGGGCTGGAAGCCGAACAAGATCTGGCTGGCGATCCCGCAACGTGAGCTCGACCTCAACCCCGGACTGACCCAGAACCCGGGATACTGATCGTGGCAGGGGACCGTCGCCGACGGCGGTCCCCGCCATCACTTCTCGATGGCTGGCATGACACATCCATTCACGGCACGCCAGAGGCGCATCGCCGCGGCGCTGCTCTCGATTCTGCTCGCTCCGCTCGCTCGTGGGAGCGCGCAGCCATCGCTGACGGTTCGCATGCTGCGGGCGGAGGATCTCACGCTGGCCCGCTCGCGTCTGCGGGCGGGCGACACGCTCCTCGCGCCCGCATACGCGCGACTGGTCGACAACGCGAACACCGCGCTCACGCTCGGCCCGTGGGCGGTAACGGACAAGAAGGCGATCGCGCCAAGCGGTGACAAACACGACTACATGAGCTTCGGTCCATACTGGTGGCCCGACACGACGAAGCCGAACGGGCTTCCGTACATCCGGCGTGACGGTCAGGTGAATCCCGGAAGCCGCGGCGCCGAGTCGAACAGCCCGAGCTTCCAGACCATGGCCGCCACGGTCACGACGCTCGCACTGGCGTATTACTTCAGCGGCGATGACGCGTTCGCGAGCCGCGCCAGCATGCTACTCCGCACGTGGTTCATCGCGCCGGACACGCGGATGAATCCAAACCTGCGCTACGGGCAGGCGATCCCCGGCGTGACCGATGGGCGTGGCATCGGCTTGATCGACACCAGGGAGCTCTCATCGATCGCGGATGACGTAGGACTCCTGCGTGCGTCGAGCTCGTGGACGGCGGCCGACGACCGCGCGATGCACGACTGGGCGCGCGAGTTCCTTCGGTGGATGCGAACCAGCCCGCAGGGACAGGAGGAGGCGAACGCGACGAACAACCACGGGAGCTGGTACGACGTCCAGGTCGTCGCGCTCGCATACTTCGTCGGCGACAGCGTGCTCGCTGAGGAGACACTCCGCACCAGCGCGACGCGGCGCATCGAGCAGCAGATCCTTCCCGACGGACGACAGCCCAGGGAGCTGGAGCGCACGCGCTCGTTGAGCTACAGCGAATTCAACATCGAGGCGCTCACGCGCCTCGCCGAACTCGCGCGCTTCTCGAGAATCGATCTTTGGCATCACGCCCCGGCCGCCGGGGGCGGCATCGCCGCGGCGCTCCGCTACCTCGCGCCGTATGCCGATACGTCTCGTACGTGGACCGCGGAGCAGATCACGCCCCCCGATCCGCTCGAGCTGCTCGCCCCCCTTCGTCGCGCCGAGCGGGGCCTGCGCGACGCCACGTTGCACGCGGCGCTCCAGCGAATGCCAGCCGCCGCTCGCACGTCGCATCGATCCCGGCTGCTGTATCCGAACGCACCGTAATGCGCGGGCGCGGGTGGGCGGTCTGGCGCACCCGCGCCCCAGCACACCAGCGATGCCGCGCCCTACTGCCTCAACTGCGTGCCCTTGGTCGAGTCCGTGGGGGTGAGCAATGGATTCTGTTCCGGTGCCGGCTGGCGCTGTTCCGACATCTGGGCGAGCAGGTCGTCGAGGCGCACGGCCTGCGCGACCCTGCGCGACTCGCCGAGCACCCGTGAGGCGGCGGCCGCGTCGCCCGTGGTCTGGAGCGCTTCGGAGAGCATCAGCCCCGTCGCGACGTAGAGATACGGGATGCCGACCGATGGGCGGTCGATCCAGTCGCTGCGCGACGAGATGGCGCGGTAGCCCGTGAACACGCTGTCCCACAGCGTCTTCGTGCGCTTCACGTCCACCCATCCCGGGCCGGGGAGCATCAGCGTATCCTTCGACGACGCCGCCGGCGGAACGAACACCTTCGACGCGAGTCCCTGCGTCAGCAGATTGTTCCCGAGACCGAGCTCGTTGCCATAGCCGGCCGACGTGCGACTGAAGTAGATCGGACGCTCGGCGTACGACTCGGCGATGATCTTCAGCACGAAGATGTCGGCGCGCTGGAGGAGATTCGGGATCGACAGCTTCTGAGGGTCGATCGTGGCGCGGATCGGTCCGCCCTCGAAGTTCATCGGCTGACGGATCTCGACGTAGGGCGGCACCGAGTCCGCCTGCTCGGGCGTCATGTGAATCAGCCCGCCCTTCGGCTTCGGCCAGGTGCGACCGCGGTAGGCGACGGGACCGTGCGCCGCGTCGTAGTCGAAGACCGGCCGGCGGATGAGCTGGCGCGTGTACCAGTCCGTGTTGAGCAGCGACGTGTTCGCCACGACGACGTCGCGCCGCACGCCCTCGACCTCCTGCGCGTACCAGAGCGGAAAGGTGTCGTTGTCGCCGACCGTGACGAGGACCCCGTACGGCTCCACGGAATTGAGCAGGTCACGCGCGAAGTCCGCCGTGTCGGTCTGGCCCGCGCGCGACGCAGTCGACCAGTTGGTGAACAGGGGGATCACCGCCAGCGCGAGCACGGGCGACGCGATGGCGAGCGCTCGCCGCGTGGGACGCTCCACCGCCTCTCGGGCGATCGTGACGCTTTCGCGCCCGATGAGCGCCGCGATCGACTCCCACACCGCGACGAGTCCGAGGCTGGCCCACACCCCCCACGCCGAGAAGCTCCACAAATAGAAGTAGTCGCGGTCGCGCACCTCGCGCGCGACTCCGGCGAGATCGGGATCCTGCGACGCACCGTACTTGAAGTTCAGGTAGTAGATGAGCACGAGCGTCATCGTGAACATCAGCGACCCGAAGTACGCGAAACTTCGTCGATCCCGCTGCCAGTGGACGTAGCCACCGAGCAGCCCAAGCACGAGGAAGAGCGCGGCGAGAAGACTCTGCCAGCCCGCATTCTCGTAGTGCGCGTCACGCAGCCACTGCCACTTGAAGTACATCCACCACATGCCGATCTGCGCCGAGAGGGGCGCCTGTCGCTCGCTCAGCTCGGGCTTGCCGTACTGTCCGCGGTTGAAGTTGTACATGAACGCATCGTACGTCCCCTTGCTGAACGTACAGCTCGCCTTGAGGCCCTGCCGGCAGGCGGTGGGCTCCCCCTCGTTCAACGCCGGAAAGTGTGCGGCGCGGATCGGCTGGATGGCGAACGGCGTGATGCCGAAGACGAGCGCCGCGACGCAGGCCACGAGCAACTTCCAGCGCAGAATCGTCTGCCAGCGCACGAGCAGGACGGCGAGTCCGACGGCCGGCGCGGCGAGCATCCCGGCCATGTGGTTCGCATAGCCGAGCCCGAGCAGGTACGCGACGAGGACGAGGATGCGATCGGCCTTCCGGCCATCGGGTGCGTCGCACCACCGCACCATCAACCAGGAGATGATCGCGATGCCGAGCAGCGAGACGGTGTAGACCTTCTCGTTGACGACGCTCTGGTTCCAGACGGTGAACGCCGTCGCGCCGATGAGCGCGGCGAGGCTGCCACCGGCGATGCGCTGCCAGCGCTCGGCGAACCAGCTGACCAGCACCCGCTCGGTGATGAGGAACCACATGCCGGCCGAGACGGCGCTGCAGATCGCGGCGAGCAGGTTGATGCGCAGCGCCACGGTGGGCGCGATCGGCAGGATGGCGAAGACGCGGCCGATGAGCACGAACAGTGGATTCCCCGGCGGATGGGGGAGCCCGAGGGTATAAGCGGCCGTGATGTACTCGCTCGTGTCCCACATGGCGGTGGTCGGCGCCAGGGTGAGCACGTAGAGCACGAACACCGCGAGCGTGACGACCGCCGCAGCGAGGTAGGACGGGCGATAGTCGAGGTCGGACGGCGGAGACGTCGTCGCCATTGAGATCACGGGGCTGTCGGATAGCAGACGCCCCGCAGGTGGGCGGGGCGGAAGCAGAGCATACTAAGATGGCCCGAGGGCCTAGGGGATGACAGTGCCGCCCTTCTTCCGCCTCGCCTGCCTGTCGAAGTTACGGGCGAGAGCCCGTGCCGCCGGTGCCGCTCGTGCCCGTGCTGCCGGTGCCCGTCGTGCCGCTCGTTCCGGTGCCCGTGTTCGTGTTCGAGCCCCGACGGTTGCGCGTGGTACTGTCGTTCAACGTGCCGGTCCCCATGCTGGAGCGGCCGCGTGACGCGCTGTCGGTCATCGCCCCGGTGCCCGTCGCGCCGGTGCCCGTCGCGCTCGTGCCTGATGCGCTGGTTCCGGCTGCGCCCGTGCCCGTCGAACCCGCTGCGCCGGTGCCCGACATCGAGCCGGACGCATCCGTCGACGTACCGGCGCTGCCGCTCGTACCCATCGCTCCGCCAGCGCCACTCGTCCCTGCGGCACCCGCTCCCGAGGCGCCGACTTCACCACCGCTCGTGCCAGCAGTACTGTCGCGGTTGCTGCCGCTACTGCAGGCGCCGACCGCGAGAACCGCGGCGAGCGCAAGCGCACTGCTTCCGATCGTCATTTTGCGCATGACTCCTGTCTCCCTGTTGCTTCATGGTGGAACGATGCCGCGATGCCGGTGGGAGGCCACCCAAACCTGACGACGCGACACGGGGGGGAGCAGGGGCGCAAAGAGGGCGCCACCGAGGGGTTACCGAGGCGCGCACTGCCGTACCCGGTACGACGGACTCGCAGAGGCAGTCAATGCCGAAACATCCTCACCCCCGTGAACACCATCGCGATGCCATACTCGTCGGCGGCGGCGATGACCTCCGCGTCGCGCACCGAACCGCCGGGTTGCACGATCGCCCGTACGCCGGCCTCGACCGCCTGATCCACGCCGTCGCGGAAGGGGAAGAAGGCGTCTGAGCCGAGTGACGAGCCGCCCGTGGCGTGGCCGGCGAGCGTCGCCTTGTGCACGGCGAGAAACGCCGCATCGACGCGTGACATCTGTCCGGCACCGATGCCGATCGTCGCGCCGTCGCGCGCCAGGACGATGGCGTTCGACTTCACGCTCGCGACGGCGCGCCAGGCGAAGAGCAGATCATGACGCTCGTCGTCGGTCGGCGCGCGCTTCGTCACGACGCGCCACGCGCTGTCGTCGATCGACGCGGGGGGACGCTCCTGCACGAGCAGGCCGCCGCGCACGCGCTTGTAGTCGAGCGCTCCGCGCGACCAGCGCGCCACGCCCTCGAGCACGCGCAGATTCTTCTTGCGGCCGAGGATGTCCAACGCGCCCGCACTGAACGACGGCGCGACGACGCACTCGACGAACAGCCCGGACACCGCTTCGGCCGCCGCATCGTCGACAGGCACGGTGAAGGAGATCACCGAGCCGAACGCCGAGACGGGATCACACGCGAGTGCCTTGCGATACGCCTCGAGCGCGTCCGCCCCGGTGGCGAGCCCGCAGGGTGTCGTGTGCTTGATGATCGCGCAGCAGGGCTGGTCGCCGAACGGCTCGGTCGCCAGCAGTGCGCCCTCGAGGTCGAGCAGGTTGTTGAACGACAGCTCCTTGCCGCCCTTCTGCGCGAGTCCCGCCAGCCCGGCTCCAGTGCGCTCGACGTAGAACGCCGCGGCCTGCCCGGGATTCTCCCCGTAGCGCAATGCCTGCGCGCGCTCGAGCGGGAGGCACAGACGCTCGGGAAAGCGCTCGGCGCGCTGACCGGCGAACCAGGACGCGATCGCCGCGTCGTATGCCGCGGTGTGCTCGAACACCTTCGCCGCGAGATGGCGGCGGAAGTCGAGGTCGTCGTCGTTCGCGGTGAACGCCGCGAGCACGCTCGGATAGTCCGCCGGATCGACGACCGTCGTCACAGACGCGAAGTTCTTCGCCGCGGAGCGCAGCATGCTCGGCCCACCGATGTCGATCTGCTCGATGACCTGCTCGGGGGTGACGTCGGCGCGCGACGCCGTCTGTCGGAATGGGTAGAGGTTGACGACGACGAGGTCGATCGGCGCGATGCCATGCTCGGCGATCGCGGTCATGTGCTCCGGCAGATCGCGTCGCGCGAGGAGTCCACCGTGCACGGCGGGGTGCAGGGTCTTCACGCGGCCGTCGAGCATCTCGGGGAATTGCGTCACGTCGGCGACGTCGCGTACCGGAACGCCGGCCTCGCGCAACGCGCGCGCGGTGCCGCCGGTGGAGATGAGCTCCCAGCCGAGCGCGTGCAGGCCGCGAGCGAGATCGAGCAGTCCGGTCTTGTCGGAGACGGAGAGAAGGGCGCGAGGCATGGGTGCGGAGTGCGCGGGTGCGGGAGTGCGCGGGTGCGCAGGAAAACTAGCTCGGGCGATTCAGTTGCAGGTCCAGTTCGGCCGCGAGCGATGCGTCGCTCAGTGAGGGGTCCATCACCGACAGGCGCGCGTGCGGGAAGCGCGCGCGCACGACGCGACCGTCGTCGCCGAGACGAATCTCACCGCTGGCGACGGCGTCCACGACGCGCGGGTAGAGCAGGTGCTCGGCACGCAGCACGCGCGCCGCGAGCGCATGCTCGTCGTCGAGCGGAAGCACCGGAACGGGCCATTGGGCGATCAGGGCGCCGTGATCGTAGACCTCGTCGACGAAGTGCACGCTCGGTCCCGACAGCGCCGCGCCCGCCTCCAGCACGGCACGGTGCACGCGCGGTCCGTACATGCCGGGGCCGCCGAAGTCGGGGAGCAGCGCGGGATGCACGTTGAGCATGCGGCCACGGTACGCCGCAGTGACGTCTGGCGGAACGAGGCGCATGTAGCCCGCCAACGCGACGAGCTCGGCGCGGTGCTCGGCGAGCGCGGCCGCGAGGTCGACGCCGTTCGGTGCGTGCGGCGACTGCAGCACGACGCGCGTGATGCCGGCCCGATCGGCGCGAGTGAGTGCGCCCGCGTCGGGACGATTCGACGCCACGAGCACGACGTCGCCATGGCGTGCCTGGCTGCGCGCGGCAAGATGATCGAGGATCGCCTGGAGGTTGGAGCCGCTGCCGCTCGCGAGCACGGCGATGCGCGTCCGCGTCACCGGGGGCGCGCCAGGAAATGTCGCGCCGCGTCGAGCAGCGAATCCACGACCTCGGCGCTCTGGGCGCGCGCACGGGCGACGTGCTCCTCGGGTGTGTCGGGTGAGCGGACCAGATATGCCGGTGCGCCGTATCGCACGGCCGGCGCGACGTCCCGGTGCTTGTCGCCGGCGAACATCGACTCCGAGAGATCGAGGCCGTGCACCGCGAAGTTGCTGCGGTGCACCTTGAGCAGCACGCCGGTGTCGGGACCGATCGCGCGCTCGTAGTCGGCGAGATGCGTGCGATTCGTCGCGCCGACCTCGCGCAAGCGCGCGCCGCTCTTCGCCATGATCTCGTGCACGCGGAAGCTGCCGCCGATCTCGACGAGCTCGCCGCGCGAGAGGAGCGCGTCGCGTCCGTCGGCGACGGTATTCAGTGCGAGCACCAGCGCGGCAGCGCAGTTGTTGACGACGAGCGCGTCCTCGGCGCCGGTGAGCTCGCGCAGCAGCGAGGCACAGTGCACGTAGCGAGAGCCGCGCGCACCCTGCGCCAGGTCGAGCTCGAGGTTGGAGTAGCCGGCGGCGATGGCGGCGATCGCATCGATCGCCGCGTCGGCGAGAGGAGCGCGGCCGAGGTTCGTGTGGAGCACGATCCCCGTCGCGTTGATCACGCGGCGCAGCGAAGGTCGCGAGAGCTCGGCCAGTCGCTGCACGATCGCCGCGGCCCATGCCTCGTCGTCGGCCGGGGCGGTCGCGCTCTCGCGCGCCTGCGCGACGGTCGCGCGAACGGCGTCCACGACGAGCGCACGCGGAGCGGTATCGAGAAGTGCGCGCACGGGTGACGAGTCGAGCAGCGTCGCACCGGCAGCCTCGAGCAGCGCGAGCACGCGGAGGCGCACGGCGCGGTACTGCTCGAGCGTGACGAGGCCGCGTGCGATGCCCGACTGGTTGCTGCAGACGACCGACGGCACCCCCGCTCTCGCGAGCAGGCGAATGGCGTCGGCGGCGCCGGGCAGCAGCGCGACGCGATCCGGGTCGGCAAGGTAATGCTCGTCCACGACGATCGTGCCGTCGCGGTCGAGCAGGGCGGCGCGTCGGCGTCGCCCGTCAGCCACGCGCGGCCACCACGGTTTGTGCGAGGTCGGTCAGCTCGCTGTCGAGCACCGCCCGGAGGTCGAGATGCATCCGTCCGTCGTGTACCCGGCCGACGACCGCCGGCGACCCGGCGCGGAGGCGTGCGGACCATCCTTCGGCGTCACCGTGCAACGCCACCGCCGCACCGGGAAGCTCGGCGTCGGGGAACGCTCCCGCGCCGACGCTCCCCGTGGAGTCCACGGTGTCGCAGGCGATACCGGCGCGCCGCAGCGTGACCGTGAGCTCGCCGGCGCGCCGCCGGAGCGACTCCGGAGTCGCGGCGAGCAGGGCGAGCGTGGGGATCTCGCGCAGCGCGCGCGGTGGATCGCGGTAGAGCGCCAGCGTGGCCTCGAGCGCGGCGAGCGAGAGCTTGTCCATGCGCAGCGCTCGCGCGAGCGGATGGCGGCGGGCCGCCTCGACCGCCTCGCGCCGCCCGGCCATCAGCCCCGCCTGCGGTCCGCCGAGCAGCTTGTCGCCGCTCATCACCACGATCGTCGCGCCGGCGTCGAGCGCCTCGCGTGCCGTCGGCTCGCCACGCAGCCCGATCGCTTCGAGCGACACGAGCAGCCCGCTCCCGAGGTCGTGGAGGATCGGCAGCCCGTGCGCCGACGCCAGTGGCGCGAGGTCGCGCACCGTCGCCTCGGCGGTGAATCCGTGCACCGCGAAGTTGCTGCGGTGCACCTTGAGCAGCACGCCGGTGTCGGGACCGATCGCGCGCTCGTAGTCGGCGAGATGCGTGCGATTCGTCGCGCCGACCTCGCGCAAGCGCGCGCCGCTCTTCGCCATGATCTCGTGCACGCGGAAGCTGCCGCCGATCTCGACGAGCTCGCCGCGCGAGAGGAGCGCGTCGCGTCCGTCGGCGACGGTATTCAGTGCGAGCACCAGCGCGGCAGCGCAGTTGTTGACGACGAGCGCGTCCTCGGCGCCGGTGAGCTCGCGCAGCAGCGAGGCACAGTGCACGTAGCGAGAGCCGCGCGCACCCTGCGCCAGGTCGAGCTCGAGGTTGGAGTAGCCGGCGGCGATGGCGGCGATCGCATCGATCGCCGCGTCGGCGAGAGGAGCGCGGCCGAGGTTCGTGTGGAGCACGATCCCCGTCGCGTTGATCACGCGGCGCAGCGAAGGTCGCGAGAGCTCGGCCAGTCGCTGCACGATCGCCGCGGCCCATGCCTCGTCGTCGGCCGGGGCGGTCGCGCTCTCGCGCGCCTGCGCGACGGTCGCGCGAACGGCGTCCACGACGAGCGCACGCGGAGCGGTATCGAGAAGTGCGCGCACGGGTGCACGCTCGAGCAGCGCGCCGATGCTCGGCAGCGCGCGGCGCGTGTCCGTCACGGGCGCGACGGTCGTGGCGTGCGGCGTGGCGCCGCGGTGGAGTCGGCGGTCGGCGGCGCTGCCCCCGCTCTCGGCGCACTGAACGAGCGTTCGCTGCTCGTTTCGCGACCGCTCAGCGCGCGGATCGTCGTCACTCGCACGCGGTACGACGCATTGGGCGTGAGCGGTCGTCCGAGCGCCAGGCTGATTGTGTTGAACGGTGGAGGGCGGGTCGGCTTGGGCGTCGAGTCGGCGGGGGGAGTCTCGGGTCTCGGATGTGGGCGCCCCGCGACGGAATCGGCTCGACGCGCGGAGTCGGCGGCCTGCTGCTGCCGCGCCCGGGCCAGTGCCGCGTCATCCCGCGGTGTGCGCACGGCGGTGATCGGGATCGCTACGCTGTCGGCACCGGCGAGATGGAAGTTGGCCGGCGGGAACTGCTGCGCGGGATCGAGCAGCCGATCGAATGTGAGACGCAGCGTCATCGAATCGGCGACCGCCGCGGTGGTGAGGCGGGCGGGCAGGGTATCGCGCGACGCGGTGAGCAGCTCGACGGGCTTGGCCTGCGGCGCATTGACGCGGAGCGTGTCGAAGGACTCGCCGCGGTCGGGCTTGTGGTTGTGATTCTGGTCGACCGTCGCGCGCACGAGATACGACCCCGGATTCAGCGGGCCGACGGCGAAGTGGCCGAGCGAGTCGGACTGCGCGAGATACACCACGCTGTCCGGCGAGACGGCTTCGATGAGCGCCATCGGGAGCGGCTGCTCGGCCGTCCAGTCGAACGCGATCCCCGTGATGCGCAGTGTGGGAATCGTCGGCCCCGTCGAGAACACAATTGTGGTCCCCGATTTCATCGGGTTGTTTCGCAGGTCGGACAGCCCGGGGAGCAGCGTGATCGTGTACGCCGTGTTCGGCCGGAACCCGTGCCGCGGTCGCACGTCGATGCGCGACCGATGATAGCCGACGCGCGGCGTGCCGTCCGAGGGAGACACGAGGAACATGTTCGTGACGTCCTGCGCGTCGGTGCCACGATCGTTGATCGTCTCGTCGAAGTAGAACGTCGCCGCCTTCGAGTCGACGTTCACGGCATTGGTGTCGGGGGAGATGCGCAGCAGTTTCGGTGGCGCGTGGTCCTCGGCCCCTCCGGGGGGAGGGCCGGCCGAAGCGCAGGCGGCGAGAGCGAGCGCGGCGATCAGACCGCGCCGCACAGCCCCTCGATCCGCGCGCGCAGCAGGTCGCGCCGCGAACGCCATTCCTGCGCCTTCACGCGCTCGGATTCGACGACGTTCGACGGAGCGCGCTCGAGGAAGCCCGGATTTCCGAGGCGCGCCTCGAGCGCCGTGAGCTGCTTCTCGAGTCCGGCGAGCTCGGTGCGGAGCCGCGCGCACTCCTTCGCGACGTCGACCAGCCCCTCGAGGGGCACGATCAGCTCCGTGCCGCCGGGGATGATCACGCTCGCCGCCGCTCCCTCCGGCGCGCGCTCGACGAACGCGAGCGTGGTCTTCGCCAGTCGGCCGACGAGCGCGGACTCGTCGTCCAGCACCTGCCGGTTGACGGGCGAGGAGACGACGAACGCCTCGACCATCCTGGTGGGCGCGACGCCGTACTCGGAGCGCGTGCGCCGCATCGCCTCGATGATCTCGCGCAGGAGCTCGAACTGTCCGACGAGTGCGGACGCCGACTCCGCGCGCGCGACGGGCCACGCCGCCGTTGCCAGGAACATCCCGTCGACGTGGCCGGGCAGCCGCTGCCAGAGCGCCTCGGTGACGAAGGGCACGATCGGATGCAGGAGCCGGAGCGCCTGATCGAACACGTGCACGAGCACCGATCGCGCGAGCTCCTGGTCGTCGCCCGGCGTGAGCAACCGCGTCTTGATCGCCTCGAGGTACCAGTCGGCGAGCTCGTTCCAGACGAAGCGGCGCGCCGTCTCGGCGTACTCGTTGAGTCGCAGCCCCGAGGTCAGCTCGTCCTCGCGCCACGCGTTGTCCACGGGCGCGAGCGGACCGATGGCGCGATCGCACTCGCGAATCGCCACGTCGAGGCGATCGAGAATCCAGGCGTCGGCGCGGCCGAGCGACGTTGGGTCGACGTCGCCGATCGGCCGCACCGGATCGCTCCCGACGTTGTTCAGGAGGAAGCGTCCGATGTTCCAGAGCTTGGTCGCGAAGTTGCGCCCAGTGGCGAACGACTTCTCGAGGTCGGCGGGATCGAGCACGACGTCCGCGCCGAGTCCCATTCCCGAGACGAGCGTCCAGCGCAGCGCGTCGGCGCCGTAGAGCTGCACGACGTCGAGCGGGTCGATGCCGTTGCCGAGCGACTTCGACATCTTGCGTCCCTGCGTGTCGCGCGCCGTGCCGTGGAGGTACACGCTGTGGAAGGGCGCGTCGCCCATGAACGCGTACCCGGACATGATCATCCGCGCGACCCAGAAGAACAGGATCTCCGGAGCCGTGACCAGCACGTCGGTCGGGTAGAACGTCCGCAGGTCGATCGACTGCTCGTTCGGCCAGCCCAGAGTCGAGATCGGCCAGAGCCAGCTCGAGAACCAGGTGTCGAGCACGTCCTCGTCCTGGGTGACGGGGCTGCCGCAGTGCGGACAGCTCGTCGGATCCTCGCGCGCGACGATGACGTTGTTGGGCGGGTCGCAGTCGCGGCAGTACCAGACCGGCACGCGGTGTCCCCACCAGAGCTGTCGCGAGATGTTCCAGTCGCGGATGTTCGACATCCAGTGCTCGTACACCCCGACCCACTTCTCGGGGAGCAGCCGGATGCGGCCCGACCGCACGCCCTCGAGCGCCGGCGCGGCGAGCGGCGCCATGCGGACGAACCACTGATCCGACAGGCGCGGCTCGACGACCGTGTCGCACCGATAGCAGTGCCGCACGTTGTGCTGGTGCACTTCCTTCCGCTCGAGCCGGCCGCGCGCCTGCAGCATCTCGACGATGCGATCGCGCGCGTCGAACCGGTCGAGCCCTTCGAGCTCGCGCGGCACTCGGCCACCAGCGTCGGTCACCTCGCGCATCGCTCCGAACTCGTCGATCACGACGGGCATGGCGAGGCCGTGCCGGCGGCCGACCTCGAAATCGTTCGCGTCGTGCGCGGGAGTGATCTTCACGACGCCCGTGCCGAACTCCGGATCGGCGTAGTCGTCGGCGACGATCGGGATCGGGATGTCGAGGATCGGCAGCAGGACATGCTTGCCGATGAGCCCCTGATAGCGCTCGTCGTTCGGATTCACCGCGACGGCGACGTCGCCGAGCATCGTCTCCGGGCGCGTCGTGGCGACCGAGAGCGCGCGCCGCGACTCGCCGGCCGGCAGCTCGGATTCGACGAGCGGGTACGACAGGTGGTAGAGCGCCCCCGTCGTCTCCGTCGGCTCCGCTTCTTCATCGGAGAGCGAGGTGAGGCAGCGCGGGCACCAGTGGATCACGCGATGGCCGCGATAGATCAGTCCGCGCTCGTAGAGGCGCACGAACGCCTCGCGCACCGCGGTGCTCAACTCCGGACTGAACGTGTACGCCGTGCGCGACCAGTCGGCCGAGCAGCCGATGGCGCGGAGCTGCTCGAGGATGACGCCACCGGTCTGAGCGACGAAGGCCGCCGTGCGCTCGACGAACTGCTCGCGCCCGACGTCCTGCCGAGTGAGTCCCTCTTCCTCCCTGATCTTCCGCTCGACGATGTTCTGCGTCGCGATGCCGGCGTGGTCGGTGCCGGGGACCCAGAGTGCCTCGCGCCCCTTCATGCGTGCCCAGCGCACGAGCACGTCCTGGACGGTGTTGTTCAGTCCATGGCCGACGTGGAGGATCGCCGTGACGTTCGGCGGGGGCATGACGAGCGTGTAGGGATCACGCTCGTCGCGACCCGCGGCGGGAGCCTCGCCCGCACGGGTCCGCCGGACGCGCGACGCGTCGGCGGTGAAGCATCCGGCCTGGAGCCAGCGCGCATAGATGGCCGGCTCGGTCGACGCCGGATCGTACTGCGCGGACAGCGTCCCCGACGAAGAGGCGGGCTCGAGCGGCTCGGAAATGGACATGACCCGCGGAAGTTAACCCGCGGGTCATGTCGGTTGAAGGTCGCTCACCAGGGCGTCGCGACGCCCCGAACGGGCTCAGGCCTCGGCGGTCGGATCGGCGACGTGATCGCCTTTCGGCACGCCGGTCGGCGCGACCGGAGCACCTCCGGTGCGGTCGCCTTTGGGCGTCTTCTTGGTGGACGCTCGGCGCTCGGCGATGCCCGTCGTCTCGTCGGCCGCCTGCGCCATCTCATGCTCGGCCTTGGACCAGCGCTCCTCGAGCTCGACCCGCGGCGTGGCGTGGCGGTCGGGCTCGTCCGACGTGCCCTGACGGCGGCGCCCGGTGCCGATCGTGCGGCCCTCCCAGCGCGCCTCCGTGAGCGCGTCGTCGCCTTCCTCGAACCGGCGCGAGTGATCGCGGATCCGCTCCTCGACTTCGCCGACGGCGATGCGATTCACGACGGTCTCCACGCCGGGAACGCCGCGCGCGAGCACGACGGCGTGGTCCGCTTCCTCCTCGTTGTTCACCCACCCCGCGAGCTCGATCGTGTCCTCACCGATCCCGCCGATGTCGATCGCTCGCTCGGAGAGAATCGGATCGTTTCGAAACGCCTCGAGCACACGCTCCTCAAGTCCCTCGTTCGGCACCCCTTCATCCTCCAGCTCGTCGTATTCGTCGTCGAACTCGCTGAAATCGTCGGCCACTGCGGGCGCGCCCGCCTCGACGTCTTCATCGCCGTCGGCGCGGCGGCGCCGCACCGAATCCACGAGTCCACGGAACCCTCCGACTCGCTGCGCGACCAACATGCCAACGGCGAAACCGGCGACGGCTCCGAGCACGGCACTCGTGATCGTGCCCCCGAGGGACGACTCGTCGTCATCCTGAAAACGCAGATATGGCATAGCGGGAAAACCTGTGGCGTAGGGTCAGCCGCAAGGATAGCTTACGAGGGAAAGTTTCGCGAAGCGGTGCAAGAAGAAGGCCGCCCACGGTCCCCCTGAAACCGGCCTGCAGATGCGTCCGACGCGCGAGTCCCGGGCCGAGCCCGAGGTGACGGAAACGGAGAGCGACGTCTCCTACCGCAGGGTGGTGCTCTGGGCGGTCGTCGGCCTCGCGATCGTCGCCGGCGTCGTGTCGTACTTCAAGTACGCGAAGCTGCTCGCACCACTGCTCGGCTGACGCGACCGGACCCGTTCCACCGACTCACCACATGATCGACAGTCCCGCCGCCCCCGTCGTCGAGGACGCCGAGCTGACACTGGTCCTGCCCGACGGTGCGACGCGCAGCGTTCCCGCCGGCACGCTCCCCGCCGACGTCATCCGCTCGATCGGCGAGCGACTCCTCTCCGCGGCCGTCGCGGTGTCGGTCGACGGCGAGATCCAGGACGTGATGACACCGCTCCGGAAGGGGGGCGCGTTCCGCGTTCTCACGGAGCGCGATCCCGAGGCGCTCGGCGTGCTGCGCCACTCCGCCGCGCACGTGCTCGCGACGGCCGTGCGGCGCCTCCGCCCCGATGCGAAGATCGGCTTCGGGCCGGCCATCGAGGACGGCTTCTATTACGACTTCGAGGTCGCGTCGCCGTTCACGCCGGAGGATCTCGAGGCGTTCGAGAAGGAGATGCGCAAGGTCGTGACGGAGAAGTACCCGTTCGTGCGCGAGGAGGTGAGTCCGTCGGAAGCGCGGAAGCGGTTCGTCGACGATCCGCTCAAGCTCGAGCGGCTCGACGACTTCACCGATCCGAACGAGATCATCTCCACCTACACCGACGGTCCGTTCATCGACCTGTGCAAGGGACCCCACGTCCCCGATACGGGCCGCCTGAAGCACTTCAAGCTGCTCAACACCGCGGGCGCCTATTGGCGTGGCGATGAGAGACGGCAGATGCTGCAGCGCATCTACGGCACGGCGTGGTTCAAGAAGGAGGATCTCGACCAGTACCTCTATCGTCTGGAAGAGGCGAAGAAGCGCGATCACCGGCGGCTCGGGCGCGAGCTCGATCTAATCATGTTCCACCAGTACTCGCCGGGCTCGCCGTTCTGGACCGAGCGGGGGACGACGCTCTACAACCTGCTCGTCGACTACTGCCGCGAGCGGCAGCAGCGCGACTTCGCCGAGATCCGCACGCCGCTCCTGTACAACAAGGGACTGTGGGAGACGTCGGGGCACTGGGGGAAGTATCGCGAGAACATGTTCCTCGTGCTCGACAGCGAGAGCGGGGAGCACGACATCTCGCTCAAGCCGATGAACTGCCCGTCGCACTATCTGTTGTATCTCGCCAAGCGGCACTCCTATCGCGAGCTGCCGCTGCGCTACGTCACGTTCGACGTGCTGCATCGGAACGAGGTGACGGGCGCGCTCAGTGGGTTGACGCGCGTGCGGCAGTTCTCGCAGGACGACTGTCACGTCTTTCTCCGCGAGGATCAGATCGCGAGCGAGGTGGGCTTCCTCATGAAGTTCATCCTCGGTTACTACGAGTCGTTCGGGCTCACGGCGACGCTCAAGTTCGCGACGCGACCGGAGACGCGGATCGGCGACGACGCGATGTGGGACCGCGCCGAGGGTTCGCTGCGCGCCGCGCTCGAGGCGACCGGGAAGCCGTACGCGCTCAAGGAGGGCGACGGCGCATTCTACGGCCCCAAGATCGACTTCGACGTCACGGACTCGCTGGGACGCGCGTGGCAGCTCGGCACGATCCAGCTCGACTACGCCGCGCCCGAGCGGTTCGATCTCACATATGTCGGCGAGGACAACGCCGAGCACCGGCCGGTGGTGATCCATCGTGCGGTGAGCGGCTCGCTCGAGCGATTCATCGCGATCCTCATCGAGCACTTCGCCGGCGCATTCCCGACATGGCTCGCGCCGGAGCAGGTACGCGTGCTCCCGATCTCGCAGGAGCAGGCGCCCGTCGCGGCGGCGATCGTCGAGCGGATGGTGCAGGCCGGGATCCGCGCGTCGCTCGACGACCGGAGCGAGACGCTCAAGTACCGCATCGCCGAGGGCGCGCGCATGAAGACGCCGTACATGTGCGTCATTGGCCGCCGTGAGGCGGAGGCGGATCAGGTGGCCGTGAACACGCGTGGGGCGGGCGAAGGGCAGAAACCGGCGCCGGTGGCGGTGGACGAGTTCATCCGACGCATCACGGCGGAGATCGCGAGCCGGGCGCTGACGCTGGAGGCGGGGAAGGTGTAGTTGCGGGATGCGGGATGCGCGAACGGCCTCGGGATGCTTCGCTGTCCCGAGGCCGTTCGTCTGTCGTCAGGTCCGAGCCCCTCGAGCCCGAAGGGAACGGACTTTGGAGTCGGCATTGCGCCTGCCTCGCGCGAGGGCCTTGCTCGGTCCTCCCGCCGTCGCTCCGCGAGCTCCGCGTCGATCTGGTTGCTGTTCCCGCAGTACTGCGCTGCATGCGTTCGCCGATGCGTATCTCGCATCCCGCCCATTACATTTCTCCCATGCCAGACGCGACTCGCATTCCGGTCATCGTTGCCGCAGCACGCACGCCGATCGGCAAGTTCCTCGGCGTGCTGTCGTCCGTCACGGCGCCCGAGCTCGGCGCAGTCGCCATCCGTGCCGCGCTGGAGCGCGCCGGCATCGACGGCGGTGAGGTGCAGGAAGTCATCATGGGCAACGTCATCCAGGGCGGGGTGGGCCAGGCTCCCGCGCGGCAGGCGCTGCTCAAGTCCGGGATCCCCGCCACCGTCAGCGCCGTGACGGTCAACAAGGTGTGCGGCTCGGGGCTCAAGGCCGTGATGCTCGCCGCGCAGGCGATCAAGGCAGGCGACGCCGAAGTCATCGTCGCCGGAGGGATGGAGTCGATGTCGAACGCGCCGTACTACGTGTACGGCATGCGCAACGGGGTGAAGCTGGGCGACCAGACGATGGTCGACGGCATGATCAAGGACGGGCTGTGGTGCGCGTCGTGCGACGTGCACATGGGCGGGCACGCCGAGTACACGGCGAAGAAGGCAGACATATCCAGACGCGAGCAGGATGAGTTTGCCGCCTCTTCGCACCGCAAGGCGGTCGACGCGCAGCGCGCCGGAAAGTTCGCCGCCGAGATCGCGCCCGTGACCGTGAGCGGCCGCAAGGGCGATACGATCGTCGACGCGGACGAGGGTCCTCGTGTGGACACGACGGCCGACGTGCTCGCGAAGCTCAAGCCGGCGTTCGGCAAGGGCAGCGACGCGTCGGTGACCGCGGGCAACGCGAGCTCGCTCAACGACGGCGCCGCGGCGCTCGTCGTGACGTCGCAGGCGTACGCCGAAGCGAACGGTCTGCCCGTGCTCGGACGCGTGCGCGCGTACGCGACTGGCGCCGTCAACCCGCAGGAGCTTTTCTTCGCGCCGATCACCGCCGTGCGCAACCTCATGAGGAAGGAGAGCTCGAGCATCGGCGACTACGATCTGATCGAGGCGAACGAGGCGTTCGCGTCGCAGGCGCTCGCCGATGGCGCGGGGCTCGAGTGGGATTGGGACCGCGTCAACGTCAACGGTGGCGCCATCGCGCTCGGGCACCCGATCGGCGCGAGCGGTGCGCGCGTGCTCACGACGCTGCTGTACGCTCTGCAGGATCGGAATCTCACCACCGGCCTCGCGACGCTCTGCCTCGGCGGCGGCGACGCGGTGGCGCTCTCCGTCACCCGAGGGAAGTGACATGACCACGCTCGCTCTCGCCGTCCGCACCCCGCGCAGCCGCGCGATCGGCATCGTGATCGTGGCAGTGGCGCTCGCGCTCGCGTCGCAGATCGCGCTGCCACTGCCGAAGACTCCGGTGCCGCTCACGCTCCAGCCGCTCGTCGTCGTGCTGGCCGGCCTGCTCATCGGGCCCATCGACGGAGCGGCGGCGATGGTGCTGTATCTCGTCGCCGGCGTCGCCGGACTCCCGGTGTTCGCGCCGATCGGGGCGCCGGGACTGGCGCGGTTGCTCGGACCGACCGGCGGCTATCTGCTGGCATACCCGGTCGCGGCCGCCGTCGCCGGCTGGCTCGGCGCGGGACGTGAGCGGTTCGCGGCGCGGCTCGTCGCGGCGATCGCCGGAATCCTCGTCCTCTACGCCGGTGGATTGTCGCAGCTCGCGATCATCACGGGCAGCGTGACCACCGCGGCGGTGCTGGGCGTCCTCCCGTTCGTCGCGGCCGATCTTCTCAAGGCCATCGTGGCGGCGGCACTGTCCGGACGCCGGAGCGGAACGACTCTCTGACCACCGAGCCGGCGGCCGACGCACGCAGGACGCTCGGCCGCACGATCGCGCTCGCGGTGGCGTTCCTCCTCCTGCTCATCGTGGCGGAGGTGACGATCGCCTACGTCGTCGGCACCATCGTCGGCCTCCAGCGACTCGGCACCGAGTCGTCGATGCTGTTGTCGGTCTCCCTCCAGCTCGTGGCCGTCGTCGTCGCCACGGCGATCATGCTCCGCTCGGTCGACGTGCGGCCGTGGAGCGACGTCGGCATGGATCGCCGCGCGGCGGCTCCCCGCGCGCTCGCCGAGGGTTGGCTGCTCGGAGGCGCGGCGATCGGACTCGCATGCGGCGTGCTGCTGCTCACGGGATGGCTGCGCATCGTCCCCGGGCCGGAAGGCTCGTCGCTCTCGGCCGCACTCTCGCTCACGGTGTTTCTCATCGTCGCGGCGCTCGGCGAGGAGCTCGTCAGCCGAGGGTATCTCCTCACGACGCTGCGCGACGGACTCGGCGGCCCCACCGCCGTCGGCGTCACGAGTCTGCTGTTCGGCGCCGCACATCTGCGCAACGCCGGCGTGACGGTGCAGTCGTTCTGCATCGTCACGCTCGCCGGTGTATTTCTCGGGGCGATCCGCGTCACGTTCCGCAGTGTGTATGCGTCGTCGGCCGCGCACGTCGCCTGGAACTGGGTGCTCGCCGTCGCGTTTCACGCGTCGGTGAGCGGCATGCGCTTCGAAGCGCCCGACTATCGCATGGTCGAGCAAGGGCCCGACTGGCTCACCGGCGGCCAATGGGGGCCGGAGGGTGGACTCGCCGCGGCACTCGGCATGATCGCGGCCCTCGCCTATCTCTATCGTACGCGGCTCCAGCGCCGCAAGGAGTCGTCGTGAGCGATCGCATCGCGGTGGTCGGCGCAGGGCAGATGGGGAACGGGATCGCGCACGTGTTCGCGCAGCACGGATTCGCCGTGACGATGATCGACGTCGCCGAAGGAGCGCTCGGCCGCGGCCGCGTGACGATCGAGAAGAACCTCGACCGCCAGATCGCGAAGGGCACCGTACCCGCGGAGGAGCGTGACGCGATCCTCGGACGCGTGACGACGAGCACCTCGCTGCACGCGGTGCGCGGCGCCGCGCTCGTCATCGAGGCCGCGACGGAGAACCGCGAGCTCAAGTTCCAGATCTTCGCCGACCTCGATCGGCATACCGATGCGGGCGCGGTGGTGGCGACGAACACGAGCTCGATCTCGATCACGGAGATCGCCAGCCGGACGTCGCGCGCCGATCACGTGATCGGGATGCACTTCATGAATCCCGTGCCGCTGATGCAGCTCGTGGAGGTCATCCGCGGCCTGGCGACGTCGGATGCGACGATGCGGCGCGTCCTCGAGTGGTGCCGCGCCGTGGGGAAGACGCCGGTGGAGGTGAACGACTACCCCGGCTTCGTCGCCAACCGGATCCTCATGCCGATGATCAACGAGGCCGTCTACTGCGTGATGGAGGGTGTCGGCACCCCCGAGGCGGTGGACACCGTGATGAAGCTTGGCATGAACCACCCGATGGGCCCCCTCGCGCTCGCCGACTTCATCGGGCTCGACACCTGCCTCGCGATCCTCGAGGTGCTGCACCACGGCCTCGGCGATTCGAAGTACCGGCCCGCGCCGCTGTTGCGGAAGTACGTGGCGGCGGGGTGGCTGGGGAAGAAGTCGGGAAGGGGGTTTTATGAGTACTGAGAAGGGCAGCATTCTCGAACTCTCGGAGCGGACATGCGTCCGTCCGGTGGGGTGTTCATGCTAGTCCCACTCACCGAACAGCAACGCGCCGTCGTCGAGCTCGCCCGGCAGTTCGCCGAGGAAGAGATCGCGCCGCATGCCGCACGGTGGGATCGCGAAGCGCTGTTCGACCGCGGCGTCGCCGACAGCCTCGGCGCGCTCGGCTTCCTCGGGATGATGATCCCGGAGGAGTGGGATGGCCTTGGCCTCGATACGGTGACGTATCTGATGGCGCTCGAGGAGATCGCCGTCGCGGACGCGTCGACGGCGGTGTTGATGAGCGTGCACAACTCGCTGCCGACGCAGATGCTGCTCAACTTCGGCACGACGGAGCAGAAGGAGCGCTTCCTGCGACCGATGGCGCGCGGCGAGAAGATCGGCGCGTTCGCGCTGAGCGAGCCGGAGGCCGGATCGGACGCGTCGTCGCTGACCTGTCGCGCCGAGCGCGACGGCGACGACTGGGTGCTCACCGGCACGAAGAGCTGGGTGACGACGGGGAGCCACGCGGACGTGATCATCGTCATCGCGCGCTCGACGCCGATGGCCGACGCCCACAAGTCGCGCGGCATCTCGGCGTTCATCGTCACACCGGACCTGCCCGGGTTCCACGTCGGGAAGAAGGAAGACAAGATGGGCCTCCGCGCGTCCGGCCAGGAGGGGCAAGGGTTCGTGTACGCGATGCGCTCGCTCGACCACGGCCGGCTGGGGATCGCCGCGCAGGCGCTCGGCATCGGGCGCGCGGCGCTCGAGCACTCGCTCGACTACGCCGCGCAGCGGACGCAATTCGGGCGACCGATCCGCGATTTCCAGGCGATCCAGTTCAAGCTCGCCGACATGGGCGCACGCATCGCCTCGACGCGCGCGCTCCTGCACGCGACCGCGGCGAACAAGGACCGCGGAGAGACCACGACGCTGTACGGCTCGATGAGCAAGCTCCTCGCGAGCGAGACGGCGATGTGGGCCACGCAGCAGGCGGTGCAGATCTTCGGCGGCTACGGCTACGTGAAGGACTACCCCGTCGAGCGCTTCTTCCGCGACGCGAAGATCACGGAGATCTATGAGGGGACGTCGGAGGTGCAGAGGATCGTCATCGCGAGGGAGTTGTTTGCTGAACGAGCAGGAGATGGGTGAGTTCGTGAGTCGGATCGCTGGTTGGTTGGTCGGTTGATTGGCGAGTCGACTCCACCGGCCACTCGACCAGCGTGCGACCCCCACACGTGGTCTCCAGGCTGGTTGAGCCAGGGCCGTTCCATTCACCAGTTCACCGACCAACTCACTAACTATCCAACTCACCAACTCACTGGTTAAGAAATGCCTGACCCGACCGGCAAGATTCTCCTGGCCTCCGACCACGCCGGCTTCGCGCTCAAGGAAGCGCTGGAGGCCGAATTGAAGTCGCTCGGCTATGCCGTCGAAGACCTCGGGCCGGCGACGGACGCGTCCACCGACTACGCCGACTACGCGCATCCGCTGGCCGAGCGCGTCTCGCGCGGCGAGGTGGAGCGGGGCGTATTATTGTGCGGGACCGGCCTCGGCATGTCGTACACCGCGAACCGGTACCCGCACGTGCGGGCGGCCGTCGCGTGGACTCCCGAGGTCGCGGCGCTGGCCCGCGAGCACAACGACGCCAACGTGCTCGTGCTGCCGGCGCGCTTCGTCGGCACCGAAGAGGGGAAGGCAATACTGAAAGCGTGGCTCGACACTCCGTTCGCCGGCGGCCGGCATGCGCGCCGCATCGCGAAGATCGAGCGTGACGCCGAGTCGAATTCTTCAACCGAGGAGAGTCGCTGATGTCATCGTGGTCCGCTTGGGAACGCTGTCCCCCCGGGGACGCGCTGCGTGAGACCGACCCCGAGGTCGCCGGCCTCATCGAGGACGAGATCGCCCGACAGAACGACGGGATCGAGCTCATCGCCAGCGAGAACTTCGTCTCGCCCGCCGTGCTCGAGGCGATGGGCTCTCCCCTCACGAACAAGTACGCCGAAGGGCTGCCGGGGAAGCGCTACTACGGCGGCTGCGAGGTGGTGGACAAGATCGAGCAGCTCGCGATCGACCGCGCCAAGCAGCTGTTTGGCGCCGATCACGTCAACGTGCAAGCGCACTCCGGCGCCCAGGCCAACGCCGCGGTCTTTCTCGCCTTCATGAAGCCGGGCGACACCTTCCTCGGAATGGACCTCTCGCAGGGGGGCCACCTCACTCACGGCTCGCCGGTCAACTTTTCGGGGCTGCTGTACAAGGCGGTCTCGTACGGTCTCGACGACGACGGCTACATCGACATGGACGCGGTGCGAAGCCAGGCGCGGACGCACAAGCCGAAGATGATCATCGCCGGCTACAGCGCCTACCCGCGCGTGATCGACTTCGCGGCCTTCGCCGAGATCGCGAAGGAGGTCGGCGCGGTGTTCATGGTGGACATGGCGCACTTCGCCGGACTTTCCGCGACCGGCGTGTATCCGTCGCCCATCCCGCATGCCGACGTCGTCACGACGACGACGCACAAGACGCTGCGTGGTCCACGGGGCGGGATGATCCTCTGCAAGGCCGAGCACGCCGCGGTGGTGAACAAGGCGATGTTCCCCGGCACTCAGGGGGGGCCGCTGGAGCACGTGATCGCCGCCAAGGCGGTCGCGCTCAAGGAAGCCCTCGAGCCCTCGTTCAAGGTCTACGCGAAGCAGATCGTCGCGAACGCCCAGGCGCTGGCGCAGGCGCTCGTCTCCCGCGGCTATCAGCTCGTCTCGGGCGGCACGGACAACCACCTCATGCTCGTCGACCTCCGCAACAAGGGACTCACCGGCAAAGTCGCGGAGAAGGCGCTCGACCTCGCGGCGATCACGGTGAACAAGAACACGGTGCCGAAGGAGACGCAGTCGCCGTTCGTGACGAGCGGCATTCGCATCGGCACGCCGGCGGTGACGACGCGTGGCATGCGCGAGCCCGAGATGACGCGCATCGCGGAGCTGATCGATCAGGTCCTGATGTCGGCCGAGGATGCGAGCGTGGCCGAGCGAGTGAAGGACGAGGTCCGCGCGCTGTCGTCGGCGTTCCCGCTCTACCCCGCGCCTCAGCCCGCCCACCGGTAGCGGGGCGCCCCGGGGCCGGTTGTGTCCAACGGCCCCGGGCACCATACTGCACCAGCCGCCCCCAGTGGCGGCCACCACCGTTACACCCGCGCACGCCACTCGTGCGTCGCTCGCCCGGACGCGTCCGAAGCACCGTTTCACCAGGAGTCGTCAGCACCCGTGCCCGAGCTCGCCTTCCGCGACGGCATCATGGATCGGATCCGCATGCGCGAGCAGCGGTTCGACGAGCGCGCCTATCTCTTCGTGCTCGGCGCGCTGGAGTATTGCCAGCAGCGCCTGCCCGAGCGCCGGCACATCTCCGGCCGCGAGCTCGCGCTGTCGTGCCGCGACCTGGCGCTCGATCGGTTCGGAGTGCTCGCGCGACTCGTGCTCGACAGCTGGGGAATCCGCAGCTCGTCCGACATCGGCGACGTCGTGTTCACCCTGGTGGATCTCGAGCTGCTCATGAGCCAGCCGACGGATTCGCGCGACGAGTTCATCGGCGTGTTCGACTTCGACCAGGCGTTCGAGCGTGACTATCCGTGGTGCGCGCAGCTCGTCTGAGCCACGCGTGACCATCGCCTCGCGATGACTCTCCCCGCCGAGCTGCCGACCTGCCGCAAGTGCGGAGTGGGCACGCTCCTGCCGCTCAGCGATTATGGTCGCGACGGGGCCCCCATCACCTACAAGGCATGGGTGTGCAGCAACCCCGAATGCGGGTTCAACGTGAGGATCGACAACGGCGAGCTCGGGTACGGGCGCTCCGTCGGCGCCTCCCAGAAGTAGCCGCCGCGCGCCGCGCGGACCGCACGTCGAGATGATCCCGCGCTTCCTTCCCGTGGCCGTGGTCGACGCGGCCGGCGCATCGGCCTGCGATGCGGCTGCCATCGCGGCCGGCATCCCGTCGCGCGCGCTGATGCAGCGCGCCGGCGCCGCGGCGGCCGCCGAGATCGTGCGTCGTTATCACGACCGACTCGCCACGGGTGTCGTCGTCGCCACGGGGCCGGGGAACAACGGCGGCGACGGCTGGGTCGTCGGGCACGCCCTGCACGCGGCGGGGGTGCGCGTGCGCGTCGTCGAGTGCGTGCCCGCCCTCACCGCCGATTCGCGGGCCGAGCGCGAGCAGGCACGCGCCGCGGGGGTCGAGACGAGCGGGCGGATCGACGATCTGCACTCCGGCGGCGAGTCGCTCGTCGTCGATGCCGTGCTCGGCACTGGCCTCTCGGCGGACGGCGCCCTGCGCGGCGACATCGCCGTCGCCGTCGAGTCGCTGCGTCGGCTGGCCGAGCGTGGCGCGATGCTCGTCGCGCTCGACGTGCCGACCGGTCTCGTCGCGAGCAATGGCAGGAGCACGGGGGGCCTGCGCTGTGCGCTGACGATCACCTTCGGCACGATCAAGCGCGGTCATCTCGTGGCGCGCGAGGCGTGCGGCACGATCGTCGTCGTCGACATCGGACTCGGCGCGCACGCGCGCGATGCCGGCGAGCGCATGCGGCTCGCGACCCCGGGATGGTTCGCCGCCGCGCTGCCGCGGATCTCCGCCGACGCGCACAAGGGGACGCGGAAGAAGATCGCCATCGTCGGCGGCGCCAGGGGAATGGCGGGTGCCGTCGTGCTCGCGGCGCGCGCGGCGCTGCGCAGCGGTGCGGGGCTCGTGCGCTGCGTCGTCGCGCCCGAATCGCTTCCGGCCATCCAGGAGGCCGAACCGGCGGCCCTCGCGGCAACGTGGCCAACGGACGACACGGCGCTCGACGCGCTCGCCGGTTGGGCCGACGCGCTGCTCGTCGGCCCCGGCCTGGGAGGAGGAGCGCGCGAGCTGGTGGAGCGGCTGCTTGGCGCGTGGAAGGGACCAGTGGTGCTCGACGCCGACGCGCTCAACGCCTTCGCCGGCGACACGGCCGCGCTCGGCGTACTCCTCGACCGTCGCCAGGCGCTCCTCACTCCGCATCCCGCGGAGTTCGGCCGGCTGGCGGGACTGGACGTGGATGCGGTGCTCGACGGACGGTTCGATCTTCCCGCGAGGCTCGCCGAGGACACTGGTGCGGCGGTACTTCTCAAGGGCGTGCCGACCGTGATCGCGTCGCACGGCGCCCCCACCTGCGTCGTCGCGGAAGGAACGCCCGTGCTCGCCACGGGCGGCGCGGGTGACCTCCTCGGCGGTATCGCCGCAACGCTGCTCGCGCAGACGGGGGACGCGCCACTCGCCGGCGCACTGGCCGCCTTCGCCCACGGTCGTGCCGCCGCAGCCGTGAGCGCGAATCAGGTCCGGGGATACACGCTCGAGGACGTCGTGCACGCGCTGACCTCGGTGTGGTCGATCGCCGCCGATACGCCATGTCCTCCGGTACTCGCCGAACTGCCGGCAGTGGGTGAGCCAGCGCCATGATGCCCACCCCTCCGCAGTCGCATCTGCCGCTCGGCACCGGTGTCGAGTTCGACGCCATCCGCGCGATGCTTCAGGTGTGGGGCTCACAGGCGAGCGGGATCGGCGACGACGCGGCGATGCTGCAAGTGCCCGCGGGGGAGTCGCTCGTCGTGAGCACCGACGCGACGTTCGAGCACGTGCACTTCAGACGCGAGTGGCTCACACCGCACGAGATCGGCGCGCGAGCGGCCGCCGCCGCACTGAGCGATCTCGCGGCGATGGGCGCGACCCCCGCGGGGCTGCTGCTCGCGCTCGGCGTCCCGCCGGCGTGGCGCGGCGAGATGGAAGCGCTCGCGCACGGCGTCGGCGAGGTCGCGGCCGCAGCGCTCTGCCCCATCGTCGGCGGGAACGTCACGCGCGCGGGCGAGCTCTCGCTCACGATCACCGTGCTCGGCACCAGCCCGCGGCCGCTCCAGAGGGCCGGTGCACGGACGGGTGACGCGCTGTACGTCACGGGCATGCTCGGCGGCCCTGGCGCCGCGCTCGACGCGCTGCTTCGTGGCGCGACGCCGCGCGACGTCGACCGGGCACGCTTCGCCGCGCCGCGGGCGCGCATTGCCGAAGGGCGCTGGCTGGCCGAACACGGCGCGCGCGCGGCGATCGACGTGTCCGATGGTCTCATCGCCGATGCAGGACATCTCGCCGCAGCGAGCGACGTGCGCGTCGTGATCGAACTCGCGTCGCTTCCGTGCCTCGACGGGATCACGCCGGAGGGCGCCGCCTCCAGCGGCGAGGAGTACGAGCTGCTCGTCGCATTTCCGGCGGACGCGCGTCCGAGCGCGGACGAGTTCCGTGCGCAGTTCGACCTTCCGCTGACGGAAGTGGGATTTGTCGCCGAGGGGCACGGCGTGGGCCTCGACGGACGCGGCGGTCGCGTTGACCTCCTCCGAGGCTACGACCACCTTTCATGATGCGCACCGTCCTCACGGTCCTCGCGGTGGCGGTGGTGACCATCCTCCTCGCACCCGTCGTCATCGTCGCTCGCCTGCTCGGTGTGCACGAAGGGGAGCATGGTGTGGCGCAGTGGTGCATGCGCACCTGGGCGCGCAGCATGATCGCCGCGGCGGGGTCGAAGATCGAAGTGCACCATCCGGAGGGGATAGTGCCCGGACGCGGTGCGGTGTACGCCTGCAATCACGTGAGCTGGTTCGACGTGTTCGCCATCGCGTCGGTGCTGCCGCGCTACACCTTCATCGCCAAGTCGGAGTTGCGAAAGCTGCCGCTGTTCGGCTGGGGGGCGGAGTCGGCCGGCGTCGTCTTCCTCGCGC
>QHVE01000031.1:0-6237 GCA_003223455.1 Gemmatimonadota bacterium | reverse complement strand
TTCCCCGAGGGCACGCGAGGCCGCGACTACCATCTGCGCCCGTTCAAGAAGGGGCCGTTCGTGCTCGCCATCGCGGCGCAGGCGCCGGTCGTGCCCGTGCTCATCTACGGCGCGCGCGAGGTGATGCCGAAGGGAAGCTTCCGCATCCGGCCGTCCACCGTGCACGTGCACTTCCTCGAGGCGGTGGACGCGGCGGGGCTCGACTACGATCAACGCCACGAGCTGATGCGCAGGGTGTGGGACAGGATCGCGGCGTGTCTGCGCGAGGAATACGGGGTGACGACGAGCGAGCACCCGATCGCCGAGGTCGAAGAGCGGTCGGCGTAACGGTCGAGACGGCGCTCGAATCGGGCGTTCGGCCTCGACGGCTCGGCAGGGTTATCTTACGGTCTCATCCCACACCACCCCGAATCGACCGTCATGCCCGCCATCATCGCCGACATCGTCGCCCGCGAGATCCTCGACAGCCGCGGAAATCCCACCGTCGAAGCCGACGTCATCCTCTCCAGCGGCACCATCGGCCGCGCGGCCGTGCCGAGCGGCGCGAGCACGGGCGAGCACGAGGCGATCGAGCTGCGCGACAACGACAAGGACCGCTACCTCGGCAAGGGCGTGCAGATGGCCGTGCAGAACATCACGGACACGATCGCCCCTGCGCTGGCCGGCTCCGACGCGACCGACCAGATGTCGATCGACGCGGCGCTGATCGAGCTCGATGGCACGCCGAACAAGGCGAACCTCGGCGCCAACGCGATCCTCGCCGTGTCGATGGCGGCCGCGCGCGCCGCGGCGCAGGAGCTCGGCCAGCCGCTGTGGCGCTACCTCGGCGGCCCGCTCACGCGCGTGATGCCCGTGCCGATGATGAACATCCTGAATGGCGGCGCGCACGCGACGAACACGGTCGACCTGCAGGAGTACATGATCATTCCCGTCGGCGCCGAGTCGTTCGCCGAGGGGCTGCGGATGGGCACGGAGGTGTTCCACGCGCTGAAGAAGGTGCTCGTGAAGCGGAAGCTGAGTACTGGTGTCGGCGACGAGGGCGGCTTCGCGCCGGACCTCAAGAGCGACGAGGAGGCGATCACCGTCGTGCTCGAGGCGATCGAGGCCGCGGGCTATCAACCCGGCCAGCAGATCGCGCTCGCGCTCGACTGCGCGGCGTCGGAGCTGTTCAAGGACGGATCGTACACGTTCAAGAAGAGCGGCGCGGGGACGCGAGATGCCGCAGGGATGGTCGACCTCTACACATCATGGATCGACAAGTACCCCATCGTGTCGATCGAGGACGGGCTCGCCGAGGACGACTGGGACGGCTGGAAGCAGCTCACCGAAGCGATCGGCGACCGCTGCCAGCTCGTGGGCGACGATCTGTTCGTGACGAACACCGAGCGGCTGGCGCGCGGCATCGAGGAAGGAATCGCCAACTCGATCCTCATCAAGGTGAACCAGATCGGCACGCTGACCGAGACGCTCGAGGCGATCGAGATGGCGCGGAGCGCGGGCTATCTCTCGGTGATCTCGCACCGCTCGGGCGAGACCGAGGATACGTTCATCGCCGATCTGGCGGTGGGCACCGGCGCGGGTCAGATCAAGACCGGCTCGGCGTCGCGCACCGATCGCGTCGCGAAGTACAACCAGCTTCTCCGCATCGAGCAGCAGCTCGGCGGCCAGGCGGAGTATCCCGGCGGCGCCATTTATGGGATGTAGGGCGCCCCTGTGGTAGCACGCAAGAAGTCCGGCGGCGGCTGGGGAACGAAGCGATTCCTCATCGCCGCCGGCGCGATCGGCGCACTCTGGTTCGCGATCGAGGGAGGCGAATACGGCACGCGCGACCTCATGCGCCAGAAGCAGCGCAAGGCGCGACTGCAGTCGGCAATCGACTCCGCGCAGCACGTCGTCGATTCGCTGAGCCGCTACAAGCACCGCCTGGAGACCGATCCGGTGCTGCAGGAACGAATCGCGCGCGAGGAGTTCGGGATGGTGCGCGGGACGAAGGAGATCCTCTATCGGATTGCGGAGGATTCGGCGAAGTAGCGCGAGCACGGCGTTGTCGCGCCCGAACGCCGCGCACAGAAGTCCGACCACCTGAGCGCCGCGCCCAGCACCGGCGCCCCGAAACCAAGACACGGTTGACCTCGTCTGGAGAATGCCGGCCCACCTCGAGGAGCCAATGCAACTCTCCGTCATCGCGATCAACATCCTGTACGCCGTCATCGGCGTGGTGTTGATGTTCGTCTCCTACCGTCTGATCGACCGGCTCACGCCGCAAGTGGACTTTCCCGCCGAGCTGCAGCGCGGGAACGTCGCCGTCGCGATCTTCATCGCGGCGATCTTCGTCTCCATCGCGCTGATCATCGGCAAGGCGCTGGGCTGATGCACGCCGCGGCGCGCGCCTCGCTCATCGCGACGCTCGTCGGCATCTCCGTGCTCGGTGCGTCGCGCGACGCGCGTGCGCAGACCGCGCCGACGCCCGCGCGCGGAACGCTCGCCGGCCGATCCGTCCGCGGCGCGCTTTCGGCGCTCGACGCCGCGGCGCGCGAACGTCAGGCGCGGCGTGAGGAGAAGCGATACGATCCGATCTTCCAAAAGTACGCGAAGCGCTACTTCGGCGCCGGTACCGATTGGCAGTGGTTCAAGGCGCAGGGGATGGCGGAGAGCGATCTCACTCCGACGGCGCGCAGTCGCGTCGGCGCGCGTGGCATCATGCAGCTCATGCCTTCGAGGCGGGAATTCTCCACGACCGGGATCTGTGGACCCTGTGGGGAAAGGACGTCCCGGAGAACGAGCGCTGGGCGTTCATGTTCGCGAGCTACAACGCCGGCGAGGGGACGATCATGCGTGCGCGTCACGCGGCCGAACTGGCGCGGCTGGATCATTCGCGATGGCCGGCGATCGAGACGGTGGCCCCGAAGGTCGAGCGGTGGCGCTACAGCGAGACGCTCGGCTACGTGCGAACGATCAACGCGAACAAGGGCGCACTCACGACCGCGCGGTGATCCGCTGAAGCGTCGCGCAACACTCGGACGCTAGGTCGTCGCGAACCGATACCAGCCGTCGCCGAGCGCCTCGAGCCGAACCAGCTCCGCGCCGAACAGCGTCGCGCGCATCGCCGGTGGCGACGCGCCGGGCTTCACGAGCAGATACCCTTCCAGGTTGTCGAGCATCCCGTCGTACAGGAATGCGACGAACCCCGGCTCGGCGTCGAGCTGAGTCACCTTGAGCTCGCGAAGCCGCTGCCGAAACTCCTCGTACCGCTGTGCCGCGATGGAGTCACGCGCCAGCACCTGCGCGAGTGGCCGCGCCGGCACCGCGTCGAGTTGCGGCGTCGCATCCGCCGCGGCGCGCGATGACGTGACGAGCTGGCCGTTCAGCTCCGTGAAGGACCGCGCCCCATCGGACATCTGACGGATGCGCCCATACGCGACGATGTCGTGCGCGAAGGCATCGAGTCGTGACCGGCGGGTCTCGAAGAACATCCGATCTCCCGCGCGGCGAAGGGTCGAAGTCCCGGACAGAAGGCCCACGTCCGCGACGACGGCGAGCAGCAGCACGACGACCTTCTGCCAGCGGATGCCCCAGGCTGCCCATACGACGACCGTCAGCGTCGACAGGGCGATCAGCGGTGTGCCGATGACGACGAAGAGGAGCCCCGATCGCGCGCCGAGGAACTTCTCGGAGACGATCCACATCGCGAGTAGCGCGACGACGGCGGCGAACTGCGCGACGACGAGGTGCGCCAGGGGCCGGCTGCGGGGGGCGGCCCTCGGTACGGGAAAAGCGATCTCTCGGGTGCTCACCAACGAAGGACGGCGGGTGCACGGCCGCCGTCACGCCGTCAGGCCGCTCGGCCGCGCCGCACCCTCCGCGCGGGATGTACCCGCGCCACCGCCGCTTCCCCGCGGCGCAGCGTCACGAGGGTCACCTCCGGCGGGGCGCCGAGCCGGAACGGGATCCCCCAGTACCCGGTGCCGGGGCTGATGTAGAGCAGCGAGCCCTTCTCGGTGTGCGCGCCCATCGCGTGCTGGAGAAAGGGCGACGCGAGGCTCCAGCCGAGCTTCGGCAGGGCGAACTGCCCCCAGTGCGTGTGGCCGCTCAGCGTGAGCGCGACGCCGCGCGCCGCGAGCGCCGGCCACAGTGCCGGATTGTGCGCGAACGCGATCGTCGTCGCCCTGGCAGGGACGCGCGAGAGGGCGCGCTCCACATCCGGCGCGGCGCGCGACGTTCCGCGTGCGCCACCCGCCGGATCACCCGTGCCGATGAGCGCGAGCGTCGCGCCGCCGCGCTGCACGAGCTCGACCTCGTTCACGAGCACCGTTCCGAGCTGTGCGTCGCGCAGCGACTCTTCGACCTCGTCCCATCCGGCGTACACGTCGTGATTGCCCGGGATCATGAAGACGCCGAGCGGCGCCTCGAGCGATCCGAGCGCCCGTGCGTACACCGCCACGTCTTCTGCGCGGTCGTCGATCAGGTCACCAGTCACCGCGATGATGTCCGGCTCGAGCGACCGCGCCGCGTTCACGACGCGCTCGAGAAAACGACGGTTGGTGTGTGGCCCGATGTGCAGGTCCGACAGCTGGACGATCCGCAGCCCGTCGAACTCCGGCGGAAGATCGGGCACTTCGGCGTCGACGCGGCGCACGACGAGGCGACGCGTGCCGAGGTAGCCGAGCACGAGCAGCACCGTCGCGGCGGCGAGCATCGTGCCCGCGAGGATCCGGCCGACGAGCAGCGCCGCGCCGAACGGCGCGCCCAGAATCAGGCCGAGCAGTCCGGCCGCGGACACGAGGGGGAGCAGGAGCTGCGTGTACCAGAACGGCCGCACGACGAGCAGGCGGAACGCCGCCCCCGGATAGAACGGCCAGCCGCGCCACACCGCGAACGCGACGATCGGGATCATCGTGAACAGCGCGAGGCCAAGCGTCACGAACTGCGCGCCGGGAAACGTCCCCGAGGCGAGCAGCGCGAGCGTCCCCCACGTCGTGAGGATGTAGACTGCCAGCCGGCACGCGATGGCGATCGGACTGATGCGCGTGCGACGAGCTCGAGGAGTCGGGGGCATCTAATACCAATCCGCGGCGTGGGCGATCCGATCCGGGCGAGCCCTATGGAGCGACAATCGCGCCATGTGTGGCTGCCTCGACCCGATCAATGTCGGCACCAATGTCGCCGCCGTCGAGGGCACGATTCCGCAGGGCCCCCACGCCGGCCCGGAAGTTCCCCTTGAGCGCGCTCACGAACCCGACCTCCGTCATGCGCGGTGGGCAGGCCGTCTCGCCCGGGTAGGCCGAGCAGTCGCCCCCGACGACGACGTTCCGCCGGAACACCGCGCCGGGCGCGTAGCGCTTGAGCGTGCCGTTCCCCGTGCCGGCGTCGCTGCCGTGCACGCCGTACGGCCCGCTCTGGAACAGGTTGCTGTGCATGACGAGCCGCTGCACGGGCGGCCCGTCGAAGACCACCCCGGACGCCGAGGCGTTCTGGTTGATGACCGTGTTGTGCGCCACGACGGCATCAGCCAGCCCGCTCAGGAGCTGAAACGCGATGCCTTCCCCCGTGTACGGCCCGACGTTCACGCCCTCGGCCACGTTGTGCGAGACGTTGAACCGCGCCGCGGGCACGACTTTGCTCGGGTTGCTGCCGAGCCCGGAGAGGTTGAAGACACTGCCGGTGTTGCGGATGTGGTTGTAGCGAACCGTCACGTCGCTCGACGTCGACCACGGCGCCGTGCCGTCCTGGTTCTCGGACTTGAGCACGAGCGCGAAGCCGTTCTGCGCGTCGGACCAGTTGTTCTCGATCACGTTTCCCTCGACGAGCAGGCGACGCACGTTCTTCGTCTCGAGGAGATTCTTCACCTGCCACTTCTTTCGCCACGCGAGCGGACGCGTGATGTGGTTGTGGCGCACCTCGATGTCGGACGGAACGAGGTTGGGGATGCCGGGATCGCCGCCACCGAACATCACCACTTCGTGGCCGGCGGCGAGATAGTTGTTCTCGATCCGGAACGGACCCGCGCCGTTGTAGCCGAGCACCGCCTGCGAGTCGCCGTTGTTGCTGTGGCACTCGGTGAGCCACGAGTCGACGACCGCCGCCGTTCCGCTGTTGAGCGTGACGCAGCGCTTCAGGTCCAGCGTCGGCGTGCCGTGTACGTAGCTGCGGTCGAGCACGAGATCGTGCGGCATCGACGCGAGGGTGCGCTGTGCCTCGCCGCCCTCGCCGAACCGCACGAGCATGTTCGCCTGCGTC
>QHVE01000081.1 GCA_003223455.1 Gemmatimonadota bacterium | reverse complement strand
GCGGTGACGACGGCCGCGCATGCGAGGCGGAACGGGCGCGGAAGGAACACGGCCCACACGAGCGCGAGCTCCACGACGAGTGTGAGCACGACCGTGAACGCGTGGTACCAGTGCGGGAAGTGCTGCACGTACCACCCGATCCACGTCGGCAGTGGGCCGTTCTGGTAGTACTCGTCCATCGCCGTGAAGTCGCGCCAGTGCGGATCGCCGCTCGCGAGCTTCACGACGCCGCTCTCGAAGTAGATGCGGAACCATTCCCACAGGAGCATGAACCGGCTGAACGGCGACGGCGGATCGGCGACACCGAGCCCGGGTCGGATGCCGCGCGGCGCGAAGAAGAGCGAGAGGAAGCCCGCCTCCAGCAGCATCCCGTCAGACTGGTAGCTCGAGAAGTCCTGCAGCGCGGCGATGCACGAAAGAAAGAGCAGCGTGCAGAGTGCGATCGAGAGCCTCGGCCATACGTTCGCGATCAGCAGGGCCGACCGTGAGCGCGCGGTCGCCCGCACCGAGCCAGAGCAGGGTCGGGGCGTACCAGACACTCTGGAGCGGACCGAGTGCGGCGCGCAACGCGCGCAGGTACGCGCCCGCTGGAAGAATGCCTCGCTCGCCGATGAGCCCGTGGATCTGGAACGCGAACGAGTAGAACGCCGAGAGGAAGATCAGGCCGAGCGCACGCAGGAACAGCCAGCGCGGCCAGAGGTGACTCCGTTCGAGCAGCGTAAGCCCTTCCTGGCTAGCCGGTCGGCTTGTTGACGACCATCGGTCGCACGATCTCCACCGTGTATCCGTCCTGCGTGAGCAGCTCCGTCAGCGCACGATCGGCGCTGCGATCGGCGTGCGTCAAAATCCCCGACTCGCGTGCCGCGGTGATCAGCTTCTCGCGCACCATGCGGTGGATGGCATCGCGGTCCTCCGGGCGGAATGGATTGAGCAGCCCGGCGCGCTCGTCGTACGTCGTCACATCGAGGACGTCCACACCGAACACCTTCGCCGGTGGGAGGGTGACCGTGATCTTGCGTGCCGCGGAGTCGATGTGCACCTCGGATCCCTGCGTCAGGTCGATGCCGGCGGACACGCGCCCCGTGACCACGAGCAGTGCGCGCTTGGTGGAGCCGAAGCGCGTCTGCTGATACGTGACGACGTCGCGCAGCGTCATCTCGCTCGCCACGAGCTTGGCGACGGTCTGCAGCCGATCGACGACGACCTGCTGCGTGATGCGCGGCGGGGCCGGCGGACCGGTGACGCGACCCACGAGGCCGCTCGTCTGGCGCACGACCATCACGCCGGCGAGCGTCGTCAGCACGAGCACGATGGCGACGAGCCCCCAGAGCAGGACGCGAAGCGCGGCGGATCGGTCCGAGCGAGGCATCATCGGATCATACTACCGGGTCGGGACGACCGATGGCTCCGCGAGCGCCGTGCCCAGCCGTTAACGGCCGACAGCGGGCTCTGGTGTTCGTCGAGCGCGGCATTGCTCCGCCGCGCTCGACGGCGCACCGCTCAATGCTTCGCGATTCCGTACTTCCGCAGCACGGCTCGCACGCTGTCGAGCGGGATCGCCGGCACGGTACGCCCTCGGCTCGTGACCGATGTCGCCATGAACATCGAGTCGTAGATCGCTTCCTCGGTCGCCTCGATGACGGCCTCGAACAGCGGGGACATGTCGTCGTTGGAGAGCTGCTGCGAGGCGCGCGGCGCCGGCGCCGCCGGCGCCGCGCCCGCGACGGGGGGCGAGACCCGACGGCGTACCTGCTCGGCGGTCGAGAAGGCGATTGCGTAATCGCCCGATCCGTTCGATGCACTCGACCCGGTGCGCGCGAGCCCCATGATGGCGCGCGCCGCGAGCCGCTCGAGGTTGCGGTCGTCGAGCGGCGCGTTGGTCGCCACGACGATCATGATCGAGCCGTCGCCGCGCTCGCGCTCGACGTCGCCCTTGAACGCGTAGCGTCCGAGCTCGCGTCCGACCGGCGCACCCATCACCTGGAGCACGCCGCCGAAGTTCGTCTGGACCAGCACACCGACGACCCATCCGCCGAGTGTGCGCGGCAGCATACGCGACGACGTGCCGATGCCGCCCTTCCACTCGAAGGCGATCGTTCCGGCCCCGGCACCCACGCTCCCCTCCGCGACGGCACTCCCGGCGGCCGACGTCAGCGCGCGGTGCACCACGTCGGGCGTGATCGGCCGCGAGCGGATGGCGTTGAGCGCGCCGTCGTTCGTCTCGCCGACCACCGGATTGATCGAGCCGACGCGTTCCATGCCGGGCATGGCGAGCAGCTCGGCGGTGAGCGCGTCCGCTGCTCGCCATACACAGAGCGTGCACGTGAGCAAGATCGGCGTCTCGAGCTCGCCGAGCTCGCGGACCTGGGTCGCGCCCACGAGCTTGCCGAACGCGTTGCCGACGTGGATCGCGGCGGGCACGCGATCGAAGAAGAGGTTGCCCGCATGCGGCAGGATCGCCGTGACACCGGTGTGGATGGAGTCGCCCGCGATGACGGTCGCGTGTCCAACCAGCACCCCGGCGACGTCGGTGATCGCGTTCAACGGCCCTGGTCGGAAGATTCCCGGCGCGACGCCGAGCTCGCGGGCGCGAACGCGCGTCTCTTGGGCGCCGAGCGGGGGGGCGAGCGCCGTCAGTGCGGTGACGACCAGCGCGACGGCGGCAGCAGCACGGCGAGGCATGCCGCAAACATGGCGCACTCGGTGTCCGTGCGCACCCGCCTCCGCGTGCCAGCCCGAAACTGAATTTCACGCGGAGGGCAGAGGGAACCGAGAGCACGCGGAGAACCGCTCTCCGGGTCTTGCTCGGTCCTCCCGCTGTTTTCCGCGTGCTCCGCGTCAATCAGTTGCAGTTGAAGTGCAGTTTACGAGTTGCCTCCGCTACCTAACAGCCTCGCTTCGCCAGATACGTCAGCTCGTTCTCACGATCGTCCTGGAGGATCCGGTTCACCCACTCCACGCCCTGCGCCACGGAGTGGTCCATGTTCCCCACTTCGTATCGCCACGCGCCGAACCGGCCGCGCGAGTAGATGTCGCGCGACTCCAGCCAGGGATGCAGCACCTTCAGTGCGCAGTCCCGCTCGAGGCTCGGCGTCGGATACGTGTAGTCGCGCTCGATGAGGAACGCGTCCACGATGTCCTTCCGGTCGCTCTCCTCCAGGAGCTTCGTGTTGATCATCCCCTGAATCGTGTCCTCGACCACCGTCGCCCGGTTCACGGGCTTGAACTCGGAGTGCGACACCTCGGCCAGCAGCGAGTAGTAGCGCGACGCGTCCGGCACCACTTCGGGGGAATAGTTCGACAGGTACGTCACTCGGTAGAACGGGGAGTTGTCCTCGGGGAAGTACATCCAGCACTTCTTCGACGGCACGGGTTGCTCCACCCCCACGCCGACGATGTAGCTCCCCGAGTGCCGCAGCCGGCCCGCCTGGCACTTCACCTCGTCCGGCACCTCGCCGTCGATCGACTTCACGAGGAGATCCACCGGCGTGGTGTTGAGCAGGATGTCGTACGACTCGCGCGAGCCGTCCTTCAGGACGACCTGCTTGCTCGCGACGTCCACCGACGCGACACCGGTGCAGAGTCGAAGGTTCTCCTGCACGTACGGGCGCATCCGGTCGAACAGCCCACCGGTGCCGCCGTGGCGCGGATACTTGAACGTCGAGTTCGGCCCCCACCCCGCATCGTCGCGGTCGAGCACGACGTTGCCGAGCACGCGCGCGATGTCCACCACCGAGACGCGCTCACCGATCCACTCCTTGTTCATCATCTTCGGCGGATGCGCCCACACCTTGAAGTTGTAGGGCATCATGAAGTGCTTCGCGATCCCCTTGCCGAACACGCCGTAGATCAGCTCCTCGAAGTTCTTGAACCGCGTCAGGTCGAGCTCCTGCTTCTGCGCCTCGATCACCCCCATGAGGCACTCGTAGACGATCTCCTTCGGCAGATACTTGATGTTGTTCTGGAAGGGATACGGCAGGAACCGGTCGCACATCCACACCCAGCTCTCGCGCAGCAGGAGCTGGTACTCGTCGCCCAGCAGCTTGTCGAACAGCTTGTCGAAGTACTCGTAGTGTGAGAACAGGACGTGTCCGCCGATGTCGTAGATGAAGCCGTTCGGGCTCGTCTCGCTCGCGGCGAGCCCGCCCACCTTCTCGCGCTGCTCGAGCATCAGGAAGTTCCGGTAGCCGAGCTCGCGCAGCCGGTAGCCGGCGGCGAGACCGGTCGGTCCGGCTCCGATGATCACGATGCGCGGCTGATCGCTGCCAGCGGGGGACGTCGTGTTTCGTGCGGATGTATTGATCTGCTCCATGTGCTCCAAGCCTTCGGTGTCAGTCCAGCGCCGCGTCCTGGCCCGACATCACCAGGTCGTCGTCGCGCAGCATACGTAGCCAGGGGCGCTCGTGCAGATAGGCGCCGAGCGACGCTTCGAGCGACGGCATGACGCACCCCCGCTCGCTCGCGAGCGCGGCGGCGCGCGGGCGGCGCGCCGCGAATCCGAGCTCGGCGTGCGGCCGCCCGCGGACGAGCGTCTCGTCGAGGTCCGCACCGCGCGCGGCGACGCGCGCGAGCTCGGCCCAGCTGATCTCGCCCGTGTTCGCCAGGTGCCACACGCCACGCTCCCCATCGATCAGCAGATCGAGCGTCGCATGCACGAGATCGGGCACGTACGTCGGCGAGACGACGAGATCGTCCGCCGCATCCACGGGCACGCCCAGCGTGAGTGACGCGAGCGTGCGCGTGAGGAAGTTCCATTCGTCCCATGGACCGAAGAACGCCGCGGTGCGCACGACGAGTGCGCCCGGATGTACGGCCCGCACGCGTGCCTCGCAGTCGGCCTTGCTCCGGCCGTACACGCCGAGCGGCGCGACACGGTCCGACTCCACATAGGGCGCGTTCTTGCCGCCGTCGAACACGAGGTCCGACGAGAAGGCGACGCATGGAATCCCGGCCGCCTCGCACGCGCGCGCCACCGATTCGGCGGCGACCGCGTTGAGCCGGTGGCAAGATGCGGCGTCGTGTTCGGCATCGTCGACGCGGACGTAGCCCGCCGCGTTGACCACCGCCCACGCGCCGCTTCGGCGCACGGCGCGCTCCACGGCGCCACGGTCGGTGACGTCGAGCTCGTGACGCGTCAGCGCGCGATGCGCCAGCCCGCGCGCGTGACACAGCCGCGCGAACGCGCTGCCGAGCGTTCCCGACGCCCCCGCGATGAGGATGGGGCGGCCGCTCGGCGACGCGTGGGTCTCGCGCGGCGCCGGCCGCTCGTCGTGCTCCGGGTAGAGCACGCGATCGGCGCAGCGCCACCAGCCTGGTGCGCCGAGCGCCGCATGGTCGTGCGCGCCCGTCGTCGCGAGCGACCGCGCCATGTGCGCCAGCGCCGTCGGGCGCGGTCGCGGCGCGCGCACGTCGAACAGCCCGGGCTCGTAGTGCCCCTCGAGCCGGGTGGCGAGCGACGACCAGTCCTGCGCGCCGAGCACCGCCCATGCGGTCACGGCACGCACGTCGGCGCCCGCCGCGCGCGCGTCGTGCGCGGCGTCCCACACCTCGGCGAGCCAGCGGAGCTGTTGCTCGCGCGTGCACCCGAGATGTGCTTCGGTCACGGCGATGGGCAGTCCGTAGCGCTGCCACGCCTCGCGCAGCAGCACGCGCGGACCGGCCACGCCCTCCGTAAGCACGCGTACCGCTTCGACGTCGGCGTAGCGGTGCCGGTGGTTTCCACCGTGCGTGTGCGGCGGGTAGCGCTCGAGCCGCTCGTCGAGGAATCGCTCGCTCGTGGCGTAATGGTTGATGCCGATCAGCGCCGGCGGGCATCCGTCGCCCATCGCGCGTGCGATCTCATCGGCCGTGAGCCCGCACCAGCGCGCATAGCGATGCATGGCGTGGCCTGGCCGAACGCGGCCCGCGAGCAGGTCGAAGCTCAGCCAGCGGCGCTCGTTCTCGAACTCGGCCTGATACCTGAGCGTCCGCGTCGCGTGCGTGCGGCCGAGGTCCTCGGTCTGTACCAGCTGCGCCTCGGGGCGCACGGTGCGGATGGCCTCCATGGCGAGCCGCGTCGCGCGCACCTGGTTCAGCGTCGCGCGCAGGAACGCCGCGTCGTCGTGCGCGTGCGGGTACCATACGCCGTACAATGCGCTGAATCGCGCCGTGGTGAGCGGCTCGTTCACCGGCGTGTACCGCGTGACCCACGGGTACCGCTCGGCGACGGTGCGCGCGAACGCCGCCAGTCCGTCGGCGAACCTGTCGTCGAGCAGGCTGGTGCCGAACGGGCCACTGCCGTGGTGGACGAGACCGACGATCGGCTCGATGCCGAGCGCGCGGAGGCGCGCCATCGCGGCGTCAGGCCAGGCGAACGGCGCGCCCGAGTCGCGCAGCCGCTCGACCCGCTCCCACAGGATGGGATAGCGGACCGTGCGCACACCCAGCTCGGCGAGTCGATCGAGATCGTCGAGCCGGCCGTAGTGGCCGGTGAGCGCGAGCTGATCGTGCTGCGAGTCGCCGACGCGGTTGAGCGTGCACTCGAACCCGGCCCACAGCTCCAGGGGCGCGCGCGGAGTCGCGTGTGTCATCGGCGCGGCCACGGCACTGAAGGCGTTATGCCGCGCTCAGTCCCCGATGTCCTCGCCCGCGCCCGCGAGGGCGGCACGAGAGCGGACGACGGGACGCGCGTCGGGACGCGCGTCGGGACGCAGCCGATCGGCGAGCGGCCGCGCGGTGCGCGACTCACGCGTACGCATGGCGTCGCGGATGATGCGCTCCATTCGCGAGACGATGCTCTCCCACGAGTTGGCGCGTGCCTGCTCCAATCCACGTGTGATCAGCTCCGCGTTCGGCCGCTCGATCGCGCCGCGCACCGCGGCGACGAACTCCGCGGCGGAGTCGGCGACGGCGACGACCGGCGTGAAGTTGTGCACCACGTCCGAGACCGCGGTCGAGACGATCGGCTTCCCCGCCGCCATGTACTCGAGGGTCTTCGTCGGGTTGATGAACTCCGTCGCCTCGTTCAGCGCGAAGGGCATCAGGCACACGTCGAACCCCTTCACGTGCGCGGGCAGCTCGGCATACTGCCGCTGACCGAGCCAGTGGATGTTCTCGGCCTGCGGGAGCTCCGCCGGATCGACCTTCACGACCGGACCCACCATCACCAGCTCCACGTCGGGGAGCGAGGTGGCGAGGGTGCGCAGCAGCTCGTAGTCGATCCGCTCGTCGATCACGCCGTAGTAGCCGACGACCGGCCGCTTGAGCGACGCGATCTGGCGCGGAACCACGACGTCGGCCGACCGCGCGGTGGCGAAGTGCGCCACGTCTACGCCGCAGCCGAAGAAGTGCACGTTCTGATGATACTTCGCCTTCGACTGCGAGAGCTTGTAGCCGCCCGCGAACACCACGTCCGACTGCGCCATGAGATAGCGCTCCCGGTCGACCAGCGCCGCCGGCGCGAAGCGGAACTTCGACAGCTCGTCCATGCAGTCGTAGACGACCGCGCACTCGTCGAACGCACCGATCATCGCCGGCGCCGGCATCGGCGTGTAGAACCACTGGATGGGCCGTGCGAACCATCGACCGAGCGCGCCATCGGCGGCCAGCTGCCGCCGCAGCGCTTCACGGATCACGACGATCGAAGCGTCGTAGGCGCCGCGAAGCTCACCGGGGAGCATCGGCACCACACGGTGCACGCGTTCCATCGGCTGTGAGATGTCGAGCCGCGTATCGCCGACGTCGTCGAGGTAGATCGGCTCCTCCACGAAGAGCACGTCGCTCCGCTGCGCGAATCGCGAGAGGAGCTGCTGTGGGCGTTGCCACACGAAATCCCAGCGCAGGTGGCTGTGGACGATGATGGGCGTGTCCGCGTATACCGCGGACTTGGTAGCAAGCGGGCTCGGCAAAGTTCGTTTTGTTGAATGTCCTGGTGCGCCGCTCAGCGACTTCGCTCGGGCGTGCGGTCAGAACGGGCAAACCGCGTGCCCCGGAAGTACCATCTATTTTGTACGCAATTAGTAGCACCGAGGCACTAACGAGCGTGTCGCAATGCATGGTGCAGTACATAACGTATGAAGCGTGCGCACACGGTCGCCGATGCGTGTGCACGATGATCTGCGTCGACCCCTGCTGCGCATGCGCTACGGAAAAAGAGCCGGGTCTCGTGTTGCGAGACCCGGCTCGAATGATCGTGGAGCGTGTTCCGCTCACTCCATCCGCTACGCGCGCTGCGCTTGCGCGGCAGCGATGTCGGCGCCCGCATCGAGGACGTCGCGCCACTCGGCCACGATCTCCCTGTAGCGCACGCCCACCGGACGGATGCGACGGCGCAGATCGTACATCCCCACCGTATGCAGGTCGTTGCGCTCGACGCGCAACGCGTGCTGCCAGTCGATCTGGTCGGTCAGCGAGTACCAGGTGAATCCCGTCACCGGAATCCCCGACGCGCGCATGGCGAGAATGTCCGACCACTGATGGTCGAGCCAGTCCACGGCGAGATGGGTCACGCGGTTCGTCTCGCAATGGAAGATCGGGAGCTGGTACCGTTCGTAGTACTGCGTCGCGAGCTGACGGAAGCCCATCGCCAGCTGGTGGGTCACCGTGCAGCGGGCGGTCGACGAGACCCGGTGCTCGCACGTGGGATAGTAGTCCACGCCGAGCCAGCGCTGTCCGACCGCGCGCTGCTCGCGGAAGAAGCTCAGATCGTTCGACGTGACGCCATGCTCGTTGAGGATGCGCGCCATGCCCGGCGCGAGCTCGCGGCCCAGCGTCAGGTCGAGCGACAGGTACTTCAACCCGTTCAGCCGGTCGGCCTCGTGCTGCGCGTCGCGCCCCGCGGCGTGGAAGTGCTCGATCGATTCGCCCTGGACGATGATCGCGTCGGGGCGCTCGGACAGGAGCGCCTCGACCGCCAGCTCGTGCGCCATGCAGAGGTTGCGGATCGCCCGCACGAACGCCGCCTCGCTCTTCTCGCACTCGTTCCACCAGCCCTTGAGCGCGGAGAAGTTCGCGGCGATGAAGATCTCGTTCACCGGTGTGAAGTGCCGGATCCACGGATAGCGCTTGGCGAACGCGCGCGCGTACTCGGCGAACAGCACGGGGAATGCCGGATCCTGGAACCCGCCGAGCCAGGACGGGACGCCGAAGTGACAGAGATCGGCGATGACCGTGATCTCGAGCTCGCGCAGCCGGTGCATCTGGGCGTCGCAGATCTCCCAGTCGTAGGCGTGCGGCGCGGTATGCGTCCGGTAGTAGGGTGGGCCGTAGCGCAGCGCGTTCAGCCCCGACTCCTTGACGAGCGCGAAATCCTCTTCCCAGCGAGCGTAGTGCCCGCACTTGTCCATCTGATCTATGCGGATGCCGCCAGCGATCGTTGGATAGCTGTTCTCGACGCCAGTGGCGAAGAGGAACGGACTCGACGACTTCATATGAGGGGAATGCGGCGAACCTGAATGTCTCGCACGGAGGTGGGGCGTCGGATCGAAACCGACGTGGCCGCGCGGGAGTCACGCCTCGATGCGTGACGAGTTGCAGGTAGACGAACGATGCGGCTCGAGGCCACAGGGTAGTTCAGCGGGGAGACCGAGCGATGCGGGAGGCGCATCGAGCCTGCTGCTATTCCTACCCCACAGTACGTGGACGGTCCATTCGCTCAAGTGCGACGAACGTCCGATA
>QHVE01000080.1 GCA_003223455.1 Gemmatimonadota bacterium | reverse complement strand
CGGTCTCGGTGCGTCGCTCACGTGGATACTGGATCGAGTGCCGACGAGACAGGGAAGAACGATGCCGTGAAGCTCGGGCAAAGCATCCGGGCCCAGCATGTAACAAATGTTGCGGACGAGCTTGTTTGTCGTTGGTGATCCATATTACCATCCAATACCCCTAACGGCGCCAGAGCTCTCTTCCCGGCGCCCCTCCTCGGCTCCGCGCCCCACCGGAGGCTGTGATTCGTAACTCATCGCTCGTCCGTCAGCTCGCGTTCGCTGCTACCGCCGCCGCCACTGTGTGGTTCACGGCGTCGCGCACGCGTCCGGTATTCCTCGGCCAGGCCCCGGTCGCTGGCCGAGTGCTCGCGGCCGCGTACTTGGATTCGTCGACCGTGCGCGCGCCTTGGCTCAGCCTCCCCGAGCCGCTGGCGATGCGCCATCCGCAGTTTCTGCGCGACGTGAGCGCATTCGCGGCCGATTTGCGACGGACCGGCCAGCTCGAGGCCGCGCGGGCCGACTCGATCGCCCGGATCGCGGTGCGCGAGGCGTACCACCGCCGGATCCCCCCGGCCCTCGTGCTGGGCGTGATGCTCACCGAGAACGACGGCTTCAAGCGGGACGCCCGGTCGAACGTCGGCGCGCTCGGACTGATGCAGATCATGCCGCGGGTGTGGACGCCGAACCTCGGGCCCATCCTGGGCAGGAATCTGAAGGACGACGAGACGAACCTTCGCTACGGCGTCTACATCCTCAAGCACTTCGCCAAACGCACGGCCGATACGCTCGATGCCAAGGCGGTGACCAGGATCGCGCTCCTTGGCTACAACGGGTGCGTGCGCGGCTCGAATACACCGAACTGCCGTGCCTATCCGGAGCGCGTTCGTCAGCATGTAGACGAAAGCGCCCAGACGATCTGCTCGGGACGTGACTTCCACGAGTGCGTCGCGCTGCCGCTCTGGGCGGCGCTGCGCGACACCACCACGCCCACCGCTCCGCGCAGCGAGCCGATCGCGCCTGCCGGCGCTGTGAATCCCGCAGCGGCGCCAGTCGCCAAGACTGCGAGCCGTGGCGCCCTCTCGGACTGGCTCGGTGGATTCGTGGCCGAGCGCCAGGGACTGCGCGCGCTCCGCTGAGGCACGGCGGTGAGTCTCGGAACGCGACGGGGCGCGGCCTAGGCCGCGCCCCGTCGCGTTCTGCGGAGCATCATCACTGGATCGGCTCGATCCGTGTGCGCGCGTTCTGCTTCAGGCTGATCTCCGCGCCCTGCGCGAGAATCTTCAGCTTGAGGTTGACGTCGTCGTTCGACGTGGCACCGAGAAAGACGCCCTTCGTGCTGACGTAGAACGCCCCGTTGCTCGTGCTCGACGACTCCATGGATACCGGGGTTCCCTGCGGCGTCCCGCTTCCGGCGGCCTTGACGGAGGTCACGCGGGCGACCTTCAATGCGCGCACGCCACCGATCGTCGTATCGTGCTCGACGGTGAAGTTCGACACGACAGTGCGATCGAGCTCCATTCCCTGCTGCATCACCTTGCCCGTGGCCGTATCGGCCCACGTGTCGCCCTGACGCAGGTTCGGCCGATACGCGGGGAGGAAGCGCGTGATCCCTTCCGCGAGCTGGGAGGCGACGGGGTCCGGATTGGGCGGCGCCTTGGTGGAGTAGACGCGACCCGTCGGCGAGACGAGCGAGACGAACTTCGCGCCGCGCAGCGTACTGACGTCGGCCACGGAGGCGGCGCCAGTCAGGCTGATGGAATCGAGCGTGACCGTCGCCAGCAACGTGTCCTTCGCCTGACGGGCGACGCTGAGAGTGATCTGCTGCTGCACACCCAGCTCGAAGTTGCTGCTGCCGAGCGGCGTGGTCTGACTGCCCGTGGTGGTGGTCGAGACGCGGTAGCGCGTCGTGCCGTCGGCATATTCGATCCCTTGTGCGCCGACCGGCGTGGCAGCGGCGAGCAGCACAGAGGAGAGCAGGGTCACACGAGCGATCATTTGCAGCGACGGGAAGCTAGAATTGAGGCGCACGGCAATACGAACGATAAACGAATCTCGTCCATGAAGGTTACCCGCATGCACGACACCTTCGCGATGATCGAGCGGCTGCACGACGATGTCCTGCTGCCGTCGCGCGCGACGGCGGGCTCGGCCGGATACGATGTACGCGCGTATCTCCGAGCACGCCGCGTTCGCTGCTCCGATGGCATGGCGCAGGTCGAGCGTGACGCCGACGAGCGCGACGGGGCCTGGGGGATCGACCTCGCGCCGCGCGAGATGGCGCTCGTTCCGCTGGGCTTCCGCACACGACTCCCGCAGGATGTCGAGGCGCAGGTCCGGCCACGCAGCGGCCAGGCGTTCAAGAACGCGCTGACGATTCCCAATGCACCGGGCACGGTCGACTCCGACTACGCAGAGGAGTGGATGGTGATCGTACGCAACGACGCGCCGACGACGCGGCGCGTGATCCACGGCGAACGCATCGCGCAGGTCGTGTTCGCGCGCTACGTGGCGCTCGAGCTGCGCGAGACGCCGGTGGAGCGGACGACGGAGCGCGTGGGGGGCTTCGGGAGCACGGGCCGACACTAGGAGCCGGTTGCCGAAACGGACTGTGGGGCTCACCGCGACGCTCAGATCGCAGCAAGCCCCACATGGTCAGACCGGTCAGCGCGGAGCGCCGGTCGGCGTTTCGAGTGCCGGGTTAGCGGCTTCCGGCGATCCGCGCCGTACTCTGGTCAGTAGACAATGGATCACCTCCTCTGATCTCGGGTTCAACATGCGAGCGAACGATCACACTACACAAAATCGCCGGTGAGGTTCCGCGACGCAAGGCGTCGCCGTGCCTCGCGCCGTGAGCGGAAATACGCTTGCGGCCGCTCGGCGTCGGGAGTGAAGTTGATCGACGCGGCGAATGCGCGCGATCACGACAAGTCCACCTCACCGATGACCAGCAGATTCGCGCGAGCCCGCTTCGGCATTCTCTTCGTTGCCCTGGGCTGCGCTGCGCAGCATGGTGGGCCGACGGCGCTCACCGCCGCGCAGCAGGGCATCGCGATGCGAGCGACGGTCCAGCCGCCGACGCAGGATTACCTCGCACTCGTCGCGTCCGAGTCGGTCGATCAGATCGCCCTCGTGCGCTTCGGGCCGAACGGGATCCGGATCGAGCGGACGAACACGACCGGCATCATGCCGGCCGACGTCGACGGCCCGCACGGTGTCGCCGTCTCGCCCGATGGGAAGTACTACTACGTCTCGACCGCGCACGGCACGCCGTACGGCTTCCTGTGGAAGTACGCACTGGCGAACGACTCGCTGGCCGGCCGGGTGATGCTCGGCAACTTCCCGGCGACGGTGCAGGTCACGCCCGACGGCGAGTTCGCCTACGTCGTCAACTTCAATCTCCACGGCGAGATGGTGCCGTCGAGCGTCTCGATCGTGGCGACGGGCGAGATGGTGGAGGTCGCACGCGTGCCGACCTGCACGATGCCCCATGGATCGCGCATCAACGCGCAGGGGACGAAGCAGTATTCCGCGTGCATGATGGACGACATCGCGGTCGAGATCGACACGCGTGCCTTCACCGTCGCGAGGCACTTCCTCGTCGGCAAGGGAAAGGAGCGTGGCGTGCAGGGCGCGCCGCCGGGAAAGAGCTCGGACCACGCCTCGCACGACATGGCGGGGCATGGCATGGAGCCGCCGAAGGCGGGAGACGTGAGCTGCTCGCCGACGTGGGTGCAACCGTCGGTGGACGGTGCGCGCATCTTCGTCGCGTGCAACAAGAGCAACGACATCGTGGAGATCGACGCGGTTCAGTGGACGCTGACGCGCCGCCTTCCCGCCGGTGAAGGAGTGTACAATCTCGCCGTGACGCACGACGGGAAGCTGCTGGTCGCGACCAACAAGCGCGGCAAGTCGGCGAGCGTGATCGATCTCGCGACGGGCCACGAGCTCGCGCGGATTCCGACGACTCGGCGCGTCGTGCACGGCGCGGCCGTCTCCGCCGACGACCGGTACGCGTTCATCTCGCAGGAAGGCGTGGGCTCGGAGCCGGGCACTGTCGATGTGATCGACCTGCGCGCGCTGCAGAAAGTGGCGACGATCGACGTCGGCCAGCAGGCGGGCGGCATCGATTTCTGGAGGGTCGCGCCATCGCGGTAGCGCGCCTCCAGGCCAGGGAGTACTGGGCGACGAGCCGCTCGCACCGCCACAGTCTCCTCTTCGCGCTTCCGCTCCTCGTGGCGTACGAGCTACTCGAGGTCGTCGCGCCCGTGCGTGCCTCCGGCGGCGTCGTACGCAACGGCGCCGACGTGCTGCTCACGGGATTGTTCTCCTGGATGCTCGGCCCGCGCGGGCCGCTCGTGTTCATGGCGCTGGTGATCGGCGGTGCCGTGTGGCTGATCGTGCGAGATCGACGCGGAGGGCCCGTTCGCTTCAGCATGCTCGTGGCGATGCTCGGTGAGTCGGTCGTGCTCGCGCTGACGTTCGGGCTCGTCGTCGGCGCCGTGACGGCGCAGCTGGTCCGCCCGCTTCGGACGCTCGCGGCCGGGGGCGGTCTCCAGGGCGACGCGCTGGCGCGACTGACGCTGTCACTCGGAGCGGGACTGTACGAGGAGCTGCTCTTCCGTGTCGTGATCGTCGCGTTGCTGGCGAACGGATTCCGTCTCGCGTTCGGTGTGAGCCGCGTCGCGGCGGGAGTTGCGGCGACGGTGATCGGCGCGCTCCTCTTTTCGGCGTTTCACTACATCGGTCCGTTCGGGGAGCCGCTGCGGCTCGAGTCGTTCGTCTTCCGCGCGCTCGCCGGGCTCGCCTTCAGCGGGTTGTATCTGCTGTAGCACGATCGTCCCGTGTCCCCAACGGGTGACAGGGGGCTAACTTGCGCGCGACGCAGGACCACGATCTCCCGCCCTCGCCGATGCCATTCGCCAAGTTCAAGCTGCACGCCGACCTACTCCGCGGAGTGCGGGAGCTGGGATTCACGCGCCCCACACCGATCCAGGACCAGGCGATCCCGCCCGCGCTGGAGGGCCGAGACCTTCTCGCGTGCGCGATGACGGGAAGCGGGAAGACCGCCGCGTTCCTGCTCCCCATTCTGCATCGGTTGATGCACAAGACGCGCGGCACGACCCGAGCGCTCGTGCTGACGCCGACGCGAGAGCTCGCGGCCCAGATCGAGGAGCATCTCGGCGAGCTCGCGGTGCACACCCCACTGTCGGGCGCCGCGGTCTTCGGCGGAGTGGGGATGGCCCCGCAGGAGCATGCGTTCCGGAGCGGCGTCGACGTGATCATCGCCACCCCCGGCCGGCTGCTCGACCACTTCAAGCAGCCGTACGCGAAGCTGGCGGGGCTCGAGGTCCTCGTCCTCGACGAAGCGGACCGAATGCTGGACATGGGGTTCCTGCCCGACATCCGTCGAGTGCTGGCGCACCTCCCGACACGCCGGCAGACGCTCTTCTTCTCGGCCACGATGCCCGCTCCGATCCAGGCGCTCTCCCGCGAGCTGCTGCGGGACGCGGCCTCGATCAACCTGGAACGGCGGTCCGCGCCGGCGGTGGGCATCCGCCAGGCGATCTATCCGGTCCGGGAGGAGCTGAAACCCGCGCTGTTCGTCGAGCTGATGCGGCGCGGCGACGTGGGGAGTGTGATCGTGTTCACGCGCACCAAACATCGGGCGAACCGGCTGGCCGACTACCTCGCAAGCGAGGGGATCGCGAACGCGAAGATCCACGGCAACCGCTCGCAGGCCCAGCGGACGGATGCGCTAGAGGGATTCAAGTCCGGACGCTTCCGGTGCCTGGTCGCGACGGACATCGTCGCGCGGGGCATCGACGTGGAACAGCTCGAGCACGTCGTGAACTTCGACGTGCCCCATATTCCCGAGGACTACATCCATCGCGTCGGGCGGACCGCGAGGGCGGACGCGACCGGGGACGCGTTCACGTTCGTCTCGCCCGAAGAGGAGCGGGACCTGGCTGCGATCGAGCGGGCGGTGGGGAAGCGGCTGCCGAGGGTGATGGTGGCCGACTTCGATTACGCGAGCAAACCGAAGCAGCGGTTCGAGGTCCCGATCGCCGAACGGATCGCGGAGATCCGGGCGCGAAAGGCGGAAGAGCGCAAGCGCGCGAAGGAGAAGCTCGCGAGAAAAACTGCCAACGCGGCAGGGCAGCCGCGGAGCTCCTCGCGTCCAGCCCCAAGCGATGGGAGCAAGGCCAGTCACGCTGCGGCGCGGGACTCGGGCGGCGCGTCGAGGGCGAATCGTTCGCGACGCCGGGGGCCGCAACGAGGCGGCGGCTCGAGCGGCGGAGGGGGTCCGCGCTCCGGCGGCGGCTCGGGTCCCTACCGCTGAGGGGTCTCAGAGAAATGTGGGAAGCATCTGATGACGTACGTGATCAGGTACGAGTTTGCTAATTGTATAACCAGGACTTACGGTCCGATCACATTTGTTGGCACCGGTTGTTCGCTCGACGGGACGACGTGCCGACGACGGTGTGAGACGAGAACGGGGCGGCACCCTGGAGGGGGTGCCGCCCCGCTTCACGACCAATCGGTCGACTACTGCGGGACCAACTTCGTCCCGTACTTGGCGTTGATGACGCCGATGATCTCGTTCGCGATGAGCAGGTGCCCAGCGGCCGATGGATGCACTCCATCGAGGGAGATCAACGGACCAAAAGTGGCAGTCGCGCTGTTGAGGTTCGGGAACGGCGGAATCTCCCCTGACGCGCGCTTGGCGACGAACAGCGGGTTCGGATCCCAGTAGCCGAAGCCGATAGAATTCGCCTTGCTCTGGATGTAGGTGTTGAACCCGGCGATGAGGGCATTGAGGCTCGCGAGCTCCTGCTGGTCGAGCACGAAGATGTCACCGACGGGGGCCGTGAGCGGATCCTTCGCGCAAGAGACGACGGCGGGGTGGAGGTTGGCGCGGATCGCGAGGAGCAACTGCGGCACGTTGATCAGCGACGTCGAGCCGGTGCAGTTGGGGAGTACCGTCACCGGCTTTCCCGCCGCCAGAGACAATCCCGCCTGAATCGTGGCGCTGCCGGCGATCAACGCGCCGGCGCTGAACGACGGCAGGTAGGCCACTTGGCCGACGCCGATCAGCACGCCCTTCACGTCCGGAGCGCCGGCGGTGAGCTGGGCGACCAGAGCGTCATAGCTGGCCTGGAACTGCGCCTGGGTGATGGTGATCCCGGTCTGCCCGGGCACGACACCACCGACGAGAATGCCGCTCAGGCCGGCCGAGAGAACGTCGATGTTGCCGATCCAAATCGTGGCGAACGTCGGCTTCGCTTCCAACGCCTTCTGCACCTGCGTCTTTCCACCGAGGATGAACGTCGTGAGTGCATTCGACGCCCCGGTGCTGGGACTGGTCGGATCGGCGACGCGCGCACCAGGCACGGCCACGTTGTTGAGAACGTCGGTCACGGAGGCCGGAATCCTGGCAGAACATGGCGGAGCCGCGGCCCCGCCGACGAGGGCACCCGTCTGCGTGTTGGCGATCGGAGGCGGGCATCCCGGCATCGTCAGCGCAGGGTACGCGAAGCGAGTGCCCATCGAGCGCGCGAGCAGCACGGCGTAGCTTTGCTTCTGGGTCGAGTCGTTGATGCCGTTGCTCTGAAAGCCGGCCGTGATGCTGTTGCCGATCGAGACGTAGCTGCGGAAGAGCTCGCCGCCAAGCGGCGGGTTCGGGCCGAGCAGGTCGTGATTGGTTTCGCAGGCCACGGCCGCGAGGACAGCGCCGATGGCCGCGACTCGGAGGAGTTGCTTCGGTCTATACATCAGAAGGGTCTCCGGGCGCGGTTAAAGGGAAGCCTTGAGGCTCAGCGAGAAGACATTGGCGCGCAGCGAATACGAGCCGTTGTTGAGCTCCTGGGCCGTTTGCGTGCGTGCCGTCCGTTCGTCGATTCGGCCGCGCTGACCCGGAGTGAAGATCTTCATGTACGCGCCGTCGACCGTGAGTCGGCTCGTGATCGGATAACCTCCCCCGATCGTCCCATAAGAGCGATCCTGTTCCGGCAGAAGCGGTGTCACCGTGACGTCGGGAGCGGCGGACGCCGCCGCCGCGAATCCCGCGCGAACGGCCGCGCCATTCGTGAAGCGATGGTCGACGCCGAGACGGAACGAGGAGGTGTTGTTGTAGTCCTCGAACAGNNNGACCCAGGCGTAGTCGACGTTGATGGTGGTATTCGCGAATCCGGTGTAGCCGATGCCGACCTGGAGCTGCGCCGGGTGCATGATGCGCGTCTGGACTTTCTGGGACGTGAGCGCACCCGAGCCGGTGAACTGGCTGGCGAGCAGCGCGTCGACCGGCGTGCCAGCGGGAGCGCTGAGGGGATTGTTCGCGGCGAGCGTAAGACCCGTCGGCCGGGCCTCGAACGTCGCATCGGCGTCGTCGTACTTGAAGAAGAGCTGCGAGAGGAAGCGACCGCCGACTTCCCAGGCCGGTGTGATGCGACCGTGAACGCCGATGTTCACGCCGTACGCCATCGCGTCGCCCTTCAGCGTCGCGCGCGCGAACTCGGTGCGCTTGGGGATCCCGAGCTGGCCGAAGGTGGGCCCCGTCGCGGAGGTGCGCTGCTGCGAAAGGTCGATCGCCTGAACCAGCTCGACGGACGAGTGCCCGATGACCGGTCCGAGCCCGATCGACCATCCCTCCGTGATCTGGAAGGCGACGTTCGGCTGAACGTAGATCGACTGAAGTGACGCCTTCTTCGCCGCGAATCGGCCGGGAAAGTCGTCCTGCCACTGCGAGGTGAGACCGTAGGGGACGTAGACGCCGAGTCCGTAGGCCAGCCTGCCGCTCGTTCGATAGTTCGCGAACACGTGCGGCACGTAGGCAGTGGAGATGTCGGCGTCGAATCGCTCGAATGTGGTATCCCGCGAGAAGTCGCCATCGAGCGCGATCGCCGTGACGCCGGCGAGGACGCTCAGTCCGCGCGTTCTGGGAATCGCACCGGGGTTCCAATAGATGGTGGACGCGTCATCGCACGGCGCGCCGGTGTTGGCGAAGGCGCGACTCAACGCGCAGGTCCCAATCTCGTTCAGGCCGAATCCCTGCGCGCGTGCAGCGGCGGGAATCGCGATCAAGCCAATCGTGAGGGCATACCGCGTGACACGGTGAAGCGTCATCTGTGTCCTCCTAGGGGGCGTCGGGGCGCTGGTCGCGAGCAGGAGCCGATCTCTCTCCTGCCGATGTGTCGGAGGGGTTCGCGGCCAGCTTCCGGAAGGGGCGTAATATACGGGTCCGTGTGGCGCACTCCGCTAGGCTGCAACACGACCCACCTGCACGCCACGCGATCAGGGGTTCAACGCGAGGCTCAGGTAGAAGCGCCATTTGCCGCGCACCGGATCGTCCTGTGCGCGAGCGAACCCCGCGAGGATGCTCGCTTCGGGAGTGCCCAGCGCCGCGATGGCGGCGATGCGTTCGCGCACCTCGATGCCGTAGCTGCGCCGCTGCGTCTGGAAGAAATCGGTCGTGGCGCCGGCATAGAACGCTTCGACGGGATCGATCGGGAGGCCGACGCGGTAGGACGCGAAGGTCAGCCCATCGGCGCTGCCGAGCGGATAGGCTGGCGCATCGACTCGGCGTGCGTCGAACATCGGATCGAGCAGCGGTGAGCGGAAGCCGCCCACGACGTAGCGCTCGCGCGCCGAACCTGAACCTCCACTCAGAGTGCCGTACGCGAGCCGCGTCGTGAACAGCGAGCGGTCGGCGCGGGCCGTTCCGAACAGCAGCGTGCTTCGCTGACGCGAGTAGCGCCCCTCCTCATCAGCGCCAAGCTCGCCGAGACCGTCGAGGGCGATGACGTATCGGACGTCTTCGTCCACCCGACGCACCGTGGCGCCGAACGCGGCGATCGCGGCGCGGCGAAACGACTGCTCGAATGCGGCCGGACGCTGCAGCTCGCCGAGCGCGGCGAGCGTACCCGTGAGCTCTCCTGCGTCGCGCACGCGGCGTCGATCGATGCGCAGTGCGGCGCCGCCGCGGGCGAGATCGAGCCCCAATTCCTCTGAAACGCGCAGCTCGCGCGAGGGCGCCTCGTGCGAGTACCATCCGCTCAGTCCGACGACCGTGCGCCGAGCGCGGGAGGCGATCGCGATCGCGCCGCCAGCCGGGAGCGCCGCGGTTCCGGCGACGCCGAGGAGCTGGACGCCGAGTCGGCCGACCGGATCGCTGCGCACGATCGCCAGCCCGACCGTGCCGCCACCATAGCCGCTGCTCGCGGTCGGAAAGTAGCGGAATCGCGACGGTCCGAAGCCGTATCTCCGTTCGCTCCCTTGCTGCCTCGACGTGGCGGTCGGCGCGGGGAGTGCGCTGTCCGGCCGCACACGCCGTCGCGGCGGAAGCACGCTCGAGAGGGTATCGATGATCACGACGCTTGGCGTCGAGGCGTCGATCCGCACGCTATCCGGGACGACACGTCGAAGGTCGTAGCCGGCGGATCGAAGGTTGAGAAACCACACCGCGCCATCGGGAGCGACGTCCGGCGCGACGGCGGCGCCCGTCACGCGCGTGAGCGCCACCGGTTCGCCGCCGTTGGCGGGGAGCCGCTCGAGATTGACGAATCCCGCACGCTCGGCGGTCGTCACGATGCTCGCGCCATCGACGTCGTAGGTGGCGTCGTACCGGTTGATGCCGTCGTCGGGGTCCGCGTACCGGAGCTCACCGGTGAACGGCGAAACGCGCGCGATCCGCCACCGGTCGCCCCGTTGCTCCGCGACGACGATCTCGCTCGTCTTCCTCGAGATGCGCGGGCGGTAATAGTTCGTCGTCACGCTGCCGGCACGCAGCACACGCACTTCGCGCGTCGTGAGATCGACGCGCACGAGATCGCACCATCCCTGCTCGCAGCGGACGGCGGCGGCCCAGCGGCCGTCGGGGGAGGGATCCCCATCGCGAAGCGCGGCGCGCCGCGTGATGCGCTGCAGGCTACCGTCCTCGGCGCTCCAGACAAACAGATCCGGACGAATCGTTCCGTCCGGCGCAGGCATGTTGCGCGTGACGAGCACACGGCGATTGTCGGGGAACCAGCGCGGCGTCTCGTAGGGATAACCGTCGTCCGCGATGAGCGTGGCGACCGCCTGCTTCGCCGGCGGATAGAACGAACGATCGGGAACGTCCTCCGGATCCCGGCGGAGCTGGCTCGCTGTCTTGGCCGCGGCGAGCGTATCGGGCTCGGGCTCCGTCTTCCACACGACGAGCGCGCTCGGAGCCTTCTCCTTCCGGACAGTCAGTGCGACGAATCGTCCATCGGGCGCGATGGCGGGATCGCCGGTGGCGCGCACCAGTCGCTGCACGAGCGTGCCTTCGGTGAGCTGCTGCGCCTGGAGAGCGCGCGCGATCTCCACAGCGGCGGCGGTGAGCTCGACGGAGAATCGTCCGTACAGCTCCGCCGGCGATCCGCCGTACACGCCCGCGAACGCCGACTCGAACGACCGATCGGTCTTCGAGGTGAGCCGTCGCCACATCGCGACGACGCTCGAATCACCTTCGCGACGTGCCAGCCACTCGATGAAGGCAGAGCCGGCGAGATAGGCGAACGCTCCCGATTTCCATCCGCCCGTGCCATTGAGCTGACCATACGATGGCAGTCTGCCCTCGAGGGCGAATTGACGCAGGATCGCGGCGCGCCAGGCGTGATTCGGGCGACCGGAGCCACTGACCCGTCCTTCCACGTACGTGGCGTAGCCTTCCATGACCCAGCGCGGCGCCCTCGTCGCAATCGGGCCGAGCGGGACGGGCGACAGGCTTCGGATGAACCGCTGCCATCGACTGCGCGACGGTCGCGTGAGGTGCGCGACGTGCGTGTACTCGTGTGTGGCGAGCAGCTCCTGCCACACGTCGTAGTCGCCGATCTCCGACCTCGGGTCGGGGGACACGGGCCAGAGCACGATGGTCGGAGCGTCCAGCGTGGTGAACGCATAGCCATTTGCATCGTTGATCGGATCGTCGACGATGATGTGCACGCGTTGCCGGGGCGCGAAGCCCACGACCGCCGTCACTTCGCTGCGCAGAATCTCGATTCGATCGGCGAGGGCGAACGTCCACTCACGGTACGCGGCCGGATAGTGGAAGACGAAGTGCTCGGTCTGCGTGGAGTGCCAATCGACCCACGGTCGCGGGGGAGGACCCTGCGCGTGCGCGGATGCGAGAGGAGCGGCGAGCAGCACCAGCGCGAGCCTGCTGGCCGCGCAGCACGCGAGAAAAGGAAGGGACGCGAGCCGGAAGCGCGCGTCCCCTCGTCCATTTCGATTCGCGTCCCGTACCGCCAGTTCAGCCACGCACGGGAGCCTTGCCCTTCACCTTGTCCATGAGCCAGGTGGCCGGGACGATGAACAGCGGCGTCAGAACGAAGCCGAGCAGGGTGTTGATCCAGACGAGCGCGATGTAGAAGGCGCAGAGTCCGAGACCGACCCAAAGGGTGCCGAGCGGGCCATGAGTTTCCAAGAGAATCTCCGAGCAGCGTGAAAAGGATCGCGCGCGAAGAAGATACTCCTGCGCGCCAAGCCGATCCAGAGGGCCGCGCATTTGTTGGGACCAGCGCGCGCACTATACTTCAGCGATGCCATTCCACGAGGAGCGCGACGTCGTCGAGCGGGCGCGCGACGCAGCGTTGGCGTGCGATCGACCGCTGGTGCTGGCCATCTCGGGCGGCCTGGATTCGATGGCGCTTCTCGACGCGATGGCTGCGGGCGCGCCGGACCGGATTGCCGCCGTGGCGACGTTCGATCACGCGAGCGGGCCACACTCGGCGCGGGCTGCGGCCCACGTCCGCCGTGAGGCACGGCGGCGCGGGTTCCGTGTGGTGACCGGAAAGATGACCGGCAGCGCCGATCGATCGAACGGCCTCGAGGCGATGTGGCGATCGGCGCGACACCAGTTCCTGCGCGAGTCGGCGGAGGCCTGCGATGCACGTGTCGCGACCGCCCACACGCGTGACGACCAGATCGAGACCGTGCTGCTGCGCGAGATGCGCGGGGCTGGCGCGCGCGGTCTGGCTGCACTCGCCGCGCCGGGTCCGATCATCCGGCCGTTCCTCGACGTGAGCCGGTCGACGCTCGAGCGATATGTCGAAGCGCGACGGATCGCATGGCTCGACGACCCCAGCAATGCACGACTCGACTTTCTGCGGAATCGCGTTCGCCACGACCTTCTGCCGGCGCTGCGTCGAGTGGACCCGTCGATCGACGCGGCGCTCCTGTCGATCGGCGCGCGAGCGGCGCGTTGGCGGGTCGACCTCGAGGCACTGGTCGACGTGGCGGTGCGCCACAGGCGGAGCGAGCGGGCGCTTGTCGTTGCCGCATCGGAACTTGCGGACTATGATCGGGATTCCCTCATCGTCGTGTGGGGCGCGCTCGCAGGGCGCATCGGTCTCGCGCTCGACCGGCGCGGAACCACGCGCTGCGCGGCGTTTACAATGAAGAGGCCGCGAAGTGGCGCCGTTCCGCTCTCAGGCGGTTGGCAACTCGAAGCGATGCATGACGAGCTCGTCCTTGGTCGCGCGGCGCCAGTCGCGGTCGGCGAGACCGTGTTGCCCGATGCCGGAGCGCTCGAGTGGGGTGAGTTTCGATTCTCGGTGGCCGAACGTCCGACGGATGGCGCGTGGAGTGCGGAACTGTCTGGTGCGGCGCCCGTGGTCGTTCGGCACTGGCGCGCCGGTGACCGTTTGGCGCCGTCGCGAGGGCAGGGTCGGCGGCGGGTCACACGGTATCTGTCGGACGCACGCCTTGCCGGGAGCGTGCGGGCGGGGTGGCCCGTCGTAGTGCAGGGGGGGGATATCGTCTGGATTCCAGGTGTGCGCCGTAGCGACGCGGCAACCGTTCGGTCCGGACGACCGACCCGGCATTACGTGTGTGAGCGCCCTCACGGCTGACCCGCGGCTGGAGGGACGAACGCTGCGCCGCGTCGTCTATGATGCGGCGGCCATCGCGGCGCGGGTGCGCGAGCTGGGTGCCGAGATCACGGCGACGTACTCCGACGGCGATCTACTGGTGCTGGGGTTGTTGAAGGGCAGCTTCATCTTTCTGAGCGACCTGGTGCGGCAGATCAACCGGCCGCTGCATGTAGATTTCCTCGTGGCGTCGAGCTACGGGGACGGCACGACATCGAGCGGCAACGTCCGGTTGGTCTATGATCCGGAAACCAAGCTCGAGGGAAAGCACATCCTCCTGGTGGAAGACATCGTCGACACCGGGCGGACATTGAATCGCCTGATGGACCTTTTACGGGCACGGAACCCGCGATCCCTCGAGATCTGCGCCCTGTTGCACAAGCACATCGCCGAAGAGCTCAAGTACGAGACGAAGTTCGTCGGATTCGACGCACCGCACGAATTTCTGGTCGGATACGGGCTGGATCACGCCGAGAGCTTTCGGCACATCCCATACATCGCGAGCCTGCTGTAGATGCCAGTGCCAATGTCGCCGAAGAACGGCAACAAGAACAACAACAAGGGCTTCAATTGGGGGCGCTTCTCCAAGACGCTCTCGTTCTGGGTCTTCATCCTGTTGATCCCCGTCGTGCTCATCCAACTGGCCGGTCCTCGGTCGGAGGCGACGACGGAGATCAACTACACGGACTACAAGACCCAGCTCGCCAAGGACAACATCAAGGACGTGACGGTGTCGGCCGGCAAGAACATCACCGGCACTTTCCGTCAGCCGACGGTCCTCGGACAGAAGACGGCGAAACGGTTCAGCCTGCAGCTGCCGGTGGCGAACTCGCAGGGCGAGATCGACCAGCTGACGGCGCGCGGCGTGACGATCACCGGGACGGACGCGAAGCCGAACCTGCTCAGCGTCGTCGTGAGCTTCCTCCCCTGGCTGCTGCTCATCGGCTTCTATCTGTTCCTCTTCCGGCAGATGCAGTCGGGAGGCGCCAAGGCGTTCGGCGTTCTCCTTCGGCAAGTCGAAGGCGAAGCTGCTCACCGGCGATACGCCGAAGGTCACATTCGCCGATGTGGCGGGCGCCGACGAGGCGAAGCAGGAGCTGCAGGAGATCATCGAGTTCCTCAAGGACCCGCAGAAGTTCACGAAGCTGGGCGGACGTCTGCCCAAGGGCTGCCTACTGGTCGGGCCGCCGGGAACGGGCAAGACGCTGCTCGCTCGTGCGGTGGCGGGTGAGGCCGGCCGACCGTTCTTCTCGATGTCGGGCTCCGACTTCGTCGAGATGTTCGTCGGCGTCGGCGCGAGCCGAGTGCGCGATCTGTTCGAGCAGGGCAAGGCACACGCGCCGTGCATCATCTTCATCGACGAGATCGACGCGGTGGGCCGCCATCGCGGCGCCGGCCTCGGCGGCGGGCACGACGAGCGCGAGCAGACGCTGAATCAGCTCCTCGTGGAGATGGACGGCTTCGAGAGCAACGAAGGCGTGATCCTGATCGCGGCGACGAACCGTCCCGACGTGCTCGATCCGGCGCTACTGCGACCCGGCCGGTTCGACCGGCAGATCGTCGTCGACGCGCCCGACCTGCGGGGCCGCGAAGGGATCCTCAAGGTCCATCTGCGCAACAAGCCCGTGGGCGAGGACGTGAACATCACGACGCTCGCGCGCGGCACGCCGGGGATGGCCGGAGCGGATCTGGCCAACCTCGTGAACGAGGCGGCCCTCCTCGCCGTTCGTCGCGAGCACGACAAGCTCTACATGATCGACCTCGAGGACGCCAAGGACAAAGTCATGCTCGGCGCCGAGCGGAAGTCGATGGTGATGAAGGAGGAGGAGCGCCGCCTCACGGCGTATCACGAGGCGGGTCATGCGCTGTGCGCGATGAAGGTGGCGGGGAACGACCCGCTGCACAAAGTCACGATCGTGCCGCGCGGCCGCGCGCTCGGACTCGCCTTTACGCTGCCCGAGGACGATCGCGTGTCGATCACGCGTCTGCAGCTCGAAGCGATGCTGGTGATGACGTACGGTGGTCGCACGGCGGAGGAGATCGTCTTCGGTTACGACCGGGTGACGACGGGCGCGTCGAGCGACATCCAGAAGGCGACGAGCATCGCGCGTCGCTACGTCACGCAGTGGGGACTCTCCGACGCGATCGGACCGATCCTCGTCGGTGACAACGAGCAGGAGCTGTTCCTGGGTCGTGAGATCCAGCATCGGCGCGAGGTCTCGGAGCAGACGGCGCAGCTCGTGGACGCGGAGGTGAAGCGGGTGATCACCAATGCGTACGACCGGGCGAAGGCGGTGCTCTCCGAGAACATCGACCTGCTCCACACGATGGCGCAGGCGCTGCTCGAGCGCGAGACGCTGTCGGCCGAGGACATCCGGATCATGGCGCGCGGCGAGAAGCTGCCGCCGCTGTCGCGCGGCGGTTCGACGTTGACGCCGCCCGCGCCGCCGGCGGTGCCGAATCCGGTGCACGAACCTCGGCGCAATCCGCCGCTGCTCGGGGGACCGGAGCCTTCGCCGGCCTGACGGCCGGCGCAGTGAGTTGGTGAGTTAGTTGGTTGGTGAGCTAGTCGGTTGATTGGTGAGTTCACGGCCCTGGCTACAACAGGCCTGGAAGCCCCGCCAAGGGTTCTCCGCGCCGGTTGTGACCAGGGCCGTTCCGTTCACACGTTCACCGACCAGCTCACTCGCTCACCAACTCACCAGCTCACCGTTTCAAGGTCCCTTCGCATTATCTTCCCGCCATGACCTCCACCTGGCGCGTGCGCGGCCGGACGCTGTCGATCGAGCGACCGCTGGTGATGGGCATCATCAACGCGACGCCCGACAGCTTCAGCGACGGCGGGACGCTTCGCGGCGTCGATGATGCCGTAGCGCGCGCCGAGGCCATGCTCACCGAAGGCGCGGACATCCTCGATGTCGGCGGTGAGTCGACTCGGCCTAACGCCGACCGCGTCGACGTGGAGGAGGAGATGCGTCGCGCCGTGCCTGTCGTGAGCGCGCTGGCGCGACGGTTCCCGGATGTGCCGCTGTCGATCGACTCCGTGAAGAGCGACGTCGCGCGCGCGGCGATCGATGCGGGGGTGCACATCGTCAACGACGTGTCCGGCCTGCGCCTCGATCGCGCGATGGCGAGGGCGTGCGCCGACGGGGACGTCGGCGTCGTGTTGATGCACTCGCGTGGAAGCGTCCAGGAGATGGCGAGCTATGCCCGCGCCGAGTACGACGGCGACCCGATGGACGCCGTCCTGGAGGAGCTGCGCGAGCGCGTCGACGATGCGCTCGCGCACGGCATCGACGCGCGGAGCATCGCGGTGGATCCGGGGATCGGATTCTCGAAGCGCAGCGAACACTCGCTGCGCGTGCTCGCTGCGCTGGAGCGACTGGCGGCGTGGGGTTATCCCGTCGTCGTCGGCGCGTCGCGGAAGCGCTTCGTGGGAGAGCTGAGCGGTGTGCGCGAGGCGTCCGCGCGCGTGTTCGGAAGCGTGGGCGCGGCGATCGCGGCGTTCGAGCGCGGCGCGCGCATCTTCCGCGTGCACGACGTCGCCGCGACGCGCCAGGCGCTGAACGTGGCCGACGCCGTGCGCCGCGCGTCGGCGGGAGTGGAGGTACGATGAACGAGCTGGCACAGCTCCGCGTGCTGCACCCCGGATGGCGCGACGTCGTGGAAGTGTTCGTCGTCGCGTACGCACTCTACCGCATTCTCCGACTCTTTCACGGGACCCGGACGCTGCAGATCGTGAGCGGCATGGGGATGCTGCTCGCGATCTACACGGCGGCGTGGATCCTCAAGCTGGAGATGATCACCTACCTGCTCAGCTTCGTCTTCCAGTACGGCGCGATCGCGCTGCTCGTCGTGTTCGCGCCCGAGCTGCGCGCGGCCCTGGCGCACCTCGGGCAGGCGCGCTTCGCGGGACTGTTCCGACAGATGGAGCAGCGCGAGGTCGCCGAGGAGATCGGCGAAGCGATCGAACGCCTCAGCCGGTCGGGGATCGGTGCGATCGTGGCGATCGAGCGCGAGGTGCCGCTGGATGGATACTCGGAGTCCGGATCGCCGGTCGAAGCGAAGGTCTCGGCCGACCTGTTGACGACCATCTTCACGCCATACTCGCCACTGCACGACGGCGCCGTGCTCGTGCGCGGCGACACGATCATCGCCGCGGGGTGCATCCTCCCGTTGTCGCAGCGGTCGATGATCGACCGAACGCTCGGCACGCGGCATCGAGCCGCGCTCGGGCTGAGCGACGAGACCGACGCCCTCGTCGTCGTCGTGAGCGAGGAGCGCGCAACGATCTCCGTGGCGGAGCGCGGGCAGTTGCGGCTCGATCTCACACCGGCGGGTGTGCGCGACATCCTCGCGGGTCGAGCAACGCAACCGGCCGCGCTGCCCACGGCGGGAGTGCCCGCCTGACGCCGCGCCGCGCCGCGCTCGTCGCCGGCGCGACGCTGCTCGTCATCTACGTCGCGACGCTCGCGCCTGGCGTGACGTTCTGGGACGCGGGCGAACTGATCGCCGCGATTCACGCGCTCGGCATTCCGCATCCGCCGGGCACGCCACTCTACGTCGCGATCGCCCACGTGTGGGCGGATGCGCTCGGCGGAACGGTCGGCTTCGCGCGTGCGACGAATCTGCTTTCCGCAACCAGCACCGCGCTCGCCGGCGCAGCCACGGCATGGCTGGTCGCGCGCGCCAGCGGCGCTCGTCACGGGGGGTGGATCGGCCTCCTCGCTGCGCTCTCGGCTGGAACGATGATGTCGGCGTGGTCGAATGCGACCGAGACCGAGGTCTACGCGGTGGCGGTGCTGCACGCGGTTGGGATGCTCGTGGCGGCGGCAATCGCGGGGGAGGGCACCACCGCACGCCACGAGCGCTGGACGCTGCTGACGGCGTATCTCATCGCGCTCGCGCCCGCAGTGCATCTCAGCGCACTGGTGGCCGCACCGGCGGCGATCGTCCTCGCGGCGCATGGACCCGCTTCCGCGGAGCGCCGTGCCCGTTGGCTGTTCGACCGGACGCTCACGCTCGCCGGCGCAACGATCGCCTCGGCCGGCGTGGGACGGATGCAATGGACACTCCTCGCCCTCGGCATCGTCGTGGCCGCTGTGGGAGCGATCGTCTGTGCGGGCCGTCGCGCGATCGGTCGCGTCGCCAGCCTGGCCTCGATGATCGTGTTGGCAGCGAGTGCGCTGCTCGTGATGCTCGTGCGTGCGCGGCTCGATCCGTCGATCAATCAGGGGAATCCGGCGACGCTCGCGACGCTTGCGGACGTCGTCGCCCGCCGGCAATACGCCGTGGCGCCGCTGTTCCCGCGATCGGCTCCGGTGTGGCTGCAGGTCGCGAACGTGTTCCAGTACGTGGACTGGCAAGCGGCGATGTCGTGGGGCTCGGGCGTCATGACGTCACCGCTCCGCGTGCTGGCGACGATCGCGTGGCTCGGCATCGGCGTGGCAGGATGGCGTGCGATGCGGCGTGACGCGCCGACGTTGGCAACAGCGCTCGGGACGCTCGCCATCGGCGGCACATTCGGCGTCGCAGCGTACCTCAACCTGAAGGCGGGCGCATCGCTCGGCTGGGGACTGCTCCCGGACGACGCTCCGCACGAGGCACGCGAGCGAGACTACTTCTTCGTGCTCGGCTTCTGGGCGTGGGGCTGCTTCGCCGGGGCAGGAGCAGCGGCGCTGGCGCGGCGATTCCGCGCGCCGATGCCGATGGCACTGGTCGCGCTCGCGCTCCCGCTCATGGGCAACTGGCGCAGCGCAGATCGATCGCGCGAACCGGAGTCGAATGCGGCGCGGCAGTTCGCGCACGCGCTCCTGAACGCGACACCGGTCGGTGCGGTTCTCTTTCTCGATGGCGACAACGACAGCTATCCCATCTGGTACCTGCAGGAAGTGGAGGGCGAACGCCGCGACGTGTTTCCCGTCACCGTTCCTCTGCTCCCGGCGGACTGGTATCCGGCCGAGATCGCGCGCCGGTCGGGGCTGCGCTGGAACGATGATCCCGTGACGGGGGCACGCACCCGGTCGGAGCAGCGTGCGGCCCTGATCGCCGCCGCGGCGCACCGTGGTGGGCGTACGGTCGCGGCATCGCCGGCACTCCGGCTTCGCGAGCGATCGCTGTTGGGCACCGATTGGGTGCTGCGCGGTCCGGTGTACGTGGCGCAGGGTTCGGGACTCGACGCACGACTGAGCGCGTCGATCGACACGGGTGCCGCCGAGCGGTGGCTCGCAGGCCGACGGCGATGGGCCGCGGACGCACGGTCGCGCTCTGGAGACGATGTCGCCCGAATCATGATGAGCCTGCTCGACTGCCCGCGTCTGGTGGACGGCTCGAGTAGGTCGAAAGAGCAACTCGACTCGCTTGAGTTGAAGTGCAACCTTCGGTAAATTCGCGTGTTATGCCATTTCCGGACCTGCCGGACCGCCTCGCCGAGGTGCGCACCCGCATCGACGAGGCAATTGGGCGGGGCGGACGGGGGCAGACGGTGACCGTCGTCGGCGTGACGAAGACGTATGGGCCGGAGGCGCCGCGCGCGGCGTGGGAGGCGGGGCTGCGGGACGTCGGGGAGAACAAGGTGCAGGAGGCGCTCGACAAGATCCCCAAGGCTGGGGTGCCGTTGCGGTGGCACCTGATCGGGCATCTCCAGCGGAACAAGGTCAAACAGATCGATCCGTTCGACCTCATCCACTCGATGGACAGCGCGCGGCTCGCCGACGCGCTGGGCGCGCACGGCCGGGCGCGAGGGCAGCCGGTCGAGGTGCTGGCACAGGTGAACGTGTCCGGCGAGGAAACGAAGGGTGGCTATCAACCGTCGATGTTCGAGCAGGAAGCCGAGCGGTTGCGCGGGCTGTCCGGAATCGTGGTGCGCGGCGTGATGACGATGGCGCCGTTCGACGCGTCCGAGGCGACACTGCGGTCGGTGTTCGCCGGAGCTCGCCGGTGCGCGGAGGTACTGCGCGCGGCCGGCCATCCGGCGACGGAACTGTCGATGGGGATGTCAGGCGACTACGAGGTCGCCGTGGAAGAAGGCGCCACCCTGGTTCGCCTTGGAACCGTGTTGTTCGGAGCGAGAGCCGCCTAATGGACGAGACCTTTCACCTCACGCCGCTCGACGTGCGGCGCTACGACTTCGGCCGCACGCTGCGCGGGTACGACCCCGAGCGAGTGGAGCAATTCCGCCAGCAGGTGGCGGAAGAGCTCGAGCGCCTGACGCGGCAGACGCAGGAGCTCGAAGCCAAGGCGAAGGGCTTTCACGAGCAGCTGCGCGCATTCCGCGAGCGCGACAAGGCGCTGAACGACGCACTCGTCAGCGCCCAGCAGCTGCGCGGCGAGATTCGCGAGCAGTCCGAGCGCGAGGCGCAGCTCATCCTGCGCGAGGCGCGAGGCGAGGCGGAGAAGTATCTCGAGGGAAGCCGGAACGAGATCCGACACCTGCACGCGCACATCGCGGAGCTCGAGCGCTCGCGCCGCAACTATCTCGCTCAGCTTCGCGTGATGGCGGAGCGCCAGCTGGCCGACATCAGCGCCGCGGAGCAGGTGCCTGCTCCACCGGTACCGGCTCCGCCGCCGGGCATCGTGGTCCCGCCGGAAGTGCGCGTCGCGCCGGCTGGTCGCGCCGCGGAAGAATGAACGAAGTGGAGCTCACCGCTCAATCCGACGCGCGGCATCTGCATCGGCTGGAGACGGTCAACGCCGCAGCGGAGGTGGTGCGCGCGCGATTCGCGGGCGTGCCCGACGTGGCGATCGTGCTCGGCACGGGGCTCGGCGGCCTGGCGCGCGAGATCGATGTCGCGGCGACGGTCGAGTATGCCGACATCCCGGGGTTCCCGCTCTCGACGGTGGAGAGCCACGCCGGCCGACTGCTGTGTGGCACGCTGGGCGGGAAGACGGTGGTGGCGATGCAGGGCCGCTTCCACCGCTACGAGGGGTACACGCTCCAGCAGGTGACCTTTCCCGTCCGCGTGCTGCGTGCGCTCGGCGCGGAGACGCTGTTCGTGTCGAACGCGTGCGGAGGGATGCGCGCGGAATGGTCGCCCGGCGACCTGATGCTGATCGCGGATCACATCAACCTGCTCGGCGACAACCCCCTCGTGGGCGAGAACGACGACCGGCTCGGCGTGCGGTTCCCGGACATGTCCGCGCCGTACGATGCCGAGCTCCGCGCGCTGGCACATGCGGTCGCCGCCGAGCAGGGAACCGTTCTGCGCGAAGGAGTCTACGTCGCGGTGACGGGACCGAATCTCGAGACGCGCGCGGAATACCGGATGCTGCGCACGATCGGGGCGGACGTCGTGGGGATGAGCACCGTTCCCGAAGTGATCGTGGCGGTGCAGGGCGGGATGCGCGTGCTGGGACTGTCCATCATCACGGACCAGTGCATCCCCGAGACGCTGGTGCCGGCGGAGCTCGCGACGATCATCGCGACGGCCGGCCGAGCGGAGCCACGACTCACCGCGCTCGTGCGCGGAGTACTGGAGCGACTGTGACGGTCAGCGACGTGACGCAACGATTCACGCCCGTACCGGCGGATCAACCGGCGGACGAGCTCGAGCAGGCTCTGCTCGCGCGCTGGCGCGACGAGGATCTGTTCGCGCGCACGCTCGCCGCGCGCGCCGGCGCCGAGCCGTTCGTGTTCTTCGAGGGCCCGCCGACGGCGAACGGCAAGCCGGGCATCCATCACGTATTCGCGCGCACGATCAAGGATCTCTTCTGCCGCCATCGCGCGATGAAGGGGTATCTCGTGCATCGCAAGGCCGGATGGGATACGCATGGCCTGCCGGTGGAGATCGAGGTCGAGAAGCGGCTGGGCATCAGCGGCAAGCAGGACATCGAGAAGCTCGGCGTGGCGGAGTTCAACCGCCTGTGCCGCGAGAGCGTGTTCACGTATCGCGGCGACTGGGAGCGGCTGAGCGAGCGAATCGGCTACTGGCTCGACTACGAGGATCCATACGTCACCTACACGCCGGAGTACGTGGAAAGCGTGTGGTGGGCGTTGGCGACGCTCTACCGGAAGGGGCTGCTGTACCGTGGCCACAAGATCCTTCCGTACTGCGCGCGCTGCGGCACCGCCCTGTCCAGTCACGAGGTTGCGCAGGGCTACGAGGACGTCGACGATCCAAGCGTCTACGTCGCGCTGGATCTCGGCTCCGTATCCGGAGAAGTGGTGCCCGACGCGGACGGCATGCCTGGCCGCACCGAGCGGCGCATCCTCGTGTGGACGACGACCCCGTGGACGCTCGTGTCCAACACGGCGCTCGCGGTGCATCCGGAGCTCGAGTACGTCGAGCTGCGAAAGACGGACAGCCCCGACACGCGGACGATCATCCTCGCCGCGGCGCGGGCGGGCGCGGTGCTGGGCGAGGACTACGCGACGCGCTGGACGCAGGTGCGAACGCTGACCGGTGAGGAGCTGGTTGGTGCGCGCTATCGCCGGCCCATCGACTGGCTGCCGTATCCGGAGGGAACGAACCACGAGATCGTCGTCGGTGAGCGCTTCGTGAGCGCGGACGATGGATCAGGGGTGGTGCACATGGCGCCGGCATTCGGCGCGGACGACTACGCCGCGGGGAAACGGCACAACCTCGCGTTCCTGCAGCCCGTGAATCCTCGCGGTGAGTTTCCCGAGGACCTTCCCCTCGTCGGTGGCCAGTTCGTGAAGCACGCCGATCCCGCGCTCATCGAGGAGCTGAAGCGGCGCGGCGTGCTGTGGAAGGCGGGAACGATGACGCACTCGTACCCGCACTGCTGGCGCTGCGGCACGCCGCTGCTGTACTACGCGCGCACGTCGTGGTTCGTGCGCACCTCGTCGTACAAGGACGAGATGCTGTCGCGCAACGCGCGCGTCGGTTGGCACCCGCCGCAGGTCGGCTCGGGCCGATTCGGCGAGTGGCTGGAGAACAACATCGACTGGGCGATCTCGCGCGACCGGTACTGGGGCACGCCGCTGCCGGTCTGGGTGTGCGACAGAAGCGCGGATCACCTCGACGTGCTCGGGAGCTACGCCGAGCTCGCGGAGCGCACGGGCGCATCGCTCGCGGCCGACTTCGATCCGCACAAGCCGAACGTCGACGAGTACCGATGGGCGTGTACGGTCGAGGGGTGTGGCGGAGCGATGTACCGGACGCCCGAGGTGATCGACACGTGGTTCGACTCGGGGTCGATGCCGTTCGCGCAGTGGCACTACCCGTTCGAGCATCGCGACGCGCTCGCCACGCGTTACCCGGGCGACTTCATCGCCGAGGGGCTCGACCAGACGCGCGGCTGGTTCTACTCGCTGCTCGCGCGTCGTCGTGAACGACCTCGTGCTCGACGCCGAAGGACGCAAGATGTCGAAGAGCCGCGGCAACGTGGTCGACCCGTGGGCGGTGTTCTCGCGCCATGGCGTGGACGCGGTGCGGCTCTTCCTCGTCAGCAGCAGCAAGGTGTGGGAGCCACGCTCGTTCGACGAGAACCAGATCCGCCAGGGCGCGGGGCGCTTCCTGCTGACGCTCAAGCACATCTACAGCGGGATGTTCGCCCAATACGCGAACTTCGGCTGGTCGCCCTCGGCGGCCGACCCGGCGCCGGCCGAGCGGCCACTGCTGGACCGATGGATCCTGTCGCGGCTGGCGACGGTGGAGCGCGCGGTGGACGAGGCGCTCCTGGACTACGACGCGACCGTCGCCGTGCGGACGCTGCTGGAGTTCGTGGACGAGGACGTCGCGAACTGGTACGTGCGTCAATCGAGGAAGCGGTTCTACGACGTCGACAGTGCGGACAACCGCGCCGCGTTCGCGACGCTGCACGAGGTGCTGGTCGTCGTCTGCCGGTTGCTCGCGCCGTTCGCGCCATTCGTGACCGACTGGCTGCATCGGGAGCTGACGGGCGAGTCGGTGCATCTCGCGCCGTTCGTTCGCGACCGCGGCGTGCCGTCCGATGCATCGCTCGAGGCGCAGATGGCGAGCATCCGTACACTCGCGACGCTCGGCCGCGCGGCGCGCGAGCAGGCGGGGATCAACGTGCGGCAGCCGCTCTCGCGGCTCGTGTGCGTGGCGCCGAACATGAGCGAGGCGACGCTGGCGCCGCTGCTGCCGATCCTCGCCTCGGAGCTGAACGTGAAGCGCGTCGAGCTCGCGACGAGCGCGGACGCGCTCGTGACGCTCGAGGCGAAAGCCAACTACCGTGCACTCGGCAAGAAGTTCGGCAAGCAGACGCCGCTCGCGGCCGAGGCGGTGTCGAGCTTCACCAGCGAGCACCTGCGGCGGTTCGAACAGGGTGAAGAGCTGAGCGTCACGGTGGACGGCGACACGCACACGATTACGTCGGACGATCTGACGATCGTGCGACGCGCGTCGGGCGCGCTGGTGGTCCAGGAAGAGCACGGATACTTCGCGGCGATCGATCCCGCGATGACTCCCGAGCTCAGGCAGGAGGGGATGGCACGAGAACTCATCAGTCGGGTACAGCGTATGCGAAGGGACGCCGGCCTGGCGGTGAGCGACCGCATCCATCTCGCGATCGGCGGCGACGCCGAGGCAGTGGCGGCGGCGGCGATGCACCGGGAGTGGATCGCGAGTGAAGTGCTCGCGACCGACGTCGTGCTCGGTGGCCCGTCGGCAGGGGAAGGCACCACGCTGGCGAGGCAACGGGTGGATCTCGACAGGAAGAGTAGCGATGCCCACGTCAGAGAACACGGCGAAGAAGTCCAAGCCGATGGCGAAGAAGATGCTGCAGCACTTCGAGAAGCGGCTGATGGAGGAGCGCCGGCGCGCCGTGAAGGAGCTGGGGAGTTACGGGGAGGCGTTCGGCGCGACCTCGCAGGAGTCCGACGGCGATCTGAGCAGCTACTCGTTCCACATGGCGGATCAGGGGACCGATGCCATGGAGCGCGAGAAGGCATTCCTCTTCGCGAGCCAGGAGGGCCGCTTCCTCTGGCACATCGACGAGGCGCTGCGCCGCCTCTACCGGTCGCCGGAGACGTTCGGCAAGTGTCACAACTGCGGGAACGACATCGCGTTCGAGCGGCTCGACGCGCTGCCGCACGCGCGCTACTGCATCCAGTGCAAGCAGCGCGAGGAAGATGCGAAGTCGAAGTAACGCGGCGATGTTCTGGCCGGTGCTGCTCGTCGTCCTCGTGGTCGACGTGATCACGAAGGCGATCGCCGAACGTGCGCTGATGCGCGGGATCCCGCACGAGGTGTTGGGGAGCGCGGTGCAGCTCCGACTCGTGTACAACCCGGGCGCGGCGTTCGGGCTGAACCTCGGGTCGGAGTCGCGCTGGATCTTCGCCGCGCTGACGCTCGTCGCGCTAGTGATCCTCGCGCGCCTGTATCGATCGACGCGTGCCGGCGACGCGGCACGCGCGACGGCGCTCGCACTCGTGTGCGCCGGCGCGACGGGCAACCTGATCGATCGCGTCCGCTCGTTCTTCGGGGTCGTCGACTTCATCGACGTGGGCATCGGCACGTCGCGCTGGCCGACGTTCAACGTCGCGGACATGGCGGTGAGCATCGGCGCAGGGCTGCTCGCGTGGGTGCTGTGGCAGGAGGACCAGTCCATTCAGGCGTCGGTGCCGGCTGTCGCACCGGTGGGCGTTCCCGCTTCGGCGTCCGGCGGCGAGCCGGGCGATCTCGTCTGACCGCCGCGCCTCCACCGGAGCGGAGCAGCGCCCGGCTGTTCTGGGGGACCTCGGCGACGGTGATCGCGCTCGATCTGATCACCAAGCTGCTCGCCGAGCGCTATCTCGTGCCGCGTTACGTGCCGCACCGGATCATCGGCGATTTCGTGCGGTTCACGCTCGCGTACAATCCGGGCGCCGCGTTCAGCATGTCGCTCGGCCCCTATTCGCGATTCATCTTCGGCACGTTCGCCGTCATCGCGCTCGTGGTGCTCTGGCGGTTGTACCGGCTCTCGGGTCCGGCGCAGCGTGCGGGTGACCGGCTCCGGATCCTCGCGCTGGGGCTCGCATGGGGGGGCGCCGCGGGGAACCTTCTCGACCGCGTCCGGTCGCCGCTCGGGGTCGTCGACTTCATCGACGTCGGCCTCAGCTCCTGGCGCTTCTGGACGTTCAACGTCGCGGATTCGGCGGTGACGGTGGGAGCGGTCATGCTGGCGTGGTCGCTGTCGCGCGAGGAGCGCCAGGAGCGTCACGCGCGCGAGGCAGCGCACGCGCCGGTGGTGAGGGAGGGCGACGCGACGCCGGGAGCGCCGGGACCGGAGACGTGAGCGACGCCGGCGCAGGCCGGACCGTCACCCGCCACGAGCTGGTCGCGCCACCGGGCGCGCCGCGACTGGACCTCTACATCGCCGGCGCGCTCGAGCTCTCGCGCACGCAGGCGGCGACACTGATCGCCAACGGCCAGGTCCGCGTGGCAGGACGATCGGAGCGGGCCAGCTATCGCCCGAGCGCCGGCGAGCGGATCGTCGTCGAGATTCCCCCACCGGCCGGCCGCGAGGTGGCGGCCGAGTCGATCCCGCTGGCAGTGCTCTACGAGGACGACGAGGTCCTGGTGGTGGACAAGCCCGCCGGGATGGTCGTGCACCCGGCCCCGGGCAACTGGAGCGGGACGCTGGTGAACGCGCTCAAGGGTCGCGGGGGGCCGCTGTCCGAGGTCGGCGGCGACGAGCGCGAGGGCATCGTGCACAGGCTCGACAAGGAGACGTCCGGACTCCTGCTCGTGGCGAAGAGCGACCGCGCGCACCGCATGCTCGGCGCGGCGATGAGCCGTCGGGAGATCGTCCGGCGGTACGCGGCGCTGTGCTGGGGCCACCTCGACGCCGACCGCGTGACGGTGGACAAGCCGATCGCACGCGACCCGCGAGACCGAAAGCGTATGGCGATCGTCAATACGGGACGAGCGGCACGAACGGACTTCGTGCGGCTCGCCCGCTTCGATTCGGTGGACCTGCTGCGCGCCCATCTCCACACCGGTCGCACGCATCAGATCCGGGTACATCTCTCGACACTCGGACATCCGGTGGTGGGGGACGACACCTACGGGGGAGGGGGCGGCCGACGTCTGGTTCCGCTGCCGTCGAAACGGCATTTCCTGCATGCGGCATGGCTCCGCTTCCGGCATCCCGTCTCGGGGGCCCCGGTCGAGGTGCGGTCGCCGCTGCCGCCCGAGCTGGTGAAGGCGCTCGCCGCCGTCGCGGGCGCCGATGATTCGTTCGTCGATATCGATCCACTGGAGCACTTTGGCTTCTTCCGAGACACTGCCTGAATCGCGAGCCACCGCGCGTACGCTGCTGTTCCGCGTCGCGGGGAAGGTGTACGGCTGCGACATCGAAGCGGTGCGGGAGATCATTCCGTACCGGCGTGCCACGCGTTTGCCTGGCGCGCCGCCATTCGTCCAGGGATTGGTCAATCTCCGCGGGACGATCGTCACGGTGCTGGACCTGGGCGCGCGACTCGATCCGGCGCGGCCACCCATCCGTGACGGCTCGATCATCCTCGCCGCGCACGGCACGCGCGTCGTCGGCGTGGCGGTGGACGAGGTGATGGACGTCCAGGGCATCTCGGAGGAGCACGTCGAGGCACACGGTGGGGCGCGGGACGCGCTGATCCGTGGCCTCGGGCATTTGGAGAGCGATGTCGTCGTTCTCGTCGACATTCACACGCTGGTCACGCAAGTCCTGCTCTAGAGGGGGAAATCGAGTGAGCAATACAGTTCTCATCTGCGACGACGCGATCTTCATGCGCACGATGGTCGGCGACATCCTGCAACAGGCGGGATTCGAGATCGTCGGAGAGGCCGAGACCGGGGTACAGGCGGTGGAGAAGTACAAGCAGCTGCGTCCCGATCTCGTCACGATGGACATCGTCATGCCCGACATGGGGGGAATCGACGCGGTCCGCGAGATCACGAAGTTCGATCCGAACGCCAAGGTCCTGATGTGCAGCGCGATGGGGCAGCAGGCCCTCGTCGTCGAGGCGATTCAGGCGGGCGCGAAGGACTTCGTCGTCAAGCCGTTCCAGCCCAGCCGAGTGCTCGAAGCCGTGCAGCGCGTCCTGGGGTGACGCGTCACGCGTCGCCTCGCACCACCCTCGGCGCAGCGGTGCGCGCCGGGCTCCCGCCTCGCGGCCGCCATGCGCGGCCCATCTCCCTCCTCCCAGTCGACTGACGCGCGTGGATAGCGCCCAGTACGCCGAGCTCTTTCTCACGGAGAGCCGCGAGCACGTCTCAGCCATCAACCATTCGCTGCTCGAGCTCGAGCGTGGAGTGGGTGGGGACGAGCCCGTGGGCGCGATCTTCCGCGGCGTGCACACGATCAAGGGGATGAGCGCGACGATGGGCTACACCGCCGTCGCGTCGCTGTCGCACGAGTTGGAGACGCTGCTCGACGTCGTGCGGAGGGGCGGCAGTACCGTGGACGCTCGGCTGATGGACCTCCTGTTCCGCGCGGCGGATCTGCTGGAGCGCGCGATCGAGTCTGCGGTGAGCGGCGTCGACGCGGTCGACGTGCTGCCGATGATCCATCAGCTGCAATCCGAAGCGGGCCGCGACTCGCAGACGTTCCTGTCGATGGCGATGACGGCCGAGCTGCCGGTGCCGGGGATGGGAATGGGGATGACGGCGGAGATGCCGATTCCCGGCGCGTGGACGGCCGCCGTTCCCGCCGGTCCGGGAATGCTCGTGCGCGTCCGCATCGTGGAGGGCACGCCGCTCAAGGGCGTGCGCGCGTTCCTCGCCGTGGAAGCGGCGAAGAAGCTCGGTGAAGTGGGAGAGGTGTCGCCGCCGGTGGAGGCGCTGCAGGCGGACGCCTTCGACCACGACTTCGCGCTGCGCCTCACGACCGAGTTGTCCAGAGACGACGTCATCGCCGCGCTGCGTCGCGCGGGGGACGTCGACGAGGTCAGCGCCGACGACGCCGCGGTGAGCGCCCCGTTGGTGGAAGCGCCCGCACCCACGAAGGCGACGAACGGATCGAGCGGGAACGGCGGGAACGGCGCGACCAACGGCGGCGCGGTGCGGCAGCAACGCAGCGTGCGCATCGACCTGCGCCGCTTGGACAACCTCATGAACCTGATCGGCGAGCTCGTGATCACGCGCGGGCGACTCGTGCAGCTCACGGGGCCGGTCGACGACCCGGCGCTGGCCGAGACGGTCGCACAGACTTCGCGACCCGTGTGGCAGGTCTTCGACCGCTTCCCGCGCCTCGTGCGCGACGCGGCGAGATCCGTCGGCAAGCCGGTGGAGTTCACGATCGAAGGAAAGGAGGTCGAGCTCGACCGCTCGATGCTCGACGAGGTGGGCGATCCGATCGTGCACCTGCTGCGCAACGCAATCGATCACGGCATCGAGTCGCCGGAGGTGCGGCGCGAGCAGGGAAAGCCGGAGTCGGGGCGGCTCACGCTGAGCGCGAGCCGCGACCGCTCGGCGGTCGCGATCCGGGTGACCGACGATGGTCGCGGCATCGACCGCGAGAAGGTGCTGCAGCGCGCGCGCGAGCACGGCCTCATCGACGCGAGCAAGACGGAGCTGACGGACGAGGAGCTGTTCCGCATCATCTCGCAGGCGGGATTCTCGACCGCGGACAAGGTGACGGACCTGTCCGGACGCGGCGTCGGGATCGATGCGGTGCACAACCGCGTGCGGTCCCTCGGCGGCTCGGTCGACATCCGGACCGCGCCTGGCAAGGGCACGACGGTGACGCTGCGACTGCCCCTGACGCTGGCGATCGTGCGCTCGCTGCTCGCCAGGATCGGCGACGAGACGTATGCGATCCCGATGACGCACGTGAGCGAGACGGTGGAGCTGCACCCGCAGATCATGCACACGCTCAAGGGGCGGGAAGTGCTGATGATCCGGGAGCAGGTGCTTCCGCTGATCCGGCTGCGGCAGCTGTTGCATTACGAGGGCGACGCGACTCGTGGCCTCGAGCAAGTCGTCGTCGTCGAGATGGCGGAGCGACGCGCGGCACTGGTGGTGGATGCGCTGATCGGTCAGCAGGAGGTCGTCGTCAAGCAGTTCGACGGCGTACAGAACGGACTCACGCTGTTCGGTGGGGCCACGATTCTCGGCGACGGAGCACCGGCGCTGATCATAGATGTGAGCAGTCTCCTTTAACGGCACTCCCATGGATGACATTCGTTCTCTGAAGGCGCTGCAGCTCGACGCTCTCCGAGAAGTCGCGAACATCGGCGCCGGCCACGCGGCCACGGCGCTGTCGCAGATGATCGGCGGAACGATCATGATCAGCGTCCCGACGATCAACGTGTCGAGGCTCGAGGAGGTGCCGCCGCAGGTCTCGGCGCCCGAGGAGCCCGTGGCCGCCGTGTTGATGCACATGCTCGGCGACCTCACCGGCCGCACGCTGCTCGTCTTTCCGAAGCCGACGGCCGTCCGCCTCGCGGAGCTGATGCTGCGCCGGCCGCACGGAAGCTCGGAGGAGCTGGGCGAGATGGAGCAGTCGGCGATCAAGGAGGCCGGCAACATCCTCAGCAGCGCCTACATGAACGCGCTGAGCGACTTCATGGGCATGATGCTGCTGCCGTCCCCGCCGAGCCTCGCCGTGGACATGAGCACCGCCGTGCTGACCACCGCCTACCTGCAGTTCGGCACCGACCGCGACTACGTGTTCTGTGTGGAGAGCGAGTTCTTCATGACGGACGTCAACGAGAGACTTCGCGGCTTCTTCCTGCTGCTTCCAGATCCCGCCTCGCTGCAAGCCATCCTGCGCGCCGTTCGCGTCGCCTAGCCCGGCCACGCCGACCGTTCGATGTCCCCCAGCCTGACTTCCGAGCGCGACCGCGAGGTCCTCCGATCGTTCGCCCGTCGGATCGATCCGTCGGACGCCGGGGCGCACAACAACCTGGGGGTGCTCTACTACAACAAGGGACTCTACGAGGAGGCGGTCGCCGCCTTCATGCGCGCGCTGGAGCTCGACCCGAAGATGCAGGTCGCGCAGCGCAACCTCGAGATCGCGTACTTCAACACCGGCTACTACGACAAGCGCGTCGCCGAGTTGAACGAGCGGCTTCGCGCGCGTCCCGACGATCGTGAAGCACGCTGGGAGCTGGGTCGCACGCACGCGCTGCTCGGCCAGACGGCGGACGCCGTGGCCGACTTCGCCGAGCTGCTACGCCACCACCCGAGCGACATTCCGGCGCTCGTGCAACTCGGTCTCGCCGAGCGAACGAACGGTGACCTGGACCGGGCGCTCGGGTATCTCGAGCGCGCGCTGGCGCTCGACACGTCGAGCTCCGTCGTGAACTTCTACATCGGCGAGGTGCTCTACAACCGCGGCGTGAACGAGGGAGCGCTCGCGGCGCTCCGCCGCGCCGTGGAGCTCAATCCGCAGAACCCCGACGCGTACTATCTCATGGGGTTCGTGCTCGGCGACATGGGCCGGTACGAGGAGGCGCGCGAAGTGACGCGGCGCGCCATCCAGTTGAACCCGACACTCTCGCGCGCGCAGGCGAACCTCGCCATCGACCAGAACCGCGACGCCGCCGAGCGAGCGCCAGGGCGCGACGCCTCGCGCGCGACGCAGATGGAGGTCCATGTCGAGGGCCAGCTCGCGCACTTCAATCTCGGCCTCGCCTTCCGCCAGAAAGGCTACTACGGCGAGGCGCTGCGCGAGTACGCCAAGGCGCTCGAGAAAGGAGAAGACCGACCGCTCGTCCTGCAAGCAATGGCCGAGGTGCATCTGCTGCGACGCGAGGCCAAGGCGGCGGTGGACCTCTACGAGGAGCTCATCGGCCACCAGCCGGACAGCCCGAAGCTGTGGAACGAGCGCGGTGTCGCGCTGCACCAGGACGGCAAGTTCGCCGAGGCCGAGGAATCGTATCGGCGCGCCGTGCAGGCGGAGCTTGGCTACGCGCTCGCGCACAACAATCTGGGCGTGGCGCTCTATCATCGCGGCAACACCGAGGAGGCGATCGCCGCATTTCGTGTCGCCCTCGAGGCGCAGCCGACGTTCACCAAGGCGCGGCTCAACCTCGCGCTGCTGCTGAGCAAGGGGAAGCGATTCCAGGCGGCGCTCGAGGCGTACCGCGCGGTGCTCCAGACGGCGAGCGAGGATCCGGCGGCATGGAATGGCGTCGGTCTCGTACTCTCCGAGCTGCGCAAGCACGAGGATGCCCGCAACGCATTCGCGCGCGCGATCCAGGCGCGCCCCGACTACGCCGAGGCGCACTACAACCTGAGCTTCACGCTCTCGAATCTGGGCGACTTCGAGGGCGCGCTGCGCGAGACGAAACGCGCCCTCGAGCTGGACCCGTACTACGTGGCGCAGAAGTTCGAGCTGGCGATCGACCTCGAGTACGAGGACCCCGACCTCTCGATCCAGCCCGATCTCGGCGCGGTGCAACGCACCGAGGAGAACGTCGAGGACTTTGCGTTCGATCCGGGCGTGCTCGACTCGCTGTTCACGACGCTGGCGCCAGTCGCGTCGGCGGCGGAGAACGGTGTGGCGTCGGGCGTCGGCGACCGGGACGCGTATGCGATGGCGACCGACTACCTCGCCATGGGACTGTACGAGCGTGCAGCGGCTGAAGTGAGTCGCGCGCTGTTGCGCGGCGCGCCGCGCTCGGACGGCTACTGCCTGCTCGGCGACATCTATGCTCGCCAGGGCGTGCACGGAGAGGCGCTCGAGCGCTACCGCGAGGCGAAACAGCTGGCCACGGATACGCTGCGGCCGGCGATCGGCGAAGCAACGTCGCTGATGGCGATGGGCCGCGGCGCGGAGGCGCGCCCGATCGCCGAAGCGCTCCTGTCGGCCGGCCCGCCGGACATCGACGTGCTCATGCTCGTCGCGGCGGCGCGCGGCGAGACGGGCGACCCCGCGGCCGCACTCCAGGCGCTCGAGCAGGCGCGGCGACTCGCGCCGCTGCGCGCCGACGTGCATCAGCGCACGGGCGACATCGCCGCGTCGCTCGGCGACTTCGACGGCGCGATCGCCGCCTATCGGCATGCGCTCGAGCTGGACCAGGACTTCGCCGTCGTGCGCTACAACCTCGCCAGGTTGCTGCGCGCCAAGGGGCATCTGCGAGAGGCCGAGCAGGAGCTCGAGGGCGCGCTCGACGCAGTGCCGACGTACGCCGAGGCGACGCTCGAGCTGAGCTCACTGCGGCGCTCATCGGGCCGCACGGACGAGGCGCTCGATCTCCTCATCGCGCTCCTCGAGCGCGATCCCTACCAGTTCGACGCGCTCCTCGCCCTCGCCGAGACCCTGCTCGCGATCGGCCGCAAGCGCGACGCGTTGACGGCGATCCGGCGCATCCTCCGCTTCGATCCGGATCACGTCGGCGCGCTCTACTACGACGGAGTCCTGCTGACCGATCAGAAGCGCTTCCGCGATGCGATCGAGCGGTGGCGCAGAGTGATCGAGCTCGCACCGTCGAGCGAGTTCGCCCGCCGCGCGCGTCGCGAAGCGCGAACGGCGATGGACCTCGACACCATCTTCTCGGCCACCGCGGCCGCGGGGATCTGAGCGATGCCGATCGAGGGACCGCTTCGCGAGCTCGGCATCCACGACGTCTTCCAGCTACTCGACCTGAGCCGGAAGACGGGGGCGCTGCGCGTGACGTCGGACCTGCGCGACGACGAGGGTGTCGTGCTGTTCGACGGGGGGCGTGTCGTTCATGCGAGCGTGCGGAGCCACCCGACGTCGATCGAGCGGATCCTGCGTCATGCGGGAAAGGTGAGCGACTCTGACCTGGCGGTTGCCGCCGCGCTCGAGCCGCTCGCGGGCGAAGGGCTCGGCGATCGCCTCGTTCGCGCCGGCGTCATCACGCAGCGCGAGCTCGAGCGCCAGCTCCGCCTGGCGATCGAGAGCGTGGTGTTCGAGTTGCTGTCGTGGCAGGAAGGGTTCTTCTCGTTCGAGGAGCGCTCCGTCGCCGACGTGCCGCTCGACGCGCGGATCCGGATCTCCACCGAATCCCTGCTCATGGAGGGCGCGCGGCGCATCGACGAATGGTCGCGCATCGCCGACAAGGTGCCGCATCTCGGTGTCGTGCCGATGCTCGCGCCGGTGGAGGACGACCGCGCCTCCGTGCTCGATCTCCTTCCGCACGAGTGGGAGGTGCTGATGATGATCGACGCCACCCGCGATCTGCGCGGCATCGCGGCGGCGTTGGGACGGAACGAGTTCGAGATCGCGAAGATCGCGTACGGCCTCGTGTCGACGGGAGTGGTCGAGCTGGTCCAGGCGCAGCCCGCGCGCTCCTCGGCAGAGGCGGCGCTTGGCGCCGAGCCCGCGCTGGAGCGAGCGCGCTCGGCGATGGCCGGCCGACGACCGGAAGAGGCGTTGTCGAACGCACGAGCCGCGCTGGCCGCGGACCCGGCGTCGACCGAAGCGCGCCTGCTCGCGGCGCGCGCGCTGAATCGCCTCGCCCGCTACGGCGACGCCGTGGACGAGTTGCGACGCGCGGTGCAGAGCGATCCGCTCACGTCGACGGTACACCTCGACCTCGGCTTTGCCGCGGTGCGCGTCGCGGACTTCGCCAGCGCGCATGCGAGCTGGGAGCACTACCTGCGTCTCGCCCCCACGGCGAGCGACGCAGGCCGCGCACGTGCCGCGCTCGAGACGTTGACGCGGCTCATGCACCTCCTCGAGGCCCACGCCGATGGCTGACGACGTCCGCCGCCTGAGCGACGAGCTGGCCCGCGATCCGGGCAGCCGCGTGTTCGTACCGCTCGGCGAGGCTCTGCGCCGACAGGGTCAGCTCGATCTCGCGCTCAAAGTCACGCTGCGCGGCCTCGAGCGGCACCCACACTTCGCCGACGGCCACGATCTGCTGGCGCGCATCTCGGTGGACCGGAGCGATCTGGAGAAAGCGTTCGACGAGTGGGACATGGTGCTGCGGCTCGTGCCGGGCCATCTCGGGGCGCTCAAGGGCATGGGGTTCGTCTGCTTCCAGCAGGGGCGGCTCGCGCAGGCGGAGGAGTATCTCTCCGCCGCGGCGGCGCAGGGCGACGGCGACGAGCAGGTCGCGAGCGCGCTCGAGCACGTGCGCGACGCACGGCGCGAGGTCGCCGAGCTGCCGCGCGATCCGAGCCGTCTCCCGGCCGGCACGACACACGATCCGCGCTTCCTGTTCGCCGATGTGCTGAGCGAGGCCGAGCAGACCGCGCTCCTGCTGGACCGCGACGGTCTGGTGATGGCGGGCGCGTACGTGGCGTGGGACGGCCGCGACGTGGGGCAGGAGGTGGGCGCGGAGCTCAGCGGCGTGACCGACGCGGCTCGCCGCGCCACGCGGCACCTCTCGCTCGGCGAGTGGACGTCGATCGTCTTCGAGACGGAAGTCGCCGTCGTGGCGATGACGCCGTCGACCAACGACGGGCTCCTCGTCCTCGCCACCTCGCGGGCGACGCCGCTCGGCCTCGTGCGTCGGCTGCTCGACCGGTGCGCCGAGCGAGCCCGCCGCTGGCAGGGGGGGCGGATATGAGCACGCGCCCCTTCGCGTCGATCCTCGACAGCCTCACGCGCCAGCGCTGGGTCACGGCGGCGCTGGTCGTGAGCGAGCGCGATGGCATCGTGGTGGAGTCCAATCTCCAGATCGGCCAGTCCGGCGACCGCGTCGCCGCGCTGGCCGCGTCGCTCTATCGCAAGGCGCGACTGTCGGCGCAGGCCGCCGGCCTTGGCGCCGTCTCCTTCATGCAGCTCGAGGCGCCCGGAGGCCGGATCTGTGCGGTCGGCGGCGGAGACCTCGTGCTCGTCGTGGTCGCCGAGCCAGCGGTCAACGTCGGGCTCGTACGCGTCGAGCTGCTGCGAGCGGTCGGCGAGCTGCTGGCCGCCGGCGGCGAGGTAGCCTGATGCAGATGACCGTGGTCGAGGCGTGGATCGAGGGACCGCTCAAGCGATTCGTCGACGACGCGGGGGCCGAGCTGGCGCTGCTCCTCCATCCCAGCGGTCAGGTGCTGGCCCAGCACGGGTTCGCGCGCGCCGTCGACGTGATGAGTGCCTGCGCGCTGGCCGCCGGCATTCATGCATCATCGGCCGAGCTCGGCCGCCAGCTCGATGGTCGGCCCTCGGCCCTTCCGCGGGTTGCACCACGCCGGTCGTACTCGTCAGATATTTCTAGCGGAGGCACAGTCGCCACGGGGCGCGTACGTCTTCCTGACCGTCTTCGGTCCGGAGAGTTCCCTGGGGTTGGTGCGTCTCTATTTCGAGGAGCTCGTGCAAGGCTTGGCCGCCGCCGCCCCCCCTGTGGAGGCGCTGACCGGACCCGCGCTCGCCGAGCACTTCGAACGCGACCTGAATCGCAATCTCGCCGTCCTGTTCGGCCGCGCCTAGCCTTCCCCGCGCCCTCCCGCCCGATCCGTGTCGCTCGTCAACTACGCTACGCGCGAGATCACCTGCAAGATCGTCTACTACGGGCCCGGGCGCTCGGGGAAGACGTCGAATCTGCATTACATCTACGGCCAGGTTCCCGAGGACAGAAAGGGGAAGATGGTGTCGTTGGCCACGCAGACCGACCGCACGCTCTTCTTCGACTTCCTGCCGCTGGATCTCGGCACGATCTCCGGATTCACGACCAAGTTCCAGCTCTACACCGTGCCGGGACAGGTGTACTACCAGACGACGCGCAAGCTCGTGCTGCAGGGCGCCGACGGCGTGGTGTTCGTGGCGGATAGCCAGGCGCGCCAGCTCGACGAGAACATCGAGAGCTTCCAGGACCTGCACGCCAACCTGTCCGAGCAGGGGATCGATCCGCGCACGATGCCGCTCGTCGTGCAGTACAACAAGCAGGACCTTCCGAAGGAGCTGATCCTGCCCGTGGCCGATCT
>QHVE01000030.1:29910-51687 GCA_003223455.1 Gemmatimonadota bacterium | reverse complement strand
GCCGCGCCAACCGCTCGAGCGCGCGCCGTCCACCGTCGCAGTGCCCGTGAGCACGCCGTGCAGTGGCACGTGCAACCCCATCCCTTCGAGCGTAGCGAGGCGCAGCGGACGAAGCGCGACCTCGAGGCCCCTCGCGCGAGGATCGGCGCCGAGCGCCACCGTGCCGTGCGCCTCGAGCTGGCTGAGCCCTGCGCTCACGTCCTCGAATTTCACGTTGGCGTCGAGCCGCAGCGTGTCCGTCGGCCCTTGGAGCCTGATCTTCCCCTTGAACGTGCCGCGGCGCTTCAGATCGAAGCTCGGCGCGAGCTCCTTGATGATGTCCGTGCCGAGCTGCGACACCGTGAGATCGGATCCGTCGACGATGAGCTGCGCCTCCTCGCCCTTCGGGTGGATCCGCGTCACGGCCATCCCACCGATCACCGTCGCCTCGCGATACCGCACGTTCGCGTCGGCCAGGGAGAGCGTCGTCGTGTCGCCGTGGATGCGCATCGCGTAGCGCAGCGTACCTCCCCCGGACGGCGGCATGCGCGGGTTCACCCACTGCAGGTCGGCGAACGCGATCGGTGCGCCTCTGAGGTCCAGCCAGAAGCCCAGCCGATGGAATCCGATCGTGCCGTCGCCGCTCACCCGCGAGCCGGGAAGGACCATCCGCGCACCGCGCCACCAGAGCGAGTCCTTCGTCGCATAGAGTGTCCCGACGAGGGAGCGCACGTCGATCACCGGCTCGCGATAGGGCGCGCCGATCATCGAGAGCGACGCGATCTCCACCGCCGTCGGCTGGCCGTCGTGCCCCATGCGCACCGAGGGGAGCCGCGTGTCGATGTCCCGATACTCCACCACGCGCTGGAATCCGCCCGGGACCCGCTCCACTCGGCTCCTCGACTTGCCGCCGAGCGCCGCGGCGATCGCCGAATCGCGCTTGTCGGCGGTGAGCGTCGTGTCGGGACTCCACGGGCGCCGGTAGAGAAAGTGCCCGTGATGGATCGTGACGTCCGCGAGCTCGGGAGGCGCGCGGTGCTGCGTGGTGTCGCGCGGCCGTCCGCTGGAGCGCATCAGCGACTGAAAGTTCCAGCGCGCACCGGGCTGCTTGTCCAACAGCACGACCGGGGTATCGACGACGAGCGAGTGCAGCACGAGGTGGCCGCGCAGTGCGGGACCGAGCGCATAGCGCACCTGCACGCGCCGCGCGCTGAACAGCGGGCGGCGCGTGCTGTCGACGAGCCGGACGTCGGTGAGCGTCGCCCCCGAGAGCAGGTTCCCCCGGCCGACGTCGAGATGCCCGAGCATGCGCCCATTCGCCTGTGAGACGAGCACGCGCCGCACTCGCTCGTTCCCCCACGGCGTGAGCGCGAGCAGCAATACGATCGCGAATCCCAGCAGGATCGGCAGCACCACCACGACGAACACCGTCCGCACCAGGCCGCGCCGCCGTGGTGGCGGCGTTGGTGCGGACGCCACTGGCGTACCCTCGCGAGGGATCGGCTGCGCCATCAGAACGCCTGTCCCATCGCGAAGTGCACGACGATCCGGCGCGCGATCGCGTGCCATGTTCCAGGCGAGGGATCCTCCACCGGTGAGTACGACTTCTCGCGCGTCAGGCGTATCACCCGCTCGTTGCCTTCCACGTCGGGTATCGCCACGACCACCGGCAGCGACTCGTGCCCGACCGGCCGCAGCCCGAAGTCGAGCCGCAGAACGCCGAGCGGCGAGCGGTAGCGGAACCCGAGCCCCGGCGTGACCGCACCCTTCCCCTTCGCGACGGTCGAGAGGCCGCTCGTGCCGACGTACGCGCCGTCGACGAACCCGACGCCGCTCAGGTTCTTCGCCAGCGGCATGCGCAGCTCGACACTTCCCTCCACGACACTGCTGCCGCCGGTGGGGCGCGCGAACAACTGATCGTTCGGCACAGCCGACGGATCGCACCCCCCAGTGGCAATGGAGACATCGGTGCATCCGACAGCCAGCAGCGACGCGCGACGCGCCTGCAGCACGCGCGGCCCGAGCTCGTTCTCGGCGAACCCGCGCACCGACTGCATGCCGCCCGCGTAGAAGCGAGCACGCGGATGCAGCACCCCCTCGCCCTCGTCGGCGATGCCGAGCGAGGCGCGGTCGCCCGCGTGTGGCCGCACGATGCCGGCGCGCGCATGCAGCGCGAGCACCTTCGGCGGCTTCGTCACGTTGTAGTCCGACGGGATCGTCCCGAACGGCTTGTAGTACGACAGATCCGCTGCAGCGCGCTCGTGCGCGAACGTCGAGCCCGTGGCCGTCGACGCGTGCTCCAGGTCGATCACCCCCGTGTAGCCGCGCGTCGGACTGTCGAGATCGTCCGAGCGATCGATCCATCCGCTCACGCCGATCGGGGCGAGCCGCTGCCTGCGGCCCAGCGCGGCGATGGTCGATGCGTCACAGATGCCATAGGCCGAGCAGAAGTACACTGCGCCTGCCTCGACGCGCGTCGTCTCGAACCGATAGTTCAGGCCGATCGGGAGCCGTGGCGCGAGCTCGTGGACGATGCCGACCGAGGCGCCCGCATGCTCGTCCACCGCGACGCCGACGATCGAGCGCCGGCCGGCGAACGCGCTCACCGCCGCCGATGTGCGGGCGCCGGCGATCCATGGCTGCGTGAGCGTGAGCGACGCCTGATACGTCGGCTTCATGAATTCGTCGACGTCGAAGGTCGCGTCGGCCGGAATGACACGCTGAAAGATCCCCCAGCCGTTGAGCTGTTCGCTGAGGAGGTTCGCGGCCGCGACGCGCGCCCGCAGCCACCGGCCCGCACCGAGCCCATTGTGGCGCAGCTCGACCGCTGCCTGCGCGAACTCGATCGTGTTGAACCCGATCGACGTCTCGATGTGGCGCGCCCGCAGCTCGCTCACCGCGACGGTGATCGTCTTGATGCTGTCCCCCGCGGGCGGCGTCACCACTACGGCCCGCCCGATGCCCGGCGACTGGAAGAGCCGGCGCTGGCTCTCGAGCACCGCGTCGCGCGTATAGAGCGTACCTGGCTGAAGCAGCACACCGCGCCGGAGCGTCGCGTCGGACATCACGCTGTTGCCGTTGAACTCCACTCGGCCCACGCGCGTGATCCACCGCGGATCGACGTCGATCCTCACCGGAACGACCTTCGACGGATCGGGGCGCGGCACTGCGGTGTCGATGTGCACGTCACCGTAGCCCTTGTTCCAGACCGCCGTGCGGAGCCGCGCCAGCGTCGAGTCCAGCGCGACGAGATCGAGCGGGTCTCCACTCCTGAGCACCACCGCGCCAGCGAGCTCCTCGGGCGTCAGCACGCGCGTGCGCTGCGAGACGTCCAGCGTCCCGACGCGCGTCGGCTCGCCCTCGACGATGCGGAACGCCACCGCCATCCCCCGCTTCGCCGGCACGAGCACCGTGTCCACCTGTGCGTCGCGGTATCCGCGCTGCCAGTAGTACACGCGCAGCTTGGTGATGTCCTCGCCGAGCGCCGCGGGGGTCGTACGCCGCCGGTCGCGGAAGAGCTGTGTCGGCGTGAGCTTGCAGAGCGGTACGAGGAAGGGAAGCCGGCAGCTCGAGGTGCGCGTGAACACGATGCGCTTGAGGTCGTCCGTCGACACTGCCTTCGCGCCCGCGAACTCCAGCGACGCGACGTCGATCGAGTCGTGCAGTCCGACGACCGGCCGCGCTTCTCTCGCGCCGCCGCTCTGACCGGCAGCAACGGCGAACGGCGCCACCATGAGTGACGCCGCCAGCAGACTGCGGAGGCGTGGAGCGAGGAAGTGCACGGACGAGAGGGGTTCGAGCTCTGACCCGCCTCGGTGCGAAATCCGGGCCGCAGGTTCAACTCTATTCGCCGCAGTGACTTATGGGATGCTGCGACGAGCGAGCTGGTCGCGACCACGGCAGACTCCGTGCGAGGCGAGTGCCATCGTCGAGTCTGGCCGGCGATACAGCGCCCACAATCCCGGATGGCGTCGGCCGCTCCTCGCCCCTACCGCTGGCCTCCCCGGTGGTTCAGTCGCGCGGCAAGGTGAATCTCCGCCGCGATCCAGTTCGGCAGTGCACGGGCTCCACGGAGCCGCATCACGCGATGCAGTATTGGACCACCCGACATCCTTCCACGGAGGACCGACGATGATTCTCGTGACCGGAGCTGGAGGCAACGTGGGACGTCCCTTGGTCGACGAGCTCGCCGCGGCGGGAATGCCGACGCGCGCCGCCTACCGCTCGGCCGACAAGGCAACGCGCGCGAAGGCCGCCGGGCTCGATGCGGTGACGGTCGATTACGCGCGCCCGGAGACGCTGGCTCCCGCGCTCGACGGCGTGGACGCCGTGTTCCTGCTCGCGACGGGCGTCGAGGGGCAGATCGAGGGAGAGTCCAGCGTCGTGCGCGCGGCGAAGGCCGCCGGCGTGCGTCACATCGTGAAGCTCTCGGTCTTCGGAGCAGCCGAGGAGGAGTTCGGCTTCGCGCGGACGCATCGCCCCGTCGAGCGCGAGATCGAAGCATCCGGAATCGCCTGGACCTTCCTTCGCCCGGCCAGCTACATGCAGAACTTCACGAACTTCATGGCGCCGACGATCCGGGCGCAGCACGCGATGTACACGATGATTCCGGACGCCGTGTTCAATCACGTCGACACGCGCGATGTCGCGCGGGTGGCGGCAACCGTCCTCTCGCAAAACGGTCACGCCGAGCAGGCGTACACGCTTACCGGCCCCCGCTCGTTCTCCTATCGCGAGGCGGCCCGTACGATCGGCGACGTCACCGGCACGCCGGTGCAGGTCGTCGCGCTCAGCGAAGCCGACATGCGCGCCGGCATGAAGTCGCACGGCGTCCCCGACATTTACGCGAACCACCTCGTCGACCTCGACCGATGGTACGAGTCGGGAAAGGGCGACATGATGACGACGAGCATCCGCGACATCACGTGTCGGGAGCCGACGAGCTTCGAGGCGTTCGTGAGGGAGTTTTCGGCGGAGTTCGGAGGCAAGCCGTAGTGGGTGGGGGATGGGGAGTTGGGGGTGAGGAGCGTCCCGAGCCCGTTTGCAGTCACTCCCCACTCCCCACTCAGTTCTGACAACACACCACCGCTTCCCACCGTATCCTCGGCTAGCGTCTCACCCTTTCACCAGTTCCGTCCCTTGATGCGTCGCCCTGCCGCACGCTCTTCGCGCGCCCGCGTCACCCTCGCCGCACTGCTCGCGTCGTCCGCGCTTGCCTCTTCGCTCGCGGCCCAGCCGGCGCGACTCGCGACGGCACGGCAGTTCCTCTCCGGCACCGGGAGCGACAGCACCGTGCCCTGGGAGTTCCGAGTCAGCGGCGGTCGCCGCGCCGGCACCTGGTCGACCATTCCGGTTCCGTCGAACTGGGAGATGCAGGGGTTCGGCACGTACCACTACGGCGACGACTGGTCACGCACGCCGGCGCCCGACAGCATCGGCGAGTATCGCCACCGCTTCCGCGTCCCCGCCGAATGGCGCGGCCGGCGCGTCGCCATCGTCGTCGGCGCGTCGATGACCGATACCGACGTCCGCATCAATGGACGCAGTGCCGGACCGACGCATCGCGGCGGCTTCTACGAGTTCCGCTACGACGTCACCGATCTGGTGAAGCCCGGCGACGACAACCTGCTCGAGGTCACGGTGAGGAAGTTCTCCACCGATTCCTCGATCAACCGCGCCGAACGCCAGAGTGATTTCTGGTTGTTCGGCGGCATCTTCCGCCCGGTGTGGCTCGAGGCCGCGCCGGTGCAGCACATCGCCCACGTCGCGATCGACGCACGCCACACCGGCGCCTTCAGCGCCGAGGTCGACGTCGACAGCGCGACGACCGTCGACCGCGCCACCGCGCAGGTGGAGCAGATGAACGGCGCTCCCGTCGGCGCGCCCTTCTCCGTCGCCGTGCCGCGTGGTCGCTCGCGTGTCACGTTCCGCTCGACGATCGCTGGCGTGCGGCCCTGGTCGGCGGAGTGGCCCAACCGCTACCGCATGCGCGTGCGGCTCACGGCGCGTGGTGCGCCCGTCCACGAGGTGGTCGAGACCTTCGGTTTCCGCACCGTCGAAGTGCGGCCGCACGACGGCTTCTACGTCAATGGCGTGCCGATCCACCTCAAGGGAAGCGACCGCCACACCTTCTGGCCCACGACCGGCCGCGCGACGAACAAGGCGCTCAGCATCGCCGACGTGAAGCTCATGAAGGAGATGAACATGAACGCGGTGCGGATGTCGCACTATCCGCCCGACCGCCATTTCCTCGATGTCGCCGACTCGCTCGGCCTCTACGTGCTCGACGAGCTCACGGGATGGCAGAAGTCGTACAGCACGGCGGCCGGCATGCCGCTCGTTCCGGAGCTCGTGAACCGCGACGTCAATCATCCGTCGATCGTGCTCTGGGACAACGGCAACGAGGGCGGCTGGAATCGCGCACTCGATGGCGAGTTCGCGAAGTACGACCCGCAGAAGCGCACCGTGATTCACCCGTGGGAGAACTTCAACGGGATCAACACCGGGCACTACGAGGCCTACGACTGCTGCGCAGGCTGGCTCTTCCACGGCGACGATCTCTTCATGCCGACGGAGATGATCCACGGATTGTACGACGGTGGTGGCGGGGCAGGGCTCGAGGAGTGGTGGAACGCCACGCTCGCGAGCCCGGTCGGCGTCGGTGGATTCATCTGGTCGTTCGCCGACGAAGGGATCGTGCGTGAAGACGAAGGCGGCAGGATCGATGTCGCCGGCAACCGGGCACCGGACGGACTGCTCGGTCCGTACCGCGAGAAGGAGGCGAGCTTCTACACGGTCAAGCGCATCTGGTCGCCAGTCTACGTGCGGCGCGCCGAGCAGAGCCGGCTCCCGTCCACCTTCGACGGCACGCTCGAGGTGGAGAACCGATACGACTTCACCGATCTGAACCAGCTTCGCTTCGCGTGGCAGCTGCTCGACTTCGCCGGGCCGGGCACGAGCAGTGACGGCCACAGCGTCGCGGCGCGCGGCACGGTCGCGTCGCCGAGAGTGGCGCCGCACCACGGTGGCGCGTTGCATCTCGCGCTCCCCGCCGATTGGCACCGCCACCATGCGCTCGCCCTGACCGCGACCGACCCCTATGGCCGCGACCTGTACACGTGGACGTGGATGATTGCGGCGCCTGGCGCGTTCGCATCGCAGATCGTGCCCGCCACTGCATCCACGACATCGCGCGTTGCCGTCGAGCGTGTGGGCGGTGCCTACGTGCTCCGCGCGGGTGGCACCGAGGTGCGGATCGACAGCGCGACCGGTCGCCTCGCCGGCCTCCGCCGCGATGGGAAGAGCATCTCGCTCACCGACGGGCCGCGTCTCGTCGAAGGCACCGCGACGCTTCGCTCCATCTCGACGAGAGTCGACGGCAACGACACCGTCATCGAAGCGCTCTACGACGGCGAGCTGCAGCGCGTCACCTGGCGCCTCGCGCCCAGCGGGTGGCTGCGACTCGACTACGCGTACCATCCGCGCGGGCCGGAAACCTACATGGGCGTCACCTTCGACTATCCGGAGCAGCAGGTGACCGGGATGCGCTGGCTCGGTCGCGGACCGTACCGCGTCTACAAGAACCGCCTGAAGGGCGTCGAGTTCGATGTCTGGCGGAAGAAGTACAACGACACGCAGACCGGGCTGTCGTGGGACTATCCCGAGTTCAAGGGCTTCCACGAGGACACGTACTGGGCGACGCTCGAGACGAAGGAAGCGCCGATCACGATCGTCTTCGGGTCCACCGACCAGTTCCTCCGGGTGCTGACGCCGAGTGAGCCCACCGCCGCCGGGGCCGAGCCTCGCAACGCACACATGGTGTATCCGCCGGGCAACCTGTCCTTCCTTCGCGGCATCGCCGGTATCGGCACCAAGTTCACCACCGCGGCCCAACAGGGGCCCGCCGGCCTCCCGAACACCGTCGGACATCACCAGGGCACGTTCGAGGACACGGTGTGGATGTTCGTGGGGGAGGTGGGTGGGGTGAGGCCGTGAGCTCACCACCCCCCACTCCCCACCGCCGTTCTAGTACCGATAATGCTCCGCCTTGTACGGCCCCTCCACCGGCACGCCGATGTACGCCGCCTGATCCGGCGTCAGCTTCGTCAGCTTCACGCCCAGCTTGTCCAGGTGCAGCCGCGCCACCTTCTCGTCGAGGTGCTTCGGCAGCGTGTACACCTTCCGCTCCAGCTTGTCCGCGTTCCGATGCAGCTCGAGCTGCGCCATCACCTGGTTCGTGAACGACGCCGACATCACGAAGCTCGGGTGGCCGGTGGCACAACCGAGATTGAGTAGTCGCCCCTCAGCAAGGATCATCACGCTGTGGCCGTCGGGGAACACGTACTCGTCGTATTGCGGCTTGATGTTGATCCGCGTGATTCCCTTCTTCTTCAGGCCGGCCATGTCGATCTCGTTGTCGAAGTGGCCGATGTTCCCGACGATCGCCTTGTCCTTCATCTTCGCCATGTCATCCACGGAGATGATGTTCTTGTTCCCCGTCGCCGTGATGAAGATGTCGGCCGTGCGCACGACTTCGTCGAGCGTCGTGACCTGATAGCCCTCCATCGCCGCCTGGAGTGCGCAGATCGGATCGATCTCGGTGATGATCACGCGCGCGCCCTGGCCCCTGAGTGACTGCGCGCAACCCTTGCCCACGTCCCCGTAGCCGAACACCACCGCTACCTTGCCGGCCAGCATCACGTCGCTCGCGCGCAGGATGCCGTCGGTGAGCGAGTGCCGGCAGCCGTACAGGTTGTCGAACTTCGATTTCGTCACGGAGTCGTTGACGTTGATCGCCGGGAAGCGGAGCGTGCCGGCTTGCATCATCTCGTACAGGCGGTGCACTCCGGTCGTCGTCTCCTCCGACACGCCGCGGATCTCCGCCGCCACCTTCGTCCAGCGGCCGGGATTCTTCGTCGCTTCGCTGCGAAGGAGCTCGAGGATGATCCCCCACTCCTCCGGCTCGTTCTCGGCGTCGAACTCGGGTATCGCACCGGCCGCCTCGTAGTCGGCGCCGCGGTGCACGAGCAGCGTCGCGTCGCCGCCGTCGTCCAGCAGCAGGTTCGGCCCCGAGCCGTCGGGCCACATCAGCGCCTGCTCGGTGCACCACCAATATTCCTCGAGCGTCTCCCCCTTCCAGGCGAACACGGGCACGCCCTTCGGATGGTCGACCGTGCCGTCCTTGCCCACCGCCACCGCGGCGGCAGCGTGGTCCTGCGTCGAGAAGATGTTGCAGCTCACCCAGCGCACATCGGCGCCGAGCGCCACGAGCGTCTCGATGAGCACGGCCGTCTGCACGGTCATGTGCAGCGAGCCCATGATCTTCGCGCCGGCGAGGGGTTTCTTTCCCTCGTACTCCGCGCGCAACGCCATCAGACCGGGCATCTCCTGCTCGGCGAGACGGATCTCCTTGCGGCCGAATTCGGCCAGCGACAGGTCGGCCACCTTGAACGCAGGGCGGTCGAGCGCAGTGGTGAATGACGGACGGGTGGTGGTAGCCATGACAACCGGTGGTGAGTTGTGAGTGGTGGATCGTGAGTGAATGCGTGTTCCGTTCTCTATCGAGTCACTGAGTCACTGAGTCACTGAGTCACTGAATCACTGAATCACTGAGTCACTGCAATCGAATTGCTCGCGCCGTGAACAGCGCGGGACCTTTCGCCTGTGGATCCGGGGCGAGCGGGACGATGCGTGGCGCCGCGAATCCCGCGCCCCCGAGCCATGCGCCGAGCTGCTCGGCCGAGAAGCCGAGCCAGAGGTGGCCCATCGTCGCGCGATAGTCCTCGCGCTCGTGCGGCTCCATGTCGACGACGAGCAGGCAGCCGCCCGGTCGCAGCGCGCGCGCCGCCTCGCGAAGCACGGCTGCCGGGTCGACGACGAAGTGGAGCACGAGCGACAGCACGGCGACGTCGAGCGACGCGTCATCGATCGGCAGCGCCTCGAGTCGGCCGCTCCGCAACGCGACGGTCTCGTGGTGGCCGACGCGCTCGCGCGCCGCGGCGAGCATTGCCTCGGATTCATCGACGGCGACGACCTGCGCGACGAAAGGCGCCACCGCTGCAGCCGTCTGCCCCGTGCCGCATCCTAGATCGCCGACGACCCACGCGGGATCGAGGAGCGCGGCGAGCGGAGCGAGGTCGGTGCGCGCGCCGTAGAGCTCCGCGCGCACGCGGTCCCATTGACCGGCCGTCGACGAGAAGAACGCCTGCGACGCGGTGCGCCGCTCCTGCAGTAGTCGCTCGGCGCGCAGCAGATCCTGTCGCGCCGACGGCGTGGCGCCCACCTGATCGCGCACGAGCTGCCAGAGCCCGCGTGCGGACGGATCGAGCGCCGTGCGCGGCATCGCATATCGACGGCTCGTCCCTTCGGCGCGCGCCAGCACCCACCCCTCGTCGGCCAGCGTCTTGAGATGCCGGCTCACGGTGCTCTGCGGCAGCTGCAGCGCGGCGCACAACTCGCCCACGGTGAGCTCATGCCGGTCGAGCAGCAGCAGCAGCCGGCTCCGGGTGGGGTCGGCGAGCGCGCTGAGGCGATCGAAGATGGGGCGGGCCTGTATCATCCGTGTATCCGGATGAAAGGTTGGTCGGCGAGGGCGTCAAGTCAAGGGTGCATAAAGCCGCCGTTGACGGTTGACGATGAACGCTGAACGGCGGGCCTCGGGAAGCTCCTGCGTCCCGAGGCCGGCCGTAAACCGTGAAACCGTCAACCGAGAACTGACCTACCTCGCATCCGTATCCGGCCGACTCCAGACCGCATTCGGCCCGGTTGGGGTGGTCTTTCCTGCCACCACCGGAACAGCAGCGCGACACATCAACGCCAATCGCTTGCTCGGCATGGACGCCCAGCCCTCCGGAACGGGGCTCAGCCGCCGCCGCTCCGCTCCGTCTTGACGTTCGAACACCAGCCACCCCTGTCGATACTGCGGATCCATCAGATGGGCTCGCGACGGGGGCGTCTCGACATGCCACGCTCGCCAACGAACTCCATCGCTATCGGCAAATTCGACCAGTCCCATCGCGCCACCCCTCTATCCGAAACGTCGCGGACCGCAGCCTCGTCGCCGCTTCGCGCCAAGTGCCCGAAATGAAGGCAAGTAGTGTTCCGATTGTGGCTTACATCACACAGAAGGAGGGACGCCCGTCTCCGCTGATTTCGATCCGCTGAGCCCGGCTCCAGCACTGTACCGCCGATGCTCGCCCGACGTCTCACGCGGCTCGCACCGACCAGCACACTCACGCCTTGCTCGGGACCGCAGCGCCTTCCAATATCGGCCTCCCTTTCCCGCCTCGTGCCCATGCCCGTCCCGATTCCTCCTCCGAGCGACCCCCCGATCTCGCGGCGCATCTTCGTCGCGCTCGGCGCCTCGGCCACCGTTGCCGGCGCCATCGCGTCGACGCCCGACATCGCCAGCGCCGCGAGCGGCGCCGTCGCCGCGCGATCCGTCGCGGGCGGTGCGTTCGACGTCGAAGAGCGTTCCGTCGCCGAATGGCAGGCGGCGCTCACGCGCGGCGAGCTCACGTCGCGCCAGCTCGTCGAACGCTATCTGCAGCGCATCGAGTCGCTCGACGCGCAGGGGCCGAAGCTCCGTGCGGTGCTCGAGACCAACCCCGAGGCGCTCGACATCGCCACCGCGTTGGACGCGGAGCGGCGCGCCGGCAAGCGCCGCGGACCGCTGCACGGCATCCCCGTTCTCGTGAAGGACAACATCGATACGGCGGATCGCATGCACACCACCGCCGGCTCGGAGGCACTCGCCGGCGAGCGCCCTTCGCGCGATGCGTTCATCGTCGAGCGCCTCCGCGCCGCGGGCGCGATCGTGCTCGGCAAGACGAACCTCAGCGAGTGGGCCAACTTCCGTTCGACGCACTCGACGAGCGGATGGTCCGCGCGCGGCGGTCAGGCGCGAAACCCGTACGCCCTCGATCGTACCCCATCGGGCTCGAGCTCCGGCTCGGGTATCGCCGCTGCGTCGAACTACTGCACGGTGGCCATCGGGACCGAGACCGACGGATCGATCACCTCACCGTCGGCGGCGTGCTCGCTCGTGGGCCTCAAGCCGACCGTGGGGCTCGTGAGCCGGAGCGGCATCGTCCCGATCTCGCACACGCAGGACACCGCCGGCCCGATGTGCCGCTCCGTCACCGATGCCGCCGTGCTCCTCGGCGTGATCGCCGGCGCGGACCCGCGCGATGCGGCGACGAGTGGCGCCCGCATGGCGGACTACGTGGCCGCGCTCGATCCGAACGGATTGAAGGGCGCGCGCATCGGTGTCGCACGCGAGAAGCTCACCGGCTACAGCGACGCGGCCGACGCGGCATTCGAGCGCGCGCTCGCCGTGATGAAGGATCGCGGCGCCGTGATCGTGGACCCGGCGAACATCACCACCGTGAGCAAGATCGGCGACGCCGAGTTCGACGTCCTGCTGTACGAGTTCAAGCCCGACCTCGAGCGCTACCTCGCCACGCGCTCGCCCGGAGTCCGCGCGCGCACGCTCGACGCGCTCATCGCCTTCAACCGCGCCCACGCCGACGTCGAGCTGCCGTACTTCAAGCAGGAGATCTTCGAGATGTCGGCGAAGAAGGGACCGCTCACGAGCACCGGCTATCGGAAGGCGCTCGCGCACTGTCGCACGATGTCGCGCACCCAGGGGCTCGACGCGACGTTCGCGAAGCATCGCGTCGACGCGATCGTCGCGCCGACGTCGGGCGCACCCTGGCTGATCGATCTGGTGAATGGCGACGCGGGTTCGGGAGGAAGCAGCACCACTCCGTGCGCGGTCGCCGGCTATCCCGCCATCACGGTACCCATGGGCTACACTCGCGGCCTGCCCCTCGGCCTCACCTTCATGGGCCGCGCATGGAGCGAGGCAACTCTGATAAAGCTCGCCTACGCCTATGAGCAGGCGTCGAAGGTGAGGAAAGCGCCCGGGTTTGCGGGCACAGCGGAGGTGTGAGACGCGGTGAGTTGGTTGGTTGGATAGCTGGATAGCTGGTCGGTTGATTGGTGAGTTGAACCCGAACGGCCACGAACCAGCGTGGAGCTCCCTCAGTGGAGTCTCTACGCTGGTTCGTGGCACGTGCCGTTCAGTTCACGAGTTCACCGACCAACTCACTGACTAGCCAACTCACCGACTCACGCGCGCGTGAAGCGCGCGCTCAATGCGCCCCCACCATCCCCTCTGCACCTGAGATCCGCTCCACCCGATACCCGCCGCGCCGGCGGTCGCTGGCGTAGATCAGCGCGAACACCACCGCGGCGATCAGCGCGAGTGGGACGCAATACCGGAACGACGTTCGGCCGCCGAAGTTCTCGGCGGGGCCGAGCACCGCCTGCACGCGATCCACCGCCGGATCGGCCACACCGGCGCCGATCATGGCGCGCATCGCGTTCGCCGTGGCGATGGGCGGCAGCGGGCCGCTCGCGCCGGCCGTCACCACCTTGTCGGTGGCGTCGATCGCGCGCTGCACGTCGGCCTTCTGGTCCTCGTGCACGCTCGGCAGCTTCGCGCGCAGCGCGTTGCGTGCCGTGTCGAGCACCGCCACCACCGCCGGCTGCTCGGCCACGAAGCGCTCGTGCGCCTTCTCGTCGGCGATCTTGCCGAGCCAGGGCGACGTCACGAGCCCCACGACGCCCATGCCGGCGCCGCCCATCAGCGCGAGGCCCAGCGCCCCGCTCCGCGGCACGCGCTCCGAGACGAATCCGAGCATCGTCGGCCAGATGAAGCAGATCCCCACGGCGAACACCGTCGCGGCGATGAACGCCGACGTCCCCGTCTCCGCGCGGCTCAGCATCAGCAGCCCGAGCGCGACGAGGATCATCGAGCAGAAGAGAATGCCCGTCGGCGAGAGCAGCCGGATGAGCGGGCCCGACACCTTCATGCGCATCACCGCCATCAGGCCGCTGATCCACACGAGCACGAGGATGCCCGGGATGCCGCCCGACTGCAGCACGGCGGGAATCCAGCGGTTCGGTCCGAGCTCGATGCTCGCCGTGATGAACATCGTCGCCAGCATCAGCAGGAACAGCGGTGAGGTGAATGTCGCCTTGAACATCTCCCCCGTCGACACGCCGGACGCCTGGTTCTCCGTGGCGGGGAACTTCTCGCGCAGCATCAGGACGATGTACACGGCCGCCGGGATGAGGATGAGACCGAGGCGTACCTTCCACGACGTGATCCCGACCTGGGCGAGCCCGTAGCTGGCCAGGCCACCGAGCACGATCCCGCCCGGCCACCACACGTGGAACTGGTTCAGGCGATGGACCTTCCGCTCCGGGTACAACGTCGCGACGAGCGGGTTGCACACCGCTTCGATCAGTCCGTTGCCGAGCGAGATGACGAGGGCACCGGTGAACAGCGACCAGAAGCCCGTCGCGGTGATCATGATCAGCACGCCGACGACGTGGCACACCATCGCGACGCGTACGAGGAACTTCATTCCGAGCACGTCGCAGAGCGGTCCGAGCAGGAGGATCGACACGGAGAAGCCCCAGATGGCGGCGCCTCCGATGTAGCCGACCTGCTGATTGTCGAGAATGAACTGCGCCTTGAGGGCGCCGAGAATGTCACCGATCACGGCAAATGCGACGGCGGACACGGCGAGCGCGCAGCACGACGCGACGAAGAGTCGATCGCGGTGGATCCCCTCGAGCGACGCGGGTGGTGCGGATGAAGCGACGGATGCGGCCATCGGGCTTCCTCTCGGTGAGAGATCGAACGGCGGAGCCGGGGGGTCGGCTCCTCCGCGGGGCAAACGTTACGGCGAAGGTGCTTCGAACGTGACGTGCGGAGCGAGGAGGGCACGCAGAAACGCGAGCCCGTCGCGCGCCAGCGAATCTGAGTCCGGCGCGAGCGGGCGCCAGATGGCGGCTGCCCGGGCGATGGCTTCGACCCGGTTCGAGAAGGTCTCGATCACGACCCGTCCGCCGTAGCCGATCTCGTCCAGGGCTTTCGCGACGTCGTTCCACGGAAGGGAGCCGGTCCCCGGCGTGCCCCGGTCGTTCTCGGCCACCTGCAGATGCACCAGTCGCCGGCCGGCGGCGCGAAGGGCGTCACCCACGTGCTTCTCTTCGATCCCGAGGTGGAACAGATCGAGCGCCACGCCGACGGCCGGGTGGTCGACCCGATCGACGAGCTCGAGCGCCTGCTCGGTAGTGTTCAGGAAGCTGGTCTCGAACCGATTCAGCGTCTCGACGCCGAGGACCACGCCGTGGTCCGCTGCGTGGGTGCCCAGCGAGCGCAAAACGCGGGCGATCTCGTCGACGTCGCGCTCGCGCTCGGCCGGGGTGCTGCGCCAGCAGCGCCCCACAGCGGAATAAAACGGACCGGCGACGGTCGGCGACCCGAGCTGCTCCGCCACCTCGATGCATGACCGGAGATAGCTCACCCCGCGCTCGGCTTCCCCTGGAAGGAGCAGGTCGCGGCCCGGGCCGATGACCGCGCAGACGGAGACGCCGAGCCCATGCTGCTGCGCCAGTTCGCCGGCACGCTTCACGTCGAACTGCCCGACCTCCTCGATCGGGAGCTCGATGACATCGAAGCCGAGCGCCGCGATGTGCGGCAGCAGCGTCTCGAGCACCTCCGTCGTGGCGGGCGACGTCCAGACCCACGTGCTGATGCCGATCTGCATCGGAGCAGCCGACATCAGGGCTGCGGGATGGCGATGCGCTCGCCCCCGCGCATGGCGGAGTCGTGCGCGCAGACGCCGGTCATCGTCCAGTTGGCGGCGGTCGCCGCGTCCACGGCCGTGGCGCGCCGGTCGCGGATCGCGCTCACGAACTCGTGCACCAGGTGAGGGTGCGAGCCACCGTGTCCGCCTCCCTGGATGAACGACGTGTGCTCGTGCTCCTCGTCGTAGACACCGGCCCGCGTGAACCCGGCGATCTCCCTGGGCAGCAGCTTGCCCGTGTCCGGCACGTCCACGCGTTTCGCGTCCTCGAACCCGGAAAAGACCACCGGGTTCTGGCCGATCGTCTGCTCCCATTCGAACGAGCTCTGGGTGCCGTAAACGTCGAAGCTCTCGCGGTACTGCCGGATCGTGTCGAACAGCGAGCGCGTCACCTCGCAGGCGAGGTCCGAGTCCTTCAGCTTCACGAGCGCGCTCTCCACGGCGAAGGGCGAGCCGTAGCGCTCGACGTATTCGTCGCGGATGCGTCCCGAGCCGAAGCACACGACCGACTCGGCGCGCGCGTTGGCCAGGCGGAGCAGGGGACCGACGGCGTGCGTCGCGTAGTGCATCGGCGGCATCCCGTACCAGTACTCGGGCCAGCCTGGAAGGCTCATGTTCTGCTGGTGCGAGCCGCGCAGGAACTGGAGCTTGCCGAGCTTGCCCGACGTCAGCAGGTCCAGGGCGAAGAGAAACTCACGCGTGTAGACGGCGGTCTCCATCATCATGTAGACCTTGCCGCTGCGCCGCTCCGCCTCGACGAGCTGGAGGCATTCGTCGACCGTCGTCGCCATCGGTACCGTGCACGCCACGTGCTTGCCCGCGTTCAGCGCCGCGAGCGACATCGGTGCGTGCGCGGCGATCGGCGTGTTGATGTGGACCGCGTCGACGTTCGGATCGGCAAGCAGCCGCTCGTAGCGCTCGAACCGGCGCTCGACGCCGAACTGGTCGCCGATCTCCTTCAACTTTTCGGGCGAGCGCTGACAGATCGCGTACAGCTCCGCGTCCGGGTGGCGCTGATAGATCGGAAGGAACTCCGCGCCGAATCCCAGTCCGACGACGGCGACTTTTATCTTCACGGCGACACCTTCATCGTGCCCTGCATGACACGCCAGTGCCCGGGAAAGGTGCAGATGTAGGGATAGTCGCCGCTCTCGCGGGGCGCGACGAACTCGAGCGTCGCCGTCTGCTGCGGATCGACGAGCTTCGTCGACGTGATCACGTCCGGCGTCGGCGGGATGTAGTTGCGCTCCGCCGCGTCGGGGGTGCGCGCCATCGCGTCGGCGAGCGTTCCGACCGCGTCGGTCGTTCCCGGCTTGATGACGACGAGATTGTGCTGCATCTCGTCGGGGTTCGTGAACGTGATCTTCACGCGCTGGCTCGGCTTCACGCTGAACGACGGCAGCGAGAACTTCATTTGTCCGCGCACGACGTTCACCGCGAGCTCGAGCGTCGGCTCCGTCGACGCGTTGGGCATCTGCGCGGTCTGCGTGGGCCGCGTGATCGGACCCACGACGTCCTCGACGTAGGCCCGCAGCAGCCGCTCGGCGACCGGCCGCAGCGGCGCAGGGGCGGGACGCGCGCGCGGCTCCGAGGGGCCGCCGTTGCGTGCGGGCCGCACGGGCGGCGACGACTCTTCCTGCGCCAGCCGCTGCGCCAGGGCGCGATACGCATCGGCGCCGAGGTCGGCGGCGTAGGCCTTCAGGTAGCCAGCCCGGTGCTTCGCGGCGCCGACGTACACCGCCTGCGACAGCCATTCGTCCTGCTCCACTTCTGGCGCCTCGCCCAGCGTGTAGAGGAGCTGGCCCAGCGCCTCCGACGCGCGGAGCTGTGACAGCGTGAGCACCGCGGCGAGCCGCGTGTGCGGATCGCGATCCTCGAGCAATCCCGCCGCGCGCAGCTCGGTCACCGTCGATGCGTTGGCCGGCAGCACCTGCACCGCCGCCTTCCGCACCGCCGCCGACGGATGCCGGAGCGCCGCCACCGCGGCGTCGGTCGCGGCCTTGTTCGATCCGTCGAGCTGCTTCAGCCCGTGCAGCGTCCACAGCGCGTGCAACGCACCGGGATTGAGACCGAGCTCGTCGATCGACCGGTCGCGCACGAGCGCGATGAGCTGCGGCACGACGTCGGTGTTCGCTCGCTCGACGAGGAGGCGCTGCGCGGTGAGCCGCCAGAACCGGTTGTCGTTCCGCAGCGCGCGCACCAGCTCCTCGGGCCGATCCTTGTGAAGCACCATCGGCTTCGCCGCCGGTGCGCCGTCGTAGACCACGCGGTAGATGCGTCCGCGCTGGTGGTCGCGCAGCGGGTTCTCGTACGCGTTCCCCTTGCCGTTCTGGAAACCCGGCGGCGTGGGGTTGTGCTGGATGATGAAGTTGTACCAGTCGGCCACCCACACCGCGCCGTCGGGCCCGACCTGCGCGTCGACGGGACCGAACCATTCGTCGTCGCTCGCGAGAAGGTTCCAGCCGTCCTTCTCGGCGTAGCCCGCGCCCTTCGGCTCGAGGATCGCGCGGTGCAGCACGCGTCCCGTCGGCTCGCTCACGAACGCGATGTGATTCCAGTACTCCTTCGGGAAGCTGCGCGCCGTGTAGAGGTTGAAGCCAGCCGCCGCGGTGAAGCCGCCGAACACGTCTACCTGCCGCACCTGCTTCGAGATCGGCGCCATGGCGTAGTGTCCGTCGATCTTCGTGCTTCCTGCGCGCGGCGGCAGCCCCTTCACCCCCTGCTGGAAGCGGTGCGGCACGGCGACGTACATCGCGTGGGTGTTGTTCGCCGTCGAGCCGAAGACGTCGTTCGACTCGGAGAAGCCGAGGCCCCACGTGTTGTTGGTGAAGCTTGCGACGTGTTCCAGCGAGTCGAAGGTGCCGGGCCGGAAGCGGTAGATGGCCTGGCCGAAGCGCGTCGTGTCGCCGGTCGGGCCTACCGTGTAGTGATTGCTGTAGCCCACCGCGCCCCAGATCCGGTTGTCGTAGCCGTAGCGCAGGTTGCTCGGACCGGCATGCGTGTCGCCGAACCCCCAGCCGCCGAGGACTTCCTGCCGCACGTCGGCGCGGTCGTCGCCATTCGTGTCCTTGAGGAAGATGAAGCTCGGCATGTGGGACACGAGCACGCCGCCGTTCGTGAACACGAGGCTCGTCGGGATGTTGAGCGAGTCGGCGAACACGGTGAACTTGTCGGCCTTGCCGTCGCCGTTCGTGTCCTCGAGGATCTTGATGCGGTCGCGTCCGGGGCGACCGGGATGGATGTCGTTCGGGTAGTCGATCGTCTCGGCGATCCAGAGCCGGCCGCGCTCGTCCCAGCTCATCGCGATCGGCTTCACGATGTCGGGCTCGGACGCGAACAGCTCCAGGTGGAATCCCGGCGGAACCTGGATGTGCGTCATCGACGCTGCCGGGGAGAGCGGCTCCTGCAGCTTGAGCGGCGGATTGCGGCGCTCGTAGTTCGGGATGCGGCTCGACTCCTCGTAGGCGAGCGGCGCGATCTTGTACCGCTCCCACTGGCCGCGCACGCGGTCGCCCACGGCCCACACGATGCCGTTGCGCACGAGCGACTGGAACGCGTCCTGGCTCCATGTGCGCTCGTCGTGGCCATAGGCCGTGTAGAACACGCGGCCTTGCCCCTCTGTGCGCACCCACGTCCACGCCTCGTGGCGGTCGCCGTCGATGCGCTCCTGCAGCACGATGCGGTCGGGGTTGTTGTTCTTGTGGATGTACGTCTCGTCCCACGTCTGGAACGGCTTGAGCCCCTGCATCACCGGATGCTCGGGACGAACGGTGACTGCCGTGAAGGTGCCCGTGTCGTGCCGGTCGAACTGCCCGCCCATCATGCGGATGATCTCGGCGACGTTGCGGAAGCTGTGCGACGCCGAGTGGATCGGCACGAAGCCGTGTCCCGCGCGCACGTAGTCGAGCAGCGCCTTGGCCTGCGCCGGCGTGGCGGAGTCGTGGTTCGCGTAGAGGAGCACCGCGTCGTACTTCGCGAGGTTCTGTGGATTCAGATCGTTCGGGTTCGTCGTGTACGAGAAGTTGATCCCGTCCTTGGCGAGCCCCGCGGCGAGCATCGGCGCGAACTTGTTCGAGTTGTGGTGCTCGGACTCGTGCCCGAGGAACAGCACCTCGATCTTGCGTGGCTCGGTTGTGGAGAGCGTGGCGCTGGCGGGTGCGGGCGCGGGGGTTGGTGCGCTGCTCCCCGCGCACGCCAGCGAGGCGAGCAGGGTCAGGAGCGGCAGGGCGCCCAGCCCCAGGCGGGGCGAGCGACGCGCGGGCGTGGGGCGCGCGAACGTGAACCGTGATACGTGCACGGGGCGGGGGCGTCGAGGAATGAGTGGCGGGCGCACTGCTTCACCGCAGCGGGGGCGAGCCAACGATAGGCTCTGTCCGGAACGCCGGGAAGATCGCGTGTGGAGTCTACGCCTCCTCGCTCCGCGTCGTTGAGATTGCCGGAACGCTTTTCGCGCCAGAGCGCGACACACACGCCAGCGAGCGGAACATGACGATCCCAGCGACCGAACCGGCCGGGCCGCCACCGGCGAGGCGAGGCGAGGGCGAAGAACCCCCGGAGGAGTCCGGCACTGACGAGCAGCAGGTGCGCGAGGCCGAGTCCCTCGACGCGAAGACCACGTACGAGGTCATTCGCCGCGAGGGGAAGAAGGAGCTCGATCGCCCGAGCAACGCGCTGTTCTGGTCGGGGCTCGCCGCGGGATTGTCGATGGGGTTCTCGTTCCTCGCCGAAGGACTCCTCCGCTCGCATCTCCCCGATGCGTCGTGGCGCCCGCTCGTGGCGAAGCTCGGCTACAGCATGGGATTCCTCATCGTGATCCTCGGCAGTCAGCAGCTCTTCACCGAGAACACCCTCACGCCAATGGTCCCCATGCTGGCGGAAAAGAAGCGTGAGACGCTGCGCAACGTGCTGCGCCTGTGGACGGTGGTCTTCGTCTGTTCGGTCTCGCGCTCGGCCGGCTCGCGGTGGCGGAGCCCGAGACGCACCGCGCGCTCTCGGATCTGGCGCGCGAGGCGATGCGATTCGACTTCGCGGTCACGCTGCTGCACGCGGTGTACGCCGGCTGGATCATCGCGCTGCTCGTGTGGATGCTCCCCGCCGCGGAGACCGCGAAGATTCCCGTCATCGTGCTGATGACTTGGCTGATCGGTGTCGGCGGCTTCGCGCACGTCGTCGCCGGGTCGAGCGAAGTGTTCTACGCGGCGTGGCGCGGCGAAGCGACCTGGGCGCACGCCGTCTTCGGCTACGTGCTGCCATCACTGATCGGCAACATGATTGGAGGGATCACGCTCGTCGCGGCGCTGAATCACGCGCAGGTTACCGAGAGCTGATTCTGGCAACGCACTGCAGTACGCTGAACGGCTTGTGAAGGCACTGCTGTACTCTGTACTGAGTGCCAACTGACGTACCTGGACCCGCGCGACGGATACCACGAATGAATCGCTGAACGCGCTATCTGACGCCTGATTTGAGCGTTTCTGCCAGAGGACGCCCTTCGTGGGGCCGCTATGCCAATCCCGGTACGTCGGTTCTGCCCGGTACGGAGTACAGCAGTGCCCTAGTTTCGAGCGTGATCGAGCACCAGCACCCAATCCGCCCCAAACCCCTGCGACGGCGGCGTGAACTTCTGCGTCCCGCGGTTCACGAACCGGCCGATCGCCAGCGAGTCGCCCGAGCGTGGGTTGAACCACTGCGCTGCTACGCTGTCCCCGGCGATCTTCCCCATCACGACATCGAATGGGCGGCCCTGCGCGCTGTACACGAAGGCGTAGCCGATGCCGCGTGTGGCCTGCACGTGATCGGCGCCGGTGAGCGTGTCGACGACGAGCGACTGGTCGGGGACGCGTGAGAAGTAGTCGCGCGATTCGATCAGCCTGCGCACGAGCGGAATCTGCGCCGCCCCGGGCCGGCGGATCGCGTGCTGCCAGTACATCTGCGGGCCATTCACCGGTGTGCGGCCGGGTGCGTAGAACTGCCACACCGCATGATTCCCGTAGGTGTGTCCGGCCGAGCCGGCGAAGACGTCCCAGTACGCGCGCTGCCGCACGTGCGCGTCGAACGACCAGCCATTCTGCGCGGCGCGGAAGTCGAGCGGGTGATCCTCGTACAGGGGCTCGCCGTCGATCACCGGCTTCAC
>QHVE01000030.1:29390-29869 GCA_003223455.1 Gemmatimonadota bacterium | reverse complement strand
TGTGCGTCTGGGCGGCGAGTCCGTGCCCCGTCTGCTGCATGTTGAAGTCGAGCCACCGATCCTCGTGGAACGGCGTCGACGACGATCGGGCTCCGCGCGGATGAAACGTCATGAGGACGCGGTCGTAGTCCTCGCGGCCGCTCGTGCCGATCGCGATGCCGCGCGCCATCGCCCGCCACACGTTCTCGACTCCCTCCGTGTTCCGATCGCCCCCCAGGACCCAGATGATCGGATGCGCGGCGTAGCGCTTTCCAATGAAGCGGCCGTACGACTCTGCCTTCGCCTCGTCGAACACCACGTCGCCGGGCGCTTCCGGATTGGTCACCCAGCGTCCCCACGTCGGCAGCATGGCGACGTACAGCCCGCGCTTCTCCGCCTCGTTCACGATGAAGTCGACGTGGTCCCAGTAGTCGTACGCGGCGCGGTCGGCCGGGTCGTGTCCCGGCGTGGTCGCCGGTCGCGCCGGATCGCGGTCGACC
>QHVE01000030.1:0-29356 GCA_003223455.1 Gemmatimonadota bacterium | reverse complement strand
ACTCCGCGAGCGCGACCGCCTGGATCACGTTGTAGCCCTGGTCGGCGCGGAACTGGAGGTAGCGCACCGCGTCCTCACGCGTGAGGCGATGGAACAGCTCCCATGCCGTGTCGCCGAGGTAGAAGAACGGACGCCCGTCCTCGGTGACGAGGAAGCGTCCACTCTCGCTCACGCGCAGATGCGGCAGCGGCCGACGCGCCGCTCGCTGCGCGTGGGCCGTCGACGCGATGCCGAGACAGCCCGCAGTGATCAGCGCCGCCGCGACGATTCGTCGTACCATGGCTGCCGGGAAGGGTGTGCGTTTCGCGCGAAGGCGCTGAGAACGGCGGGAGGACCGGGAAAAGTCTTGGCGCACAGGAGGCGGGCAGACGTCAGGAAGAGAGGGTTTGCTTACTGAGGCGGATTGCAGCGGATGCTGGAGCAAGAAACTTCGAGAGTGCACCACGAGAGACTCGATCCGGCGGAGCCCAAAGAGCGGTTGCCCGTGCATCCGCGGCTCCGCGTGACCCACCACCGAGCGCCGCGTGAAACGCGAGCGCTCGTCCGAAAATGCTGGTCAAGGTCGGCGAAAGGAAATCGAACCGACGCGAAGATGACCTAGCGTGGGAAGGCGGGGAAGGCGTCTAGAACGGCGCGCGACGCATGGCCGCGGGACTCGCGACGCCGAGCCGGTCGATCGCCATGACGCGCACCTCGCGCGGCGGCGGCGATCCACGCGCAGCGAGCGGACGGCTGCGCACCGCGGCGGGCACCACCTCCGTCGTCCATCCCGCGTCGGTCCGGGTCTGCACCACCCAGAGCCACGGCGTCGTCGGCACCGTGGACGTGCCCCCGACCCCGATCGGCACCGGTGGCTGCGACGTGGGGAGAATCTCCAGCATCGTGCGACCCGCGGCGGGATCGCTCCGCGTCGAGATGGTCGGTGGCGCAGGGGTGCCCACGTCGAGCCAGGTCGTCGCCGGCACGAGCGCGGGCTGCGCGTACGGACCCGCGGCAAGCCGCTCGTTCAGCGCATCGGGGTTCTCGAAGAACACCTTCATGCTGAAGTGGACGTTCCCCGTCGCGCCGGATTGGGCGCGCGTCAGCCGGATCTGCTCGAGGATCTCGCTCGTGCGCCACTGGAAGCTCGGCAGCAGCATCTTTCCCGTGTAGTTGCCCGGCCACATGTGGCGGTGCATCACGTTCTCGCCGACCCACCACTTGAGCAGCTCGTCGTAGCGTTGCTCGGGCTTGTCCGTGGACCAGTAGAGCTGCGGCGTGAAGTAGTCGGCCCAGCCCTGGCGCAGCCATTTGCGGGCGTCGGCGTAGATCTCCGAATACTGATCGAGCCCGCGCACCGACGGTGGATTGCCCGGCCGCCAGATGCCGAACGGACTGATGCCGAAGCGGACCCACGGCTTCACGTTGTGGATCGCGTCGTTGAGCTGGCGCACGAGCAGGTTCACGTTCTCGCGCCGCCAGTCCTCGCGTGTCAGCGTGCCTCCGTCGCGGCGATAGCGCGTCCACGTGGCATCGTCGGGGAAGGGGAGCTCGCGCCCGCGCACCGTCTCCTTGTACGGATAGAAGTAGTCGTCCATGTGCAGCGCATCGATGTCGTAGCGCCGCACGATGTCGAGCACGACGCGCGTAGTGAGATCGCGGACGCGCGCGTCGCCCGGATCCATCCAGAGGTACGGCCCATAGCGCCGCATGAGCTCCGGATGGGTGCGGCTCACGTGGTTCGACGACGCGGGGCGCGTCAGCGAGTAGCGCGCGCGGTACGGGTTGATCCACGCATGCAGCTCGAGCCCGCGCTTGTGCGCCTCGGTGATCGCGAACGCGAGCGGGTCGTAGAACGGCTCGGGGGCGCGGCCCATCGTTCCCGTGAGCACCTCGGACCACGGCTCGAGATCCGATCGATACAGCGCATCGGCCGCGGGCCGCACCTGCAGCACGACCGCGTTCATGCGCAGCTGCACGAGGCGGTCGAGGATGGCGATCAGCTCCGACTGCTGCTCGCTCGTCGGAAGTCCGGCCTTCGACGGCCAGTCCATGTTGTCCACCGTCGCGACCCAGACGGCGCGCAGCTCGCGCGCGACGGGCGGTGGGTCGGATTGCGCGCGCGCCGGGCCGCCGCCGGCGAGAGTGGACAGGACGGCCACGAGACGAGCGACACGAAACGACATGCGCGAGGTGCGAGAGACGGAGACGGAGCTCGAACGACGCGTGGCGCCGACAGCGGCGCCACGCTCCGTACTATACTCCGGCCGCCAACACGCGGTCCTGTCGCACCGAGGGGAGCCCGAGGATGCGCCGGTAGACGCTGAGGTAGCGCGCCGCGCTCCGCTCCCACCCGAAGTCGCGCGACATCGCCTCGCGCATCATCTCCTCCCACGCTTCCGCCTCACGGTACTGGTCCACGGCGCGCATCGCGGCGCGCATGAAATCCGTCGGCGTGTAGTCGTCGAACAGGAACCCGGTCACGCCGTCCTCGATCGTGTCGGCCAGTCCGCCGACCCGCCGCGCGACGGGGATGGTGCCATAGCGCTGGGCACGCATCTGCGTGAGCCCGCACGGCTCGTACTGCGACGGCATGAGGCAGAGATCGGCGCCGGCGAGCAGGAGGTGCTCGAACTCGTCGGTGAAGTCCAGGTTCACGGCGATGCGGCTCGGTGCGCGTTCGGCGAGCTCGGTGAGCATCGCCTCGTAGCGTGCCTCGCCCTGTCCGAGGAAGACGTACTGCGCGTCGAACGCGAAGTAGCCCGGGTCGCCGAGCACGAGATCGAGCCCCTTCTGCGAGACGAGGCGCGCCGTGAGCCCGAAGATCGGCGCCGACCAGCGGCTCAGCCCCGTGGCGCGCTGCAGCGCGAGCCGGCAGCGCTTCTTCCCCGCGAGGTTCTCGGACGAGTAGCGACGCGGGATGATCGTGTCGCGCGTCGGGTCCCAGATCTCCTGGTCGATCCCGTTCACGATGCCGACCAGCCGATCACGCAACGCCACGAACACACCATCCAGGCCGAACCCGCCCTTCTCGGTGCGCAGCTCGTGCGCGTGCGTCGGGCTCACCGTGACGACGAGATCGGAGAAGACGAGACCGCCCTTGAGCAGGTTGACGCGGCCCCACCACTCGAGCTGCCGATGGTTGTACAGCGAGATGGGAAGCCCGATCTCCGTCATCGTGGACTCGGGGAAGTGCCCCTGGTATCCCGCGTTGTGCACGGAGAGCACGGCACGGATCCCTTCGTAGTAGGGATGCGCGATGAACTCCGTCTTCAGGTAGATGCTCGCGAGCGCGGTCTGCCAGTCGTGCGCGTGCAGGATGCTCGGCGCCTCCGGCAGAAGCTTCGGCAGCGCCACGAGCACCGCGCGCGCGAACAGCGCGTAGCGGCGCGCGTTGTCGTGATAGTCGCCCACCTCGTCGCCGTAGAGGCCTGGTCGGTCGAAATACACCTCGCTCTCGACGAACACGATGCGAGGGTTGCCCGGCTGGTGCGGCGCAGCCGGCTCGTAGAGGCGAGCCGTCTCGGTGCGTGGCCCCACGGTGAGCGAGAACTCGGGCGCCAGCGGACGCAGTTCGGTGCGCTCGCGCACCGCGGCGTACAACGGCATGATCACCGTGACGGGAATGCCCGACGCAGCCTGATATTTCGCGAGGCTCGCCACCGCTTCGCCGAGTCCGCCGGTGCGCGCGAACGGCGCCAGCTCCGGCACCAGATGCACGACCGGCGCGGGAGTGCCGTCGGGACGCGTGAGCGGCGCGGTCGGCACCGCCATCGCGGGCGTCTGCGGCGGCGGCTCGATCTTCTTGCGCGACGTGCGCTTGGGCCGCTCGGGAACCGTCGCCGTCCCGCTCGTCGCGGCCGCCTTCTTCGCGCGCGGCTTGCGGCGCGGCGTCGTCACGAGCGACGAGGAACCATCGCCCTCCGCGCTCTGTGTGCTCGGGGCGTGTCCGTTGCCGCTACCGTTCCCCTCGGAGTGGCGCGCGTCGTCGGCCTGCGGCGCGGGTGGCGTCACCGCATCCTGCAGCAGTTCGGTGTCAGTGTCGGATGGAACTCGTTCCATGAGTTACGAGCGAAAGGCGGGACATGGATGGGCACATCGACGCAAAAACGTCGCCCGACAACGATGCATTCCGAACCGTGCATCCGTCAGGCGAGCAGCGGCGCCGCTCACGAATGGAGACTGATCTGTGTCCCGAATGATACGACAACGCCGCCCCGATCGGGGCGGCGTCGAAATGTCAGTCGCGAATGCAAAAGCGGTGAGGAGGCGGGCCGATGCGTGCGCCTGCCGACGCACCGGCCCACGCTCGGGCGCTCACCCGCCGCCGCTGCCGAACGTGTCGCACGCCCGCGGGTCGCCCGTCTCGAATCCCTTCCGGAACCAGCTCACGCGCTGCGCCGAGGAGCCGTGGGTGAACGAGTCCGTGTTCACGTGACGGCCGCTCTGCGCGAGGATGCGATCGTCGCCCACGGAGGCAGCCGCGTTCAGCCCTTCCTCGATATCGCCCTGCTCGAGCTTGTCACGCTGCTGCGTCGAGCGACCCCACACGCCGGCGTAGCAGTCCGCCTGCAACTCGAGCCGCACCGAGTACTGATTCGCCGTCGACGGATCGCCCTGCTGCGCGCGCCGCACCTGCTGATCGGTGCCGAGCAGATGCTGCACGTGATGCCCGAGCTCGTGCGCGATGACGTACGCCTGCGCGAAGTCGCCGGACGCACCGAACTTCGTCTTGAGCTCGTCGTAGAAGCTCAGGTCGATGTACACCTTCTCGTCGAGCGGGCAGTAGAACGGACCCATCGCCGTCTGTCCCGTGCCGCATCCTGTTTCCGTGGCACCACGGAACAGCACGAGCTTCGCGTCGCGGTACGGCGTGCCGTACTTCGGCAGCACGTTCGCCCACGTCTGCTGGGCGTCGTCCAGCACGAACGACACGAATCGCACCTCCGGCTCCTCGCGAGCCGAGTCGGCCGGCGCCAGCTCTCCGGTCGACGTGGTCGTGGCCGGTACGTCCTCGAACAGATTCCGCCCAAACAAGAGGCTCAGCACGAGCAGCACGGCGGTTCCGCCGAGCCCCATTCCCATGCGGCCGACTCCCGAGCCGCGGCGGTCCTCGATGTTGGAGCTGCGCCCCATATCGTTCCACTTCATAGCGGCCTCTGCGCTCAGGTGTGCGGCCCTGGAACAGGGATTCGAGGGGGCCAAAAGGCAAGAAGCCGGCCGGGCCCTGGAGAGTGAGTTGGTGAGTTGGTGAGTTGGATCGTTGGTTGGCTGGTCGGTTGATTGGTGAGTTCACTGCCCCGGCCACTCAGCCAGCGTGCGACTCCACGAGTCACTAACTCACCTTCTTCAAGGGTTCTCCAAACTCCCGCCTCACCTCATTCAGCACCTTCCGCACGTCGCGCTCGGCGGCGTCGTTGTTCTTCGCCACGGCGAGGTACTCGCGCATCTTCGCGAGCGGGATCTTGCCGCCCCGGGCATCGGAGCCGAGCGACTTCAGGAGATCCATCAGCTCCTCGTGCGCCGTCGTCGCCGGGTCGAAGTCGTCGAGGCCCGCGCCTTTCTGCACCGCGCCGCCGAACACGGGGGCGAGGTCGCGCGCCGCCGACCATCCGGTGAGCTTCTGGTCTTTCGACCACGAGCGGTAGCGCGACTTCCGCACGACGACCTCCGAGCGCGAGGTCTTCTGTACGATCAGGTCGAACGCGTGCGTGAACTTCTTCGGCGAGAGCGACGACTTCGCACCGTCCTCGCCGTCGCCCGGCCGGTTGCCGACGAACTTCGTGCGCTCCTCGGCCACGACGAACACGTGCACGCCGAGCGCGCTCACCTTCCGGATGAGCCGCGTGAGCTCCTTCGCGATGCGCGCCCAATCCGCCTGGGCGCGCCCCTGCTCGGCGATCGCCCGGCTGCGCGACGCGCCCTGCAGCTCATCCACGTTCGCCGCCGGCGCAGCCGACGAGTTGTCGATCCCCAGCTGCGCGACCTTCGGATCGACCAGCTGGGTGAGACTGTCGATCAGCAGCGACTTGTAGCTGCGGTACCATCGCGGATCGCTCGTGAACTCGTCGAGGAACGCGACGAGCGTCTCGAGGTCGGGAATCTTGTCGGGGCCGAGCCGCTTGAACCCCTCGAATCGGTCGTCGTTGAACAGGCCGGCCGACACGTCGGAATCGACGACGATCAGCGGACGCGGGAGGTTCTCGTATGCGTCGTGGCTCTTGCCGGTCTCGGGGCCGCCCCAGATCTGGACCTTCGCGCCCATGGCGAGCTGGGTGCTGTCTTCGACCTGATCGAGGAAGCGCGGGGTACGTGCAGGGTTGGTCATCTCGTCATCCATCCTGTGTCGTCGCGTATCGGGGATCCGGATCGTCCAGCGCCGAGCCCGCTCCCTCCCGCGACGTGGATCGAGGGAGTGATTCGGCGTTTGTTCGGGACTAAAAATGTACCGTGTCCGGGCGCGACGCGAAAGCACTCCGCGACTACTTTGGAGAGACTTCCTTCACCTGCCGCGCCGCATGCCCGAGCCCCAACAGATCGAGTCGTCCGCTGCCGTTCCCAGCTGCCCGAAGTGTGGCGGCGCGATGTGGGACAATCGCGAGGGAAAGCGCAATCCGAAGGCGCCCGACTACAAGTGCAAGGACCGCAGCTGCGACGGCGTCATCTGGCCGCCGCGAGCGGGGACCTCCGCCGCCGGAGCAGGGGGAACGCAACCGACGGCGCCGCGTGCTCCCGCCGGCGCGGCCGCGCGCACGGCCATTTCAGCGCCCTCGGCGAGGGAGGCGGACGCGGCGCGTCCCGTCACCGCTGGTGTCAGCGGAGCACGCGTGGACTCGGCCGGCATGCCGCTGTGCCCGATCTGCGGTGGCCCGATGTGGGACGACCGAACGTCCAAGCGCAATCCACGCGCGCCCGACTTCAAGTGCCGCAACAAGCCGCGCGAGCGAGGTGGTCCTGGCTGCGAGGGTGTGATCTGGCCGGCCCGCGATGGCTCGCCCAGCCCCTACCCGCCGTCGACGGCTCGCCGATCGTCTCCCGCTCCACGCGAAGCGCCGCCCCCCTGGGACGGCCCCCCACTCGACGATGCGCCGCCGCCGGATGAGGACGATTTGCCGTTTTGATACGCCCTTCAGGCAAACCGTTTGCGCTTCGGCGGCGCATGCTCACCCTCATCGAGAACGGAGATGTCTACGCGCCCGAGCATCTCGGCGAGCAGGCGATCCTGCTCGTGGACGGCAAGATCGGGCTGATCGGCGAGGTCGATCGGGATGTCGTCGAGTCGGTCGGAATCGACGTCGAGGTCATCGATGCCAGCGGGTGTCTGATCTGCCCCGGCTTCATCGATCCGCACGAGCACCTGCTCGGCGGGAGCGGCGAGGAAGGCTTCGCGACGCAGACCCCCGAGATCCACCTCTCCGAGATCGTCTGCGCCGGCATCACCACCGTCGTCGGTACGCTCGGAGTCGACACGACGATGAAGACCATGGCGGGACTTCTCGCCAAGGCGAAGGCGCTCCGCGAGGAGGGACTCACCGCCTATCTCTGGTCAGGGGGCTACAACGTGCCGCCCACGTCCGTCATGGCGTCGGTGCGAGAGGACATGATGTTCATCGACGAGGTGATCGGCGCCGGAGAGGTCGCCATCGCCGACGAGCGCGCCACCGAGCCTTCCGTCCGCGAGCTCGCGAAGCTCGTGGTCGACACCCGCATGGGCGGGAAGCTGAGCAAGAAGGCGGGAGTCACGCACTTTCACGTCGGCCCGGGCAAGCGCCGCATGAAGTGCCTCGAGGAGATGCTGGATGACGAGCAGTTCGAGATCGATCCCCGCTGGCTCTATCCCACTCACGTGGAACGAAGCGAGGCGCTGATGCGCGACGCGATCGCGCTCACGAAGCGGGGCTCGCACGTGGATATCGACGTGCAGGAGGAGGACCTCGCCCACTGGCTGACCTTCTATGTCGACCACGGTGGTGACCTCTCGAAGCTCACGGTCTCGTCCGACGCGTCCAAGAAAGGGCCACAGACACTCTTCGAGCAGATCCGCAACTGCGCGCGTGGCCACCGGCTCCCCCTGCCGCAGCTACTCGCGCTCGTCACGCGCAACACCGCCGAGGTGCTCAAGCTCACGCGGAAGGGGCGGCTCGAGGTCGGCGCGCACGGCGACATCCTCGTGCTCGACCGGGACGAGTTCCGCCTCGTGCACCTGCTCGCGCAGGGCAAGCGCATGGTGGACGACGGGCGACTCGTGGAACACGAGTCGTTCCTCGAGGGTAGCAATCGGGAGATCGCGCTCATCGGCGAGGGGTGAGGCGGCCCGCCGCCGCCGCCGGGTCGCTGCCGTTTGCACGAACGGTTGGACGAAAGTCCAAGGCCGCGCTTTCACAGACTCTGTACTTTGCTTCCCTCGGGTACTCCGTAGTTTGCTTCGCCGGCGGGCGCGTCGTTTGCGGCGAAAGCCGGGCAGGACGATTCCCGCCTCCCTGAGTGAGGAGCGATCCTTGATCGTGCACGCCAGGAGACCGGACTTCTCGGAGTTGTTCGACCGCGCGGTCGCCGCGTGCGCCGAATCGCAGCGGCTCGTCGGGCGCTCGACGCGCACGATCGCCCGCACGCGGGCGTCGCGTGCCGACGCCCTGCAGCTTCGCCGCGTTGCCGTACAGATGCGGGACACGTGGGCCGAGGCGGAGGCCGTCCACTCGGTGCTGCGGAACGAGGTGGAGCGCGTCGCGCGCGACATGCGCAGCGCCGGGATCGACGACCGTGCGGCCGTTGCCACCGTGCGCGCCCACATCCGGTTCGTGCTCTACGACAGCGGGCTCGCCGAGCAGGATGCGGAGCCGGTGGTCGCGCGCGCGAGCCTCTGGGTCGAGCAGATCTACGCTGCCGCCTGAGCGGCATCGTCGAGCCCGGCTCGACGACGGGGCGCCCGAACCTCGCCTTGCCCGAATCATGCATTTGCGTCAGCCATGACGAGCACGCCACGATCGACTCGATCACGAGTCCCGCACTTCCGTCCATGCCGCGCGCCGGCCACCGCGATCACGGCACTCATCCTGGCGCTCGGCTTCACGCCGCCCGCCCGCGCATCGGCCCAGAATCCGCCACCGGGTGACAACCGGACCGTCGTCCCCCGCGACACGGCGCACGCCGAGCATCGGCGGACGCTGTTCACGTATCGCGACGCGATCCTCGCCGCCAGCTTCGCCGGACTCACCTTCGCGATGTTCCCGCTCGATGAGAACGTCGCGCGTCAGATCCATCAGGACTCGACGTTCAACGGCTTCACCCAGAAATCGGCCGTCGGCTTCGAGACGATCAGTTCGCCCGGCGCCTACATCATCGGGGGGAGTCTTTACCTGGTCGGTCGCGTCGCCAGGAGGCCGGATCTCGCCGACTTCGGCTGGCACGGCACCGAGGCCCTGCTCGTCGCCAATGGGTTGACGGGCTTGCTCAAGGGGACACTGGGTCGGGCACGCCCCTTCGTGTCGAACGACACCAACCCGCGCGACTTCCACTTCGGCGGCGGCTTCGGAAACGCCGACCGGCAGTCGTTCCCATCCGGGCACACGTCCACGGCGTTCGCGGCCGCGTCGGCCGTGACGAGCGAGATTCGGCGCCTGCACCCAAAGGCCCTCCCCTACGTGGCGACCGTCATGTACGGCGGCGCGACCCTCGTCGGGCTCTCGCGGATGTACCACAACAAGCATTGGGCGAGCGACGTGGCGCTCGGCGCGGCAATCGGTACCTTCAGCGGTCTCAAGGTCGTGCGCTACTCGCACGCGCACCGGGACAACAAGGTCGACCGCGTGATACTGCATGCCGTCATCGCGCCCGACGGTACGGGCGGCGGCTATCTCGGCTTCGCGCTCCCGGCCCCCTGAGGACGACGCGCTCTCGGTCGACGAGGTCGGGACGCGTCCGCGCTCGGTGCAACCCGTACCTCGTCACCGCCGTAGGGCCGACCATGTCTTCACGCCTTCAGCAGGCTCCCGCGCCACCTCCCGCGCCACCCCCCGCGCCGGACGCGCCGTCTCCGAACGTCGTCTCCACCGGACAGCTTGCCGGCGCCGCGATGAGCAAGCAGGACATCGCCAACCTGCGGGCGCGCCGGTCGGAGCTCAGCGATCAGCTCGAGAGCGCGACGGGTCGACGCCGTTCGCTCGCCGAGCAGGTACGGCACGCCGACGGCGTGAACAAGGCCGGGCTCGAGGCGCGGCTCGCCACGCTCGACCAGCGCATCGTTCGGATCGAGGGCCAGCTCGACGAGGTCGGACAGCAGCTCGCCTCGCCGGAGGCGGCGCAGTACGTCGCCATGACGGAGCCGCCGGTGAACTTCCGTGGGCCCAACGTGCGTTTCTCGAACGTCGATCCCGAGCCCATCATCATCTGCTTCATCCTGTTCGTGCTCTCGCCGATCGCGCTGTCCATGTCGCGGCTGATCTGGAAGCGCGGCTCGCGGATGGCGATGGCCGCGCCGGCGATGCCGACCGAATCGGGCGAGCGCCTCGAGCGGATCGAGCAAGCGGTAGACGCGATCTCGATCGAGGTGGAACGCGTCTCCGAGGGGCAGCGGTTCGTGACGCGCCTGCTCTCCGAGCGGAACGGGATGGCACTGAACGCGGCGCAGCCGGGGCAGGAGCCGGTGCGGGTGTCCGCTGTCGACGCGAGCCGCGTGCGTTGAGCGAGGGAGCGTGGCCGGGATGATGCGCAGCGTCGTCCTCTGATCATGCCGCGTACGACGAACACCCACACGGTCGCGTCCGACCTCGATCACGAGCACGACGCCGGATTCGCCGAGGCCTCGGCGCGTGCCGCACGCGCACTGGAGTCGATTCCGCCCGAGCAGCTCGGCCGTCCTCTCGTCGTTGCAGCGAACGGCGCACGCGAGATCCGCGTTGGCACGGCGTCGTGGACCGACCCGACGATCACGAAGGGCGGCGTGTTCTATCCGCGCGGCGTGACCTCGAGCGAGGACCGGCTCCGCTACTACGCGAGTCAGTTCCCCACGGTGGAGGTGGACTCGACCTACTACTCGCTCCCCGAGCGCGCGATCGCCACGCTGTGGGCCGAGCGTACGCCCGACGACTTCGTGTTCCACGTGAAGGCGCATGCGCTGATGACCGGGCAGCCGACGGAAGTCTCACGCCTTCCAGAGCCGCTCATCGACGCACTGCCGGCAGCGCTCGCGGACAAGGCACGCATCTACGCGAAGGATCTGCCGCTCGAGCTGTACGACGCCGTGTGGGCGTACTTCCTCGACGCGCTCGAGCCGTTGCGCATCGCAGGGAAGCTGGGTGGCGTGCTGCTGCAGTATCCGCGCTGGTTCCTGCCGACGCCCGAGAACAAGGACCATCTCGCCGAGTCGGCCGCGCGCCTCGCCGGTACGCCGGGCGCCGTGGAGCTTCGCAATCGGCACTGGTACGGCGGGGCGGACGGCCGCGGCAAGGCGACAGAGTGGACGCTCGACATGCTGCGCGACCTCGGCCTCGCATACGTCATGGTCGACGGACCGCAGGGACTCGAGAGTAGTGTGCCTCCCGTGGCTGCGGTCACGACCCCCGAGCTGGCGATGGTGCGCCTGCACGGCCGCCGGTCCGCGACGTGGGAGGCCGCGAAGGTGCCGACGGTGGAACGCTACCGCTATCTGTATTCGCCGCAGGAGCTCGAGGCATGGGTCCCGCGCATCGAGGAGGCGAGTGCGCAGGCACGGCGCACGACCGTCTTCCTCAACAACTGCTACGGGAACTACGGCACGACGAACGCGCGCGAGCTGCTCGCACGACTCGACGTCGCGTTCACGCGCGCCAGCTGAGCGCGACGAGCTCGGCGTCGGAGAGCTTGAACCAGTCGCTCGGGTAGTCGCGCACGCGGCGCACCACGAGCTCGCTCGAGAAGATCAACGAACGGCCGCTGCGTCTGTCGTACTCGGAGAATGGCTGCTCGCTCACGAGCCAGACCTGTCCGAGATCGTCGATGAAACGGCGTGTTCCAGGCTGCTCATCGGAGCGCTGGACCTCAGCGAGTTCGCGCGAACCAGTCATGCGCAACGAGACCGACGGCGAAAGGGCGAGCGCGTCTGGTGTGACGCGAATGCATTGAGTTGTGAGCAGATCAAAGCTGCACCGCGTGTGATGTGCGGTCAACGTCGCCGCCCGTGTCGAATCGTGGCGCGCAACGGTCTCGCTTGCCTGGTCCTTCTCCACGAGTCGTGATGGGTTCGTTCTCTGATCATTTCTCCTCGAGCGCATCGAGCTACGCGCGCTACCGGCCCGGCTATCCGCCGGCGCTGTTCGACTGGCTCGCGTCAGCCGCGCCGGATCGCCGCGTCGCCTGGGATTGCGGCACGGGGAGCGGTCAGGCAGCCGTGTCGCTCGCCGATCGCTTCGCGCTCGTGCTGGCCACCGATCCGAGTTCGGCTCAGCTCGCGCATGCGGCACGGCACTCCAGGGTGCGCTACGTGGCGATGACCGCCGAGCGCACGGCCCTCGCCGACGGCTCGGCCAGCCTGGTCACGGTCGCGCAGGCGCTGCACTGGTTCGACCAGCCTGCGTTCTACGCCGAGGCGCGTCGGGTATTGGTGGCGCGAGGGATAGTAGCCGTGTGGAGCTACGGGCTGCTGACGCTGCGCGATGCGATGCTCGACGACGTCGTACAGCGGTTTTACCGGGAGACGGTGGGGCCGTACTGGCCGACGGAGCGCAAGCTCGTGGACGAAGGCTATCGATCGCTCGAGCTTCCGTTCGCGCGTGTGGACGCACCCCCGTTCTCGATGACCGCCGACTGGACGCTCGACCAGTTCGCCGGCTACCTGTCGACGTGGTCGGCAGTGCAGCGTGCGCGCGCCGCGACCGGCATGGACCCTCTTCCGAGCGTGCTCGCATCGCTGCGTACGGCGTGGGGAGAGGAGGGAAGCGTGCGTCGAGTCGAGTGGCCGCTCACCATCCGCGTCGGTCGCGTCTAACGGCGCTCGCCACGGCGCAGCGGATCGCTGTCGACATTCTCGACATACCGATCCAGCGTCGGTCAAGCCCGTCAGTTTCGCCCGAGCTCATGGGGATGCACGCCTTCGCGATGCGGCAGAGTGCACGATCCGTTGCATTTCGCGACAACTCTCATCGCGAACGACGGCACGAGATGACCGATCCAACAGGCAGGGCGACCGAACTCGCCAGGCCGCTGCGGAGATCTCGGGCAGTGTGACTGCGAGTGTCACCAATTGATCAATCTGGCCCCGACGTTGCCTTGGGAGGGGCTGCCGACGCACGCGAGTCGCGCGTATCTCCACCGGCCGGCGGGCGATCCGATGCTGGATCGCTGCGGTCCACCGGCCCTCTTCCGGGCGTTCGCGCCCGACAGGAAACGTCAGATGAGGATGTTCAAACAGCTCGAAATCGCGGCAGAGTCCTGATGGACGGTGCCACCATTGGCGACGACGCCAAGCTGCTGTTCCGCCACATCGAGCACGCCGGCCGCTCTGCGATCGATGACGGCTCCGGCTACGTGGTGGTCGAATAGCCCCGAGCGCACGCCGACCGAAGAAATCCAACAGCCGAAGAAACGGTGGCCGGTGGTGGCGCGTCCCTGAGGCAGCGCCACCGGCCGTCGTGCAGCGACGCTCTCCGGGCGACGCAGCCGATGTCCCTCCACCCCGGCGTCCTTCCCTCCGTGTCCTCGCCCGCCGACGGAAACGCGCGCCGCACCCCGCACCTGAGGGTCGTGGGTCCGACACCGGACCACGCATCGGTGCGTGCGCTGATCGACCGAGATGAGGCCACAGCGTCGTCGCGCGCCGAGCGTGCCGTGGCGGCGGCGGAGCAGGGAGACGATCCGAACGCGCTCGGCCGCGCGCTCCATGACCTCGCCGTGGTGCGCTGGCGGCAGGGCGACCTCGACGAAGCCGAGCGCCTCCTGCACGAGGCGCTGCATCGGAGCACGAGCGCCGCCGATCCGCGGCTCCAGGTCGAGGTGATGACCAGCCTCGGTTCGCTGGCGAAGATCCGGGGCGACTTCCGCGAGGCGCTGCGCTGCTTCGACGAGGCGCTGGCGCTCAGCCGCCTCCACTCGCGGCTCGACGACATCCTCGGCACGCTGAACCGCCTCGGCCTCGCCAACATGGCGCTGCATCGGCTCGACGCGGCGGACGATGCCTTTGTGGAAGCGCTGACGATCGCCGATGCACTGGGCGGATTGTCGATCCGGATTCAGCTCGAGGTCAACTGCGCGGCCCTCCAGATCGAGAAGAGCGACTACGTGGAAGCGAAGCGTCGCTGTGATCGCGCCATGTCGCTCGCCTCACATCTCGGCGACTCGCGCGCCAACGCGGAGGCGGAGAAGGTCTACGGGGTCATCGCCCGCGAGACAGGAGAGCTGGCACAGGCCGAAGCACACCTGATCCGTGCGCGCGACATGGCTCGTGCGGTGAACGATCTCGAGCTCGAGGGCGACGTGAACCGCGAGCTCGCCGAGCTGTTCGATCGGCTGGGACGGAGCCGCGAGACTCTGCGGGCATTCAACCGCGCGCACTCGTGCTTCACGCAGCTCCGTGCGCGGCACGAGCTCGCGGACGTCGGCCGTCGGATGGCACGGCTCGAGGGCGACTTCCTCGACGTCGTCCGGCAGTGGAGCGAGTCGATCGAATCGAAGGACCAGCACACCCAGGGGCACTGCGAGCGCGTGGCCGATCTCGCCGGCGCGCTTGCGGCGAAGGACGGTCTCGAGGAGAGCGCGCTGTTCTGGTTGAGCATCGGAGCGCTGCTCCACGATGTGGGCAAGCTGATCGTGCCCGCCGAGGCGCTCAACAAGGCCAGCCAGCTCACCGACGCCGAGTGGGCGATGATCCGCCAGCATCCCACCGCCGGCGTCGAGATGCTCGCCGAGGTGGAGTTCCCGGACGACGTGACGTCGATCGTGCGCAGCCACCACGAGCGGTGGGACGGCCAGGGCTATCCCGACCGCCTGACCGGCGACGCCATCCCGTTCGCGGCCCGCATTCTCTGCATCGCCGACGTGTACGACGTGCTGACGACGGAGCGCAGCTACAAGCAGGCGTTCTCGCATCTCGAGGCGATGGAGATCATGCGCCGCGAGTCGGGCCGCCAGTTCGATCCGCAGTTGTTCGGCAAGTTCGAAGAGCTGGTGCGGCGCGGAACGATTCATCTGCCACGCACCACCGACCGGAAGAGTCCCGCGCGGCGTTCGGGCGCGCAGAACGCGCTCGTCGTCTCGGAGGAGGACGACCTCACCGGGTCGCTCATCCGCCGCGCGTTCGTGAACGTCACGTCGGCGGTGCTCATCGAGCGCCGACGTTCCGGCGCGACGGTGTCGCTGCTCGTCATCGACGTCGACCAGTTCAAGTCGGTGAACGACAACTACGGACACCTCACGGGAGACGATGCACTCCGACTCGTGGCGGAGGTGGTCCGCGAGCACCTCCGGCCCGGTCAGTACACGGGCCGCTATGCAGGCGACGAGTTCGTCGTGCTGCTGCCTGGACTCGGCGGCGACGAGGCGCGCGTGCTGGCGGACACGATCCGCACGACGGTCGGCACGATGGCGATCCCGTTGCGCGAGTCGCCTGGACAGTCGATGCACGTGACGCTGTCCATCGGCGTGGCGACCGCGCCGATGCACGGCGAGTCGTTCGAGGCGCTGTTCACCGCCGCCGACCGGGCGCTGTTCGACGCAAAACGCGAGGGACGCGACAAGGTGGTGCTGGCGGGCACCGCGTCGGACGGACCGCCCCACCTCCACTTCACGCGGTTCGTTGGCCGCAGTGCCGACGTGCGCTCGCTGATGACGGCACTCTCCCAGAGCGTGCAGGGTTCGCCGCAGGTGCACGTGGTGATCGGCGAGGCGGGCGTAGGGAAGTCGACGCTGCTACGTCAGCTCATCCCCGAAGCGCGACTGCGCGGTGCCGTGATGGTGACCGGACGGTCGCTGGAGACGGCGAGCCGCGCGCCGTACGGCCCGTGGGTCGAGATCGCCCACGCGCTGCACGAGCACCGGCTCGTGCCGTCGCGCCCCTGGCCGATGCTCGAGCGCCTCGTGCCGGCGTTGCACGGCGGATCGAGCAGCATGAGCGTCGTGCAGCCGCTCGACGCGACGCAAGGGTTCGTGCTCATCCAGGAGATCGTCGCACTGCTGCGCGGCGCGAGCGATGCGCGTCCCATCGGTCTGGTGCTCGAGGACATGCAGTGGGCGGATTCGGCGAGCTGGGACGTGCTCGAGCACCTGCTCGCCCAACTCACCACGGAGCGGATCTTCATCGCGCTCACGGTGCGCAGCGAGGACGTGTCGTTCGGCGCGGTACGCGAGCGCCGGCAGCGGCTCTCACGCGACGAGCGTACGCGCGAGCGTCGCCTCGAGCGTCTCACCGCCACCGAGGTGCGCGAATGGCTCCAGGCATCGCTTCACCTCGCCGAGCTCGATGACGAGCTTCTCGACTTCGTCCTGCGTCACACGGAGGGAAACCCGTTCCTTGTCACGCAGCTCCTGCGCACGCTCGTCGAGGAAAACGCGTTCACCCACGATGGCACGGCGTGGGTCTGGACGCTGCCCTCGGCGCTGCGGCTCCCGGTCGGGATGTCGGACCTCGTGGGACGCCGTCTCGACCGTCTGTCCCCCGAGGCGCTGCGCATCCTCGTCGTCGCGGCGGCGATCGGACGGATCTTCCCGGTCGGTCTCCTCGCCGAGGCGGCGAACACCTCGATCGATGCAGTACTCGACGCGGTCGACGCCGGACTCTCGGCCTCCGTGCTCGAGCCGGCGCACGAGCAGGACGACGACAGCTATCGGTTCGCGCACGCGCTGCTCGTCGACGCCGTGCTCGGGTCGGTCAGTCCGACGCGCCAGCGTGTGACGTACGAGCGCGTGGGCGATCTGCTCGCGTCGCGAGCGCCGGAGGACGTGGATCGCATCGCTGCGCTCTACGCCCGAAGCGGCAACGCCGGCAAGGCCCACGCGTGGTGTACGCGCGCCGCGGAGCGCGCCCTCTCGCTGCACGCGCTCGACGTCGCGGCCGACTTCCTGCGACTCGCCCTGCGTCACGCGAGCACGGACGAAGCGCGCTTCACCGTGCACGACGCGCTGGCGAAGGTGGGCGAGCTCTCGGGCCGATGGGACGACGTCGAGCGCTCGTGCGACGCGATGCTGGCGATGCCCGACGTCGTCGCGCTGCCTGCCCGCGCGCTTCCGATGCGGCAGCGCCGTCTCCAGGCGCGGCTTCGCCTCGGCGACAACGCGCGCCAGATGGAGCAGGAGTGCCGCGATCTGCTGGCGACCGCCGAGCGACTGGGCGTGCCGGCCGACGTCGTCCGTGCCCGCTCGCTCCTCGTGCAGACGCTCCAGCGCCTTGGCCGCACCGACGAGGCGATCGCGATGGCCGAAGGCTCGCTGCAGCTGGCGCAGGCGAGCGGCGAGGAAGCGCTGAGCGCCGAAGCGACCATTCGCCTGGCGCAGACCGTGCTGCCCGTCCGGCCACGCGAGGCGATCGAGCTGTCGCTGGATCTCATCGCGCTCGCCCGCGCGCGGCGCGAGCTGCTGCTCGAGGCCCGCGGCTTCCTCGTGCTCGGCGTCGCGCGAATGCGGACGCGCGACAATCTCGCGGGCGCCGAGGCATTTCGCGCGGCGCTCAGGATCGCGATGGACGCACAGGCACTCGACATCGCCGCCGGCGCGTCGATGAATCTCGGCGTCATCGAGATGCGACGCGGCGACTTCGCGGCCGCGCATACCGCGTTCCACGAGGCGCTGCGGCTGTACACGACGCTGCGCAACGGCACGAACCGGCTCGCCGCGCTGTACAACCTGGCGAACCTGGAGAACGAGCGCGGCGACGTCGATGCCGCCGCGGCGCTCTACCGCGAGACATCGCTGCTCGCTGAACAGCTCGGCGCCGACGACATCGCGATCGGTGCGCACGCCGGCCTTGGTCTCGTCGCGCTGCGTCAACACGACGACGCCGGCGCGCGCTCGGCGCTCGGCGCGGCGCAGCGCGCGCTCGGCACACGAGACGGCTGGTGGTTCCAGGGACGCGAGCGGCTGGAATCGCTGCGCATCCGGCTTGCGATCCGGGACGAAGGCCGCACGCACGCGGTGTCGCGCTTCCTCGCCGCCGTCGAGCGGCTGGAAGCGATGGACGACTACAGCGCCGCGTGGCTCGTCGCCGACTGCGGCGCCGAAGTGGCGGTCGACGAGGACGACGTCTGGACGATCATCGACCGGTTCGCCGAGCACGCGACGGTGCAGCAGTTCGTGCCGCTCGCCGCGCGCTACACCGCGCTCCGCGACGTGGCGGCGCGGCGACGCACGGACCAGCTGCGTCAGGGGCGCGAAACGGCGCGGACGGACGATACCGGCATGGTCGAGGAGTAGCCGGCGGCGCGGCTATCGCCGCGCTTCCCAGTCGACGAGCGGCGCGTCGCGGATCGCCGACTGAACGGCGTCGGCCACGTCGCGGCGCAGCTGGACGTGGCGCGTCGCCTCGCCACGCGAGTTCACACGGTTGGTGAGGAGCACGACGAACAGCCCGCGCTCGGGGTCGATCCAGATCGACGTCCCCGTATAGCCGGTGTGGCCGAAGCTGCGCGGCGAGAAGAAGCGGCCCGCGCTCGACACGGCCGACGGCGTGTCCCATCCCAGCGCCCGACTCGAGGCGACGTCCTGTGCCGAGGTCCAGCGCGCGATGGTCGTGGGACGCACGATGCGGACGCCGCCGTAGGTGCCGCCGTTGAGCAGCATCTGCACGAACACGGCGAGGTCACGCGCCGACGAGAACAGGCCGGCATGACCGGAGACGCCGCCGAGCGCCCACGCATTCGGGTCGTGCACGGTGCCGTGCAACTGGCCGCGCAGCGTGTCGAGCGCGGTGAGTGCGATGCGACGCATGAGCGTGGCATCAGTGGTATCGGGGGTGAAGCGCGTCGACGCCATTCCGAGCGGGCCGAACACGCGCGCGGCGGTGAACGCATCGAGCGTCGTCCCGGTGATGCGCTCGACGATCATTCCCATGAGCACGAAATCCCAGTCGCTGTAGATCACCTTGGTGCCGGGCGGGTTCGCCAGCGGCCGCGCGTTGATCTGCGCGAGATACTCGGCGCGACCGTGCGAGGCTTTCCACAGCGGCGCGAACGCCTCGAGACCGCCGCGATGCGTGAGCAGCATGCGCACGGTGATCGCCGCCTTGTCCGGCGCGGAGAACTCGGGGAGGTAGCTCTGCACCGTGCGCGAGAGGTCGAGCTTCCCTTCCTCCTCGAGGATCATCGCGGCCGTCGTCGTGGCGACGACCTTGGTGAGCGACGCGAGGTCGAAGAGCGTGGACGGATCGACGGCGGGCGAATCGGCCGCGTAGTCGGTCGCGCCGTAGCCCTTGAGAAGCACGAGCCTGCCGAACCGCCCGACGGCGAGCGCCGCACCCGGGGCCGCGCCTTGCTCGAGCCCGGAGCGCACGATGCTGTCCAGTCGCGCTGGCAGCTCGGGATCGAATCCCACGGCAATCGGTGGCGCGGCAACGAGCGCGTCGACCACGGCGAGGTGCGGCGCGGTCGGTGTGCGCGCGGGAGTGCTGGGCGTGGGCGCGGTGACGGCAGAGCGCGTACAGGACACGGCGAGCACGAGCGGCAGAGCGAGGCGAGCGAATCGCATGAGGTGGCGCGAGTGGGATCGAGCTCGACGGCGGAGGTGCCGTCGGATGCAATGGCTGCTCCAGAGTCGAGCACAGTGGAGACAGTGGGCGGTCGGCGCGAGTCTCGAAAGGTGGCGCACAACCTGCTGAACAAAATTTTACGCCACCGTCCGCACCCGATTCGGACATCGGCGCAGAGCCCGCTCGGAGCTACTCCGGGCGGGCTCGCCCGTTTCGGCATCCTGGAGCACGGGAACCGATCGGTGGGTTTCGCGCGGAGGGCGGTGCAGATTCCTCGACTCGCTGCGCTCGCTCGGGATGACGCGCTTCGAGGTCATCCCGAGCGCAGTCGAGGGATCTGCACTTCTCATGTGCGCCGCGTATGCATCAAGAATGGAGGGCTCGAGCGGATGACGGGGATTGGGCGGATGCACGAGCAAAAGACTTTGGAGGAGCGCCACGAGCGCCTCGACCCGGCGAACCCTTAAAAGCAGTTGCCCGTGCATCCGCTCGATCCGCCCTGATCCCCTTAGGCCCTCCGTTCTTGGTGCGGGACAGGGCGCAAGCCGTTCTCCGCGTCTTTGCGCCTCCGCGTGAAATGAAGTTGCCGTTGAGCCGCTGCCGATGCGGTCGCCATTTCGCGCACACCCGTGCGCTCATCACTGCCGATGACGCGACGTCACGGGCGGCCCTACCCGCATCGAGCGCACTGATGCAGGTTCTCCATCGCTTCCCGCTCACCTCGCTGCCGCACCCTTGCCGACGCGCGCCAACACAAAGTCTCGCATCGCACGCGCAGCGGGCGCCGCCGCGGCGTCGCTCATCCTGACCCTCGCCGGGCCGGCATCGGCGCAACGCGCCGTGACTCGGCGCGCCGCGATCGATGCCGCGCTCTCCGCGGGTGCGCGCGTGGCACTGGCCCGCGCCGACTCGGCTGCTGCGCGCGCCCGACTGCTCACCGCCCGGGCGCTCGGCAACCCGGCGCTCGCGGCGAGCTACTCGAAGTCCGCGCCGCAGGGACATCTCTCGCTGGAGATCCCGTTCGATGCACCGTGGAGCCGGGGCGCGCGCGTCGGCGCGGCGCGTGCCGCCGTCCGCGCCGCCGAGTTGCGCATGCTCTCCGAGCATGCCGCCGCCGTCGTCGAGGTCGACACGACCTACACGGCGGCGCTCGCCGCCGAGGCGCGATTCGGTCTCGCACGCCAGACGGCGCGCGAAGCGGACAGCCTCCGCGTGCTCACGGCGGCGCGACGCGACGCCGGCGACGCGAGCGAGCTCGATGTCGACCTCGCGAGCGTGACCGCAGGACAGCAGGCGATCACCGCGTCGAACGATTCGCTGACGTTCATGAGCGCCCTGCTCACGCTCCAGACGTTGATGGGGCTCCCCGCGGACAGCGTCGCCATCGTGCTCGCCGACTCGCTGCGACCGGGAAGCACCGTCACCGACACCATGCTGGTGACGTTCGGTGGGCTCGCGCTCCCGCGCGCACCCATGCCGCCGAGCGTGCGGTCGGCCGAGGCGTCGCTGCAGGCCGCGGAGCTCGCGATCCTGCGTGAGCGGCGGAGCGTGTTCGCGCTGCCGGCGCTGACCGTCGGCGTCGAGTTCGGCGATCCCGCCGGCGACGAGAAAGGGCTCCTGCCGCTCGTCGGCGTCGTGCTTCCGCTTCCGCTGCTCGACCGGAATCGCGGTCCGATCGCCGAGGCGATGGCGGAGCGCGACCGGGCCCGCGCGGAGTTGACGATCGCGCGACTCGAGGCGCGGCAGCGCCTCGTCGAAGGGATGCGCGAGCGCGAGCAACTGCTCGTCCGCATCGCGCGCGATAGCGTGCTCGTGCTGCAGGCGCAGCGGGTGGCCACGCGCGCGCTGACCGCCTACGCGGAAGGTGCATCCGCGCTGCCGGCCGTGCTCGAAGCGCGGCGAAGTGCCCGCGAGGTGCTCGCCCAGTACATCGACGACGTCGCCGCGCTGCTGATCGTGACCACCGAGCTGCGCGCGCTCACCCAGACTCTCCCCGGTCCATGACTCGTTCCACGCGCGCTGGCCGGCGCTCGATGCTCGGAGCCTGTGCGGCGCTGTCGCTGCTCCTCGCGTGCGCGAAGAAGGAGGGCGACGCGAGCGATGCCGAAGGCGAGAAGGGACCGAAGCCGGTCGTCGCCGTCTCGACGACGACGGCGAGCGTGGAGCCGTTCACGCACACCATCTCGGCGATCGGATCGGTGGTGGCGCGTCCCGGACGGTACGCCGCGCTGAGCGCGCCGTCGCCGACGCGAGTCGCGCGCGTGTACGTGACCGAGGGACAGCGGGTGGCGGTGGGGATGCCGCTCGTACGATTCGAGCAGCTCGAGTTCAACGCGGCCGCGGGCGGAGCCGAAGCCGCGCTCACGGCGGCGCAACGCGCCTACGAGCGCGCCGAGCGTCTGGCGCGCGAGGGGATCGTGCCGCGCAAGGACGTGGAGCAGGCGGCCGCGGAGCTCGCCGCGGCACGCAGCGCGTCCGTGACGGCGCGCCGCGCGCAGCAACTTTCGGTGCTGCGATCTCCGGTGAACGGTGTCGTCACGCGCCTCTCCGCCGCGCTTGGCGCCTCCGTGGACGCGGGACAGACGCTCGTCGAGGTCGCCGACCCGTCGGCGTTCGACGTCGTGCTCTCGCTCGGGCCCAACGAGGCAGCCGAGGTGCGTCCGGGGGCGCGCGTCACGCTGTCGGCGGGGGAGCGCAGCGGCGGAGAGTCGATCGGCGCCGGCACGGTGTCGACGGTGGCCGCCGCCGTGGACAGCGGTTCCCGCTCCGTCTCGATCCGCGTGACCATGACCACGCCGCGCCGCGCGCTCCGGCTTGGAGAGAGCGTGTTCGGCGAGATCGCGGTCGAGACCCGACCGAACGCCGTCGTGATTCCCGCCGAGGCACTCGTGCCCGACGAAGACGGTTACAAGGTGTTCGTCGTCGACCCGCACGGCACCGCGGTGGCGCGAAGCGTGAAGATCGGCGGACGCACCGCGACGAAGGTGGAGATCACCGCGGGGCTCGGTGGCGGCGAGACCGTCGTGACGAAGGGCGCGTTCGGAGTGGAGGACAGCGCGACCGTGGGTCGATCCGTGCCCGTGAAGCCGTGAGCGAACGATCGAGCGAGCTCGCCGTCGCGCCGCCGCGGCGCTGGTCGCTCGCCGGTGCCGTGGCGAGCCAGCGGCGCTTCGTCTATCTGGTCGTCGCGCTGCTGTGCGCCGGTGGGATCTGGGCGGCGCTTCGACTCCCGTCGGCGATCTATCCCGAGCTGCAGTTCCCGCGCATCACGATCGTCGCGCAGGGGTCGGCGCTCGGCGCTCGACAGATCGTGTTCGCGATCACGCAGCCGATCGAGGAGGCGGTCGGTGTCGTGCCTGGCGTGACGCGCGTGACGTCGCGCTCGATCCGTGGCGCAAGCGAGATCTCGGTCACGTTCGCGCCGAACACCGACATGGCGTACGCGCTACAGCAGGTGCAGGCGCGCGTGAACGAGCTGCGTGGCGACCTGCCCGCCGGGTTGGACATCGAGATGGAGCGGCTCTCGCCGGCGCTGTTCCCGATCGTCTCGTACAACCTCGAAGGGGGCGACCCGACGACGATGTACGACATCGCCCGCTATCAGATCCGCCCCGTGCTGTCGCGCGTGCCTGGCGTGGGTCGAGTGGACGTGCAGGCGTCGGACGTACGCGAGATCGAAGTGGTCGCCGACCCGGTCCGTCTCGCCGAGCAGGGACTCTCGTACGAGGATCTGGCGAGCGCGATCCGTGCCGCGACCTCGCCGAGCGCCGTCGGTCGCGTGGCGCAGGACTACAAGCAGTTGCTCGTCGTGACGGCGAGCGAGGCGACGCGTGCCGAGGACGTGGCGAACGTCGTCGTTGGACACGGGCTCCGCGTGCGTGACGTCGCGACGGTGGAGCTCGGGACGGAGGATCACGTACGCATCATCGCCGGCGACGGCCGGCCAGCGGCGCTGCTCAACGTGACGCGACAGATCGGCGGCAACACCGTGGCGATCGCGGACAGCGTGGAGCTCGCGGCGGCCGCCCTCCGGCGCACGCTGCCGGCCGGCGTCACGCTCAAGCTCGTCTACGACCAGGCGTCACTGGTGCGCGAAGCGACCAAGTCGGTCCGCGACGCGATGCTGATCGGTGCCCTGCTCGCCGTCGCGATCCTCTTCATCTTCCTGCGGCGCGGCCGGATCACCGCGATCAGCGCGGCGTCCATCCCGCTCACGCTGGCGATCACCGTGTTCGTGATGTGGCTCGTCGGGCAGACGTTCAACCTGATGACGCTCGGGGCGATGGCGATCGCGATCGGACTGGTGATCGACGACGCCGTGGTGGTGACGGAGAACATCGTTCGCCATCTCAGCTTCACCCCCGACCGCGCCGTGGCGATTCGCGACGCCGTCCACGAGCTGATCCTACCCGTCACGACATCCACCATCACCACGGTGGTGGTGTTCCTGCCGCTTCGATTGCTGGAGGGCGTGGTCGGACAGTTCTTCGCCGCGCTGTCGATCACGCTGACGATCGCCGTGCTCGTGTCGCTCGTGCTCGCGGTGACGATCATCCCCATCCTGGCCGAGAGCTTCCTCACGGGGGAGGCGGGAGTGGTGGACGACCAGGGTGGTGCGGTCGTGAAGCCGCCTGCGGCGCGCGGAGCGCGTGCCGTGCTCGCGCGCATCGGACGCGCGACCGACGCGCTGTCGGACCACTACGCCAAATCGCTCGACGGTGCCCTGCATCATACGCGGCTCATGGTCGCCGGTGCGCTGCTGCTCATGGTGGCGGGGGCGCTCGCGTACCGCTTCGTCGGCACTGGCTTCCTCCCCGAGATCGACGAGGGAGCGTTCGTGCTCGACTATTTCACGCCGGGTGGCACCGCGCTGGCGGAGACGGATCGGCAAGTCCACATCGCCGAACGGATCCTGCTCGGCATGGGAGAGGTGTCGGGAATCTCACGCCGAACCGGTGCGGAGCTCGGCCTCTTCGCCACCGAGCAGAACACGGGCGACATCGTGGCGCGACTCACGCCGGCGAGCGAGCGAGAGCGCTCGAGCCAGGAAGTGATCGACGACGCACGCGCGAAGATCGAGTCCGCGGCGCCGCGGATGCGCATCGAGTTCGTGCAGATCCTGAGCGACGTGATCAACGATCTCGCCGGTGCGGCGCGGCCGGTGGAGATCAAGCTGTTCGGAGCCGATCTCGACGCACTGGAGCGCTACGCGCAGCAGCTGGAGCCGAAGCTGTCCAAGGTCGATGGACTGGAGGACTTCTTCAACGGCGTGAGCGAGCGATCGCCGGAGCTGATGATGGCGATCAACGGCGCCGAGGCGAACCGCGCGGGGCTGACCCCGGAACAGGTGGCGGGCGCAGTGAGTGGTGCGCTGCTCGGCGCGCCCGCGGGGGAAGTGCGACTTCAGGACCGCTCGATCGGCGTCCGCGTGCGCGCGCCCGACGCGGTGCGTGGCGACGCGTTGCGCCTCGGCGCGCTCCCCGTCGTGGTCCCGGCGAGCCGCACGACCGCGCCGCTGTCGGTGCTCGCCACGTTCACGCCTGCCGAGTCGCGCGCCACGTTCACGCGCGAGAACCAGCAGCAGATGATCACGATGACGTCGGACGTGAGCGGCCGCTCGCTCGGCGCGGTCATGGCGAACGTGCGGTCGATCCTCGCGGCTTCGCCTCCGCCGAGCGGAATCAGAGTCGAGGTGGCGGGCCAGTACGCCGGTCAGCAGTCGGCGTTCCGATCCATGCTCGCCGTGCTCGCACTTGCCGCCGCGGCGGTCATCGCGGTGATGGTGCTCCAGTTCCGGTCGTTCGTCGAGCCGCTCATCGTGCTCGTCGCGGCGCCACTCTCTTTCGCTGGCGCCGTGACGCTGCTGCTGGTCACCGGCACGCCGCTGAACGTGTCATCGTTCATGGGCCTGATCCTGCTCGTCGGGCTCATCGTGAAGAACGGAATCATCCTGCTCGACTTCACCCACCATCGGATGCGCGTCAACGGCGAGGCGCTGGAGCCGGCGCTGCTGGAGGCCGGACGGGTCCGACTGCGTCCGATCCTGATGACGACGCTCTGCACGCTCTTCGGGTTGCTGCCCCTCGCGCTCGGACTCGGCGCCGGGAGCGCGATGCAACGCCCGCTCGCCCTCGCGGTCATCGGCGGGCTCGCGCTCTCGACGCCGATCACGCTTTACCTGGTGCCGGCGTTCCTGGTCGCCATTCGAGGGCGAGAGTGGCGGTTGAGCGGTGAGCGGTGAGCGGTGAGCGGTGAGTGGTGAACGGCCTCGGGAGGCAATCGCTTCCCGAGGCCGTTTCTACAACCACCAACCGCTCAACCACCAACCGCTACTTCTTTCCCATCGCCTGGAACAGCTTCACGTACTCACCGTACCCCTGCTCGGCGAGCTGGCTCACCGGGATGAACCGCATCGACGCGGAGTTCATGCAGTAGCGCAGCCCCGTCGGGCGGGGGCCGTCGTCGAACAAATGGCCCAGGTGCGAGTCGGCGTGCGCCGAGCGAACCTCGGTGCGGGCCATGAAGAGCGTGCGGTCGGTCTTCGTCTTGATGTTCTCCGGCACGAGCGGCTTCGTGAAGCTCGGCCAACCGGTGCCCGAATCGTACTTGTCGAGTGAGCTGAACAACGGCTCTCCCGAGACGACGTCGACGTAGATCCCGGCCTCGTGGTTGTCCCAGTATTCGTTGTGGAACGCCGGCTCCGTGCCCTCGTGCTGGGTCACGCGATACTGCATCGGTGAGAGCTCCTTCTGCAGCTCTGCGTCGCTGGGCTTCTTGAATGGCGTGGTCACTTTGCGATCTCGGTTCACGCTGCGCGCGGCCGTCTGCGCGGAAGCGCGCGGAGCGGCGACGGCAGCAACGGTTGCCATGAGGGCGAGCAGCAGGGCGCGCGTCGCGCGGCCCGGTCGGTGTGACATGATGGTGCTCCTCGAGAGTGGTCGCAGCGCGGCGGCGCCGGCGTGGAGTGTATACCCGATGCGGTCCCGAGTGGTGCCCTTCGTCCGGGTACGCTTGAGATACGCTCGAGCGCCACGAACGGATGTACCGTCGGCATGCGGGCTCGGCAGCGGAGTGGCCCGCTCTATCTGATTCAGGGACCTCGCTTCATGCTTGAGCCACGAAGCGCGTGCGACATCCCGTCGTTCCCGCTCAAACGCCGTACGACGAGCCAAACCATGTCGAAGCTCCGCGCGCTCCTGACGATCGCCGGCCTGCTCATGCTCGCGAGCGGTACGGTCTCGGCACAAGCACTGAAGGTGACCTGCAAGGATGGAACGAAGTCGGCGGGCGGGCAGGGAGCGTGCTCGAGCCACGGGGGCATCGCGTCGAAGGCAACGGTGAAAGCCGATGCGAAGATGGCGAAGACCGACGCCATGGCCGATGCGAAGATGGCGAAGACGGCGTTGAAGTCGGACGCCAAGAGCGCGAGCACGGCACTCAAGGCCGACAGCAAGGCCGCGAAGTCGATGACGAAATCAGCCGATCAGGACGCGAAGGGCGCGACGGCGATGTGCAAGGACAACACGTACTCGCACGCCAAGAGTGCGCAGGGGATGTGCTCTGGCCATGGCGGCGTGGCGAAGCTCCTGACCGGCAAGTAGCGCTACTCTCCCACCCGGTCGACTGGCGGAACTGCGGGCACGTCGACCGGCGAGTCGGGATCCGATGGCGAGCTCCACGCCGAGACGTTCACGTCGAGGGGGAGCTTGATGTCGGCGACCGTACGCGCGACGTCGATCACCCCCTGCCACACCCCGGCGAAGGCGAAGCCCACGTCCTGCGGTGCCTTCCCTTCTTCCCAGCCACGCCCGGTGGCCACCCAGATCCGCGGCTCCTCGTCGAGGCCGGCGAGGAAGAACTCCGCCTTCACGTCGTCGTACACGGCCTGCGCGTTGTGCGCGTGCACGTACACGCCGGGGCGATACCGGCCGTCTTCCAGCAGGCGCTTCGCCCAGGCGCGGTAGTAGTCGCGCATTGCCGTCGGCATCTTCTCCATCCGCTCGATGTCGAGGAAGACGATGGACCGTGGGGGGAACCCCTCGCGCTCGGTTGCGGCGATCGCGTCGTCGCCGTCGGCCCGGCCGCGCTCCGCGGTAAGAAGGTCGGCGTTGCAGGGCTTGCTCGACTTGAGGATCGCGGCGGTGCGACTGGCGGGGATCGCCCGAGGCGTTCGTCCCCACGTCTGCTGGCCGACGTACACCACCGCGAGCCCCCACCCCATCTCGACCAGCGTCTGCCGCTTGCCCGTCCACGATTTGTCCTTGTGGCAGGGCGACGGGAGATAGTAGCCGACCCACCGGTACGGTGCGCCGGGCGCGGCCTTCCACGCCGCCATCGTCTTGTCGCCGGGATAGGTATGGGTGTCGAACCCCATGTTCTTCCCCGCCTGCTGGGCGTCGGCCATCGGCGACTTCTGGCCAGTCACCGCGGCGGCGACCTGGGCGACCTTGGCCGCGACGGTCGCGACTTCGGAGTCGGCCGCATCGCGGTCCGGCCCCGTACTGCTCCGTCCGCACGCCATGGCGAGCCCGGCGATGCCGACGATCAGCGCGGCGGCGCCGCGTGCAGCGGGGTGACGAAAGGGCTGGGCCATGCCCTCGGAGCATGCAACTGTCGTACGCAGGTCGGCTATGGGAGATCAGTCCTACTCATCACCCATTACCCACTACTCAGCCCCGCTCCCGCGCCCGATCGCTCACCATGATCGTGAGCACGATGTACAGCGCGAGCACCGCGGCGATGATGAAGCCGACGGTGCCAAGTGTGCGCCAGTACGGGAGCAGCATCGCGCTCGCGACGAGCAGGCCCGCCAGTACGAGCCCCGAGAACACGCGGTTCGCGACCTTCTGCAGCGCGACGATGAGCGCCGGAAGCTGCGGCACGTCGACCCGCGCGCCGAGGTCGTTGTTCGCCAGGCGCTGCGTGATCTGGTCGAGCCGGTGCGGCAGCGCCGCGAGGAGATCGCCGCTCTCCATCGCGATCTGGTAGATGCGGCGTGGCGACATGTCGCGCTGCGCGCGCGCCATCGCGATCTGATTTCCGAACTCGCGGATCGTGTCGAGCGGCGTGTACGACGGCTCGAGCGCACGTGTGACGCCGTCGAGATTGAACAGCGCCTTGGCGAGCAGCGTCATCTCGGCGGGAAGCCGCAGCCCGCTGCGGAAGGAGACGTCGATCACGTCGAACAGCAGCCGTCCCGCCTGCACTTCGGCGGCGGTGAGCTCGAGGTTCCGCGCCACGAGCGCGGCGATCTCTCGCGTGTAGCCGATGCGATCGAAATCGGCGCGCGGCTCTCCCATCTCGATCAGCATGGTGGCGACATCGTCGCCCCGGTGGTCGCCGAGTGCCATGAGGAGCCGCGTCACCTTCTCGCGCATCGATGACGAGAGGCGCGCGGTCATGCCGAAATCGATCAACGCGAGACGCACGTCCACGTCGGTGGGCTCCGGCAGAGCGGACTGCACCGCCTCGGCCTCGATGCGCGCCATCGGTGTGACGGCCGGCCGCGTCTCCTCGCGTCGATCGTCGCGCGCCACCTGCGCCGGCGTGCGTGGATTCCGCGTGCCCGGCAGCACGACGAACACGTTCCCCGGATGCGGATCGGCGTGGAAGAAACCGTCGATCGTGATCCCCTTGAGATAGGCGCGCGTGAGCTCGTCGGCGACCGGCGTGAAATCGTGCTCGATCCGCGCGATGCGCGGCACCTCGTGCACCTTGAGCCCGTGCACGCGCTCC
>QHVE01000078.1:9230-10504 GCA_003223455.1 Gemmatimonadota bacterium | reverse complement strand
CCACCGACGATCCGCGCTACGACCCCGACTCCTATGCCCGGGGGAGCGTGTGGGCCCTCGGGACGGCGAGTGCCGTGATGGCATTCTACGAGGCCGGTCGAGCAGAGGACGCCACCTCGCTCTGGCGCGACCTCGTTCCGTGGTTCGGGCTCGATGCGCCTGGCCACGCGCACGAAGTCCTGAGGGGAGACGCGTTCCTTCCCGAACGCGAGTCGGTGCCCGACCAGACGTGGTCGTCGGCCGCATTCCTGTCCAGCGCCATCGAGGGAATGCTCGGCATCAGTCTGAACGCGGAGAAGCGCCGACTGCGTTTCGCTCCGCGCATTTCGTCCGAGTGGGACCTCCTTCGCATTCGTGGAATCAATGTCGCGGGCAGCGTCGGTCTCGCCATGACGACGTCGCCGGACTCCGTGGTGCTCGACATCGACAACGCGGGCGAGTCCGTGACGGTTCAGTTCCGCCCGTACGTGAAGCAGGGCACGCGGGCGGACCGGGTGCTCGTGGCCGACGGATCGCAATCTCGTCCGAGCACGCTGAGCGTGTCGGGGAGCGAGATCGATGTGGTCTGCCCGGCGCGTCGCACCACGCGCATCACCGTGTACATGACGCGACCGGGCCGCTGACGAGTCGCCCGAGCGAATGCATGGGTACTGACCGGAGGCCGGCGGAGGCCGTGATGTCGCAGAAAACGACACGCGTCCGGGCCGCCGGCGTGAGCGCCCCTCCCCACGCCACTCCTCGACGCAGTCGACACTTGCGCGCTCAGCCGTAGGAGCGAGATTACCACCAGCCCCAGCCCTTTCCGATCGAAACGGCTCGCGCACCAAGGCCGTGCCGAGCCGCGAAAGGCTTAGCTCGCGTTCCGGCAGAGTGCGCTTATCGGCGCGAGTCCCCGACTGTGTCCGGCTCGGTGTCTCGCCGTCGATCCGCCGTTGTCACCAAAACAGCTGTAGCAAGGTCTACCGTCTCATACCGCTCACCCAAGCACGCTGAGCGGTAGCAGGAGTTGTATTCCAGTTGTTCACCGGTTGGCTTCGTTCGCGGAGGAATACCTACATGGGTGGGATCCGAACTCTTCTCGCAGGCACAGCGATGCTGTTGCTTGCCACGCCACTGCTCGCACAGCGAGGCACGGGTACGGTTGCGGGCCAGGTGGTCGACCGCCAGACGTCGCGCCCCCTCGTGGGGACGCAGATCCGCGTCACCGGTACCGACCGCGGCGCGCTGACCGGTGAAGGGGGTGTCTACCGGATCACGGGCGTGCGGGCGGGAAA
>QHVE01000078.1:0-9215 GCA_003223455.1 Gemmatimonadota bacterium | reverse complement strand
TGACCGTCGCCGTGCAGCGAATCGGCTACGCCCCAGTCTCGCGCACCATTACCGTCACCTCGGACAGCACGACCACGGCTGACTTCAGGCTGACGGTGTCGGTCACGACGCTCGATCAGGTCACCGTGACGGCGACGGGACAGACCGAGCGAAGGCGCGAGAGTGGCGTGTCCACGGCCTCGATCGACGCGTCGCAGGTGGTCAAGGCTGCGGTGAGCACGTTCGCCGACATGCTGAGCTCCCGGTCCCCCGGCGTGGTCGTGCAGCAGGCCGCCGGGGAATCCGGTGCCGGGGCCCGCATCCGAATCCGCGGATCGAACTCGATCTCGTTGAACAACGATCCGCTCATGATCGTCGATGGAGTGCGCATCGACAACACGGCCAACTCGACGGCGATCGGGACCGGCGGCCAGCAGCCGTCGCGCTACAACGACATCAATCCCGAGAACATCGCGAGCATCGAGGTCATCAAGGGTCCGGCGGCGACGTCGCTCTACGGTACGGCGGCGTCGAACGGGGTCATCCAGATCACGACGAAGAAGGGACGGTCGGGCAAGACGAAGTGGGACGCGTTCGTCGAGTCCGGCAATCTCCACGACGTCAACGACTACCCCGTGAACTACCGCTCCTTCGGGCACACGGCCGCGGGCGCGCTCGTGACGAACTGCAGCCTGTTCTCGCGCGTCTCCACGGCGGCGACCAAGTGCGTCGCGGTGGATTCGACCGTCACCCATTTCCCCCTCGGGGCCGCGAACATGATCGAGGACGGCAGCCGTCGCATCGCCGGCCTCAGTGCCAGCGGCGGCTCGGACGTCGCGACGTACTTCCTCGCCGGCGAATACCGGAAGGAGCAGAACGTCATCGCGGTGAACCATGAACAGCAGCTCAACATCCGCACCAACCTGCGTGGACAGCTCACGAAGAACCTCGACGCGCAGGTGAGCATCGGCTACATCAACGGCGACCTGCGTCGTCCGCAGAACGACAACAACTCGTTCGGCGTCATCTCCGGTGCGATGCTTGGCAAGGCGGTGGATTGCGGCCCGGGCGGACTCGCGGCGCAGCACCCGACGCTCTGTGGCACCGATACCCTCAGCCGCGGCTACTTCAACTCCGGCATCGCTCCGAAGGCGTACTTCAACATCGATACGCGCCAGGCGGTGCAACGCCTGACGGGCGGCCTGACGAGCAACTGGACGCCACTGTCGTGGCTCAGCTTCAACGGCACCTTCGGCGCCGACGTCGACCACCGCAGCGACATCGAGACGCTGCCACCCGCGGTGCTCGCGGTCTCCCAGAACACGCTCGACGGCAGTCGCGGCATCTATCGCGCGCAGGTCTACAACTACACCTCCGGCCTGAACGGGCAGGCGGTGTGGGACCTGTCACCGAGCATCAAGTTCACGACGACGGTGGGCACCTCGTACTCGGACGTCTACTTCGCGCGCACGGATGCCTTCGGCGCCAAGCTCCTTGCCGGCACGAGCTCGCTCGCCGGAACGAATGCACGCTTCTCGATCAGCGAGCAGACGTCGGACGTCCGGACGCTTGGCTTCCTCGGCCGCGAGCAGTTCGCGTGGCGCGACAAGGTGTTCCTCATCGCCTCCGCGCGCACCGATCGGAACAGTGCCTTCGGTACGAACTACCCGAGGATCTACTACCCCTCGGTCAGCGGCTCCTGGGTGATCAGCGAGGAAGGGTTCTTCCCGAAGATCGACGCGATCTCGTCGCTGCGCCTGCGCGCCGCCCTCGGATCCGCGGGACAGAACCCGGGCTACCTCGCGGCCGAGCAGACGTACAGCCCTGTCGCGGTCGTCGCGGCGGGCCAGGACTTCCCCGGCTTCACCGTCGGTGGCGCGGGCAACCCGAACCTCAAGCCGGAGAAAAGCACCGAGGCGGAAGCTGGATTCGACCTCGGACTCCTGCGCGATCGCGTGTACCTCGAGTACTCGCACTACAACAAGATCACGAAAGACGCGCTCGTCAACGTGAACCTCGCCCCCTCACTCGGCTCGAGCCCCTCTCGCTTCCAGAATCTCGGGCGAGTCCGGAACTATGGCGACGAGGTGCAGGCGCGGATCGCGGTGCTGGACCGCCGAGACGTGAAGCTCGACGTTGCGGCCAACGGATCCTGGAACACCAACAATCTCGATGACCTCGGCGTCGACGCGCTCGGCAAGCCGATCCCGCCGGTCTTCTTCAACAGCAGCACACAGGTCTTCCAGACCGGGTACCCGCTTGGCGCGTACTTCGTCAAGCCGATCGTGTCGTACACGGACAAGAACAACGACGGGCTCATTGGCTGTCCGGCCGGGGCCGGATCGGCCGACTGTGAAGTCACCCTCGGCGATTCGGCGGGATTTCGCGGGACACCGTTCCCGAAGGTGGAGCTCTCGTTCTCCCCGCAGCTCTCGCTCGGTAGCCTGGTTCGCCTGTCGGCGACGATCGACCGACGCAGCGGCCAGAAGCTGTTCAACAACACGGCCTACTTCCGCGACGTGAGCATCGGCAACGGCGCGGCGGCACAGGCGCCGTCGGCCGCCAACCTCCGGGCGCAGGCCGCTGCGACGGCGGGACGCTTCTCCGGATCGAACTTCACGTACGACGGCTTCATCGAGGACGCCTCGTTCACCAAGCTCCGCGAAGTCGCGGTCACCCTGTCCCTGCCCCGGCGCTTCGCGGCTCGAGCCGGGGCTGGCTCGGCGGAGGTCACGTTCGCTGGGCGCAATCTCAAGACCTGGACGAACTACACCGGCGTCGATCCGGAGCTGAACTCCTCGGCGCAGGCTCAGTTCTCCACTTCGGACTTCCTCACCCTGCCGCAGGTGCGGTACTTCACGGCGCGTCTCGCGCTGAGCTTCTGAGGAGACATGCACATGCCAACGGGGAATTCAATGCGTCATCGTCGCTTCAACGCCCGACAGCTCAGCGCCGTCCTTCTGGTCGCATCCATCGGCAGTCTCGCGGCGTGCAACCAGGACCAGCTGCTGACCGTACCGACGCCGGACGTGGTCCTGCCGGAGAATCTCACGGGCGCCTCGGTACTGCCGAACGCCTATGCCGCCGCGATCGGCGATTTTCAGGTCGCCTACGCCGGCAGCGGCGGAAACGTGACTGGCACCTTCGGCTCGACCGAAGGGCTGGTGATCATGTCGGGAATGCTCTCGGACGAGCTGCTGAACGCCGAGACCTTTCCAACGCGACTCGAAGTCGATCGCCGGGCCACGAAAGAGGTTAACTCCACGATGCTCGCCATCTTCCAGCTCGCGCAGCGCGCTCGCGCGACCGCCGAGCTCGTCGCGGGCAGCTATGCGCAGTTCGAGCCGGCCAACCCGAACCGGGCGGAGGTGTTGGCGCTCGCGGGCTTCACGTACATCCTGTTCGCGGAGGACTACTGTAACGGAGTGCCGAGCAGCCGGATCAACGCCGACGGCACGTTCACATACGGTGATCCCCAGACGGGCACGCAGCTCCTCACCAACGCGGTCGCGAAGTTCGACTCGGCCATCACCCTCGCGACGGCCGCTGGCAGCGGCGGTGCGACCGCGCTCAACCTCGCGCGCATCGGCAAGGGCCGGGCGCTGCTCGATCTCAACAACCCGGTGGCCGCCGCCGCGGCCGTCGCCGCGGTTCCGAGCACGTTCGTGTACAACATCAACCACGACGAGAACACGCCGCGCCAGTACAACGGCGTCTACACGTTCACCGTGACGAGCAAGCGCTTCACCGTCGCGGACAAGGAAGGCGGAAACGGGATCAACTTCGTGACGACGAACGACCCTCGCGTGCCGGTGGTGCGCACCACGACCGGCTTCGACGCCAGCACCCCGTTCTACCGGACGCCGAAGTACACGTCGCTCGCGCAGTCCCCGTCGCGCGGCGCGCCGACGCCGCTCGCGCTGGGAACCGAGGCGCGCCTGATCGAGGCCGAGAATGCGCTGCGGGCGGGCGACGCGGTGACCTTCCTGGCCAAGCTCAACGACGCCCGCGTGAACGCGAAGACGTACAGTGACGCTCCGGTGCCACCGGCGGCTCTCACCCCCATTCTGGTGACCGATCTACCAGCGGATGACATCGGCCGACAGAATCTGCTGTTCAGGGAGCGTGCGTACGACCTCTATCTCACGTCGCACCGGCTGGGCGATCTTCGGCGTCTCATCAAGCAGTACACTCGCAACGCGGAGACCGTCTTCCCGACGGGCGCCTACAATCCGCTCGGCGCCGCGGCCGGCAACAATTACGGCCCGGATGTGAATCTTCCGATCCCATTCGAGGAGACGAACAACCCACAGTACAAGGCCTGCATCGATCGCAGCGCATAGCCGAGCCCCGTGGTCGTTGAACGCCCCGCGCGTGGTCCGCGCGGGGCGTTCGTCGTTCGGCATCGGGGCGAATGCCGCGCCCGCTCAGCGATACTTGCACGCCGCACTGTGCCCGAGCTCGCACGCGCGCTGCCAGAGCTGCTTCGCGCGCCCCTTGTCGGCCGCTACGTGAGAGCTCGCGGCGTGCTGAAGCCTCCGGCGCACCTGTGCTTGGCCTGGAGTATCCGTCGGTCCCGGCGCGAGCCAAGTTTGGGACGACACGGCACCCTGGCAGCGTCCGACGCTGCGAACCGTGGAGACGCGCAGTACCATACCCGGCGCGGAAGTCGAACCGATACGCCACGCAGTCCCTGGACCGATTCCCAGAGAGGATCACTATGGCAGCCAAGGACGACATCAATCGTCGCGAGTTCCTGGCCTCGACCGCTGCCGGAGTCGCAGCGTTCACCATCGTGCCGAGACACGTGCTCGGCGGTCGCGGCCATGTCGCTCCCAGCGACAAGATCACGATGGCGTACATCGGCTGCGGCACGCAGGGCATCCGCGAGCTGCTGCGCTGGATCGCGGTGCCGGAGGTGCAGATCACGGCGGTCTGCGATCCCGTCAAGGACGCCACGAACTACGTCGACTGGGACAAGACCGGGCTCCGCGACAGCATCCGAAAGACCCTCGGCGATCCCAATTGGGGAGGGGAGTACAGCGGCATCCGCGCCGGCCGCGACGTCGCGAAGGACATCATCGAGACCTACTACGCAAAGCAGCGGGCAGCGGAGAAGTTCAGGAGCGTCGCGAGCTACGTCGACTTTCGCGAGCTCCTCGAGAAGGAGAAGGATCTCGACAGCGTGAAGATCATGACCCCCGACCATCTGCACGCCACGATCTCGCTCGCGGCGATGCGGAAGCGCAAGCACGTGATCATGCACAAGCCGCTGTCGAACCGGGTCGCCGAGGTGCGCATGGTCGTCGATGCGGCGCGCAAGTCGGGAGTGGCCACGCACCTGCTGGCCTGGCGTGGACCGCTCACCGCGGTGCGGCAGATGATCGTCGACGGCGCGATCGGCAACCTCAAGGAGATTCACGACTGGACCGACAGGCCGTACTGGCCGCAGGAGCTCCCGGTTCCGACGGACACGCCGCCGGTTCCGCCGAACTTCGATTGGCAGATGTGGCTCGGACCGGAGCGCGATCGCCCGTACCACCCGTCCTACACGCACGCCCTCTTCCGCGGGTGGTACGACTTCGGTGGCGGCAGCATCGCGGACATGGGCAACTACAGCATGTGGCCGATCTACATGGCGCTCGACCTGCCCGTGCCGTACAGCGTCGAGGCGCAATCCAACTCGAGCGCCGAGATCATCGACCAGGTGAGCACCATCCAGCCGCACGATTTCTCGTATCCCTACGCCAACCGCGTATGCTTCAAGTTCGCTGCCCACGGCCAGTGGCAGCCGCTCACGCTGTACTGGTACGACGGAGGGATGCGGCCATTCACCCCAGACGAGCTCGCGGCCGAGGGCAAGTCGCTTCCCGCCGCGGGCACGTTGTTCGTCGGCGACGCGGGGATGATCCTGAACAACGAGTTGATTCCGGCGAAGAAGATGCAGGACTATCGCACCGCGAAGGGCCTGCCCGAGCCGCCGCCGAGACGGGGCGGCGGTGAGGCCGGGATCGGACTCGCTGCGGAGTGGGTCTCGGCGATCAAGGGAGGGCCGGCGTCCGGGGGCAACTTCGTCAATGCCGCCAACTGCGCCGAGGCCATCGCCCTCGCACAGGCGGCGATCCGGTACAGCCGAAAGACATTCCGCGCGAATCGCTGCGCGCCCGCGTTGCTCTGGAACGCGCAGGCCATGGAGTTCACCAACGCGAGCGACGCGAATCAATATCTCCGCCGCGACTATCGCGACGGATGGGCGCTGACGAACGGAGAGGTGTGAGATGGACGAGATCTCGAGACGTGAGTTTCTCAAGCAGTCCGCAGCGACCTCCGCCGCGGCCGCGTTCCTACCCACCTTCGCGCGAGAGATGCAGATGAATCCATTGGGCCTCCCGATCGGCAGCCAGACCTGGCCGCACCGCCAGCGGATCAAGGACGGCGACTTTGCGGGTCTGTGCCGGGACATGGCGGCACTCGGCATCGGGAGCATCGAGCTGTGCTCGCCCGGCTATCCCGAGTTCACCGGCCTCGCCGACGCGAAGCGCACGAGAAAGATCATCGAGGATCACGGGCTCACCTGTCCGAGCGCCCACGTCACGATGGCCGAGCTTCGCAACGGCCAGCAGCAGGTGGTCGACTGGGCGAAAGAGATCGGCATGACGCAGATGGGCACGGCGACGCTGAACGGAAAGACCGAGAACGGCGTCGCCACGATGGACGTCGTGAAGCGCGCGGCCGACGAGTACAACAAGATCAGCGAGGCGTCGTCGAACGCCGGGCTGCAGCAGTTCCTGCACGACGAAGGCTTCGAGATGGCGAAGGTCGACGGCCGCCTCGTCTACGAAGTGCTACTCGAGCTGCTCGATCCGAAGCTGGTCAAGATGCAGTTCCAGATGTCCGCCATGCGAACGGTCGGCGATCCCGTCATGTACTTCTCGAAGCACCCCGGGCGATTCATCTCGATGCATCTTCAGGGCGTCGATCTGAAGGCGCCCATGCCGACGCCGGGCGGCCCACGGCCACCGAACGTCGCCGTGGGACACGACAGCCTCGATTGGCCGAAGATCTTCGCCGCCGCGAAGGCCGGTGGGTTGAAGAACTACTTCCTCGAGCAGAGCTGGGATCTGACCGTGCAGGGCGTGACGTATCTGAAGGCGCTGAAGGCGTGATCGGACCTACGCGAGGAGACCGTTCGATGCGGAGCATTCGCGCACTGACCAGCGCCGCAGCGATGCTGGTGTTCCTGGGACCCGCGCGGACGCTCCGGGCACAGAGCGCCGACGTCGACGAAGTCAAGCGCGTCATCCGCGAGGAGACGGAATCCTACTACCGGCGCGATGCCGACGCCTGGATGGGTACGTGGGTGATGGACTCGAGTGCGATCCGGACCTTCATCACGGGCAGCTCGTACAGCGTGGCTCGTGGCTGGGACACGTTCGGACCGGGCACCGTCGCCGACATCAGGAAGGAGCCCACGCCCCAGCCCGTGCGGGTCGACCGGAGCAACTACGAGGTGCGAATCGACGGAGCGCTCGCATGGGCCGAATACGACGAGCGAACCACCAACCGGCCCGACAGCCTACCCCTCCTCGCTCGACAGCAACGCACGTTGATCAAGCAGAACAGCCGGTGGAGGATCCTCTCGGCGGGCAGCTTCGTCGAGAGCACCTTCGGCACTTTTCCCGGCGCGATCGAATCGCGACTCGATGGCGTCGGACGTGACCTGATCGGCGCGAAGAAGAATCGCGACGCGATCAAGGTGCTGGCGCTCAACGCTCAGCTCCATCCGCGCTCCGCCGCTGCGCATCGCAGTCTCGGCGACGCGTATGGCGCAGCCGGCGACATCGCGCTGGCGATCAAGAGCTACGAGCGATCGCTGGCGATCGATCCCGGGAGCGAGGCGAGCAAGGCGGCGCTGGCGAAGTTGCGGGAAAAGAGATGAGTCGATTCCTCCTGCTCTTCGCAACCGTTCTCCTGCTGCCTGTCACCGCACCGGCCCAGACTCACCCTGCGGCCCCGCCCTCTCGTCGAGCGTTCACGCCGTCCGACTGGTACCGCGTCACGACCGTCGGCGCGCCGGCCATGTCGCCGGATGGGCGCCTCGTCGCCTTCACCGTGACGACCGTCGTCGAGCGCGAGAATCGTCGTCACAGCGAGGTGTGGGTCGTGCCGAGCGATGCGAGCGAGGCCGCCGTCCGCTACACCTCGCCCGTCGTCGAGAGCTCCGAGCCGCGCTTCTCGGCGGACGGCAAGTATCTACTCTTCGCCTCCAAGCGTGGCGCGGCCAGGACCTCGACGTGGGCGGTGCGCCTCGACAAGCCATCCGGAGAGGGTTTTCCCGCCGACAGCATGCCCCATTCGGGCTCGACGCCGCAGGACCGCCGATTCGTCGTCTGGTCCGACTCCGTGCCCTCGGACACGAGCGCCGGCGAGGATTCCGTCACGCGCAGAACGGACCCGTTCGCGAAGATGATGGCCGTCGCGCGGCCGCCGTACGGAGCGATCACCCGCCCGCTCGATCCGTCGCGCTTCGACGGTCGCCACGTCCTGGATCTCCATTACAGGACCAACGACCGTGGCTTCCTTCCCTCGACGACGGCTGCGCGAGTCTGGCGCCCGCTGCAGGTGTGGGTACAGGCGCTCGATGGCTCGCCCCGCCGTCAGCTCACCCGCGACGCCTACTCGCACTTCGGCGCCGTCGTCTCTCCCGATGGGAACTGGATCGCCTTCGCCGCCGACACCGGCCTGCGCGCGGACTCCATCGTGCAGGCGGAGCGCGATTCGATCGGCCGCCTCCCGTACGAACGCTCGCGCGACGAGCGCGCGCCGAACGAGGTGGACATCTTCGTCATCCCGACGGCGGGCTGCGAGGCGAGCTGCCGCCCACGGCGCCTGACGAACGCGCTCGGCAGCGAGAGCGACCTCGCCTGGTCGCCGGACGGAAAGCGGCTCGCTTTCATCTCGCAGCCGAGTCGTACCGAGTCGGCGCGCATCTATTCCGTCGCTGTCGCCGGCGGCGCGCCGGACAACCTGCTTGGCGACTGGCGTTACGAGCCCGAGCGATTCGCCTGGCTGCCAAGTGGAGAGGTTTCCTTCTCCGCTGCGGTGGGCGGGCGCACTGCCCTCTTCACTCTCGCGCCGGGGACGCGTGTCGTCCGCGAGCTGATCGGCGGCCGGCGTCGGCTCTCCGGCTTCGCGCGCGACGCGGCTCAGCGCAAGGTCGCCTTCGTCGCCACGAG
>QHVE01000077.1:3620-13121 GCA_003223455.1 Gemmatimonadota bacterium | reverse complement strand
CCCTGATCGAGCTTCTGATCGTCGTCGTGATCATTGGTATTCTGGCCGCGATCGCGATCCCGAAGTTCGCCAACACCAAGTCGAAGGCGTACATCGCCGCGATGAAGTCGGATCTCCGCAACCTCGTGACGGCCGAGGAGTCGTACTTCTCGGATTCGGCCAAGTACGCGACGGACACGTCGAAGGGCATGAAGTTCAAGCCGTCGACCGGTGTCGCGATGCCGACGATCCAGACGTACTCGGGCGCGTGGCTCGCGACGAACACGCACAGCCAGCTGGCGAACTTCTCGTGCGGTATCGGCGTCAACACGACGAACCCGCTGGTCACGAGCGCTGGCGACGGCGAGCCGGTCTGTAAGTAACTGACGCATCGCCTCCATGGTCGAGGGCACGGGCGGCCCACCGCACTCGATCCGGTGGGCCGCTCGTGCGTTTCCGACCGACCTCGCCGGTCGTCTGGTGAGCAGCGCCGCCGTTGGCGCTCGTGCCGCCTCTCCCTGCGCATGACGCGACCAGACTCTCGGCCTTCGCTCCGTACGGAGCTCCTCGTCAACTTCGCAGTCCTCGCCATCGCCGCGCTGGTGTTCGCCGTCGGCGCGGTCGTGCTGTTCTACGACCAGGCCGAGGCGGCGCGGGGAGCGCTCTACATCAGCCTCCTCGTGGCGGCGGACGTCGTCGTGCTCGTGGTGTTCTGCGGCTGGCAGATCAATCGGCTGATCATTCGTCCGCTGCGCGACACGGCCGCGGCGACGGAAGCGATCGCCAACGGCGACCTGCGGCGCCGCGTCTCGCCGTACGAGTCGCGCGAGCTGCAGCAGCTCGGCGAGAGCGTCAACCGCATGACGGATCGGCTCATCGAGGAGCAGACGCAGCTCGTTCGCGCCGAGAAGCTCGCGAGCGTCGGCCGTCTCGCCGCCGGCATCGCGCACGAGATCGGCAATCCGCTCGGTGCGTTGAGCGGCTACAGCCACATCCTCCGCAGTTGCGTGAAGGGGGACGCGTTCGGTCACGACGTCATCACGGGGATCGAGCGCGAAACCCTGCGCATCGACCGCATCGTGCGCGGGCTGCTGGACTACGCACGGCCACGCAAGCCGTCGCCTCTGCCGATCGACGTCAACGAGTCGCTGCGCCACGTCGTCGACCTGCTGAATGCGCAGGGCGTGCTCCGCCGCGTCTCGCTCCGGCTCGAGCTGGCGAACGAGTCGCCGCGCGTGTACGGAGAGCGCCACGACCTGGAGCAGGTGTTCGTGAACCTGTTGCTCAACGCGGCGCATGCGGTCGAGCCCACCGGCACGGTCTCGATTCGCACGAGGTGCACGTCGCGCGAGACGCTCGAGGCCGGGATGGTGCGCGCCGGTGATGCGCCAGGCGCCAACGCGCCGCACCTGCCGTCACCGCGCGTGCGTCGCTGGCTCGATTCGGACGACCGGCCCGGGGACGTCGTGAAGATCATCGTTGCCGACTCGGGACCCGGCGTGCCGCCGGAAGACTCGGAGCGCATCTTCGATCCCTTCTTCACCACGCGCGAGCCCGGCAAGGGCACGGGGCTCGGACTCGCCATCGTGATGCGGATCGTCGAGAACTTCCAGGGCATCGTCTGGGTGCAGACCGCACGCGAAGGAGGAGCTGCCTTCCATCTGCTCTTCCCGCTCGCGCCGGAGACGCCGGGTGCGCCGCCCATCCCCAGCCTGGAGCTCGTGGAACCCGTGCCGACGATCGCGCGGACATGAACATTCTCGTCGTCGACGACGAGCTCGGCCTCCGCCACACGCTCACGCTCATTCTCCAGGCCGAAGGGCACGTGGTACGCGCCGCGAGCGACGGCGCAGCGGGACTGGAGCGACTCGGCGAATCCCCCGCGGACCTGATCATCTGCGACGTCCGCATGCCCGGCCTCGATGGGCTCAGCTTCCTCGAGAAGTACAAGGAGATGGGGGGCACGGCGCTCGTCATCATGATGAGCGCCTACGGTGACGACGAGGCCGCGCTCGAGGCGATCCGCCGTGGCGCCTACGACTTCATCGCCAAGCCGTTCCGCGCCGATCAGGTGCTGCTCATCGTTCGCAAGGCGATCGAACGCGAGGGGCTGCGACGCGAGGTCGCGCAACTGCACGACGAGCTGGTCGCACTGCGCGCGCCGTCCGGGATCGTCGGCCGCAGCCCGAAGATCGAACAGGCGCTCACGCTCGCCGACAAGGTGGCGCGGCATCCCTCGACGGTGCTCATCACCGGCGAGAGCGGCACGGGCAAGGAGCTGATCGCGCGACACATCCACGAAGCCAGCCCGCGCGCGGACCGGCCGTTCGTGGCGGTGAACTGCGCCGCGATCCCCGAGTCGCTGCTGGAGAGTGAGCTGTTCGGCCATGCGAAGGGCGCGTTCACCGGCGCGATCGCCGAGCGCCAGGGCCTGTTCGAGGAGGCACACGAGGGGACGCTGTTCCTGGACGAGCTGGGCGATCTGCCCGTGCCGCTGCAGGTGAAGCTTCTGCGCGCGCTCCAGGAAGGCGAAGTGCGCCGGGTCGGCGACAACGCTTCGCGCACGGTCGACGTTCGCCTCGTTGCCGCGACGGCGCGGGATCTCGAGTCCGACGTCGCCGAAGGGAAGTTTCGCGCCGATCTGTATTACCGGATCAACGTCGTGCGCATCCACCTCCCCGCGCTGCGTGAGCGCTCGGAGGACATTCCGGAACTGGTGCGCCACTTCGTCGACCGATTCAATCGCCGTCTCGGGCTGCACGTCACGGGCGTCACCTCCGCCGCGATGCGCGCGCTCGTCGAGTATCCGTGGCCGGGCAACGTGCGCGAGCTCGAGAACGTCGTCGAACGCGCGATGGTGCTCACCGACGGTCCCCAGCTCGCAATGGAGCAGCTTCCGACGCTCTCGGTGCCCGCGGCACGTCCCGACGCCGCGTCGCCACTCGACCTCTCGGTGAAGCGGCGGACCGAGGAGCTCGAGCGTGTGCTGATCAAGGAGGCTCTCGAGCGCACGCGTGGGAATCGCACCCGCGCGGCGAAGCTGCTCGACCTCTCCCACCGCGCGCTGCTCTACAAGATCCGCGACTACGGGCTGGGCGAGTAGCGCCGCTTCGCGCACGGTTCCGCGCCGGTGCGAATCGCCACGGTGCGGCGCGGCGATCGCGGCGTGCTAGCATGCGGCCATGCGATCACACGAAGGCATCATTCCGGGCGTACGTCGGAGCCCGGTCCGGCGCGACGGCGTATCCATCGTCGAGGTGCTCGTCGCGATCGTGCTCCTCGCCGTCGGGCTCCTCGGCGTCGCGGGCGGCGGCGCCATCGCCATGCGCGCGTCGGCGGGTGCGGCGCGCGAGCGCCGCGCGGCCCAGCGTGCCGGGGATCGGCTGAGTGCACTGCGCGCCGAGGGCTGCGCGGCGGCGCGAAGCGGCACGCTCGTCGATGCCGGCGCCGCGCTGGTGGAGCGCTGGACGGTGGGCTCCGTCGTGGGGGCCGGGGCACTCGTCGACGTGGAGATGCGGTGGCGCGCTCCGTCTGGTTCACGCGTGTTCCTGCTCCGAGGCGGCATCCTGTGCTGAGGCGCGCCGGGATGTCGCTCGCCGAGCTGCTCGTCGCGCTCTCGCTCGGCGGGATCGTCATCGCCGCGGCGTCCAGCAGCATGCTCCGGCAGCAGCGCGGCGTGCGCTGGATCGAGGAGCTGACCGGTGCAGAGCTCCAGCTGCGCCCCGTGATGCAGCTCCTCGCCGACGATCTCTCGTACCTCGACGCATCCGCCGGCGACGTCGCGGCAGGGCAGGCGACCGACTCCTCGCTACAGCTTCGCGCCGGCGTCGCGGCGTCGCTCACGTGCGACAGCGCGTCCACTGTCACGCTGCTTCCGGAGACAACGGCGACACCGGCGCTGGGAAGCAGTGCGCGCACCCCCGCCGTGGGAGACTCGCTCTGGCTCTACCGCGGCGGCGCGTTCGGCTGGCGCGCCCGCGCCGTGCTCGGCGTGTCGCGCGTGGCCTCCGCGTGTGCCATGCCGGCGTCCTCCGCTGCGCCTACTTACCGGCTCGTGCTCGACGCACCCGCCGACGTACCCGCCGGCACGCCGGTGCGCGTCACACGCTGGGAGCGCTGGGTCGTGTATCGCGGGGGCGACGGCCGGTGGTACGCCGGCATCCGCGACTACAGTCCGGCGACGGCGCGCTTCCTCGCGGCGCAGCCGATCGCCGGACCGTTCCTGCACGCGCTGCGCGGTGGCGCACGGACCGGATTCCGTTACTTCGACGCAGCGGGAGCCGACTTGGATCCTGATGGCACGAATGAACGAAGCATCGCGCGCGTGCGCATCACGGCGCTGTCGGTCGTGCCGTCCGCCATCGACAGCGTGCGTCACGACTCCGCCGATGCGGTGCTGTCGCGCCCGGGCGCGCCGTGACGTGATCGCACGCACGAGTCGCCGACGGCGAACATCGCGCGACGGCGTGGTGCTCGTGGCGGTGCTCGCGCTGCTCGCGCTCGGCGCGGCGTTGATCGCCGGAGCGTTCACCGCCGCACGCGGCTCGGCGCGGGCGACGCGCTCCATTCGCGCCACGGCCGTGGCCCAGGCAGCGGTGCGTCGCGCGCTCGCTCGCACGCTGTCGTCGTGGAGCACGGCCGACGATTCGCTCAACGTGGGCGCGTTCAGCACGCGCACGTTCGGCGAATCCGCTGACGTCGCGGTGGATTCGGCCGACGTTCGGGTACGTGTACAGCGTCTCTCGTCGACGCTCTACGTCGTCGCCGCGGAGGCGAGCGTCCCGGCGCGAGGCGCGCCACTCGCTCGACGACGCATGCGCATGCTGCTGGAGCGCGCACCGACGATCGACTCCACCGTCGTGCAACCAATTCGGCCCATCGCACGATGGGCGAGCGCGGATCTCTACTGATCACGCAGGCGACGAACGTCGCGTGCGGCCACTCGTGCACGCGATCGAGTGATGTGAGTGACGATCGTCACATCGCAAACGACCGCTTGTTACCATCGGCCCAGTCCGGTCGTGTCACCGGTACCAGTGACCGAACACGACGGTCACGATGCCCGACGGCTGGGCAGATGGCGTAGCACCTCTTCGATGCAACTGTGGGCTGGGCTGCGACGTAGCACGCCTCGCCTGAGGTACCGGAAGCGGTAGTAGCACGGCGGTCGTTCCGACCTCCCGTCCGCTTCGTGCCTCGAATCGTCCATCGCTGGCTCTCCACCTCGCCCGAGCCAGACTCCCGCCTCCCGATTCGCGCTCTTCCCATGTCACTGTTCGGTCGCAAGAAAACCACGGTCGGCCTGGACATCGGGTCGGGACTCGTCAAGGTCGCGGTCGTCGATCACTCCAAGAAGCAGCCGGAGCTGGTCAAGGTCGCCGTCGTGCCATTGCTCGCCGACGCCATCGTCGAAGGCGAAGTGATGGACCCGGGCATCGTCGCGGAAGCGATTCAGAGCGCGCTCGCCGCCGCCAACGTCAAGGGCAAGCACGTCGTGACCGCCGTCGGCGGCCGCGACGTGATCATCAAGAAGATCCAGATCGAGCGCGTGAAGGAGCAGCAGGCGCGCGAGCTGATGCGCTGGGAAGCGGAGCAGCACGTGCCGTTCGACATGGAGTCGGTGGAGCTGGACTTCCAGATCCTCGATCCCGACGACGACGGCGTCGAGATGAACGTGCTGCTCGTCGCGGCGAAGCGCGAGCTGATCGAAGCGAAGCTGCGCGTGCTCACCGATGCGGGCCTCGAGCCCAGCATGGTGGACGTCGACGCCTTCGCGCTCCACAACGCCTTCGAAGTCAACTATCCCGAAGCCATGCGTGGCATCGTCGCCCTCGTCAACATCGGCCACGACGTCACGAACATCAACATCCTCGACGACGGCGTCCCGATCCTCACGCGCGACATCACCGTCGGCACGCGTCGCTTCCGCGAGGATCTGCAGCGCGAGCGGGGCATCTCCGCCGACGAGGCGCAGCAGCTCCTGCAGGGCTACGATCGCTCGACACATCTCGACGCCGTGATCGAGTCGCGCGGTGAGGAGATCGCCGTGGGCATCGAGCGCGCCGCCGCATTCCTCGCGTCGTCGTCCCGCTCCGCGGGACAGATCCGCGCGATCTACACCTGCGGCGGCGGCGCTCGCATCCCCGGGCTCTCCGACGCCTTGGCGGACCGCCTGCGCATCTCGGTGGAGCAGGCGAATCCGCTCACCAATCTCACCATCCGCGACGGGGCCCTCGACAGCCTCGTCACCGATGAAGTCGCGGGCCTCCTGATGCTTCCCATCGGGTTGGCCATGCGGCAGGTCGCCTGAGGAGCCGAGCGATGATCGAGATCAATCTGGTCCCGGGAACGGGCAGGAAGTCCAAGAAGGGCGGCGGCGGCGCGAAGCTCAACCTGGGCGCATCGCTCGGGTCGCTGAAGGCGCGCATCCGCGATCCCTACATGCTGGGCGCCATCGGGAGCGCCCTCGTCGCGATCCTCGTGACCGGTGGCCTCTACACGACGCAGGCATCGCGTGCCGCCCGCCTCGACGAGGCGCTGCAGAAGGCGGTGCAGGACTCGACGCGCTACGCGTCGGTGCTGCACGAGCGCGAACGGGCGGAAGCGAAGCGCGACACCGTGCTCCGCTCGCTCAACATGATCCGCGCCATCGATGACGATCGGTACATCTGGCCGCACGTGATGGACGAGGTGAGCAGCGCGCTGCCGCCCTACACCTGGATCGTCTCGCTCGGCTTCAGCGGCGTGGGGCAGGCGACCGCACCGGTCACCACCATCGCCGCGCCGGAGCCCTCGGCATCCTCGGGACGCCGCCACAGGGCGATCCCCACGCAGGTCGTGCGCGACACGATTCGCATCCGGCTCGTCGGCAACACCGTCGACATCCAGGCGCTCACGCGGTTCATGAAGCAGCTCGAGATCTCGCCGCTGCTCGAGAACGTCACGCTGATGAGCTCTCAGCGGGCGAACGACAACGGTAAGGAAGTCACCCAGTTCCAGCTCGACATGCTCTACACGCGTCCCAGTGCCACCGACGTGCGTCGCGTGCCCCTCGCGGTCTCGGTGAGGTGATCCCATGGCTTCCTTGAATCCACGCGACCGAAACCTCGTGGTGCTGGGCGTCCTCGCCGTCGGTCTCGCCGGCGGATACTGGTATCAGTTCTGGTCGCCCACGAACCTCGAGCTCAACGACGTCGACACGCACGTCGAGGCGCTCCAGAGCGTGAACCAGCGCGCCAAGGCGGAGCTGGCCCAGGGCAAGACATCGGAACTGCGCGCCGAAACGGAGAAGTTCGAGCGCGACCTCGCGGTCATGCGCGAGCTCGTGCCCACCGCGAACGAGGTGCCGGTGCTCCTCGAGCAGGTGTCGACCGCGGCGCGTCGCGTCGGCCTCGACATCGCCGACGTGCAGCCGCTGCCGCAGCTCAATGGCGACCAGTACGACGCCTACAAGTACCGCATGAGCGTCCGCGGCGACTTCCACCAGATCGGCGTCTTCCTCACAAACGTCGGCACGCTGCAGCGCATCGTCGCGCCGATCAACGTGTCCCTCAATCCGACCATGATGCAGCCGCGCAATCGCGCGCCTCGCACGCAGCCGATCGACGCGAGGTTCGAGATCCAGACCTACGTCGCCCGTACCGCTCCGGCGCCGAAGCCGGGCGCGACCAGACTGGAGCCGGAGCCTTCCAAGCCAGGTGAACGATGATCGCCGCCCTGAAGCAGTACGGCACCAACGTCGCGCGCAGCACGCTCAAGCGGCAGGTCGTCCGCTTCGCCGTGCTCGGCACGCTCGTCACCGTCGGCTTCGTCTACAAGCTCGTGACGGGCAACTCGATCACGAGCAGCGACGAGCCGTCGGCTCCTCCGCCGGCGAGCGCGCACGCGCACGCCGTGAACGCCGCACCGATCACGTCGCCCGCGCAGGCCGCGCCGATCACGACGACCGGCATCGATCTCAACGCCCCGAAGCGCGCCGCGCAGCACGCCGTCGATGCGACGAACGCGTCGATCGCCGCGCAGACGGGACAGAGTGTCACGACGTCGACGACGGCGAGCATCGCGGCACCGGTCTCCGGTCCCGGCAGCACGCCGAGCGTCGCGGTACCTGCGCCCTCCGGTGCGCTCCCGTCGGCGCTCCCGTCGGCGCTCCCGGCGGCCGGCGCCGGCTCGGTCACCCGCGAAGTGTACGGCTACACGGGTGTCGGGCGTCGCGATCCGTTCTTCTCGCTCATTCTCACCGACGACCTGCGCCCGCTCCTCGGCGACCTGCGGCTCGTCGGCATCCTGTACGAACAGTCCGGACGGCGTGCGGTCGCGGTCATGCGCGACGTCCAGACGAATGCGCAGTATCGCGTTGCCAACGGCGGCACGCTCGGACGGATGCGCGTCACACAGATCCGTCCGCGCGCCGTGCTGTTCTCGATCGATGAGTTCGGGCTGAGCCGCCAGGACTCTCTCGTCTGGTCGGACTCAACTAAGGTGAGGTTCTAGATGAAGCGCCTTCTGGCCGCCATCGTCGCTGCTTCCTTCGCGCTCGGTCCCAACGCCGCGCCGGTCGCAGCCTTCCCCGCCGAGGGGGCGGTCACCTCGCTCAGCGTGGTGCCGACCTCCGGCCGCGCCGAGCTGGTGATCGGACTCGCCGGTGCCGTGGAAGTCGCCGACTTCACACTTCGGACACCCGACCGCATCGTGCTCGACATCACGGGCGCATCGCTCGGCATCGGGTCGCGCAGCTACGATCACGTCGTCCGCGGCGCGATCACCGACGTGCGAGTCTCGCAATACCGCAAGAACACGGTGCGCGTCGTGATCAATCTCGACGGCCCGCGCAGCTACGAGGTCAGCAAGGAAGGCGGTGAGGTGCGCGTCTCCGTCGCCACCGATGGCTCGGCGAGCTTCGCCGCCTGGCACACGGGCAGCCCGCGCCAGGAGGCACGCGACGAGCCGCGCGCCGACGCGCTGGCCGACGCACCCGCCGCGGGTGATCCGTCCGTCGAGCAGCGCATCGCCGACAACACGGCGCGCCGCGAACGCCCCGACGACTCGCGCCGCCGCACGGTCGTGCAGCAGGCGCAGCAGCGCCCGCAGCAGCCCCGCATCACCGTCACCTATCAGCAGGCGGACATCCGCGACGTGCTCGCCGCGTTCGCCGCCTTCTCGGGCCGCACGATCATCCCCAGCTCGTCCATCCCGTCGGTCCGCATCGACGCCGAGATCAAGGATCAGCCGTGGGACGTCGCCCTCCAGGCGATCCTCTCCGCGCAGGGCCTCGCCGCCACGGAAGACCGCAACGGCATCCTCATCGTCGACACGCAGGAGCGCATCGCCTCGCGTGCGCTCACGGAGCCGCTCCAGACGCGCGTCGTCCGCCTCAACTACCAGCGCGCCACGCCGATCGCCGATCAGGTGAGGACGCGCATGATGCAGTGCATTCCGTCCGAGCAGCAGGGCGCCGGCGGCAGCTCGAGCGGCAATCCGCCGGGCACGCCGCCCGCCGCCGGAGCGCCTCCCGCGCAGTCG
>QHVE01000077.1:0-3613 GCA_003223455.1 Gemmatimonadota bacterium | reverse complement strand
CTCATGGACTCGGGGATCTGCCATGGCCGCGGGAGCGTCTCGTTCGACGAGGTGACGAACAGCGTCAGCATCACGGCGCCGGTCAGCACGCTCGACGATCTCGTCACTTTCGCCGAGTCGCTCGACCTGCGCCAGCCCCAGGTCAACATCAAGGCGAAGATCGTGCTGGTGAACCGCACGGACCTCGACGCCCTCGGCATCAAGTACGATCTCGGCACGAACAAGCAGTTCTTCAGCCAGGTCATCCAGCGCACCGACTCGACCGGCAAGCCCGGCTCGCCGATCGATCCGCCCACGGTGCTCCTCGGCGGCAACACGGTGTCGGCGATCGCGAACGCCTCGGGCAACGTCCCCGGCGCCGCGCTCCGCCTCATCTACTCCACGGCGCTCGGCGGATTCGACTTCTCCACCTTCCTCGACGCGCTCCAGGAGGTCTCGCTCCTCGACGTGCAGGCCGAGCCGAGCGTGACGACGCTGAACAACAAGACGGCGGAGCTGATCTCCGGCGTGCAGGTGCCCTTCGTGCCGCTCATCAGCAGCGGCGGCGCGCAGACGCAGCTCAACGCCCCGGTCGCCGTCGAGCGCATCCAGACCGGTGTCACGCTCCGCGCCACGCCGAGCGTCACGAACAACGGCCACATCATGATGCGCGTCGAGACCGTGAACTCGGACGTGAACTTCACGAACAACGGCACGCTGATCGACAACAACAGCAACAGGACGGAGCTGCTCGTCGCCGATGGCGAGACCGTCGTCATCGCCGGTCTCACCCAGACCAGCGTTCGCGTCTCCAAGTCGGGCATCCCCCTCCTCGTCGACCTCCCGCTGATCGGCCGGCTGTTCGGCTACACCACGCGGCAGGAGCAGCGGCGTGACCTCCTCATCCTGCTCACGCCGCACATCATCGACGAGGGCGAGCAGCCCTCCGATGGCGGCCGGCGCTAGACGTCTCCGGACACAGCCATGAATCTGATCCGCTACGTCGCGCGGCTCACCGCGCTCGCCTCCGCAGTCACGCTCGTCTGGAGCTGCGATTCCCGGCTCCCGACGCAGTCCACCAACGCGAACGACGACGTCGATCGGCCGGTGGTGAAGTTCGCCCTCTCCACCGGCGTGAACGGCACGGTGGACATCGGCGCCCCGCTCACGGTGAGCGTCACCGGCACCGACAACGTCGGCGTGTCGTACATGTTCACGCGGATCAGCAACGGCGCGCAGGTGATCGGCGTCGACACGGCGACGATCAAGCCCACGCAGGGCAGCGTGACGCGCAACGTGCCCGTGCAGCTCGGCGGACTGACGCGCGGCGACAAGATCACCATCCGTGCGACCGTCGCCGACGGCGCGACCAACGAGAAGACCGACTCGATCGTCGTCACGATCGCCGATTCCGCCGGGCCGACGCTGACCGTCTCGTCGTCCAAGGCCAGCCGGCCGGTCGCGGGCCGCGACACGCTCGACATCCGCGTGTCCGCCGCCGACAGCTCGGGCATCCTCTACGCCGGCTATCGCCTGCTGCGGATCCGCGCGACTGACAGCGTGTTGGTCCGGGCCGAGAGCACCTTCGTGCCGATCGGCTCGAAGCCGACCAACTTCCAGACGCCGCCCTACTCGTACGTCGTCCCCGACACGCTCCTCACCGGCAACTATGCGCTCGTCGGCTTCGCGCTCGATCGTTCGGGTGTGTATACCAGGAACGGTAAGCCGGGCCTTCCGTTCGTCATCGGAGACGGGCAGAAGCCATTGCTCACGTTCCTCGCGCCCGTACCCGGTGCGAAGCTCAACGTCGGCGACTCGCTCCTCATCACGGCGCGGCTGACCGACAACATCGCGCTTCAGAAGGTGTCGTTCGACGGCGTGAGCATCCGCACGCCGAGCGCGGGCATCGACCAGATCATCAACCGCTATCCGCAGGTCAGCGCGCCGACCACCACGTTCCGCGCCGGGCTGCGCGACACCGCCATCCAGCGCTTCATCCGCGTCCAGGCGCCGATCGACACCGTCACCGACACGCTCATCGTCACGGGCGTGCTCACCGACCTCGCCGGCAACGCCGACACGGTGCGCGTGAAGGTGAAGATGGTGAACGGTCCGACCGTCCTCTTCCTCAGCCCGGTGCTGGGGGACAGCGCCACCAACGGCGCGAATCTGCAGATCTCGCTCAAGGCGCTCAGCACCCTCGGCGTGACGAAGCTCGGCTTCCACGCCACGAGCGACCCGAGCTGGCCGACGCCGATCGACACGACCGTCGTCGTCAACTTCTCACCACCGATAAAAACGGCGACGATGCAGGCGCTGGTGAAGGTGCCCGGCAATGCGCCGCTCAAGGGCGTCATCACCATCACGCCGATCTCGACCGACATCAACGGGCAGGACGGCTCGTCGACGCCGGCGCTCATCGCGGTCCGCGCCGGTACGTCGCCGGCGCCGAAGGTGACCCAGACGCTGGCCTCCCGCATCGAGATCAAAGACACGCTCCTCGTCGTCGCGACGGGGAGCAATATCGTAAAGGTGGGCTTCGAGGCGATCGATGACGCCACGGGTCTGGTTCTCAGACGCGACAGCATCACGGTCAACGACCTCACGCCGCTCCCCTACGCCGTGCCGCTCTCCTTCGCGCCGACGGTGCAGGGCAAGAAGGTGCGCGTCCGCAGCTTCGCGTACGACGGCGGTGGGCGCATCGGCTACAGCGTGCGCTCGACCTCTGTGGCGGGCACCTCCTTCGTCCCCGCGGTCGACACGTCGCTCGTCGTCTACGGCCGCACCTACACGCTGCCCGTGAATCGCAATGGCGCGATCGCCGACCTCGTCGTCGACCGGACGCGCGGCAACGTCTTCCTCTCGAACATCAACTACGGCCGCCTCGAAGTCTGGCAGAAGTCGACCCAGGCCTTCGACGGCACCGGTGTCGTCGTCGGCTCTCAGCCGTGGGGGATGACCATGTCCCGCACCGCGACATCCGGTGACACGCTGTACGTCGCGAACTCCGGCGGCACGAACCTCAGCCGCGTGTACATCGGCGCGGCGAGTGCGTCGGGCATGCGCGAGGATCTGAGCAACCGTCTCCTCACGCGCGTCTCCTTCATGTTCAAGCTCACCGAGGTGCGCGATCCGGCCACGGGCAAGATCCGCATCACGGTGTCCGCGCCGATCACGTACTCGGATCGTCCGCAGTACGTCGAGCAGAGCAGCGCGGGACGGCTGTACTTCTCCACCAAGCCTACGAGCGCGGCGCCTCTCGGCACCGTGCGGTACCTCGATCCCGCCGCTCCCGCGCCGGACCAGCGCTTCATCCTGGCCTTCGCGACCCCGGGGGCGGATCCGAACTCGTGGCTCATCGCCAACATCGACGCGGCAGGCGTGACGCCGGCGTCGGCGACGAGCACCGCGAACGACGCACTCACTCTCTGCGATCACCCGTCGGGCTCCACCGCGGCCCAGACCTGCGTGACGTCGACGTTCGGCATCCTGGACGCGATCAACACGCTCAAGGCCGCGGTGCCGCTGTCCGACGTCGAGTACGGCGTCAACCTCGACGAGAACTCGATCGGTCTGAGCGACACGACCTTCGCCGCCTCCAGCGGCGACGGCAAGTGGATCTCGTTCGGTGAGG
>QHVE01000076.1:9302-9527 GCA_003223455.1 Gemmatimonadota bacterium | reverse complement strand
CCCAGTAGCGCGACGTCGCCGCCCAGCGACTCGGCCCATGCAGGGAGCGCGTACGCGGTGGCGAGCGCGGCCCCGCCGACTCCGGCGAGACTTCTAATGAAAGTGCGGCGATCGACGGGGGGCAGCGGAGACATCGGGCTCATGGGGACCTCGAGTGCGCCTGAGGTGGAATGGGCGGAACCGGATGGTACGCTGCGTACGATATGCGCGGGAGAACCGTTGGTC
>QHVE01000076.1:0-9210 GCA_003223455.1 Gemmatimonadota bacterium | reverse complement strand
CGCCGCGACGTACACCAGTCGAACACGAGGCGCTCGCGAGCAGCAAGGATCTCGCGCGTGATCCCCGGGCGACCACCAGTGCTGCATCCCTCGTGGGGATCCATGCCGGCGTTGTAGAGGCAGAGGTCGAACGCGGGCCCTCTGGTCGCGAGATCGTCGAGCACCTGCTCGATCGCCGGCAGATAGAGCTCGGCCCTCGACACGACGCGGAGCGACGCACGCGCGCTCGGCGCATACCGGTCGAACGCCGACACCGACACGTCCGCCTGCCGGAGCCGTGGCTCTTCGGCGATGAGCGATGCAGTGCCGCCGCCGCAGTGCGCATCGAGGTCGAGAATCAGCACCGCGCGCGCGCCGGCGTCGAGCGCCGCGTACGCCGCCAGCACGAGTCCGTTGAAGGTGCAGAAGCCGCTCCCGCGAGCGCGCTTCGCGTGGTGCAGCCCGCTCGACAACGAACCCGCCACTCCGCCGTCTTGAAGTGCGTGCCGGGCTGCCGCCACGACGCCTCCGTTAGACGCGAGCACCATGTGCCACAGCCCCTCGTCCCATGCGAAGCCCTGGGATTCGGCGAGCGCGCGAGGGGCACCGGTCTGCACCGCGCGCACGTACGCCGGATCGTGGACGCGCGCGACCTCGTCGAACGTGAGGGGCTCGGGATGGACGAGCTCCACGCCCGCGATCGGCGACGTCACGAGAGAGTCGGCGAGCCACCCGGCTTTTCGCGTGGTCTCGAACGCATGCGCGGACGAGACGAAGGCGGGACTGTAGAAGACGGGGAGCATTCCTGGCATCGGCAGTCGGATTGATGAGAGGTCTACGCGAGAGTCGCGCATGTATACTCGCACCAGCCTCCGACAGTCAGGCTAGTGCCCAGGCGTCCGCGCGCCGGCGCGGCCGCATGTGTCATCGAGCTCGATGACATGACCCGAATGCGGAGGGTGGTGCAGATCCCTCGACTCGCTGCGCTCGCTCGGGATGACGGCGCCGGCGCGCCCGGAACTCAGGGCAGCCTCTTCCCCGGCATGTTCTGGCCGTTCTGGTGCAACACCAGTCCCGTCACCGCCCCGCCCGCATCGCGCTCGAAGGTGATCACCGCGTCCACCTCCTTCAGGAAGAAGCGCGTCTCCGCCTCCGCCCACAGCCGGAGCACGGGCTGCCCGGTGGGATGCACGAACAGCTTGCCGTCGGTGACGGTCACGTCGAGGATGAACTCGGGCGCGAGCTGATAGCGGCCCACATACCGCGCGAGGATGTCGGGAGCCACCTCGATGGCCCTGCGCTGCGGCACCGGGGCGGGGGGCGGAGCGAGCGGCAGCTCCGGACGGAGGAGGTGCATCCCGATGTCGTCGGCGCCCGCGCCGCCGCTGTTGGTCATCACGACGACACCGAGCTTTCGCGACGGCACGAATCCGACGTACGTGCGGTAGCCGCCGGTGCCACCGTTGTGCCAGACGATGGTATCGGTGCCGAAATGCGCGATCATCCAGTTGAGACCGATCGACATCGCGCCGGCGGGCGCGCGCTCGTGTTGCGCGAGGGTCATCGCCTTGCCGAGCGTGCCGGGCCGAGGTTGCAGGTAGGCATCGACGAACTTCAGCATGTCGAGCGTGGTGGAGCGGAGCGCGCCCGCGCCGGCGAGGGTGGGAAGGTCCCAGTTGGCGACGACCTTCCCCTGCGGGTCGTGGCCGAGCGCGAGGTGGTCGCGCATCCAGGGCGTGAGCGCGATCGACGTGTGCGTCATTCCCAGCGGTTCCAGCACGCGATCGCGCACGAGCTGCTCGTACGGCCGCCCGGTCGCGAGCGAGAGCACGTGCCCGAGCAGGCCGACGCCGAGGTTGGAGTACTCGAACGTCTCGCCCGGATCGCGCGTCAGCTGATAGTGCGACAGAAAGTCGTACATCTGCTGCACACTGTAGTCGGCGTACGGATTTGTCGGATCGGCAGGGTGCATGTTGTCGGGCAGCCGCGGCAACCCCGATCGCTGCTCGGAGAGCAGGGCGAGGGTGATGGGCTTGCCGCTGAGCGTCGGTATCTTCACCGACGCCGGCAGATACTTCTGCACGGGATCGTCGAGGCGGACCTTCCCCTCCTCGACGAGCGAGGCGAGTACGGTGGAGGTGAACACCTTCGTGATCGACCCGATCTCGAACACGCTGTTGCCGTCGAGCGGAGGACGACCAGGTCCGGGATCGCCCGCGGCGACGAGCTGGGTATGTCCGTCGGGATGCAGCACTCCGATGACGATGCCGGCGGAGCGCTTCTCGGCGATGCGCTGCTTGATGATCGCCAGGAGCTCGGCGTCGGACGGCGTCGCCCGCGATGCCGCCGGAGCGGGCGTCTGCTGCGCGCGCACTGCGCTCCGCGATACCGTGGACAGCGCGAGTACAGCGAGCGTGGCGAGGCGGCGAGCGTGCATGAGGATCACCCGAGGAGTGTGGATCCGGTAAAGCACTCCTCCAAGATACCACTCGGCGAGGGGCCAACTGATTGGCGCGGAGTGCGCGGAGATCGCACGGCGAGCCCGCGGAGGACTGCTCTCGGAGTCGAGGTCACGCCCCAGCGCAGCGTTCCTCTCCACACGCAGCTCCAAAAGGCTTTTTGTGGTTGGCATCGAAGCCTCCGTGCGGTGCAGCAGCCTCGGCGCGCTCCGCCAAACTCTGCGCCCTCCGCGTCGATCTGTTCAGGACGGAGGTGCAGAACCCTCGACTCACTACGCTCGCTCGGGATGACGGGCCGGATCCGTGCCCGCGCAAATCCCCACCGCGCATCCGTCCAACAGGCTGACACCCCTTCCCTTCATCAATCAGCCGCCGATGACCTCCGCCATCCATCCCCGCCGCCTCGCCGTCCTCGTCGCGCTGCTCGTCGCGGCATGCTCGGCCCCTTCGGTCGACGCACCGCCCATGTCGCCGAGCGCACCGGTCGCCGCCCGGGCGGGGTCCGGCCCGTCGGTGGCATCGACGAACCCGAGCTACGGCGACCTCGGCACCACGGTGAACGTCCACGTCATCGGCTCGGGCTTCACCGCCGGCGCGCAGGCGACCTGGCTGCTGCACGGCGTGGCCGATCCGGCCCATGTGCGGACGAACAGCACGACCTACGTGAGCTCGACGGAGCTCGTGGCGAACATCACCATTGCCGGCGATGCGACGCTCGACTACTGGGACGTGCAGGTCATGCTCGCCGGGGGGAAGAACGGGGTCGGGACGGAATCGTTCGAGATCACCACGGCGCAGGCGCTCGGGCCGGGGCAATATGTCTACGCTGGGAACGAGTCGGGACAGGCCGCGGGCTACGACGGCAGCTCCACCGCCTGGGTCGCCGACGCTGCGTTCGGCGCGCTGAGCTTCGGTGAGGGCCAGGCGTGGGCGCTCGATCCGCTGGGCACGATGGTGCTCGGCCGCATCGGAGGCACGCCCACGGCGTGGGTGCGGCAGGGGACGACGCCGACGTACGTGGCCGTGACCCTTCCGATCAGTGCCGGGCAGTCGGGCGGGAATGCGTCGGCCGCCGTACGCGATGCGTCCGGCGCCCTGCTGGTTGGCGGCTGGGAGGTCTTCATAGCGAAGAAGGGGAGCAGCCCAGTGCAGCGCCCGGTGCGCTGGCGGTACGACGGCAGCTGGTCCGCGCCGATGGTGTATGCGCTTACCCCCGGCGCGACAGCTGGCACCCTGCGAGGGATCAATTCCGCCGGCCAGGCAGTGGGGCGGATCGACGACGCGTTGTTCAACGGCGCGGTGTGGGACACCCCCGCGTCGCCCGTCAAGCTGGACGGCTGGCCGAGAGCGCTCAACTCCGCCGGCACGCTCATCGTGGGCGGGCGCCCGAACGGTCAGCCTGTCTACTGGACCCGAACGGCGACGGGGACGTGGAACACGGTGGGCATCGCCCTGCCCTCGCTCGGAGGGACGTGCGGCGGTGAGGCGATCAACCTGAACGACGACGGTGTGGTCGTCGGCAAGAGCTGCGACGCGCGGGGCAACATCAACGCGGCGATCTGGCGGATCGACCTCAGCGTCACGCCGGCCGTCGTCTCGGGGCCGCAGCGGCTTCCGGGACTCGGCATCAAGCGCGGGTCCGAGACCTCGACCGCGGTATACGTGAGCCCCGTCGCACCGTACACCGTGGTGGGCGGCGCCTCCGCGCAGACCGGTGGGATGGCGGTGCGCTGGTCGACCTGGTAGCGAACAATGAGTGAGCACGCGAAGCCACGGCCCCCGGCCGTGGCTTCGTCGCGTGCCGTCCGATGATCTCGGCGACCGGAGACGCCGCCTCAGGGTTGACGCCGCGTGCGGGCGCGGCATCTTCGCGAGAGACGCGCGTCGCGCGAACCTCTCACGTCCCACTCGCCGAGACCGACGATGGTCATCCGGTGATCGAGCTCCCGCCCTCCCTCGCGCGACTCCTCGATGCGCCGTCCGCATCCGACGCGGACGCAGCGTGGCACGCGTTCGTCGCGCAGCACAGCCGCATCGTGCTGCACGTCTGTCGCTCCGTGTGGCCGGCGCACGACGAGCAGATGGACGCGTACGCGCAGATCCTCGACCACCTGCGGGCCGACGACCACCGCCGCCTGCGCGAGTTCGCGCGCGCGCCGCGCTGCCGCGTCTCCACCTGGCTCGTCGTCGTGTCGCGCCGCGTCTGCCTCGACCTCTATCGCCAGCGCTACGGTCGTCCCACTTCCGAGGAGGGCCGCGAGCAGCGCCGCGCACGCCGCCGGCTTCAGGATCTCGTCGCCGAAGAGCTCGAGCTGCACGAGCCGGCGACGACCGAGCGCGAGGAGGCCGACGCAGCGCTCCGTCACGAGGAGCTGCACGACGCGCTCCAGCGCGCGCTCACGGATCTCGCGTCGCGCGATCTGCTGATGCTGAAGCTGCGCTTCGTCGACGACCTCTCCGCGCAGGAGATCGCGCGGCTGCTCGCCTTCCCTTCGCCCTTTCACGTGTACCGGCGATTGAACGTGCTTCTCGCCCAGCTGCGCGGCACCCTGCTCCGACTCGGCGTCGAGAGCGCCGCTCCGTGAGCGCGCAACGCAATCCGCGCCTCGACAGCCGTCCAACAATGACATGGGGCATCTCATCCTCCTGCGCGGCGCGCGCGACACGGCCATGAACGCGACACCGCATCTCTCGGCCGACGACGCCGCGTCATTCATCGACGGCACGCTGTCCGACGACGCACGCGCGGCGATCGAGCGACATCTCGCCGAGTGCGACAGCTGCCGCGAGGAAGTCGCGATATCGACCCGTCTCCTCGCGACGGTTCCCGCGTCGCCGCGCCGCGGCGTGCCCTGGCGGCTCGTGCTCCCATTGGCAGCGGGAATCCTCGTCGCCGTCATGCTCGTCCGGCCGGGGGGCCGACCCACTGCCACGCCGACCGAGCGCGGCGGCGCGAGCGATGGCTCGACGATCGTGCTGATCGCGCCGGCACCCGACGCGCCGCTCGTCGCCGGCAGGACGCGGTTGGTCTGGCGCGCGCTCGACGACAGTGTCCTCTACCGTGTAGTGATCAAGGACGCGAGCGGCGCGGAGCTGTGGCGCGGCGAGACGTCGGACACGGTGCTCGCCGTGCCACCTGGAGTCCACCTGACGCCGGGTAAGCAGTACGTGATGCGCGTCGACGGCCAGCGCACCGACGGCAGCTCCGTCTCCAGCACCGAAGTGAGCGTGCGGGCGTCGCAGTAGTGCATCGGCGACGGCGACGCTCCGCGGTGCGCCTCGCAGCAGTCCTCGTTGCTGCGCTCGCCGCGTGCCAGTCGTCGAACGACGCTCCGCCCCGCCCGACGTCGCGCGCCGGTCCGTCCTCGGTCCGTGCGGTTGCGCTGATGGCGCGCGCGGATTCGGTCTACCGACGGGACTACGACAGCGCGCGCGTCGCGTACGACAGCACGATCGCCGTGGCGCGGCAGGACGGCGACTCGGCGATCGTCGCGCGCGCGCTCACCTCGCGCGGCAACGCAGCGTGGCGGCTCGCGCGGTACGACGAAGCGGACAGCATCGGCCGTACGGCGCTCGAGATGAAGCTCCGGCTTCGCCTCGACGGCGAGCTCGCGAAGTCGTACGTCGCCCTCGGGTTGCTCACCCAGGCACGCGGCCAGCTCGAGCAGGCGGAGAAGCTGCTGACGTCGGGGCTCGCGGCCGCGCAGGCGGTGCATGATTCGGCGTACATCGCCCGCTCGTACGGCAACCTCGGGCTGGTGCACACCGACCTGGGCGACTTCGCGCGTGCGCGCCGGGAGCTCGAGGCAGCGCGCGCGATGGCCGCCGCGCGAGGCGACAGCATTCTCGAGGTGAACTCGTCGATCAACCTCGGCAAGCTCGAGCTCGAGGTGGGCGACCCCGCGGCGGCCGAGCCGTCGCTCCGCGCGGCGCGCATTCGCTCGGCGGAGCTCCGGCACGCGGTCGGCGAGGAGAACGCGCTCGGCCAGCTCGCGCGAGCGTACGCGTCGCGTGGCGAGCACGCGCTCGCGATCGAGCACCTCGACAGCGCGCTCGCCATCGCGCGCAGCCACGGGCTCAGGGAGCCCGAGGCCGATGACCTCGAGCTGATGGCGGAGCTCTACCAGAGCGCTGGACGGTATCGGGAATCGTTGAGGTATCTCGAGCGCGCGCGAGGACTGAGCGACTCGCTCGACATGCTCACCAAGCTCGCGCATGTCTCGCTCGCCGAGGCGCGCGCCTACGCCGCGCTCGGAAACCTGCCGGCGGCCTCGGCGCGCGCCACGACGATGCTGGCGCGCCTGCGGCGAGAGGGCGCGCGGAGCGACGAGCTGGAGGCCGAGCTCCTCGCGGCCGAGCTCGCGCAGCGACGGGGCGATTCCTCGGCCGCGCGCGCGTGGCTCGATTCGGCCAGCCGAGTCGCCGCGAGCCTCGGCGTCGGGATCGCGCGGGTTCGTCTTGGTATCACGCGTGCGCGCGTGCTCGATGCGGCCGGACGCGCGCGCGAGGTCGTCGTTGCGCTCGACGCGATGGCGGCGGACAGTGCGCTGCTCACCGCCGCCGAGCAGGTGGAGCGCGACGGATTGCTCGCGCGGTCCCATTTATCCGTCGGCAATGCCGACTCCGCGGTGTCGGCTGGACGTCGTGCGGTGGCCGGCGTCGAGCGCATCCGTGGCAGGATGAGCACGAGCGAGCTGCGCGCCGGCTACACCGCCGACCGCGCGACGATCTACGCCGATCTCGTGCTGGCGCTGCTGCGGAAGGGCGCGGTGGAGGAGGCGTTTCGCGTCGCCGACGCGGCGCGTGGGCGCGCACTCACCGAGCGGCTCGGCGCGGAGGCTCGGTCGCTCCCTTCCACGACGCAGCGCGACGTCGCCGAGCTGCGCGACCTGCTGGCGCGGATCGAAGTGCTGACGGCGCGACTGCGCGCGACCGATTCGGCGCGCACGCGCGAGCGAGGCGGCACGGGATCGTTCGTCGCCTCGGCACTGACGCGCCAGCTCGCCGCGGCGCGACGGGAGTTCGAATCGCTGCGCGTGCGCGTCTCGCAGCGGGAGCCCGGCGCGGCGATCATCGGCGCGACGACCGTGGACGTGCGCGAGGTGCAGCGGTCGCTCGCGCCGAACGAAGCGCTGCTCGAGTTCTTCTCGATCAGCGATCAGCTCGTGACGTTCGTCGTCAGGCGCGACGGCGTGGCGTGGCGCTCGCAGCCGGTTGGGCGAGACGCGCTCGCCGAGCGAGTGAAGTCGGCGCGTTCGATCAGCGCCAACCCGACGGCGTCAGAAGATGCGCCGCTCCGCGCGCTGCACGCGCTGCTCATCGCTCCGCTCGAGCGGGCGCACCTGCTCGACGGCGTGCGCGATCTCGACGTCGTGACGCACGGTGCGCTCGCGTATCTGCCGTTCGCGGCGCTGCGACGCGACGGCGCGTCGGGTGGCCGGTATCTCGTCGAGGACTACAACATCGCCACGCTCGGCTCGGCGTCGGCGCTGGCCGCGCTGCGCGCACGGGCGCCGGTTGCTGCGCCGGACGGTGCAAGCATCCTCGCGCCGCTGCCGGGCGAGCTGCAGGGAAGCCGCGAGGAGGCGTACGTCGTCGCGGCGTCGTACGGTGGGACGACGCCGGTGATCGGCGCCGGCGCGACGGAAGCGGCACTGCGCACCGCGCTCGGCCGCGCGGTCGTCGTGCACGTCGCCACGCATGGCGTGTTCGACGCGCGGAGCCCGATGTTCTCCGGCATCCGACTCGTCGCGCCACGCACCGGTGTGCGCGCCGAGAACGACGGCCGTCTGGAGACGCACGAGGTGCTCGCGCTCGACGTGCGCAGCCGGCTCGTCTTCCTCTCCGGCTGCGAGACCGCTCTCGGCCCCGCGTGGTCGACGAGCTTCGAGCGCACGGAGGACTACGTCACGCTCGCGCAGGCGTTCCTGTTCGCCGGCGCGCAGAACGTCGTGGCGACGCTGTGGCGGATCGAGGACCGGAGCGCCGCCGAGCTGGCGGGCGCATTCTATCGTTCGCTCGCCACGAAGTCTCCCGTCGAGGCGCTCGCCGAGGCGCAGCGATCGTTGATCCGAAGGGATCGGTATCGGCGACCGTACTACTGGGCCGCGTACGTCGTGAGCGGCAGGGGGTGCATCCAGTGTGCGACGATGCGGGTGGGGGTCAAGCCGTAAGCAGATTCGCGCTGGGCGCGAAGTGCAGATTCCTCGACTCGCTGCGCTCGCTCGGCATGACGACGGCCGGCATCGTTGCGCCGGTGTTTCACGCGGAGGACGCGGAGGGCACTGCGAGCACGCGGAGCATCACCCTGGCAGAGATTCACGCGGAGCCACGGACGCGGAGCACCGCTCTCCGGGGTTGAGGCGCTCGCGCCGGCGTACCGGTCCTCTCCATCCACGACCTCCAAGTCTTTGGTGGTCCGGCGGAGAGATCTCTTCACCCGCTCCGCGCCTCCGCGGGCCGCGGCGAACGTGGTCGGTCTCGGTGCACCGCTCCAACGGCAAAAGACTTTGGGGGTCCGCGGCGAGAGTCTCTCGCGGCGGACCCCCAAGAAGCAGTTGCCCGCGCATCCGCTCGATCCGCCCTGATCCCCTTAGCCCCTCCGTTCTTGATGCCGATCAAGGCGCAAGCAGTTCTCCGCGTTTCCGCGGCTCCGCGTGAACCACTCGCTCGCATGAGTGATCAGCGGCAGTCTTCATGAGACGCCGCGATCCACCCGCGCCTCGATCCACTCCACGATGTCGGCAAAGACCTTCTCGCGTCCGACGTCGTT
>QHVE01000029.1:3490-60058 GCA_003223455.1 Gemmatimonadota bacterium | reverse complement strand
CGTCCCTCGCTCGACGTCGCCAACGCGCCGCGCGCACTGCCGACCCCCGGATCGACGACGACGAGATGCACCGTCCCCTCCGGGAATCGTCGCCAGTAGCGCGCGAGGGCGAGTCGCGCGCCGTCCACGTCGTGCGGGCTCACGTCGTGGGCGACGTCCACGATCGTCGCACTCGGCGCCAGCGTCGCGAGCACGGCTTTCACCTCGCCCACGTAGCCGTCCGCGGTCCCGAAATCGGTCAGCAGGGTGATCAGGCGTGACATGGATCCTCGAGGCCGATGCGGTTCGGCACGACGACGTGCGGCCGCGGCAGAGCCGGGCGTTACGCGATCAAGCTCCGCTTCCAGCGCCCCGCGCGCCAGATGGCGAGCATCCCGACGGCGCGCAGCAGCGCCGTGATGCAGATCGTCCACCACAGCCCCTCGATCCCCCACCGCGCCGTGGCCCAGATCGCGAGCGGGATGCGGCTCGCCGTGATCACGGTCGACGTGAGCATCGGCGGGAGTGTCGCCCCAGCGCCGCCGAGCGCGCCCTCCAGCACGATCTCGGCGCAGATGCCGACCTGGGAGAGCGCGGCGATGCGCAGGTAGCGCGTCCCTTCGGCGATCACCGCGGGATCGTGGCTGAACACCGCGGCGAAGCGCTCGGGCACCATCAGCTCGACGACGCACGCAAGCACGCCGAACACGGAGCAGAACGCGACGGAGATCCACCCCGCACGCTCCGCGCGGTCGGTCCTTCCCGCTCCCATGTTCTGGCCGACGATCGCCGCCGTCGCCGCGCCGAACCCGACACCCACCATGTACAGCCAGCTTTCCACACGATGCCCGATGCCGAGCGCGGCGAGCGCCGGCGTGCCGAACGGCGTCGCCGTGCGCGTCACGACTCCATAGATCAGCGAGAACACGACACCGGTCACCGCGGTCGGCAGTCCGATGCGCACCACCGACGCCAGTGTGCGGAGGTCCGGTCGTCCGAATCGCACCACGCCACGGCGGCCGATGATCGCGAGTCCCAGCACGAACGCGACCGCTCGCGTGCAGATCGTCGCGATCGCGGCGCCGGCCACACCGAGTGGGGGCACCGGTCCCCACCCGACGATGAGCAGCGGATCGAGCACGAGCGTGACGGCCACCGACGAGAGCAGCAGCACGAATGGCGTGCGCGTGTCGCCGCCGGCGCGGAATGCGGCGTCCACGGCGAAGAAGCCGAAGATGAGCGGTGCGCCCAGCAGATAGGTCCCGAGGTACCGCGCGCCGAGCGTCGCGACGTCGGGAGGCGCGTGCATGAGCGCGAAGATCCGCGACACGAGGGGAAATCCGATCGCGGCGCACAGCACGCCGAGCACCAGCGAGAGCAGGAGCGCGTCACCCGCCGCACGCGCCGCGGCGTCCGGACGTCCCTCGCCATGCCGCCGCGATGCCACCGCCGTCACGCCGACGTTCACCATCTCGGCGACGGACACGATGAGCCAGATCCAGAAGACGGCGATCGATGCGGCGGCCAGTCCGCTCGCGCCGACGCGCGTGCCGATCCAGTACGTGTCGACGGAGAAGAAGAGCGTCATCAGCAGCGACGACGCGACGGCGGGAAGCGCGACGCGCGCGATCGTGCGCGGGAGCGGATCGGAGACGAGGTGAATGGCCTCCCATTCGCTCGTGATCGCGACGGGAGTCAGGCCGTCGTGTGGCTCGAGCGGAAGGGACGCCGGGCCGGCTTCCCGTACCGGCTCAGGCGCGAGCGGCTCCGGCGAGCGACGCGACTTTGTCGGCGATCGCACTCAGCGCTCGCGCTGCGGAGGAGCCCGCGTCGGCGCTGACGATCGGCGCGCCCGTGTCGCCGCCTTCCATCACGCGCGGATACAACGGCACCTGGCCGAGCAGCGGAAGATCCAGCGCCTTCGCCAGCCGCTCTCCGCCACCCGAGCCGAATAGCGCCGTCGGCTTGCCGCAGTGCGGGCACTCGAACCAGCTCATGTTCTCGACGATGCCGAGCACGGGCACGCCGACGCGCTGGAACATCTTGGCGCCACGCAGCGCGTCGCCCACGCTGACCTCCTGCGGCGTCGTGACGATGATCGCCCCGTCCACTTGCGTCGCCTGCACGAGTGAGAGCTGCGCGTCGCCGGTGCCCGGCGGCATGTCGACGAGGAGATAGTCGAGCTGTCCCCACGCGACGTCCTGCAGGAACTGGTTGATGATCTTCATCACGATCGGGCCACGCCAGATCGCCGGCTGATCGGGCTCGATCATCATGCCGAGCGAGATGAGCTTCACCCCGTGCGCCTCGAGCGGCACGATCTTCTCGCGCACCACCGGCGGCGCGCCACTGACCCCCATCATTCGAGGGATGTTGGGCCCATAGATGTCGGCATCCATCAGCCCGACTCTGGCGCCGCTCTTCGCGAGCGCGACGGCGAGGTTCACCGCCACGGTGGACTTCCCGACCCCGCCCTTCCCCGACGAGACCGCGATCACGCGACCGAGGTTGGGAAAGTGCTTCGGTGTCGGGGCGGCGGGACGCGTCGGCGCGGCCGGGGCCTGGTCGACCACGGGGAGCGAGCGGCCTCCTCCTCCGCGCACCGGCGATCGTGCTCCCGCCGCGCCCTGTACGTCGAGCTCGACGTCGGTCACGCCCTGCACGCGCGTCACAGCTTCGCGCACCGCTCGCGCGAGCGCAGGATCGTCGCCCTCGTCGAGCAGCAGCGTGAGTCGCACCCGCCCGGACGTCGACGTCGCGATGTCGCGCACCTGCTGCGTGCTGAACAGGTCCGCGCCGGTGCGCGGATTTCTCAGGCGGGAGAGCAACTCGGCGAGGCGTTCCTGAAGCGTGGAGGGCATCGTGGAAAGATAACGGGTCACGAGCGGTTGTTCGGTCGAACCGTGAAACCGGAGTCCCGCTACGCGAGACCGCCCTGCAACATGACCCGCGCCGCCTCGACTACGAGATCACGTACCTGGTCCAGTGTGCCAGGCAGCATGGCTCCCGACGCCTTCGCGTGACCACCGCCGCCGAAGCGCTTCGCGAATGCGTTCACGTCGGTCCCTCCCACGCTACGAAACGAGACCTTCACCTTGCCGTGGCCGAGATCGCGGAACAGCAGCGCCATCCGCGTTCCGGCGATCGACCGCGCGTGCTCGACGATCCCGTCGAGATCCTCCGCCTTCACCCCATGCCGCTCCAGTGCGTCCGGTCCCATCGTCAGCCACGACAGCCCGAGCGACTCGTCCACCTGGAGTGTCCCGAGGACCTCGGCCATCAGCCGCACTCGGCCCGCCGGCGCCGACGCATAGATGAGGGTGTACATCTCCTCCGGATCGACGCCGCACGCGAGAAGCTGCCCCGCGACGCTCAGGCAACGTGGCGACGTGTTGCTGAACCGGAACCCACCGGTGTCGGTGAGCATCCCCGTGTACAGCGAGCGCGCGACGGCGGGGCGGATCTCCCAGCCCAACACGGTCGCGAGGTCATACACCAGCTCCGCCGTGGCGCACGCCGCCGTATCGGAGACGCTGAGCGTTCCGGCCGGGTCGTCGGATGGCTGGTGGTGATCGATCACGAGCTTCGGCACCGTCAGGCCGCGCACGGTCTCCGTGAGGTTGCCGAGGCGCTTCACGTCGCTGATGTCGAGCACGATCAGGAGATCGACGTCCCGCAGTGCCTTCGAGCCGCGCGACGTCTGATCGTCGACGTCGTCGCCGAGGAGAAAATCGAACATGTCCGGCCACGGCGTCGGGTTCACGATGCGTGGCACCAGTCCCTGCGCGGCGAGCAGGCGCGCGAGCCCACTCTCCGAGCCACACCCGTCGCCGTCGGCGTTCAGGTGCGTGCTGATCGCGACGCGCCGGCCAGCGATCAGCTCGGGTGCCAGCCGCTCGATCGCGGCGCGACGTGTGGGAGGAACGGAGGTCAGATCAGTGGGCATGGATTGAAATGGAGCAGCGTCGATCGACGACGGAACGCGGAGCTTGAAACGACGGAACGTGGGGTTCGATTGGCGCCCCGAACGACGGAACGCGGATCTTGATCGGCGATGACGCGGAAACGGCCGGATCCCACGCGCACAGATCCATGCGCCGCAGCAAAAAAAGAATTTGGGGCCGTGGATGGAGAGGAGTGGTGCGCGGGAGTACGCGGCTCGACTTGGAGAGCAGTAGATCCGGCCTTTTCCGCGTCATCCGTTGTTTCCGCGTTCCGTCATTCGAGCCCCACCGCGAAATCTCGGCCGAAAAACCGAGCGGCGCCCTCACGGACGCCGCTCGGAAGTTATCGGATCGTCGCGTCGCGATCAGGTCGGCGACGTCCCGATCCCGCGGCCCAGGTGCGAGTGGCTCTTGCCGTAGGCGAAGTACACGACGAGCCCGATGACCAGCCACACGATCAGCCGGATCCACGTGTCCCCCGGAAGTCCCGCCATCAGACCGAAGCAGCTGATGATACCGAGGAGCGGCACGAGCGGGACGAGCGGTGTCTTGAACGCCCGCGGGATCTCGGGCGACCGCACGCGCAGGATCCACACGCCGCCGCAGACGATCACGAAGGCGAGCAACGTCCCGATGCTCACGAGCTGACCCAGCAGGCCGATCGGGAACAGTCCGGCGACGACCGCGGCGACGCTGCCGGTGAGGATCGTCGTGATGTACGGCGTCTTGAACTTCGGATGGACCTTCGCGAACGTCGGCGGGAGCAGTCCGTCGCGCGCCATCGAGAAGAACACGCGCGGCTGTCCCATGAGCATCACGAGCACCACCGACGCGAGACCCGCCAGCGACCCGAGCTCCACCGCGTACCGGAGCCACGCGAGCGACGACCCCGCGGCCTGCACGGCGACGAGGATCGGTGCGGGATCGTTGAGCTTCGAGTAGTGCACCATCCCGGTCATCACGAGCGCCATCAGGATGTAGAGGATCGTGCAGACGAACAGCGAGCCGAGGATGCCGATCGGCATGTCGCGCTGCGGATTTCGCGCTTCCTGCGCCGCGGTGCTCACCGCGTCGAAGCCGATATAAGCGAAGAAGATCACGCCGGCGCCGCGCAGTACCCCGCTCCAGCCGAACTCGCCGAACTTCCCCGTATTGGCCGGGATGAACGGGTGCCAGTTGGCGGTGTTCACGTACATGAACCCGACGCCGATCACCAGGAAGATGATCGCGAGCTTGATGAAGACGATGATGTTGTTGAACCGCGCCGACTCCCTGATCCCGATCACGAGGATGATCGTCATGAGGATCGTCAGCACCACCGCCGGCACGTTCAGCGTCGCGCCCGTTCGGCTGAAGTTGTTCGCCGCGTCCACCGCAAAGGGCGCGTTCGTCAGCGCCGGCGGGATCACGAGCCCGAACTCCTTGAGGAAGGCGACGAAGTTGCCGCCCCACCCGACCGCGACCGTTGCCGCGCCGAACAGATACTCGAGCATCAGATCCCAGCCGATGATCCACGCGATCAGCTCGCCGAGGGTGGCGTAGCCGTACGTGTACGCCGATCCGGCGATCGGGATCATGCTGGCGAACTCCGCGTAGCAGAGGCCGGCGAACCCGCAGGCCACGCCCGCCAGTACCATCGACCAGACGACGCCTGGCCCCGCGTACTGTGCCGCCGCATTCCCTGTCAGGACGAAGATCCCGGCGCCGATGATCGCGCCGATCCCGAGCAGGGTGAGGTTCGTGGCGGTGAGGGTCCGGCGCAGCCCGCCTTCACCCTCCGCCGCAGCCTCACGCTGAATCTCGGTGATGCTCTTTCGTGACCACAAGCCCATGCGATGATCTCCTGAGCGCGCTAGCGAGGGAAAAAGTCCTGCGAAGAAACTATTGTATACAGAAGGGGCAAAACTTCGTCGTGGATGTCGAGCTTGTCAAGCGCACGACACCCAGCTGAAGCGCATCCTAACTTCGATCAGAGACTGTAGTTGGGTGCTTCGCGCGTGATCTGCACGTCGTGCGGGTGCGACTCGCGCAGTCCCGCTGCCGTAATCCGGACGAACTCGGTGTTCGTGCGCAGCGCCTCGACCGTCCCGCAGCCCACGTAGCCCATTCCGCTGCGGAGTCCGCCGACCATCTGGAACAGGACATCACCGACGGGACCCTTGTACGGCACCCGCCCTTCGATCCCTTCCGGAACGAGCTTCTTCGGTGACAGCTCCCCCTCCTGGAAGTATCGGTCGGCACTGCCGTCCTGCATAGCGGACAGCGAGCCCATCCCTCGCACCATCTTGAACCGGCGCCCTTCCAGCAGGAACGCCTCCCCCGGGCTCTCCTCCGTACCGGCGAGCATGGAGCCCATCATCACGCTCGAGGCACCAGCCGCCAGCGCCTTCACCGCGTCGCCCGAGTACTTGATGCCGCCGTCGGCGATGACGGGGACATCGCCGGCACCTTCCAGTGCGTCGAACACCGCGGTGAGCTGCGGCACACCGACGCCGGTGACCACGCGTGTCGTGCAGATCGAGCCCGGCCCAACGCCGACCTTCACCGCGTCGACCCCGCGCGCGACCAGTGCGCGCGCACCGTCGCGGGTCGCCACGTTCCCCGCCACGAGCTGAACGTCGGGGAACGCCTCGCGCACTCGGCCCGTGGCCTCGAGCACTTGTTCGGCATGTCCGTGCGCGGTGTCGACGACGAGCGCATCGACTCCCGCGTCGATCAGCGCCTTCGCGCGCGTCAGGAAGTCGCCTCCGGCGCCGATGGCCGCCGCCACACGAAGGCGCCCGATCTCGTCCTTGTTCGCCCCAGGGAACTGCCGCCGCTTATGGATGTCCTTCACGGTGATCAGCCCCCTCAGGCGGTGCTCCTCGTCGATCACGGGCAGCTTCTCGACGCGGTGCTTGGCGAGGATGCGCTCGGCTTCGTCGAGTGTCGTGCCTTGCGGCGCCGTGACGAGGTTCTTCGTCATCGCCTCGGCGACGGGACGATCCAGGCTCCGCTCGAATTGCAGGTCGCGGTTGGTGAGAATGCCGACGAGCCGCCCATCGTGGTCGACGATCGGCACGCCGGAGACGCGGAACCGATTCATCAGGTTCGTCGCTTCGCGGAGCGTCGCCGTGTCCGGCAGCGTGTACGGATTGCTGATCACGCCGCTCTCGCTGCGCTTCACGATGTCGACCTGCATCGCCTGGCGGTCGATCGACATGTTCTTGTGCAGCACACCGATTCCGCCAGCTCTCGCCATGGCGATCGCCATCTCGGATTCGGTCACGGTATCCATCGCCGCGGAGATGAACGGGATGTTCAGCTCGATCCGCCGGGAAAACCAGGACTTGGTCGAGACGTCCTTCGGATGCGTGATCGAGTGCCGCGGCTGCAACAGGACATCGTCGAAGGTGAGCGCGACGTCGGCTCGCACGCGCGACGCGCCGTTCGCGGGCATCTCCCCGGAACGCGAAGGCCCGCTCTCAGCCGAAGGCTGGGTCGCGGGCCGCGTGTTGGAACGGATTGTGGTCGCCATGGCGAAACGTAGGCGGCGCGTTCCTCGAAGTCCAGTGTTGCGAAGCGCTTAGCGCGTGCGCTCAGCCGCGTCCGATCATCTTCAGCTTGCGCCGGATGTTGCGCGGGAGAAAGAATGCCGCCGCCGCGAGCGCCTCCTTGAGATTCAGATCGGCCAGATCCTCCATGGCGCCCGTCCAGTGCGCGAGCAGAACCGGCCGTCCCGCGTTCGCGACGAGCCGCTGCAGGGCGATCACGAGGAGGAAGACGTCGTCCACCTCGCCGAGGAAGGGGATGAAGTCGGGGATGAAGTCGATCGGCATCGCGATGTACGCGATGGCGCCAGCGACGAGCAGCTTGTCGATCGCGTTGACCCGACGATCCATCAGCAATCCGCCGAGCAGACGCATGTACGCCGGCAGCTGTTTGATGTAGTACATCACCGTGCGCTTGGCGCCAGTGCGCGGCGTCACGGACTCGCGACTGCGCGCGGCGCTCGCGTTCGCACCGCTCCGCTTGCGTCGGGCCTCTGCTCCGGTGGATCGCGTCACGCTGAACTCTCTAGGTCGAGGTGGATCCGTCGGTCGAGCCGGCGGCCGGGGGCGTGGCACCCGTGGTCCCCGCCGGCGGCGTCCCGGGGGCACCAGTCGCAGCAGTCGTGCCGCTCGCCGGGGCCGCGGCGCTCGAGGCGGCAGCCGTCGCCGCATCGACGACACGCGACGTGGCACTCATCAGGTCGGACGCAACCGATTTCCCGGCGGCGGCCGCGCCGTTCAGCACGCCGACGGCCTTGTTCATCAGGTTCATCGTCTCGGCGATCGTCGACGCGCTGACGCGCCCCGCGCGCAGCTTCTCCTCCACCGCGTCGGCGAAGCGACTGAGGGGATTTCCCGCCGCCGCAGCCGCGGCGGGCGACTGCCGCTCGGCGTACTTCGATTCGAGGAACTCCACGTAGTCGAGCACCTGATAGCCGCGCTCATCGGCCATCGTCTCGAGCTTCTGGAGCAGCTTGTCGCGCAGATAGGCATTCATCGTCCGGACTCCATGAGCTGGCGGCGCCGGAAACACGTCGGGCGCACCACTGAGAGTATGTGCGCCCGTGCCTTCGCTGGGTAGTCCGCTGCGGTCACCCCTGCCAGCGTGTCCGCTTCCCTCGTGCGTCGATGTGCACGTACGGCGTGCGGAACCTTCGGCTGGTGTACATCCCGAGCCCTCCCACGAGATCGGGATGTTGCGCCTCGACGCGCTCGACGGCGAGCATCACGAGCAGCTCGTCGGTCATGGTGATTCGACCGTCACCGTCGGCGTCCACGGCCAGATCTGCCGCGTCACCGTACTGGTGCCTGCTGTCGCGTGCCGCGTTCTCCACCTGCGAGTTGTGCGACGGCGAGCGAAAGCCGGAGTGCACGTCCACGACGAGCCCCGGGCGCATGCGCGAGCCGAGGTCGGCGAAGATCAGCTCGAGCTTGTCGAGCAGGCGGGGATTGAGCGCAACGTACTTCGGCCACACCTCGCGCTGATCGTCGTGCGTGACGAAGTCGGCGAGCTTGAGATGCTTCGTGATCGCGAGGTCGAGCATCTCCGGGCGCACCTCGACGAACCCGGCGGGATGGTCGTAGCCGGCGCCCAGGCGCTCGGCGAGATACCACCCGATGCGATAGCCGTTCACCTGATCGCCCAGCTTGCGCGAGAACGGCACCATGACGACGAGCGACGGCTCGGCGAGGAGCTCGCGCGTGGCGCCGCGGATGACCACGAGATGGTAGAATCCGGGCCGCGCCGGCGCGATCGTCGGTGCCGCGGTGAGCACGCGCGCCGGTCCGGCCGCCGTCGAGTCCAGTGCCGACACCCACTGATAGGAAAGCGAGTCGCCGCCGCCGGCGATGGAGATCGGGAACTCTACCTGCTCGAGCGGCAGCGCCACCCGGACGTTCACGGCGCCGCTCCGACCGAACGCGTCGAGCGTCGGCGACGCCGACGGCGGCAGAGCACGCGCCGGACCGATCGCCGCGCTGAGGTGCGAGAGCGGATCGGTGGCGAGGACTCCCTCGGGACGGAGGAACTGCGCGGCGCCGATCGTCGCGAGCCCGAAGAAGAGCGCCGCGCCGATGACGCCAAAGCGGTGGCCTGGCGAAAGGTCCGTGCTCACAGTCGGCCCCAACGCGCGCGGCTGCCGCGCACGTCCACGTGCGCGAACGGACCGTGAGAGCGCGTGGCACGGTAGACGCCGACGCCACCCACGAGGTCGCCGTACGTCCGCTCCACCTGCTCCACCGCGTCCAGGATCACCTGCGCGTCGCGATAGTCGATGCGACCATCGCGATTCAGATCGTCCATCCGTCCGTCCCCATCGTTGTCGATGAATACGTCCGCGGCGTCGCCGTACATGTGTCGGCTCACCTTGGACCGGCCGCCGCGTTCGCCGCTCCGCGCGTTGTATTGCGGCGTGCGGAACCCGCTCATCACGCTCATGTGGCGCACCGGAGTGCCCCGCGCCTCGAGTTGAGATATCACGAGTTCGAGCTTGTCCACAAGGGGCGCCCGCAGAACGAGGTACTTGGGCCAGACGCCCTCCTGATCGTGCGTCAGGAAATCACTAAGGCGGAAGTGCTCCGAAACGTGGGTCTCGGCGTTCTCGGGAGTGACCTCGATGAATCCCTCGGGATACGCGTACGCGGTCGCGAGCAGCTTCTTGCGCTCACCGGGCCAGAAGCCCATCCGATAGGCGCCGATCTTCCCGCCCAGCTTCTCGGCGAAGGCGCGCATCGTGATGAGGGCGACGCTCATCCCCGCACTGCTGTCCATGACGGAGTAGACCCCGGGCGTCCGGAGCAGCGAGTCGCCGAACAGCCGCTCGAGGATGCCGACCCGTCGCTCCGACGGAGGCACGAGGACCGCCCGCAGCTTGCCACTTCGACCTCGCAGGGAATCGTCTTCGGCCTTCGGCAGCGCGCTCGATGCCCGAACGGAGTCCGGGATTCCGGCGTGAGCGACGCGCGCGGGAACGGCCGCCAGCAAACCAGCGCTGGCGACCATTACGCACAAGACCCTGGCGCGACCGAGCAGACGGTCGCGCAGCAGTCGCGCATCCCTCACGAGTTTCCCCTTTCTGAAGTCGGTCTAGCCGGCAGTGCGTCAGACACTACAGAGTGGCCAAAAGTGCCCCCGAAAGCGGTGAGCCGACCCACCAAAGTTCAGCTGGCGGCATCACCGCGGACCCACAACCCTCCATGAGGCCAACGAGCGGGGCGTCCACGGCGCAACATCTGTCGGCAAGCGAGACTGACTGGACGGTCAGTCGATCCGGCCGATTCTCAATATATGAAGACCGGGGTCCCGACGGGAACCATCTGGTAGAGGGTTTCGATGTCCTCGTTTCGGAGACGGACGCACCCATGACTGACCGAGCGGCCAATGCTCTCCGGCTGGTCGGTGCCGTGCAGCGCGTAGCCGTCGCCCATGTTGAGGCGATGCGTACCGAGTACGCCCTTGTACTTCCGTTGGTTCGTGCCGAACGGCGGAATCACGATGTTGCCCCCCGCGACGACTTCACGCCCCTCGACGCCCGGCTCGATCGGCACCACCCGTCCGTCCTTGTACTTGCGGACCATGTCCGTGCCTTCGACGGTGATGGTCGACCCGTCGCTCGCCGGCACCGACTGCCCGCGGTTCAGCCGAATGATGCCCAGTCCACGCTTCCTCGCCTGCTCCACGAAGTGCCAATCGGGAGGGATCCATGCCGGGTCCTCCTCCTTCGACTGGATGACCAGCCGGCCACGCGGGGTCTCGAACTTCCAGTGCGACTGGCCGCCGGTGGCCTCCAGCACCTTGCCGCTTCCCGTTGCCACCTGGGTGGTGAACAGCACGCTGTCGCCCTGCTTGTACCAGAGGCGGTGGTCCTCGATGCTGACCACGAGGTAGGGTCGATTGGTCGGGATGGCGTCGCTCGTCGAGGACGTCGAAACCTTCGCCAGACTGTCGCCGAGGGCGCCGGTGCTCTTCCGCACCTCGTCGAGGAGTTGGACGTTGTCGTTGAACACCATGCGGCTCACGTCACGCTCGTGGCGCACGAGCGCCGTGCGCGCGAAGAGTGCCGTGCTCGCGAGCATGAGCAGCAGGATCGCCCCGATCAGACCCCAGGCGATCTTTCCTCCGCTGCGAAAAAAATTCAGCATCCCCATCGGTGCGTCGGCCGGTGATCAGTAGAAGTAGACCGCCACGCCAGGGCGGAGGTTCGGCGCGATTGCCTTGAGGTCATTCGCTCGAACGCGGATGGCGCCAGGGAGCACGTAGTTCGAATCGTTGAGCGGACCGACCGACGGGAGCGAGTAGATGACCGTGCCTCCATCGAGACGGATCGCGGCCGGACCCAGCGCGCCGGCGAGGCGAGTCTGACCGACCGGGATCCCGCGATCGGCGTACACCCATGCCGGCACCTCCCACGCGTCCTGCTCGCCGAGGAGCGCTTCGACCGTGCGCCTTCCTCGCGGTGCGGCGATGTGGACGGTGTCGGGAGCCGTGCCGACGCGGCGCTCGGGCCCCACGGTGATCGGCATCTCGCGCAGGAGCGCACCCTCGCGCTCGAGGTACATCACGCTGCTGTCCAGCGAGACGCTGAGGTGCAACGAGGGATCCACCTTCGCCTGCCGCTTGAACAGCTCCACCATGACCTTCAGACGATTCTCGTTCTGGGCGAGAATCTCGTCGGTTCGCTTTCGCTCGACGTCGCTCATCGAGGCGCGAAGCTCTCGCGTCTCCCGCTGGTAGCGCTGATAGCGCGTGAAGAGCCAAGCGTCGAGCGCGAGGAAGAGCGCCACGGCGAGCGTGAGCGTGGTGACGAAGCCGCGATAGTTGTGACGGAACTCCCGCCAGCCGAGCCGGCGGCGGTCGGTGCGTGGACGCGACGCATCGCTGCGGCGCCCGCGATCCCATTCATCCTGCCTGAAGGCGTCGGTCATGGTGTGTGGGGAGAGGTGCGCGAGCGTGATACCCCGGCAGGGCGGCGCGGTGCCGAGCACGTCACTCCCTTGGTCGCGGCGATGCCGCTCGGGTTACATTTCGCGGGCTGGACGAAGCTCGTCCCGGCGCTGTCACTCGGCAAGCACCTTCCCCTCGCTCTGCATCGATGGCCACCACGTCTCGCCCTGCACCTGTTGTTCTCCTCGTCCTCGACGGCTGGGGCCATCGCCCCGAGCGCGAGGGCAACGCGATCGCGATGGCGAACGTACCGACCTGGGACAAGCTCTGGTCGCGCGCGCCGCGCACGCTGCTCGCGGCGTCGGAGGAGGCGGTCGGGCTGCCGTGCGGTCAGATGGGTAACAGCGAAGTCGGTCACCTGAACCTCGGCGCCGGACGCGTGGTGAAGCAGGACCTCGTTCGCATCAACGATGCGATCAAGGAGGGGAACTTCTTCGAGAACCCGGTCTTCGTCGACGCGTGCCGTCACGTGAAGGCAACCGGTGGCACACTGCATCTCGTCGGGCTGATCGGTGCGGGCGGCGTGCACGCGATCGACACCCATCTGCTCGCGCTGCTCGATCTCGCCGAGCGCCAGCAGGTGCCGCGAGTCGCGATCCAGGTCATGCTCGACGGGCGCGACACGATGCCCCGCTCGGGCCTCGGTTATCTCGAGGAGTTGATCGCGGCGGCGAAGGGACGCGCGACGATCGGGAGCGTGGGCGGCCGCTATTACGGGATGGACCGCGACCGCCGCTGGGATCGCACCGAGAAATGGTTCGACAGCGCGGTGCGCGGCGTCGGGCCGAGCGCGACGGAACCGTTGCAGGTCGTGCGTGACGCCTACGCCAGGGACGTGACCGACGAGTTCGTGGTCCCGACGGCGATCGTCGATGCCAGCGGTCAGCCCGTCGCGCCGATGCGCGATGGCGACGCCGTCATCTGCTTCAACTATCGCTCCGACCGGATGCGGCAGATCGTGCGCTCGCTCACGGTGGAGGGGTTCGACGGGTTCGACGTCGCGGATCGTCCCGATGTGACCGTCGTGACGATGACCGTGTACGATCAGACCTTCGGCGTTCGCGTCGCGTTCCCACCGCAATCGATGGCAAGGATCGTCGGCGAGGTCGTGTCGGACGCGGGATTCACGATGCTGCGAACGGCGGAAACCGAGAAGTACGCGCACGTGACCTACTTCTTCAACGGGGGTATCGAGACACCGTTCAAGGGGGAGGACCGCCGGCTCGTGCCCAGCCAGAAAGTGGCGACGTACGATCTGGCGCCCGAGATGAGCGCTCCCGGAATCACCGACGTGCTCTGCTCGGCGATCACGTCGAGAGAGCACGACTTTCTTCTCTGCAATTATGCGAACGCGGACATGGTCGGTCACACGGGAAACATCCCCGCCGTGATCAAGGCGGTGGAGACGGTCGATCAGTGTCTGGCGCGGGTCATCGCGGCGGCCGAGCAGACGGGAACGCGGCTGCTCATCACGGCGGATCACGGCAACTGCGAGATGATGGTCGATCCTGCGACGGGCGGTCCTCACACCGCGCACACGACGAACCCTGTCCCCTTCCTCGTCGTGGACGGCGGCGAGACGCAGCGCCTGCGCGATGGCGGCGCGCTCCGGGACGTCGGACCGACCCTCCTTCGGATGCTGGGCCTCGAGCGCCCCGCCGAGATGGATGGGCGCGACCTGCGGCTCGCGTGACCGGGCACCTCTTTGCACACCTCTGGAGCTTCCGCGTGAAGGCACTCTCGTTCGCAGCGCTCGCGCTGATCGTCGCTTCCCCCGCTCTGGCCCAGGTGGGGCACGATCCCGCGTCGAGCCCGTTCCAGGACCTCGAGTACCGGCAGGAGCTCACGCCGTACGGCGGTTACGGCTACACGCGACTGGATCCAGCGGGCGTCACCCCGCAGGGCGGCTCACTCGTGGGTCTGCGCTACGAGCTGTACCTCGGCGGTCCCGTGTCGCTGACGAGCGACTTCTCGGAGCTCTTCTCCGATCGCACCGTGCTCGATCCGACGAAGCCGCGAGCGCAGCGCGTCGTCGGCACCGAGAGCACACCGGTGTACTCGCTCGACGTCGGCCTCGCGCTGGGACTCACCGGTCGGCGGAGCTGGCACCGACTGGTCCCGCAACTGCGCGCCGGAGCCGGCGTCGCCACGAGCAAGGCGGCCGACGAACCCGAGGGGTACAAATTCGGCACCCCCTTTGCAATCAGCTTCGGCGCCGGACTGAAGTTCGTGACCGGGGGCCGACTGCAACTGCGCGCCGACGCCGGAGAGCGGCTGTTCAAGCAGAAGTACCCCGATTCGTACTACAAGACGGCCAGCGACAACACGGCGGTACTCACGGACACGCCCAAATCGTACTGGACGAATCACGGCCTCCTCACGCTGGGCGTCTCGTTCCTCTTCGATCGCTGAGCCGGAGCCGCCGGACACCTTCAGCCGGCGGTGAGCGATGGCGCGCGACTACGAAGATCTTCAGAACCTGGACCAGCTCGACGATCGCGAGATTCGCGACCTCGTGCGCGAGCGCCTCGCCGCGCACAATGGCCTCGACATCGACGACATCGTCGTGAACGTCGAGAACGGTGCGATCGCGCTGTCGGGGCGGGTGGGCACGGAGGGGGAGCGCCGTATCGCCGACCACATCCTGACCGACGTGCTCGGCGTGCAGCAATTCACGAACGACCTCGTCGTGGATCCGATCCGGCGCGCCGAGAGCCCGTTGGACATCGATGAGCATCTCGAGGAGGAGGATCGTACCTCCGGCCTCCTGCTCGGCGACCGGGCGGTTCCATTGAGCCCGGAGGCCGAGCACCTCGCCGACGACGCGGACGCCGACCTCGCCGGCACCAGCGACGTGCAGGACGCGATCGAGGGCGCCGCGTCATGGAACCCGCCCGAGAGCCCGACGCAGGAGGGCATGTCGGGCACGGATGCCGCGCCGGAGGATTTCGGGGAGCAGCATTAGCGCGCCGAAGGCGCGCCGGTACCCCTATCTTCCTCGTCATGCCCTCCTTCCTGACCCGCCGCGTCTCCTTCGCTGCGGCGCACCGATACCGCATCGCCGAGTGGAGTGACGAGCGGAATGCGGCCGTGTTCGGTGCGTGTGCGCGACCGAACTTCCACGGTCACAGTTACGTGTGCGACGTGACGGTCACCGGTGCGATCGATCCGGTCACCGGTTTCATCGTCGATCTCGGCGTGCTCGACGAGGTACTGCAACGCGAGGTTCGCGCTCGATTCGATCACGCGAACATCAACCTCGACGTCCCCGAGTTCGGGGATGGCGGGCTCATGCCGACCGGCGAGGAGTTGGCGCGGTTCATCTGTCAGAACGTGCAGCACGCACTCGGAGAGCTGACGCGCGTCACGCGCGTGGCCGTGTCGGAAGATGCCACGCTCACCGCGGTGTACGAGCCAGACTGAGCCAAGTGACGTTCACGGCGCTCGGTCGTGCTACGAGCGGAGCGTCGGAGTGCGGGCATGATGCCCACCGGCGACACCGACGTCACCCCCGCCGTGCCGACACTCGATACCCCTCGCCCGACCACCGTCCGTAGCACGCTCGCCGAACAGTATGCCCCCGTGCTGCGCGCACACGCCGACATCCGCGCGGAGTGCATGCCGCTCGTCGACGTCGAGCACGCGCAATCGCGCATTCGGAACGGGCAGGTCGGCTACGACGCGCTGCGCGTCCTGCGCTCGTGCGGTGATCCGATGCCGCGCTATGCGCGCGTGCTGGACGCGTTCGAGGTCGCTGGATTCCTCTCGAACGAGGATCGACGCGAGCTTCTCCAGAGTGAGCTCGACGTCGACGATCTCGTGAGCGGCTGGTTCACGGGCGACCGCACGCCGCGCGACGCCACACGACGCATGGCGCGTCTCGCCGCGATCGTCGTCGGCAACGCGCTGTTGCGCGCCGCGAGCGCGCAGATCGAGCCGTCGTCAGTCTGGCGCGAGTGGCCGCGCATCGTGTGTCCGTGCTGCGGCGGCTTTCCGGACATTGCGCTCCGCGAGCGCGGCACCGGCCGCACGCTCGTCTGCGCCCGCTGCGATTCGCAGTGGCGCACCGCGCACCAGGGCTGCCTGAGCTGCCGGGTGGCCGAGGCGCCGACGATCGCGCGCATCGCGAACACCGACGTCGGCTACGATCTGGTGATGTGCAACGGGTGCGGGCGCTTCCTCAAGGAGCGGCCGCGTCGCGGGATCGAGAGCTTCATCGTCGAGCGGGCGCTCACGACGTAGCTGGATCTCGCGGCCGAGCACCGCGGCCTCCGCATCTAAACGTGTCATGACCCCGTCGCGGTGCGTCGGCGTGCTGCTCGCTGGCGGCGCCGCGCGGCGGTTCCGCGGCATGCCGAAAGGCCTGGCGCTCGTGGACGGCCTGCGCATCGCCGACCGTGCGCTCGCCGCGCTGCGTGGTGCCACCGAGCGGCAGATCGTCGTCGCCAACGATCCGCGCGCCGCGCGTTGGTTTCCCGGACTGCGAACCATCCCGGATGCGGAGGCAGGACTCGGTCCCCTGTACGGTCTGCATACCGCGCTCGAAGCCGCCGAGGGGGCGCCGGTGCTGGTCGTCGCGTGGGACATGCCATTCGTCACCACGGCGCTCCTGTCGTTGCTGCGCGCGGTGGGCGAGCGTGGCGCGGAGGCGGTCGTGCCCGTCTCGGGCAGGCCGCCGCGCCCCGAGCCGCTCTGCGCATACTATGGCGCGGACGCGCTCGTGGCGTGTGCGTTGCTGCTCGAGCGCGGCGAACGGCGCGCCGCCGCTCTGTACGAGGCGCTCCCTCGCGCGACCACGCTTGGCGAGCAGGCGCTCGCAACCCTCGGCGAGCCGGCCCGTCTGCTCCTCAGCGTCGACACGCTCGAGAGTCTCACGGCGCTCGGAGGCCGACTTCCGGACGGCGAGGACACCGCTCGACGCTGAGGGCGCGCGCGGCCATCTTTCGGCCCTTCCTCGCGTGCGCACGCACGCGGCCGACCCCTCTTCCCGACGCATGCGCGCTCTCCGACCGACGGTCGCCCTCATCCTCGCCGCCTGCGGCGGCGCGCGCGTCGCACCGCCGGCCGCGCCCGCCGTCTTCCCCGATGCACGAACGGCGCTTCGCGCGTTCATCGACTCCAACGTCGGCACGGCGGAGTTTCGCAACGCACACTGGGGAGTGCTGATCGTCGATCCCGCACGGGGCGAGACGCTCTACACGCGCAACGCCGACAAGCTGTTCATGCCCGCCTCGAACCAGAAGATCGTGACTGGGGCGGTGGCCATCGCTCAGCTTGGCCCCGACTTCCGATGGACCACGACCCTGCTCGCGCGCGGACCGATTCGAAAGGGCGTGCTCGACGGGGACCTCGTGGCGCGCGGCGACGGCGACCCCTCGATCAGCACGAGCATGCGTGGCGACGCACTCTCGCCGCTGCGCGATCTGGCGGATTCGCTTCGCGGTCGAGGGATCACGCGCATCCGCGGCCGCGTCGTCGCCGCGCCATCTCCGTTCACCGACGCGCCGCTCGGACTCGGGTGGGCGTGGGACGATCTCGACGAGCCCTACTCGGCAGGCGTCGACGCATTGTACTTCAACGAGGGGTTCACACAGATCCTCGTGCGGGGGGGCGCACGGCCCGGTGATCCCGTGCGCGCGACGACGCGTCCAGCATCGACCTATCCGCAGCTCCTGGTGCACGCGACGACGATCGCACGACCCATCACGGCCGCCGACAGCGCGCAGCGCCGACCACGCCTGACGGCCGGGTACGACTCGTCGCACACCGGCGTTCGGGTGGGTGGGACCATCGCCGCGGGCGACACCGCCGTGCTCGAGCTGGCGTTCCGCGATCAATCGGCGGCGTACGTCGCCGCGCTGCGAGAGGCGTTGCGGTCGCGCGGCATCGCGGTCGACGAGACACCTCGCGACAGCACGTCATCGCTCGATTCACTGGTGGCGTTGCGCTCTCCGCCGCTGCGCGACGTGATGCGGGCGTTCGAGAAGCCCTCGCAGAACCAGATCGGCGAGTTGCTCTTCAAGACGATCGCGCGGCGTGCGACCGGGGTGGGGCGCGCGGATACGGCACAGCGCGTCGTGGAGTCGCAGCTCGTCGCCTGGGGCGCCGCGCCCGACGGATTCGCCGTCCGCGACGGAAGCGGGCTCTCGCGCCACGACTACGTGAGTCCGCGCACGCTCGTGATGGCACTCGACGCCATGCGCAGACATCCGGAGTTTCGCGTCTTCTACGACGCGCTGCCTATCGCCGGCGTCGACGGCACGATCGACAAGCGCATGCGCGGCACGCCGGCGCAGGGAAACGTGCACGCGAAGACTGGCTTCATCGACAAGGCGCGCTCGCTGTCGGGGTACGTCACCACGGCCGACGGACAGATGCTCCTCTTCAGCATGCTGTGCAACAACTACAGCGTGCCGACGGCGACGGTGAATCGCGTGCAGGACTCGGTCGCGGCGCGGCTCGCCTCGCTGCGACTGACGTCTCCGTGAGCTTGACGCGACTGAGCGTCGGCGAGGCGAGCGCGCACATGCTCGCGGACGTTCCTGCGCTCGGAGAGGAGACGGTCGAGCTCCGTGACTCGCTCGGTCGCGTGCTGGCGCGCGACGTCGCGTCACCAGTCTCGCTCCCGCTCTGGGACAACGCGAGCATGGACGGCTTCGCCGTGCGCGCGACCGACGTCCGTGGTGCGTCGACGGATGCACCGGTGTCACTTCGCGTCGTCGAGACGATCGCCGCGGGACGCCGCTCGACTCGTGCCGTCGGTCCGGGCGAGGCGGCGCGCATCATGACGGGCGCACCGCTGCCGCCGGGCGCGGACAGTGTGGTACGCGTCGAGGACACTACCGTCACGGAAGACGTGGTCCGGATTCGGGACGACCGCGACGCCGGCACGAACGTGCGCGCCGTCGGGGAGGACGTGCGCACGGGCACGGTCGTCGTGCGGGCCGGCACGACGCTCCGCGCCGCACACATCGGCGTGCTGTCTTCCATCGGCTGTGCGCGGCCCGCCGTGCATCGTCGCCCGCGCGTCGCCATCCTCGCCACGGGCGACGAGCTCGTGCCGCTCGAGGGGTTCGACGAGGTTCTCGCCGGACGGCGCATCGTCTCGTCGAACTCCTACTCGCTCGAGGCCGCGGTGCGTGCGGCAGGAGGCGAGCCGGTCGTCGTCGGCATCGCGCCGGACGACCCCGCCGCGCTCGCCGCTCGCCTGCGCGCCGCCGACGGGTGCGATCTGATCGTGACATCGGGCGGTGTGTCGGTCGGCGACTTCGACTACACGCGCACCGTCATCGCGGCGCTTGGGGGATCGCTCTCCCTGTGGCGTGTGCGGATGCGACCCGGCGCACCCCTCGGTTTCGGACGGCTGTTCGGCGTCCCCTGGATCGGCCTTCCCGGGAATCCGGTGTCCGCGCTCGTCACGTTCGAACTGTTCGGCCGTCCGCTGCTGCGCACACTCGGCGGCGCCGCGCAGCCCCATCGGCGCACGGTGCCTGTCGTTCTCGAGGAGGACGTGGTTCTGCGCGCGCCGCTCACGCACTTCCTCCGCTGCCTGCTCGTCGACGGCGACGACGGCTCGTTGCGCGCACGGCTCACCGGCGGACAGAGCTCCGGCATGCTGACGTCGATGTCGTCCGCGGACGCATTGCTCGTCGTCCCGCCGGAGCCCGCGACCGTCCGCGCCGGGTCGACTCTGCGAGCGATCCCGCTCGACGGCGATCTTGGCGGCAGCGCCCTCTTTCCCGCGTGACCGAGCGCGCCGACCTCTCATCGCTCCGCGCGGATCTCGTGCGCCGTTTTCGGACGGCGACCCGCGAGCTGGAGCTCGCCGGCCGCACGATCCGGCTCCTGATGCCCGCCAACGCGGACGATCTGATCAGCGAAGCCGATTTCGACCGCGACGAGCGGCTGCCCTATTGGGCCGACCTCTGGCCGTCGGCACGCATACTGGCCGAGGAGTTGGCCGTGATGCGGCTGCGCGGCCAGCGTGTGCTCGAGCTGGGCTGCGGGCTGGGTTTCGTATCGATGGGTGCGGTGCTCGGCGGCGCGGAGGTCACGGCGACCGACTATTACGAGGACGCGACCCGGTTCGCGCTCGTGAACGTGGCCGATGCGACGGGGGCTCGCATCGCGACACGCATGGTCAACTGGGTGGACATGCCGGCCGATCTCGGAAAGTTCGACGTCGTCATCGCCTCCGACGTCCTCTACGAGCACCGGTATGCATCACTGGTGGCGAACGCGATCGCGTCGACGCTCGTCCGTGGCGGAGAGGCGATCGTCGCCGACCCGGGGCGCATCGCCCTGCAAGAGTTCCTCGACGAGTGCACCAGGCTCGGTCTGGAGCACGAGAGCGACCCGCGTCCGTTTCGCGACGGCGAGATCAGGCAGACGGTGACGCTGTGGAAACTGCGGTGGGGAGTGGGGAGTTCGGGGTGAGCCGCGTCCCGAGCGGCGTTTTCAGTCACTCCCCACGCTCCACTCCCACTGAAGTTCACCTCATCTGCCCCGCCACCACCTCCGAGATGTCCACCACCGGCACGTCGGAGCCGCTCGCCTTCACGCCGTCCGAGACCATCGTCATGCAGAAGGGGCACGCCACGGCGATCGTTTCGGCGCCGGTCGCGAGAAGCTCCTCCGTACGCTCGACGTTGATGCGCTTGCCGGTGCGCTCTTCCATCCACATCCGTCCGCCGCCGGCGCCGCAGCACAGTCCGCGGTCGCGGCTGCGAGGAGGCTCGACCAGGTTCACGACGGGCAAGGCCCGCCTGAGCGTCTCGCGGGGGGCGTCGTACACGTCGTTGTAGCGGCCGAGGTAGCACGAGTCGTGATAGGCGACCGTGAGCTTGCGGCCATCTTCGCCGCGCAACGGCACGCGGTTCTCCTGGAGCAGCCGCTCGATGAACGTCGAGTGGTGGATCACCTCGTAATGTCCGCCGAACTGCGGGAGCTCGTTGCCGAGCTGGTGGAAGCAGTGCGGGCAATGGGTGACGATCGTCCGCACGGCATAGCGGTCGAGCGTCTCGATCGTTCCCTTGGCCAGCATTTGATAGAGATATTCGTTGCCCATGCGCCGCGCGGGGTCGCCGTGACAGCTCTCCTCCTGGCCGAGGATGGCGAACCGGATGTCGCACGCCTGAAGGATTCGCGCGAAGGCAACGGTGATCTTCTTCGCGCGGTCGTCGAACGACCCCATGCAGCCGACCCAGAACAGGATGTCCGGCTGCTCGCCACGCTCCGCGAGGTCGGCCATCGTCGGGATGTTCATCCCGTCGGCCCACGCGGCTCGGTCGGCCGCCTGGAATGCCCATGGTGATCCGCTACGCTCGAGCGATTCGAAGACCGGTTGCAGCTCCTCCGGGAATCGCGACTCCGTGAGGACGAGGTTGCGCCGCATCTGGTTGATCACGTCGAGCTGATCGATCGACACGGGGCATTCGGTCACACACGCGCGGCAGCTCGTGCAGGCCCAGAGCTCGTCTTCCGTGATGTAGGTATCCAGCAGTCGGTGCTCGAGCACTTGCGCCGGCGTGATCGCGCCGGCGTCGCCACCTTCGCCGTGGAGGAGCGCGGGACGGAGAAACTCCATGCGGTCGCCCGTGACGACGGGACCCTTCTCCATCAGCCGCTGTCGAGTATTGACGATGATCTTCCGCGGGCTGAGCGGCTTCCCGGTGATGTTCGCCGGACAGGCGGCGGTGCAGCGGCCGCACTCGGTGCACGAGTACCCATCGAGCAGGTTCTTCCACGACAGGTGCTCGACGTCGCTCGCGCCGAACTGCTCGACGTCCGCCTCGAGGTCCATGTACCGCATGGCGCCCTTCTGCCCCGGGCCGCTCGTGTTGGAGAAGTACACGTTGATGAGCGACGAGACGACGTGCAGGTGCTTCGAGTATGGCAGGTAGTTGAGGAAGACGAGGATGAGCAGTGCGTGCGCCCACCAGAAGACGCGCGCCGCTTCGTGCGCTGCGCCAGGCGAGACAGCGATGCCGAACACGCTCGCGAGCGGGCGCGACACGACCTTCTCGGCGCCGAACGCCGCCGGATTCGCCACGAGCTCGAACGCCGTGAACAGCAACAGCGTGACCATGAGCCCCATGATCATGCTGAGGATGATCAGCGCGTCCGTGTGCTCGAGGGCGTCGCCCTCGAGGCGCTTCGGATGGACGACGAGCCGGCGGTAGAGCGCGAAGCCCACGGCGGCGATCACGAGCAGCGCGAAGGTGTCCTGCGAGAGCGAGTAGGCTCGATAGAGTGCGGTCGGAAGGAGGAGAGTGAACGAGAAGCGCGGGAAGACTCCGGCGATGACGATCTCGATCGTGCCTGCGGTGAGGACCATGAATCCCCAGAAGATCAGGGCGTGCATGGGACCGGCGATCGGATCGCGAAAGATTTTCTTCTGGGCGATCCCGATCACGAGGACGTTCTTGAGCCGCGTGAGCGGATGATCCGTGCGCCCCTCGGCGTAGCCCAGCCGGAGGTAGCTCACGAGTCGCTGCACGTTCAGCGCGAAGAAGGCCGTGGCGAGGATGACGACTGTGAGAAATACGGCGCTTCCTGCGGTCATCGACGGGCGCTCCGGGCAGTGGTCGCACGCGCGGTGGCGCGCGCGAGCGGAAGGTATCCGGACGGCCAGAACACAACAACCGAAGCCGCGTCGGCCCACGCCGAGGCGCAGCGGGGTCAGGCCCTGGCGTCGGCGAGGGGAAGGAAGCAGCGGAACGTCGCGCCGCGGTCCGCATTGTTCTCGGCCTGAATCCGTCCTCGGTGGGCGAGCACGATCGAGCGGCTGATCGCGAGACCGAGCCCCAGTCCCTGGGGCCGATGTGTCACGAATGGGTCGAAGACGGAGTCGAGCTCACCATCGGGAATACCCACACCGCGATCGGCGATCGCGAGCTGCACGCACTCCGCGTCGGCCGCGGTGGTGAGGGTGAGCTCGCGCTTGGCCGGCTCGACCGTGCTCATGGCATCGCACGCGTTGAGCACGAGATTGAGGATGACCTGCTGGAGCTGAATGCGGTCCCCCAGCACGGGCGGAATTCCCGGCGACAGCGCCGTCCTGATCGGCATGCGTCGCAGGAGGAGGTCGCTGTGCGTCAGGTCGAGGACCTCGCGGGTGACCTCGTTCAGATCGAGCGGCTGGAGATCGACGTTACTCTTCTTCAGGAGCTCGCGCAGTCGGTGAATGACGGCGCCCGCCCGCTTGTCGCTCTTGATCACGTCGTCCAGCGTCGCGCGCAACTCCTCCACGTCCAGGGGACTACGGTCGAGGAGGCGGCGCGCCGCCTGTGCGTTGGACAGAATCGCGGCCAGCGGCTGGCTCAGCTCGTGCGCCAGTGCGCCCGACTGCTCGTTCAGAATCAACACGCGGTTCAGATGCGCGAGCGCCTCGCGCTGCGTGGCCGCATCCAGCTCGGCGCGTTTGCGGTCGGTGGTGTCCCGCACGATGCTGAGCAGCGTGTCGCCTTCAGAACGCACGATGCACGCTTCGTAGAAGCGCGGCTCGTGCCCGATCTCGAGACTGTACTCGATCCGCTCCGGCTCGTTGGTCGCCAGCGCGCGCTCGAACGCCCGGCAGAATCTGTCAGCAAGCGCCGCTGGCATGACGTCGTGAATCGACTTGCCGAGAAATACCTCGGGCGGCACCAGCAGGCCTTCAGGGTTGTTGATGTGACAGTCGAGATATACGCCCTCCCTGCTGAGCACGAACATCCAGTCGGGAATCGCGCGGAGAATGGCGCGGTTGCGTTCCTCGCTCTGGCGCAGCGCCTCCTGCGACCGGTGGTGGTCGATGGCGGCACCGGCGAGATCCGCGGCGGTCTCGACGACGCGAAGCTCCTCGCGGCTGGGGCCGCGCCCCATCGAGCAGTACATCGTGAACGAACCGAGCACCTTCTTGTGCACGGATGAAGAGAAGATCGGTGCCGACCAGCAGGCCCGCAGCCCGCTCGCCGCGGCCGCATTGCGCAGGATCTCCCAGTGCGGATCCTGCGTGATGTCCGTGACAATGACCGATCGTCCGACCTGCATCGCGGTGCCGCACGATCCGACGCGCGGACCGAGCGGCTGCCCGTCGATGCCAGCGTAATATGCGTCGGGCAGGCTGGGGGCAGCGCCCACGCGCACGTGAACGCCGTCCGCATCGAGCAGGAGGACCGAGCAGATCATCCCCTCGTACTGATCCTCGACGACGTGTGAGAGAAGCGTGAGGACCTCGTGGAGCGGCGCTCCGGTCGCGATCATCTCGAGCACCTGGTGCTGACCGGCCTGGAACGCTTCCGCCTGCCACGGCTTGGAAACGTCGCGCGAGACCGCCAGGAGCTGCACGGTGGCACCGCTGGCGTCCACGATCGGCATGATCATCATGTCCCACCACTTCATCACGCCGGCCGGTGTCCGGCACGCTCCCTGAAATCGGGCGATTGCACCGCTCTTCGCCCGCGCGATGGCATTCCCGAGTGCTTCTCGTTCCGACTCCTGCCACAGGTCGATCAAGGGGCGGCGCAGCAGCTCGCGCGGGTCTTCGACACCAAGCCGCTCGAGTCCTGCCTGGTTGATGTAGATCAGGCGGCCGTCGAGGTCGAGAATCTTCAGGCAGTCGTGACTACTCGCGACGCTGCACTGTCTCAACTGGCGCAGCGTTCGGGAAGGAAGGGCGTCGACAGGGTCGCCGGCGTCGACGCCGGAGGAAACGTCCCATTCCCATTTGCCCGTTGCGGCATTGGGCTCGAACACGGGCGAGACGTCGGCCTCTCGAACAATGTCCTCCATTCGGCCACGCTCTACGGCAAACGCGACGGCGCCGGCGATAATCGCCGCGAGCTGGACTTCCTCGTCGTCGAACGTGTGCGGCGTGTCGTAGTAGAGCATGAACTTGCCGATCACGCGACCGAGACTGACCAGAGGAATGAACCCCAGCGCCGCGATCCGTTCCTGCGCGAAGACCGGCAGATACCCCTCGAGCGATGGATCGCGCGTCACGTCCGGCACGAGGAGTGGCACCGCGTCCACCGAATCAGGCGTCCAGGGAGAATGCCCCTGCACCGCCGACCGATACTCGCTGGACAAGCCGCGATACGCCTTGAACCGCATGACGCCATCGGGATCGAACAGAAGGACGGACGCGCGGGACACGTCCAGGACCTCGGCGAGCGTATTCAGCGCAGCGCTGTAGACGTCGTCGAGATCTCGCGATCGACCGAGCGCGCGGGCAACGGCCAGACGCACGGCGAGCTGTCGATTGGTCGCGGCGGGTGTGCGCCGATTCATTGTATGCCCGGGCCGGCGGCCACCGCGCGCGCGATCGCCGCTATGAGGTCGATGTCGTTGAACGGCTTGGCGAGGGACGGCATGTCCGCGTGAGCCGCGGAATCGCCGGGCGAGGGGCCGCCGTCCCCCGTGATGAAGACGATCGGAATCGAGGAGCCGCGCAGCCGAAGACGTTCCCGCAGCTCGAATCCGTTCAGACCCGGGAGCCGGAGGTCGACGATGAGGCAGTCCGCCAGCGCGGGGCGCTCCTCATAATCCTCCGCCGACGCGAAAACGTGAACGTCGTGGCCCATCGAGCGAAGGAGCCGCCGAAGGGCCGTACGCACCTCTTCGTCATCGTCGACGACAGCGACTGTCAGCGGATCAACGTCGGTCATTCCATCCCTAGGTACCGACTCCCGTGCCGACGAGTGGTAGCTCGAGGTACGCACCGAGCGCAGCCCCGTTCGCCAGGGTCGCAATTGTACATCGTCTGGATTGAAGTGCAACGTTCCCTTTGAGCCTATGGCGCGCGCCCGCGGCGCCTGGGTCCGCTCGACCGATCCGAGCGGACTCACGCTTGACAGGTGTATTCTACAAGTGTAAATCTACACCTGTAGATCACCCTGGAGCCTCAGTGCCCGAACGTCACGAGCTCACCGAGCTGCAACTCGCCATCCTCCGTCTCCTGTGGGAGCGCGGCGAGGCGACTGTGGCCGAGCTGTGGGAGGCGATGTACGAGCAGCGCGGTCTCGCGCAGACGACGATCGCGACACTCGTCGCCCGCCTGCAGCGGAGAGGGATCGTCGCAAGGCGCACGCGAGACCGACAATTCCTCTATCGCGCCACGATCACCGAAGCGGATGTCCAACATTCCATGGTGAGCGAGCTGACGGAACGGCTCTTCGCCGGCGACGCTGCCGCTCTCGTCACGCATCTCATCTCCGCATCCGACATGAGTCCGGGCGATCTCGCCCGCGTGAAGCGGATGATCGAGAACGCTCAGGCTCCGAAGGGAGAATCCAGATGATCGACACGCTCGCCTCCGCGGTGCTGGCCTGGCTGCTCACATACCTCATCCACAGCACGGCGCTGCTGCTCCTCGCGTGGGCGATCACGCGCGCGCGCGTCTGGCCGCCCGCGGCGACGGATCTCTTCTGGAAGGCGGCGCTCGTCGGCGGTCTGGTGAGCGCGACCATGCAACGCGGCCTCGAGTATCGGCCGGCGGGAAGTCTGTCGCTCGCCAGCGCGGCTCCCGCGGCTGCGCCGGCCGCGGTTCCGCACTCGCGCACCGAGCAGCACGCTGCTGTCGACGTGCGTTCCGAGGAATGGAGCGCTGCGCCAGCGCCCGCGGCTTCCTCGACGGTCTCCTCCGTCGCGTCTCTGCCCGACTCGATGCGTCCGACCCGAGACTTCGTCGTGACCGTGTGGGGGCTGGTCGCACTCGTCCTCGCGCTCACCTACGCCGCACGCCGGTTGATCCTCGTCGGTCGCATCGGCGATCGGCGTGCCGTGGTCGACGGACGTCTGCTCGCCGAACTTCAGCAGCTCGCGCGCGACGCGGGACTGCGTCGCCGGCCGCGTCTCACGACGACGGCGCGAATCTCCAGCCCGATCGCGCTCGGCATCGCCGAGATCTGTCTGCCCGAGAGCGCGCTCACGGAGCTCGACCTCGAGCAACAGCGGAGCATGCTCGCGCACGAGCTCGCGCACCTCGCGCGCCACGATCCGGTGTGGCTCGTGTTCGTCAGCGTGGTCGAACGCGTGCTGTGGATCCAGCCGCTCAACCGCCTCGCACGCCGTGGGATCGCCACCTCCGCCGAATATCTCTGCGACGAGTGGGCGGTCCGGCGGACGGGTTCAGGCGTGGCGCTCGCACGCTGCCTCGCGCAGGTGGCGGAGTGGATCCAGGCGTCGCCACTCGGCGTACCCGTCGTGGGGATGGCGGAGGAGCGGTCGTTGCTCGTGTCCCGAGTCGAGAAGCTGCTCGCCGGCCGCCGATCCGAAGCGCGACCGCGCCGAGTGCTGGCCGTCGCGTCGGCAGCCGTCGTCGTCGCGACGATCGCAATGGTTCCGGGCGTGACGGGTCGCGCCGCTCAGGCCTCGGCCGTCCTCGGCCTGCCGGAGGCGGACGTCCGACCGGCGCACGAGACACAGGTCGAGAGCGCAGTCGTTCATCAGTCGTCCAACGGCGGGTCCACAGGCGATACCCATCGCACGCTCGCCGACAGCACGGTGGTGGTCGCGCTGATTGGTCGGCTGAAGGACGAAGACGGCGACGTGCGTGCGGCTGCCGCGCAATCGCTCGGCAAGCTGGAGGACCCGCGCGCCGTGCCGGCGCTTCTCATCGCCATCACCGACCGTGAAGCCAAGGTTCGCGCCTCCTCCGCAGAGGCACTCGGAAAGTTCTCGGATCCTCGCGCCATGACCGGCCTATCCTCGCTGCTCACCGATGCGGAGCTCGAGGTGCGCAAGGAAGCGCTCGACGCGTTGTCGGAGTACGAGTCCGGAGTTCCCGTGGCGGGCATCGTCCGTCTGCTCTCCGACGCCGATGCGGATCTGCGTCATTCGGCGGCGCACGCGCTCGGGCGTTTCGGCGACCGTTCGGCGGGTTCCGCGCTCGCGCCGCTCGTGCGCGATCCATCGCCCGACGTACGACAGGCGGCGATCGAGTCGATCGCCGATCTGCACGACGCCGCTCATGCGTCGGCGATTCTGCCCGCGCTTGGCGACGCGAATGCGGACGTGCGGCAGCAGGCGCTCGACGCCCTCGACGAGCTCCACGTCTCGATCCCCGAGTCCACACTGCTCGCCCTCCTGCGCGATGCGAGCTCCGACGTCCGCGCCAAGGCCGCATCGCTCGCGGGCAACCGCTCGGTCATCGCCGCGATCCCGTCCCTCCGGCGGATGCTCGAGGACACCGACCGTGACGTGCGCGAGACTGCGGTGTCCGCGCTCGGCGACATCGCCGACGACGCGGCGGTCGATGCGCTGCGCGCGGGCCTCGCCTCGAAGGATGCCAAGGTGCGGCGCGCCGCCGCGGAAGCGCTCGGTGAGAGGAGGCAATGACGATGCGTGCGATTCCCGTTCTACTGGCCTCCGCCGTGCTCGGTGCGGGGGCCATCGGCGCGGCGGTCACGCTGGACTCCCCGTCGATCGCAGCGTCGCCGCACTTCGATGGCCCGCAGCGCCCTGGTCCCGACTCCGGTCGTGTCGCGATCCTGCTCGACGCACTCGGCAAGACCGATCCCGTCGTGTGTGAGCTGATCGGTGATCAACTCGGCAACTTCTGGAACGGAGGCGAGCGAGGTGGCGTCGGGCGCCTCGCCGCGACGACGCCGGCGTTGCGCGCGGCGAAGGATTCGGTCAGCGGACGCGTCACCGACTCGCGGGCGATCGATCGGCTCGTGGCGGAGCTGAGCGCGACGAACACCTGCGTCCGACGCGTGGCGAGCAAGCTGCTCGGCAACAGCGCGATCGTGCCCGAGCGGCTGCGCACCCTGCTCCGCGATCCGTCGCCCATCGTACGGGAGGCGGCGGCGCATGCCGCCGGCATCGGTGAGACGCACGACGTGCTCGGCGCACTCGAGTCGGCGCTCGAAGATCGCGTACCGGCGGTCGGCGCGATGGCCGCGTGGGCGATCGGCGAGATCGAGGATCGCGCATCGGTCCCCGCGCTCGTGCGGGCGATGCACGGTTCGGACTCGCGCATTCGTCTGGCGGCCATCTGGGCACTCGGCCAGATCGAAGATGCGCACGTCGCACCCGAGGTGATCCCGGCGCTGCGCGACGCCGATCCGACCATTCGCGCCATGGCGGCCGACGTGCTCGGCGACCTCAAATCACCGGCAGCCGTCGCGCCGCTCGAGCGATCACTGTCGAGCGATCCCGACGCGCGGGTGCGTGCCGCGGCTGCCGAATCGCTCGGCGATTTGAGCGCCGCATCGTCGGCGACGGTGCTCGGCCGTGCGGTGGGCGACGCCAACATCGAAGTGCGGCACGCCGCGGCTGTCGCGCTTGGCGAGCTGGAGGATCTGCACACGGCTCCCGCGGCGCTGGTCGCCGCGCTTCAGTCGAGCGACAGCGAGCTGCGCGAGCATGCGGCGCGCTCCGTCGCCGAGATTGCCGATCCCGCGACGACGCCCGCGCTCATCAACCTGCTCGGTGATGCGAGTCGCGAGATTCGCCAGCATGCCGTCGAGGCGCTGGGTGAGATCGGAACCCCGGCCGCCGTGAAGCGCTCGGCGAGAGGAAGGAAGAGAACTAGCGTGCGTGCCTAAGCCTCTCCCATCACGAGTCCCTCGATGGTGTGTGCCTGCACGATGGGCTCGAGCTCGTCGACCACTCGGCAGGTGAGGTGCGTGCGTATGCGCTCGGGCAGCGAATCGTAGAACGCACGCGTGAATTGCAGGTCGTGCCGCTCGGCATTGCGGGCATCCGGCGCGTCGACGCCGAGCACCAGCACTGGGCGCGCCTGATCCGAGCGGTTCACGGTGCCACGGTGGATCGTGAGCGCGGAGCGCACGGAGATGTCGCCCATCTTCGGCAGCTTGCGCTGGGCGCGCGCCTCGTAGCGCGGATACAGCGACTTCGGCGGGAACATGCCGTGCTCGAAGCCGGTCGCTTCGTCCCACTGCGTGCCCGGTGCGATCTCGAACGGCCCCATGTCTTCCGTCGTGTCCACTCCCGTGAGGTTGAAGGCGAGCGAATTCAGACGACGTCCCTTCGTCGTCTCCTCCGGAGCGGGAAAGTCGCGATGCCACGGCTGATGAAGCGCGCCCGGCAGGGGAACGTCGAACCCGATCTCGACGATCCGGTAGTCCTGGCCGAGGACGGCGGTGCAGACGGTCTCTACCCACGGATGGGTGACGAGATCAACGAAGCCACGAATGCGCTCCGGGTGCGTCTCCACGTAGTAACGCTTCGGACCGCGGCCAACGGCCCCGCCCGGACGCGCGAGTGCGTCCGCGAACAGCTCGTCGATGTCCTCGCGCATCGTCTGCGCCCACTCGCGGCTGAACGCGCCGCGGAGTGCCGTGATGCCATCGCCGTAGAGTGCACCCATGATCGTCGCGACATCGTACACGGTCGCGCCCGTCGCCACGGCGCCGCGATCTTCGAGTGTGGTGGCCATCGTCATGCTCCTGCTGTAATCGGTATCGTCTCACGTTTGACGACCGATCGACGCATTGCAAGCGAACTCACGCCTACCGGCACTCACCTCGCGGCAGGGGAATCCGCTCGGACCGAAGCAGCGCGTTGCCGAAGCTCGGCGCCCCCGCGTCCGGCCACGCGAAGCGCTGCATGCGAACGCTGCGCCGCCACCCTGGAGCAGGCGCGTCCTTGGTGTGGTACACGATCCACCGCTCCGCGCCGTCGGGCGTCGTGACGAAGCTCGCGTGACCCACGCCGAAGACTTCCGCGTTACCGGTGAACACCGGTCCTGACTTCGTCCAGCTCGATGGCTCAAGCGGATCGGCCGTCGTGTCGCGCAGCCGCAGCTGTCCGAGCGCGTACTCCTTGCGCCACGAGTCACGCGTCGAGTAGACGATGAGGACCGTGCCGCCTCGCTGGAGAAATTCCGGCCCTTCCTGCAGATCCAGCTCCGGCCCGCGCTCCCACTCCGCGTCGGGTGCACTGAGCAGGACGCGATTCACCGAGATCGTCCACGGGTTCTCGAGCGGCGCGATGTAGAGCTGCTGCGGCGTCTTGTCGGTCGACGCGCGTCGCGCCCACCCCGACCACACCGCGTAGTCGCGGCCGGCGATGCGGCCGACCGTCATGTCGATCGACCAGCGGTCGCCCGTGCCGGTGCCGGCGCTGTCGCCGGTGTAGATGCGTCCGCGATCCGCCCAGCGCCCGAACGCGTCCTCGTCCGCCGATTGGAGCACGCCGGCGTGCTGGCTCGTGAAGGGAGGGCCGTCACGCCCCGCGGCGTAGTAGATGTACCAGCGTCCGTCGAGGAAGTGCAGCTCGGGCGCCCACACGTTGGTCCGGTTCCATCCCGTGTCCGGTGCGCTCCACACCGCGCGCGCCGGCGCGGTGAACACCTCGGACAGGCGTGTCGAGCGCGCGATCCAGATGCGCCTGTCGTGCGACCTCACGTAGTAGTAGACGCTGTCGCGGCGCACCACCCATGGATCCGCACCCGGCGCGAGCGGATTGACGAACGTGCAGGCGGGCGCGGGTGCCGCGGGCGCGCGGGACACGGGCGCGCCTCGCGCACAGCTCAGCGACGCGATCGCAAGAATGAGCGCCGTCGTGCCGCGCGACGCATTCCGTGAGCGATCGACCGGATGCGTTGGCGGCACGGCTGGATCAGTGCGACGCGCGCGCCGCCTTCACTGCGGTCGTCAGCGCGGGCACCACTTCCAGCACGTCGCCGACGATGCCGTAGTCCGCCACCTTGAAGATCGGCGCGTCCTTGTCCTTGTTGATCGCGACGATCGTCTTGGAGGTGCGCATGCCGGCCAGATGCTGGATCGCGCCCGAGATGCCGATCGCGACGTACAACTGCGGGCTCACCTGGCGGCCCGTCTGTCCGATCTGATCGCTGTGCGGACGCCAGCCGTCGTCGGTCACGGCGCGCGTCGCGCCCACGGCGGCGTTGCCGAATGCGTCGGCGAGCTCCTCGACGAGCTTGAAGTTCTCGGCGGCCTTGAGACCGCGCCCACCAGCGACGATGACGGGCGCTTCACCGAGGTCGGGGCGCCCCTTCGCACCCTCGACGACCTGCTTCACGACGACCCGCGACGCCGATGGATCGACCGCGGGTTGAATGCTCTCGACGCGTGCGCTGCGCGCTGCCTGCTTCGCCGTGATCGCTCCGGGGCGCACGCTGAGCACGACGAGCGAGCCGCTGAGGGTGAGCGTCACGAGCACCTTGTTCGCGTAGCCAGGATGCTTCACCACGATCGCATCGCCGGCAACGTTGATCTCCGTCACGTCCGATGCGATCGGCGCGTCGAGCTTCACGGCGAGGCGTGGTCCGAGGTCGCGCCCCTGCGTGGAGAAGCCGAGCACCACGGCACGGTAGCCGCCCTGCTTCGCGCGATCGGCCAGCGTGGCGGCGATCGACTCGCGCTCGAAGTTGGATAGCGCCGCATGCTCGACTACGTACACGACGTCGGCTCCGTACGCGCCGAGCTGCTCGGACGCAGCGCCGACGCCGGACGGGCCGGCAACCAGCGCGTGTACCTCGCCACCGCCCGACGCGTCGGCGAGCGCGCGCGCCGCGGTCACCGCTTCGAGCGCGAGCTTGCGCAGCGCGGCGCCGCGCGTCTCCGCGTATACCAGGACGTTCGCCATCAGAGGACCTTCGCTTCGGACTGGAGAAGCCGGACGAGCTCGGGGACGGCGGATGCGCCTTCCCCGATGATGCGACCCGCGGGACGCTCCGGCGGCAGCTCGGCCTTCTGTACCGAGACGCGCACGGCGCCCAACTGGGCAGGCTTCGACTCGAGCGGCTTCTTCTTCGCTGCCATGATCCCCTTGAGCGACGGATAGCGCGGACGCGCCACGCCCTCGTCGATCGTCACGACGGCGGGAAGTGGAAACTCCACGAGCTCCGCGGCGCCCTCGAGCTCGCGGCGCGCCGATCCGCGCCCGCTCGCGACGTCGAGCTGCGAGACCGCGGTCACGCACGGCAATCCGAGGAGCTCGGCCGTCGCCGTTCCGACGACACCGGCGGAGGTGTCGAACGCGTGCTTGCCGAACAGAATCAGATCGTAGCCGCCGTCCTTGAGCTCGGCGGCGAGCGCCTTGGCGACGGCGAGTCCATCGGCGGGAACGCTGTCGACCTTCAGTTGCACGGCGCGATCGGCGCCCATGCTCATCGCCTTGCGCAGAGACTCCTGGACCGAGTCGGGCCCGACGGCGACGACCACCGTCTCGCCGCCGCCGCCCTTTTCATTGATCTGGAGCGCGGCCTCGACGGCATAGCCAGCGAAGTCGTCGATGTCGAACTTCAGGCCCGCCTCGTCGATCGCGACGCCCGAGGACGCGATCCTGAACCGCGACTCGGAATCGGGCGTGCGCTTGATGCAGACGGCAATTTTCACCGCCGGAGCCCCCATGTGAAAGAATTCACATGAAGTCTAGGGCCCCGCGCGGCGGAGAGGTAGGAGCGCGCGCTCAGTCCGCGCCGCGCCCCGGACCGTGCCCGAGCTCCTCGTCGTTGCTCTGGAGCGCGCCCCCGGAGTTCTGCGTCGCGCCCCCCGGACGTGCCACCGCCCCCTGCCTCGTCTCGCTTCGCACGTGCTGACGCGCGCCGCCCGGGGCGCCGCGAACGTCGCCCATCGCGGCATACGGACTGTCGTCTCGCTGCGCCGGAAACTCGGGCAGCTCATGCCCTTCCGGCTGCTGCTCCTCCTGCTTGCGCTCCTTGTCCGACATCTGAACCTCCCGCGTGAGAGCCAATGATAGATCGGCAAGCGAGGTGCCATACCAAAAACGGTTGGCAGTGGGGAGTGGGGGGTGACTGTGAGCGCCGCTCGGGACGCTTCTCACCCCAAGCTCCCCACTCCCCACCCGATCTTCGAGGGGTTCCATGAACGGTCGATGAACATGGCGTGCATGCTACTTGAAAGCATTCAACCCCGTCACCGCCTGCCCCAGGATCAGCGAGTGCACGTCGTGCGTTCCTTCATAGGTGTACACGCTCTCGAGATTCGCCATGTGTCGCATCGCGCCGTATTCGGCGAGGATGCCGTTCGCGCCGAGCAGCCGGCGTGCCTCGCGCGCGATCTCGGTGGCGATGTTGACGTTGTTCCGCTTCGCGAGTGAGACCTGCTGCGGTGTGAACGTTCCAGCGTCCTTCAGCCGGCCGAGATGCAGCGATACGAGCTGGCCCTTCACGATCTCGGTGAGCATCTCCGCCAGACGTACCTGCTGGATCTGATACCCGCCGATCGGTCGATCGAACATCACGCGCGTCTTCGAGTACTCGAGCGCTTCCTCGAAGCAGGCCATCGCCGCGCCGAGTGCGCCCCACGAGATGCCGTAGCGTGCCTGCGTGAGACACATGAGCGGACTCTTGAGACCACCCGAGCCGGGCAGGATCGCGTCTGCCTCGAGTCGCACGTCCTGGAACGAGAGCTCGCTCGTGTCGCTCGCGCGCAGCGAAAGCTTTCCCTTCTGGTCCTTGGCTTTGAAGCCGGCCGAATCCGTCGGCACGATGAAGCCGCGAATCGACCGGTCGCTCGCGTCACCGTTCGTCTTGGCCCACACGATCGCGATGTTCGCCGTCGAGCCGTTGGTGATCCACATCTTCGAGCCGTTCAGCACCCAGCTCCCGTCGCTCTGCTCGCGGGCCATCGTGATCATGCCGCTCGGGTTCGAGCCGTAGTCGGGCTCCGTGAGACCGAAGCAGCCGATCACCTCGCCCTTCGCCATCGGTGGGAGCCATCGCCGCTTCTGTGCCTCCGACCCGAACGCGTAGATCGGATACATCGCCAGCGCGCCCTGCACACTCGCGAACGACCGCACACCCGAATCGCCGCGCTCGAGCTCCTGCATGATCAGCCCGTACTGCACGTTGTTCAGCCCCGCGCAGCCGTATTCCTCCGGCAGGTTGGCGCCGAACACTCCGAGCTCGCCCATCTCGGGGATCAGCTCTTTCGGGAAGCGGCCCTGCACGTAGGCGTCGCCGATGACGGGCAGGACACGCTCGTCGACGAAGCGGCGAACACTGTCGCGGACGGCGCGCTCTTCCTCGCTCAGGGCGCTGTCGATGTCGTAGAAGTCGAGCATTTCCTCGAGTGATGGAGGTCCGTCGGCGAAAGCTAACCGGGGCGCTCTCGCCCGCGTCCGAGCGATCACGCCGCCGCGCGCAACAAAGGCCTAGACTTTTCGCGGTCGCTGCTGAATTATCAGCACGATGCCGAACCGCCAACTTTTCTGTCCGGAGCGCTGGATGCCCACCATCGGTCGCGTCGTCGCATTCACCGCTGCGCTCTCGACCGCGTCGGTGACGGCGCTCGCTCAGGCACCCGCTCGGGTCGACGACGCCACGCTGGTGCGTCGCATCGACGCGTACGTCGCGCCCCTCGCCGCGCACGAGCTCTCGGGGACGCTGTTGGTCGCCCGCGGCGGACGTGTGCTCGTGGAACGCTCGTTCGGGTTCGCCAATCACGAGCTCAGCGTGCCGTTCACACCCACGACGCCGACCAACGTCGCGTCGATCACGAAGCCGCTCACGATCATCGTCGCGATGCGGCTGCTGGGCGAGAAGCGGTTCTCGCTCGGTGACACGGTCTCACGGTGGCTGCCGCAGTACGTGTACGGGAAGCGGATGACGATCGAACAGTTGATGAATCACACCGCCGGTGTGCCGCACCGACTCCTCGCCGAGGACGCGCAGGAGGAGCCGCGCACCACGGCGGACATGGTGCGGGCAGCGAACGCGGTGCCTCTGCTGTTCGACCCCGGGACCCGCACCTCGTACAGCTCGGGTGGATACTCGCTCTTCGCCGCCGTGCTCGAGCGGGCCAGCGGCAAGACGTACGACGAACTGCTTCAGGAGCACGTCGTGCGTCCCGTGAGCGCCCACACGATCCGGCACCTCGATCACCGTGAGCTGCTTCCCGGGCGCGCGACGAGCGTCGTCCCGGTCGGCACGTCGGTGATCAACGCGCCACTCCGCGACCTGTCGTTCCTCGTGGGCGCGGGTTCGGTGTACACCACACCCCGCGACATCTTCGCCGTGATGCAGGGACTGCTTGGCGGCGCGTACGGCGCCTCCGCACGCGAAGCGCTCGTTCGCCCTACGGGCCTGTCGTGGAACGGCGTCACGAACGGATTCCGCGCCTTCGCCGACTGGCGGGCGTCGGACTCGCTGAGCGTGCTCTTCTTCGGCAACTCGCATGTCGGCGCCATCGACCTGCTGCGAGGTGACATTGCGCGTCTCGCGGCGGGTGAGACGGTCCCGGCGCCGGTCGTCCCGACGGTCAGGCCGGTCGCGCTCTCCGTCGCGCAGCGCGACCGGCTCACGGGAGACTTCGACACGGGTGGGGGACAGCTCTCGAAGGTGACGTTCCTCTCCCCGTCGCTGATGCTCTTCGGTGACCGCGCGCTGCTCGCGACGACCGACAGCACCTTCTTCTCCACTGCCGACTACGCGCCGGTGACGTTCGTCGGCGCGACGTCCGGGCCGGCGACGGCGATCCAGTGGGGTGCGGGCACCTGGGGCAAGGGCGAGCTCGGCCCCCGATTCGCCCGGGCGCCAGCGGCCGCGACGACGTCGCCCTAGTCGTCGCGCGCCGCACGACGGCCGAGGCTCTGCGAGCCCTCGGCCCGTCCGGGTCGCGTCGCCAGCACGCGCCGCGCGTACGGTGCGATCCCGACCTCGCGCGCCTTGGCACGGAACGTCGCGCCATGATCGATGGTGTGCCCGGTCTCATCCTGCCACTGGTGCACCATCTCGTGCAGCAAAGTATGGAGCACTTCCTCCCATCCGTGCTTCCGCAGATGCGCGCGGCTGATTGCGATCTCGGCCGCCTCGCCGAGCGGCGTTCCAGCCGTGTAATGCCCGAGCCGGCTCTTCATCCGACGCGAGACGCGGATCGGCACATGCTTGAGACGACCGTGAAAGTGCCGCGAGTTGTACCGGGAGTGCCACGCGACGAGCTTCTCGGAGATCTCGACGTCATCGGCGTGGGTGCGGTCGCGTCGCTCCTGCGGGCGTGCCGAGCGGATCGGGTGTGAGACGATGACACGCTGCGCGGCGCGCCGCTCGGCGCGCGTTCGCCCCTCGACGAACGTGACGATGGCGCGCAGCACGGGAAGCGGCGCGGTCAGATAGCCTTCGTGCACGCGCAGCTCGCCACCGCCGAAGCTCACCATCACGTTGCGGTTGCGCGTCAGGCGGCAGCGCGCGATCCGCGCGAGCCCGAGCTCGCGCAGGAGACCGAGCAGCTCCTCCGCATCGCGCGGAGGCGTCACGTCGAGCGCCAGATCGAGCTGCGACGGATCGCAGGTGGCGCGGAACAGCCGTGTCAGCGCGCGAAGCACTTCACCGGCCCCGACACGAAGCCGCCGGAGGCGGCGTTCCAGACGAGCGTCGACACTTCCATCTTCTCCGACGTGATGCTGATGCTGTTGACGGACGACGGTCGGCCGCCGCGCATCCGATTCGATACGGTACCCGCAGTAGAAATAACTGTGCCCTTCTTCGTGTGCTCGATGTAGTGGATGGCGTCCTGATGATCGTGACCGCACAGGACGAGGTCCACGGCGATGTCGGCGAAGGCTCCGAGCGCACGCTTGGTGTCCTTGAGGCCGTGACGCTGCGAGAGCTCCCCCTTCACGGGGTTGTGGTGCATGACGACCACGCGAACGTCGCCCGCCGGCGACCGCGCGAACACTTCGCGCAGCCGGTCGATCTGCGCTCGGTGCACGATGCCGATGATCGAGATGTCGCGGAGCCGCCATGTCAGCGCCTGGCGGACGACACCATGCGAGGTGTTGAGGCCGGCGAACGTGGCGCCCGGCACGCGGAGCACGGGCTCGATCTCGTCGTCGATGTACCGACGGTACATCGCGAACATGGCGCGCTCGTCGCCGAAGCCGAGCGGTGCCTTCCACCACTGCACGTCGTGGTTGCCGGGGATGCAGATGACCTTGCTGACCCGTTCGGCGTGCTTGATGAACGCCCGCGCGCGCTGGAACTCTCCCGAGTGCGCGCGCTGCGACAGGTCGCCGGAGATGGCGACGACGTCGTAACGCCGGTCCTGGATCAGCGCCTCCATCGCCTCGTACTGCTCGGGGACGGCGGGATGGCCGAAGTGCAGATCGGAGCAGTGGAAGACCGTCGTCGTCACAGCCTGGCGATGATCGCGTCGGTGAACTGGTCCGTCGTCGCCGTGCCGCCGAGGTCGCGCGTCACCACCGTGCCCTCCCGGATCGTCTCCTCGATCGCGGTGCGAATGCGCTGCGCGCGCGGCTCGTCGACGAGGTACTCGAGCATCATGCACGCGGCGAGCATCAGCGCACCCGGATTCGCGATCCCCTTGCCGGCGATGTCGGGCGCGGTCCCGTGCACGGCCTCGAAGATCGCCCCGCCAAGCCCGATGTTGGCACCCGGCGCGAGCCCCAGCCCGCCGACGAGTCCCGAGATGAGGTCGGACAGGATGTCGCCGAACAGGTTGGTCGTGACGATCACGTCGTACCGCTCCGGCTTGAGCACCAGGTTCATCGCCATCGCGTCGACGATCACCTCCTCGAACTCGATGTTCGAGTACTCGCGCGCGACCATCCGGCCGACGTCGAGGAAGAGTCCCTGCGAGTTCTTGAGGATGTTCGCCTTGTGCACGAGCGTGACCTTCTTCCGGCCGTGCCTCTGGGCATAGTCGAACGCATACCGGATGATCCGCTCCGAGCCTGCCCGGGTGATCAGTGCGACGGACTCGGCCGCCGCGCGCGGATCGCTGCCGATCTTGATGTAGTGCTCGATCCCGATATACAGCCCCTCGGTGTTCTCGCGAATGAGCACGATGTCGACGTTCTCGTACCGGCCGCCGGGTCGGATCGTGTGCGCCGGCCGAACGTTCGCGTACAGCTCGAACGTCTTGCGAAGGGCCACGTTGATCGAGCGGAACCCTTCGCCGACCGGCGTCTCGAGCGGTCCCTTCAGCGCGACGCGTGTGCGCTTGATCGAATCGAGCGTCTCGTCGGGGATCGGATCACCGTAGCGGGCCACGCCGGCCATGCCCGCGCACTGCGCATCCCATGCGATGTCCGCTCCCGCCGCTTCGAGGAGCCGGACGGTCGCGCTGCTGATCGACGGACCGATCCCGTCTCCGGAGATGAGGGTGACTGGCGTCGGCATGGCGAAGACCTTGGGGGCAGTGGTCAGCGGATGGTGATCAGATCGGCGAAATGGCTCGCGACGCTCGCCAGCAGCGCACGCGAGAACGTCGGCGAGGGATCACTCGACGCCTCGCCGACCCAGCGGACGTCGCCGATGCGCGCGTCGACGAGCACGGCACGCAGGACGGCAATTCCCTGGCCCGACTTGTCCCGGTCGAACCGAAGCTCGACGGGCAGCAGCACCATGCGGGAGTCGTGCAGCGCGATCATGGTGCGCAGCTGCGTGGCGAGCGGGTCGCCGATCTTTCCGCCCTGCGCGACGCTCGGACTGCGCAGCGGCTCCACGGCGAGCGCGTAGGGGTCGACCGCGTACGTCGGGCTCATTCGCATCGAGCGGGCGAGATCGGGCGGATACACCCACTGCTTCTCGAGCCCGCGCTGCGCGAGCTCGCCCGCGATCGCGCTGTCGAGGCCACGCAGAAACTCGCGGGACCGCGGAATCTGCGCGGCCCAACCCATCGGGTCTCCCTCGCGGACTCGGTAGACCGGAGTCAGGACGACGCGCTGGCCGGCGAGCCAGGCGAGCGGACGGCTCACCGGCGGAGGCGCCGTCTGCGTCTGCGAGGCCTGGTGGCCCCCGCAGGCGAGCAACAGGGGCAGACAGCAGAGCAGTCGATGTAGAGTCCGCACGAAGGTCGGGTGGAAGTGCCGGAAAGCTAACGGGAGCGCAGGATCGAGTCGACGCCGGCGTGCTCGTGTTGACCCTCTCGCGTTCGCCTCGCAAGTTGGCCGCATGTCGACCTCCGTCGTTCCTGCGCGGCCTGGCCTGCGTGTCGTCGCCGCGCTCGGCTGGCTTCTCGTCGCTCTCGCCGGTGCGGGCGCGCTCGGCGTCCTCGCGCTGCACCGCGGCGAGAACGTCAGCGCCGCGTGGCTGCTCGTCGCCGCGCTCTGCACCTATGCGATCGGCTACCGCTTCTACGGCGCGTTCATCGCCGCCAAGGTGTTCGCGCTCGACGACGCACGCGCCACGCCGTCGGAGCGGCTGAACGACGGCCGCGACTTCGTGCCGACCAATCGGTGGATCGTCTTCGGCCACCACTTCGCCGCGATCGCCGGTCCGGGCCCGCTCGTCGGTCCGACGCTCGCAGCCCAGTTCGGCTATCTGCCCGGCGTGCTCTGGATCGTGATCGGCGTGGTGCTGGGCGGCGCCGTGCAGGACATGGTCGTTCTCTGCGCATCGCTGCGCCGCGACGGCAAGTCGCTGGGCCAGATGGCGAAGGAGGAGATCGGCCCAGTCGCGGGGTTCACGGCGCTCGTCGCCGTACTGGGCATCATGGTCGTGCTGATCGCCGTGCTCGGCCTCGTCGTCGTGAATGCGCTCAAGTCGAGCCCGTGGGGGACGGTGACGATCGGACTCACGATCCCCATCGCCATGCTCATGGGACTCTACATGCGCTGGCTCCGCCCCGGCCGAGTGCTCGAGGCGAGCGCGATCGGACTCGTGCTCCTGGTCGTGGCGCTCTACGCGGGGCGTTGGGTCGCCGAGCAGCCGGCACTCGCGGCGGCGTTCACGCTGAGCGGGAAGACGCTCGCGATCCTCATCATGGCGTACGGATTCGCCGCATCGGTGCTGCCGGTGTGGATGCTGCTCGCGCCGCGCGACTATCTCTCGGCGTTCGTGAAGATCGGTGTCGTGCTCGCCCTGGCGGTCGGGATCCTCGTCGCTCTCCCACCGCTTCAGATGCCGGCGCTGACGCGGTTCACCGACGGCACCGGACCGGTGTTCGCGGGCGCGCTCTTTCCGTTCGCCTTCATAACCATCGCCTGCGGTGCGATCAGCGGGTTCCACGCGCTGATCGCGTCCGGGACGACGCCGAAGCTTCTCGAGCGAGAGCGCGATGCGCGTATGATCGGCTACGGCGCGATGATCATGGAATCGTTCGTCGCCGTGATGGCGCTCATCGCCGCGTGCGCGCTCACGCCTGGCGTCTACTTCGCGATCAACGCGCCGGTCGCCGCGCTCGGGCCCACCGCACAGACCGCGGCCGAGGCGATCGGCAAGTGGGGATTCGTCGTCACGCCCGCCGAGCTCGAGGCGCTGGCCAGGCAAGTCGGCGAGACGTCGCTGCTCTCGCGCACGGGGGGTGCGCCGAGCCTCGCCGTCGGCATGGCGCATCTCTTCTCCCGCACGCTCGGCGGCAGCGCGGCGATGGCACTGTGGTATCACTTCGCCATCATGTTCGAGGCGCTGTTCATCCTCACCACGCTCGACGCCGGGACACGCGTCGGCCGCTTCATGCTCCAGGACCTCGGCCGCCACGTGTGGCCGTCGTTCGGGCGCTCGAGCTGGACGCCCGCGGTCGTCCTCTCCAGCGCGATGATCGTCGCGATGTGGGGGCACTTCCTCTGGCAGGGCGTGATCGATCCCCTCGGCGGCATCAACTCGCTGTGGCCACTGTTCGGCATCGCCAATCAGCTCCTCGCGGCGGTGGCCCTCTGCGTCGCGACGACGGTGATCATCAAGATGGGGAAGGCACGCTACGCGTGGACGACGCTGCTGCCGCTCGCGTGGCTCATCATCGTCACGATGTCCGCCGGCGCGGCGAAGCTCTTCTCCCCCCAGCCACGGCTCGGCTTCCTCGCCCATGCCCGTGTGCTCCAGGCGGCCCGTGCGGCGGGAACGCTTCCTCCGGGGGTCAGGAGCGCCGGCGATCTCACGCAGATGATCGCGAACGACTATCTCGATGCCGCCGTCGCGGCGTTCTTCCTCGTGTCCGTCATCGTGATCTTCGCCGACAGCGCGCGCGAGTGGTGGGCGGTCGTGAGCGGCGCGAAAGCGGCACGCTCGTCCGAAGTGCCGTTCCAGCCGCGCGCCTTCGCGGCGGGAGACTGACGTGCGCGCCATCCTCGCTTTCGTGCATCGCGCAGCATCCGTCGCGCGCCGCGTGATCGGCGCGCCGGACTACGAGCAGTATCTGGTGCACGTGGCGCAGCGTCATCCCGAGTGCGTGCCGCTCTCGCGCGCCGAGTTCTCTCGCGATGCACTCGCGCGCCGCTACGACCGTCCGGGCAGCCGCTGCTGTTGACCGCTCGTCGCGACGACGAGCCCGATCGCCGCGGCGAGTGCCAGCGACGCACCCATCAGGAACGCCGTTGCGGGACCGGCGTGATCCCAGACGTAGCCGAACAGCAGTGACGCCGGCAGCGCTCCGAGGCCGATTGCCAGGTTGTACCACCCGAATGCCGTTCCTCGCCGCTCGAGGGCGACGAGATCGGCGATCAGCGCGCGCTCGGATCCCTCGGTGAGCCCGAAGAAGACGCCGTAGACGGCGAACAGCGCCCAGGCGTGCCATGCGCTGGTCGCGCGCGCGAAGCCGAGGTACACGGCGGCGTACAGCACCCAACCCATCACCAGCGTCGGCCGTCGGCCGATGCGGTCCGACAGTGCTCCGCCAGGTGTGCTCGACGCCGACTTCACCACGTGCAGCGCCGCCCAGAGGATCGGCGCGAGCGCCACGGGTACCCCGAGCTGGCTTGCGCGCAGCAGCAGAAACGCGTCGGTCGAATTTCCGAGCGTGAAGACGAAGATCACGGCGAGGACTCTCCAAAACCGCGCGCTGAGCGGTTGGCTCAGATCGGGGGCCGCAGACTTCACCGTCGCCGTGCGCGGAATGTCGCGCACGGCGAATGCGACGACGAGCACCGACAGCACGCCCGGGATCGCGGCCAGCCAGAACACGGTGCGCAGCTCGGCGACGTGATAGCTCAACACCGCGAACGCGATCAATGGGCCGACGACGCCGCCCGCATGATCCGCTGCGCGATGGAAACCGAATGCACGTCCGCGGATGCTCGGGTCGACCGACTCGGCGATCAGCGCATCGCGCGGCGCGTTGCGGATCCCCTTCCCCACCCGATCGGCGACCCGTATGAGAAGCACCTGCACCGCGCTCGTCGCGATGGCGACCAGAGGACGCATCGTCGACGCGATCGCATAGCCCCAGAAGACCAGCGGCTTGCGCTTCCGCACGCGGTCGGACCACCAGCCGCTCGCCAGCTTGAGCAGTGCCGCCGTCGTCTCCGCCGCGCCCTCGATCGCCCCGATGAAGCTTGCGTTCGCGCCGAGCACGGTCGTCAGGAAGACGGGCAGCAGCGGATAGATCATCTCGCTCGAGACGTCGGTGAGAAAGCTCACCGCCGCGAGCGCCATCACGTTGCGTCCGAGCCTGGGCCGATCGGTCATCGAGGAAATCGTGAGGGCAGACGAGGTCGCTGCTCGTTCGCTGTGCGCGACGTGCGATGAGCGCTGCGTTGCGAGCAGGGTACCCGGCCATCTCGTTCCGATCGGCGGACTTGCGCCGATGGGTAGGGACGAGCCATAGATAGCAGATGAGCGCTCGCGACGTGACCTCCTCCGCCACGACGACCGATCTCTTCGTGCGTCTCGCGCCCGCCCGCGCTCGGCTCGCCGCCGATGACGAGCGGGTCATCCACACCCAGATCGCGCTCTCGGAGATCCCCGCGCCGACCGGCGCCGAGCATCGACGGGGCGCGATGGTGGCGGAGCGCTTCCAGTCCCTCGGCATGCGGGACGTCCACACCGACGACGTGGGCAACGTGGTCGCATCGCGTCCGGGCGCCACCGGGCAGGCGCCCGTGCTCGTCTGCGCGCATCTCGACACGGTCTTCCCGGAAGGCACGCCCGTCGGCGTGGCGCGCGAGGGAGCACAACTGACCGGGCCCGGGATCGTCGACAACTCGCGCGGTCTCGCCGCGATGCTCGCTCTCGCCGAGACGATCGACGGCACGCGCGTGCGCACCCAGCGGCCGGTGATCTTCGCGGCGACCGTCGGCGAGGAAGGCGCCGGCGACCTGCGCGGAGTGAAGCACCTCTTCGCGCGGCTGGACGACACACCCTCGGCGTGCATCGCGCTCGACGGCGCCGGCGACGACCGCATCGTCCATCGTGCGCTGGGCGCCCGCCGGTTCCACGTGGCGTTTCACGGCTGCGGAGGTCACAGCTGGGCCGCGTTCGGCACGCCGAATCCCGTGCATGCCGCGGGGGCCACGGCGGCGAAGCTCGCGTCGGTGCCGCTCCCGTACACGCCCCGCACCACGCTCTCCGTCTGTCGCATCGGTGGCGGGATCAGCGTGAACGCCATCCCCACGGAGGCATGGCTCGAGGTCGACGTCCGCTGCTCCTCGGCCGACATCCTGGCTGCGTGCGCGTCGGAGGTGGAGCACGCGGTGCGTGCCGCCGTGCGCGAGGAGAACGCGCGCCGCTCGCCCGGCGCGCCGCCGCTCGACTACGAGATCTCGATGATCGGCGATCGACCGTGTGGTGAGCTGCCCTCCGATCACCCGCTCGTCGGCGCCGCGGTCGACGCCACGCGCGCCATCGGCCGCTCGCCGGAGCTGGCCACGGCGTCGACCGACGCCAACGTGCCGATCAGCCTCGGCGTGCCGGCGATCGCCATCGGCGCGGGTGGGCGAGGCGGTGGCGTGCACACGGCGGGTGAGTGGTACGACAACACCGACGGCACGCTCGGCGTCGCGCGCGCGCTCACGGTCGTCGTGTCCGCCGCCGAGCTGGCGCTCGTGGTGTGACGCTCAGCACACGGATCATCGCGACGCGAGCGTCACTCGTCGCCGCTCTCGCACTCGCGGCCTGCGCGCGCAGTGCGACCACCCCATCGCCGGCGCGCGCACCGAGCGTCACGCTCGCCGCCGCCGACGCTCCGCCACCACCTCCCTCGCGCTGGCTCGGCCTCCTCGGTGAGTACGGTGATGGCGCGAGCTGGCGCATCGTCGCCGAGCAGGAGGGCAGTCTGCGACTGGTGGACACGGCGCTCCACGTCACGCCGATCACCGAGCGCGGCGAGTCGGAGTTCGCCACCGACTCGGGTGGCATTCCAGTGCGGTTCACGCGCGACGCGAGCGGCCGCGCCACTTCGATGCAGCTCGGCGACGTCCGTCTGGCGCGAAACGCCATCGAGCCGCGCTCGGGGACGAATCAGCTCCGCGTCACACCCGTCAGGTCGGTGGACTCGCTGCGGGCCGAGGCGCTGGCGGCGTCGCCGCCGATGGAGGCCGGCCCGTTCACGCCGAACGACCTCGTCGAGCTGGTGCGGCTCGACCCGAGCATCAAGCTCGAGATCCGCTATGCGACGACGAACAACTTCCTCGGAACGCGCGTCTACGACGAGCCGCGCGCCTTCCTCCAGCGCCCCGCCGCCGATGCGCTCGTGCGCGCGCACCGCGCGCTTCGGAAGCAGGGCTACGGCCTGCTGATCCACGATGCGTATCGTCCCTGGTACGTGACGAAGATCTTTTGGGACGCCGTGCCGATCGACACGCGCTGGCTCGTCGCCGACCCGGCGCAGGGCTCGCGGCACAACCGCGGCGCCGCCGTCGATCTCACGCTCTACGACCTCGCGACGGGACAACCGGTCGAGATGCCGAGCACGTACGATGAGAGCACCGATCGCGCCTACGCGGACTACCCCGGCGGCACGACGCGCCAACGCTGGCACCGTGCGCTGCTCCGCCGCGCCATGGAAGCCGAGGGATTCGCCGTGAACGTCCACGAGTGGTGGCACTTCGACTACTCGACGTGGCGCTCGTACGCGATCACCAACGTTCCGTTCGACCGGATCGGTCGCTAGGTCGTCGCCGCCGCGAGACGATCGGCTCGCTCGAGCAGCAGTGCGCGCTCGCGCTCGTTCCGCGTGAGCGACGCCGCGCGCTCGAGCTCCGCGCGCGCCTCGGCGGGCCGGCCCAGCTTCGTCAGCAGGTCGGCGCGCACCGCCGGGAGCAGGTGATATCCGGCGAGCGACGGCTCGTCGCGGAGCGCGTCCACCAGGTCGAGCCCGAGCGCTGGGCCGAACGCCATCGAGACCGCCACCGCCCGGTTGAGCTCCACGATCGGCGAGCGCGTGAGCTCGGCGAGCTCGCGATACAGCTCCGCGATGCGATGCCAGTCCGTCTCCTCGGCCGTGCGCGCGCGGGCATGACATGCGGCGATCGCCGCCTGAAGAGTGTAGGAGCCGCGCGCGTCGCGCAGCGACTCGGCGCGCTCGAGCGCGGCGAGGCCGCGGTGGATCAGGAGCTGATCCCATCGCGAGCGATCCTGATCGAGGAGCAGCACCGGTTCACCGTCGGCGGTGACGCGCGCCGAGGCCCGCGATGCCTGGATCTCCATCAGCGCGACCAGCCCGTGCGCCTCCGGCTCCGTTGGTACCAGCTCGGCGAGGATGCGCCCGAGGCGGAGCGCGTCCTCGCAGAGCGCCGGACGGAGCCACTCGTCCCCCGCCGTCGCCGAGTAGCCCTCGTTGAACACGAGGTAGATCACCTGGAGCACCGATGTGAGCCGCGCCTCGAACTCCGCACCGCGCGGCACCTCGAACGGCACGCGCGAGTCGGAGAGCGTGCGCTTCGCGCGGACGATCCGCTGCGCCATCGTCGGCTCCGGAACGAGGAACGCGCGTGCGATCTCGTCGGTTGTCAGCCCACCGAGCAACCGAAGCGTCAGCGCGACGCGCCCCTCGGTCGACAGCACCGGATGACAGGCCGTGAACATCAACCGGAGCATGTCGTCGCCGACGTGATCATCGATCGCCGCGTCGAGGTCAGGCACCGCTGCCTCCTGCTGTGCCTCGAGCTCGTGACCGAGTAGCTCGTGCTTGCGCTCCAGCATGACGCGGCGTCGCAGCTGATCGATCGAGCGGTGCTTCGCCGTCGCCATCAGCCACGCGCCGGGATTGTCGGGGACGCCCGTCTGCGGCCAGCGCTCGAGCGCGGCCAGCAGTGCGTCCTGGGCGAGGTCCTCGGCGAGTCCGACGTCGCGTACGATCCGCGCGAGCCCAGCGATGAGCTTCGCGGACTCCATCCGCCAGACCGTCTCGATCACGCGATGCGTCTCGGTCACCGTCACGGGCAATCGACTCCGTCCACCAGTTGATTCTCGAAGCGACGCCTGCGTCGTGCGCGCATTCCCGATTCAAGATACTGGATGGTTCGCGCCGTACGTCAGTTCCGGCTGCGGCTGCGTGATGGCTACGTAACATGACGTATGTCCCTGAGGATGACGGGTCCCCACATTGGCTTCAGCCCCTACCTGGTGACCCCATGCGAAGACCGATGGCGCAGTTCACGGCAGTGGCGAGTGCGCGTTCCCTCCTTCGCGGCGCGAAGAAGCTCATCATGCTGGCGGCGTTGGCCTCGTCCGTGCCGGCCGGCGCGGCAGCGCAGAGCGCGTTCGGCTCGGTCTCGAGCGGGGATCGCATCCGCATCAGCACGGCCATGCCGGACTCCTCGACGGGCACTGGCCGCGTCGTGTCGGTAAGCGAGGATACACTCGTGGTGCGGACGAACCAGAATGGACGCGAGATCACGCGGGCGTTCCCGCGCAGCCAGATCACCCGTCTCGATGTGAGCATGGGAGCGAGTCGGGGACGCAAAAGCCAGTATGCCGGGTTCGGCCTCCTCGTGGGTCTCGGGATCGCGCAACTCCTTCCTCACGAGGAGGGGTCGCTCGACGGCGCCGCAGACTTTGTCGCCGACGCCCTGCTTCTCAGCGGCCTCGGAGCGGGAATCGGTGCATACCTTGGCCGCTCACACGAAGGCTGGAGGCGCGTCCGGCTCGGCGCGTCGCGAGTCTCGCTGAACCTTCCACGTTCCGGGCAGGGGGTTGGTCTGCGGGCATCCATGGCCTTCTAGTGCTCGAGAGTGACGCGAACGCCCAGCGGTCCTCGAGGCCGCGGGGCGTTCGCTCGTGACAGCTCAGCCGCGCTGGTTCGCCTCCCCCATCGCCCGCAGCTCGTTCTGCTTCGCGATCAGCTCGGGTGTCAGCGCCTCGCCGAAGTCCTCGGTGGAGAAGACCTGCCGCACCTCGATGTTCGTGTCGCCGCCCCAGTGCGGGTTCGGCGCGCGACGCGCCCACTCGATCGCCTCCTCGAGCGACTTCGCCTGGATGATCCAGAAGCCGGCGATCAGCTCCTTCGTCTCGGCGAACGGTCCGTCGACGACCGTCTTGTTGTTGCCCTTGAACACGATGCGCGCGCCCCGGGAGGTCGGGTGCAGCCCTTCGCCGGCGAGCATCACCCCTGCCTTCACGAGCTCCTCGTTGTACTTCCCCATCTCGGCGAACTGCTCCGTCGTGGGCAGCACGCCGGCTTCGCTGTCGGCGCTCGCCTTCACCAGCATCATGAATTTCGGCATGGTCGTGTCTCCTCAATGGATCGGTTCGGAGCCGGGCGTCCGGTCCATCCGGCCGGGGCATTTCCCTCGCTCTACTGACACGTCGAACGAGTGCGGCCGAAATCGACACGCCGTCCGAGGATTTTTCAATTCGTGCCGGAGCGGGCCATTTCCCGGACGTAGCGATCGAGCCGCGCGATCGTCTGCTTCCCGCCTTCGACCGCCCCGCGCTCGCGGACGACGAAGTCCTTCGCCACGGCCGTCTTGAACACGGCGCGCATCGTCAGCGCGGTCTTGCCATCCTGATCGTCGAAGGTGACGGTGTTATGGAACATGTCGGGCTCCTTGTCATCGCCGTGCAGGTAGACCAGCCGCTCCGGGGCGACGACCTGCTCGTAGGTGACGACGTTCGGCCAGTCGGTGCCGTCCGGTCCACGCATCGTGAACCGCCAGATGCCACCTGGCCGCACCTCCATCGAGTGCGTCGTGGTCACGAACCCGTCGGGGCCAAACCAGTGCGCGACGTGCTTCGGGTCGGTCCACGCTTCGAAAACGAGCGCACGCGGCGCATCGATCAGGCGCGTGGTGACGATCTCGCGGTCGGCCGTGGTTGAAGTGCTGGTCATGGTATGCATGGCTCCTCTCCTGGTGGTGTAACGACGGGGTTGTGAAAGCGCGGGACGCGGAGGTCAGGTCGACCGCCGACGTCGCGATGCCGGCTTCTTCTTCTCTTGCAGCTTGTCCAGATAGCTCTCCAGCCGGTCGAGTCGGCGCTCCCACAGCTCGCGATACGCCTCCACCCAATCGGAGACTTCCTCGAGTGGTGCTGGCGTGATGCGGCAGGGCCGCCATTGCGCTTCGCGACCCTGCGCGATCAGACCGGCCTTCTGGAGGACCTTGAGGTGACGCGAGACGGCGGGGAGGCTGATGTCGAACGGCTCGGCGAGCTGGTTCACCGTCGCCTCGCCAGTGGCGAGGCGCGCGAGGATCGCACGCCGGGTCGGGTCGGCGAGGGCGGAGAGCGTCGTGCTGAGACGGTCGGGCATGTGGTTAACCGATGGGTTAATTATCGCATATGTTAAATACAATGGCCGGGGGCCGGCGTCAAGCCCACTGACGCCGGCCCCTGAGCGTTCAGCTAGCGCGCAGAATTCTGCCGCTCCCGCAACAGCTCTCCCTGCCGCTCGATTGCGGGGGTGAACTGCTCCCCGAAATCGTCGGCTTCGTAGAGCTCTCGGAGCTCGAGCTCCACCTCGCCATCACCATCCTCGATTGGCCACCGCTCTACCCACTTCAGCGCCTCCCCACGGGAGCCGACCTGAATGATCGTGAATCCAGCCACGAGCTCCTTGGTCTCGGCGAATGGTCCGTCGGTCACCTTGGGCTTTCCCTTCGAGAATTTGATCCGATGGCCCCGCGACGACGGTTTCAGGCCGTCACCGCCCAGCATGACCCCCGCCCGGATCATCTCCTCGTTGTAAGCCATCATCGCGTCCACCAGTGCCTGGCTCGGCTTCGCCCACGCCTCGGTCTGCGGGTCCGCCTTCCGGATGATCATGAATCGCATGCGACGAACTCCCTGTGTGTGGTTGGTAGCGACCCTCACCCAGACGTCGAGCGTCCCGAGGGAAAATCGACATCCGACGCGTGCTGCCCCAAATGATGAAGCCCGCCCGGAGGTCGACCTCCGGGCGGGCCCTGGCACAGCGACAGCTTACGATCCGCGGATCTCCGAGTGATCCGAGACGGTGAGCTCTCCCCGCAGCCCTTCGATCACCACGTCGTCGCCGATGAGGGAATTGTGCAGGGTCGAATGCTTGATCGTGCACTTCGATCCGACGATCGTGTCGGTGAGTGTCGAGCTCTCGACCCTGCTCCCCTTCCCCAGCGTCACGTTCGGGCCGATCGTCGCGTTCGACAGCATCACGTCGTCCTCGACGTACACGGGATCATGAATCGTCACGCTCGCCTCGACGTTCTTCGGACGCCGCGCGGCGCCCTTTTCCAGCACGATCTTGTTCGTCTCGAGCAGGGTGTCGAGCTTGCCGGCGTCGTACCAACCCTCGACGTCGATCACCTTGATCTTGGCGCCCTTGTCGATCATGTACTGGAAGGCGTCGGTCAGATAGTACTCGCCCTTGTTCTTCGGCTGCTTCAGCGTCCAGTCGATCCCCTCGTAGAGCAGCTTCCAGTTCTTCACGTAGTACAGGCCGATGTTCGCCCGCTTCGAGATCGGCGTGTCCGGCTTCTCGACGATCTTCGTCATGTTGCCGTCCTTGTCGGTGACGACGACGCCGAAGCGCTTGTAGTCCTCGACCTCCTTCACCCAGATGATCCCGTCGGCGTCCGTCTTCTTGATCACCGAAAGATCCGTCTCGAAGATCGTGTCGACGAAGATGATCAACACGTCCTGATCGACGAACGGCTCGGCGAGCTTCACGGCGCCGGCCGTGCCATCCTGCACCGTCTGCTCGACGAACGCGGCGGGGAGCTTGAACTGTGTCCGCGCGTACTGCTCCACCTTCTCCTTGAGGTGGCCGGTCACGTAGATGACCTGCTCGACGCCGCCGAGTCGCTCCAGATCCTCGAGGATGTACGCCATCACCGGCTTGCCGGCGATCTTGAGCATCGGCTTCGGTACCAGATGCGTGTGCGGCCGGAGGCGCGTGCCTTTGCCGGCCAGCGGGATGATGACTTTCATGGTGCGCTCGTTCCCTCGCGTCCGTAGCGGTCCTTGAGGCGGACGACGTCGTCGAGGTGCGGCGTGCTCGCTTCCAGCACGTCGCAGTCGGTGACGGCCTCGATGTAGTGGATGGTTCCCGGCGTGATCCGGAAAGCCTCTCCCGTCTTCAACCGCATGTCCTGCAGCTCCTCGCTGCCCTCCACCTGCACCCAGTACTTCATCTCTCCGTTGAGGAGGTAGACGGTCTCGTCCTTCACATTGTGGTACTGCACGGAGAGCGACTGTCCCGCGTTCACGTGCAGGATCTTGCCGACGTACAGGTCGTTCGAGGCCCAGATGGTCTCGTGTCCCCACGGCTTGGGGACGGTGCGTACCGGGGTGCGACCGCTCATGACGTAGGTCTGGGGGAGACGAGTGATCGATGCGCGTGCAAAGAGCGCACCGGGCAGGGCGTATTCGGTGCCCCAATATCATTCGCGTCGGCGCGACGCGGCACCCCTGCCTTGCTGATGGTCCGGCCGTCTGCCATTCTCGACGCGAACGAGGCGGCAGTACGGAATGCAGCTTTCCTCGGGCGAGCTTCTTGCCGCTCGGACCGCCACCCCCACACAGGAAAACACAGTGCACGACAGCTCGACCATTCGCCTCACGCTCGGCTGCGCCGCCGGGCTTCTCCTTGCCGCCTGCAGCGGCGGCGACTCGGGAGCGAAGCGTCCCGACACCGTGAGCGCGTCCAGCGCCGCGGCGACGCCGCCGGCCTGCACCACCGGCACCGCGCAGCTCACCCTGCCGGCCGGATTCTGCGCCACGATATTCGCCGACAGCATCACGCACGCACGACATGTCGCCGTCGCATCGAATGGCGACGTCTACGTCACGCTCGAGGGGACGCAGCCTTCCACCGAGAAGCAGATCTCCGGCGCCGACAAGGGTGCGCCGCCGCCGGCGTCGTTCGTCGCCCTGCGCGACACCAACCACGATGGCCGCGCCGACATCGTCAAGCGCATCGGCTCGATCGGCAACACGGGCGTGGCGCTCGCCAACGGCTTCCTTTACGTCGACGAAGGAAAGCAGATCGTGCGCTACGCGCGCAGCGACTCGGCGCTCGCACCCGAGGGCAAGCGCGAGGTCGTCGTGAGCGGCATCCCGCTGAGCGGCGGACACCGCGCCCGCAACATCGCCATCGGCGGCGACGGCGCCCTCTACCTCAACGTCGGCTCGAAGACGAACAGCTGCCAGCAGAAGGATCGCGCCAACGAGTCTCCGGGCGTCGACCCATGCACCGAGCTCGAGACCCGCGCCGGCATGTGGAAGTACGACGCGAACAAGACCGGCCAGGTCTTTTCCGCGAAGGCTCGCTTCGCCACCGGCATCCGCAACGGGATGGGAATCGCCGTCGCGCCGGACGGCAAGGTCTACTCGACGCAGCACGGCCGCGACCAGCTGAACCAGAACTGGCCGAAGATCTTCCCGACCACCAAGTACTCGGCGGAGAACCCGGCCGAGGAGCTGATGCAGGTGAACCAGGGCGACGACTTCGGCTGGCCCTACTGCTACTACGCCGTCGATGAGAAGAAGCTGGTCGATGCGCCGGAGTACGGCGGCGACGGCAAGAAGACCGATCGCTGCGCCTCGAAGAAAGGGCCCGTGGCCGTCTTCCCCGGACACTGGGCGCCGATGTCGCTCCTCTTCTATACGGGAACCGCGTTTCCGGAGCGCTATCGGAGCGGCGCGTTCATCGCGTTCCATGGCTCGTGGAACCGCGCGCCGGAGCCGCAGGCGGGCTACCGCGTCGTGTTTCAGCCGCTGACGAACGGCGCCACCTCCGGCGACTACGAGACGTTCGCCAGCGGCTTCGCGGCGCTTCCCGATTCGACGATCCAGCCCGGCACCGCCAAGCATCGCCCGACCGGCCTGGCCCAGGCTCCCGACGGCGCGCTGTTCGTGACGGACGACGCGGGGGGGAGGATCTACCGGGTCACGTATGGGAGTGGGGCGGCGCCTGCGGCGCGGTAATCGATCAAACGCTTTTACGGTTTGACGGTCAAACGGCCGGCCTCGGGGAGCTCCTGCGTCCCGAGGCCGGCCGTAAAACCGTTAAACCGTCAAACCGTAAAAACCGACGTACCGCGAGCGTTAAGCGCCCCGCAACATCCTCCTCCGCAGCGACGCCAGACGCTTCCGCACCGAGCCGTCCAGCACCGTGTCGCCCACGTGGATCACCACGCCGCCCATGATCGACGGGTCGACGGTGAGATGCGGCACGACTTCCTTGCCGAACATGCGCGACAGATGAGCCGCAATGGCGTCGCGGTCGGCATCGTCGGTCTCCTTCGCCACCGTCACGCGTGCATGGATGCGGCCTTCGGCCTCGTCGACGAGGTTGAGATACTCCTCGGCGATCGCGGGAATCAACATCTGACGACGGTTCAGGATCAGCTGCTGGATGAACCGCAGCATGAGACGCGGCATCCGATCCGTGAACGCCTTGCCGATCACCTCGCTCTTCTTCGCCGTCGAGACGCGAGGCGACTCGAGGAAGAGCCGGAGCGCGGGCTGCTCGCGCATCGCCGTCGCGACGTCCGTCAGCATCTTCCCCCAGCCGCGCAGATCCTTCGCGCGCGTCGCGAGGACGAGCAGCGTCTCGGCGTAGTTCCGCGCGATCGTCGTGTCGCGCATCGTCAGCGGCTCGACGAGACGGCGGCCGGCGTCACGCTCGCGAGGAAGCTCTCGACGAGCTGCCGGTTCGCGGCCTGATCGAGATTCCGGTCGATCACCTTGCCGGCGCCGGCGATCGCGAGATCGACCGCCTCACGACGAAGCTGCGCGATCGCGCGCGACTTCTCGCTCTCGATCTCCTGCCGCGCGCGATCGAGCACGGTGGCCTGCTCGGCATGCGCCTGCTCCACCAGCTCGGAGCGAACGCGCTCTGCGGCCACGCGCGCATCGGCGATGAGCTTCTGCGCCTCGCCGCGCGATGCGTCGAGCGCGGCGCGATGCTGGTCGAGCAGGCGCGCCGCCTCCTCGCGATCGCGCTTGGCGGCGGCGATCGCTTCCTCGAGCGCCTTCTCACGCGCCCGAACCGCCGCGGTGATCGGGCCGAAGGCGAACCGGCTGAGGATGATCGCGAGTACGACGAAGATGATCAGCGTCCACGCCATCAGGCCGTAGCTCGGCGAGAGCAGGTCAGCCTTGGGCGCCTCTTCCTGCGCCAGCGCGGGCGCGGCGAGGAGGACGGAGAGTGCGAGCGAGCGAAGCAGGGTACGCATCGGAATCGAGTGGAATGAATGGCCCCCGCCGACCCGGGTCGGCGGGGTACCGACTGAATTAGAGCTTGCCCTGGATCTGGAACGCGATGACGGCGCCGAACAGCGCGACGCCCTCGATGAGCGCGGCGAAGATCAGCGCGGCCGTCTGGATGCGGCCGGCCGCTTCCGGCTGGCGCGCCATACCCTCGACGGCCTGCCCGCCGATGCGGCCGATGCCGATACCGGCGCCGATGACGGCGAGTCCGGCACCGAGTCCGGCGCCGACGGCCATCAGGCCGCGTGGGCTCGCAACGCCCGCATCAGCGGCCGCCTGGAGCATAGGAAGGATCGTCATGGTGCTTATCTCCAATCGTGCATTCGTTGAACATCAGCGCCCCGCGGCCTCACCGCACCGCCGTCCGTCACCGAGACCCGGGTCTCAACGGACTTCCCCAATCGCTCGATCGGGTACGTCGCGCGTGGGAGAGCGAGATCCACGCGGGAAAACCTGTGCGTCGCCTTGACGGTTTTACGGTTCACGGCCGGCCTCGTAAGGCCGCTGCGTCTTGAAGTCGGCTGACGAGCCGTCACCCTGTCAAACCGTTTGACGGTTTAGTGCGCCCCCTCTCTGATCAGTCCAATGAAGACGCTGGAGAGGAGAGCAAAGATGAACGCCTGCAGGAACGCCACGAACAGCTCGAGCATCATGATCGCCACCGCCATGAAGAGCGGAGCCGTGCCGATCAGGTAGCTCTTGAAGGCGAAGATCAGACCGATGAGCGCCAGCACGACGATGTGACCGGCCGTCATGTTGGCGAACAGTCGGATCATGAGCGCGAACGGCTTCGTGAGCTTGCCGACGATCTCGATCGGCGTCATGAGGACGAACATCGGGATCCGCATCCACATCGGCAGATCCTTGTTCCAGTAGAAGATCGTGTTGAGGTAGCCGATGCCCTGCGCGCGGATTCCGGCCAGCTCGACGACCACGAAGGTGATGATCGCCAGCGTCGCCGTCACCGATATGTTGCCGGTCGCGGTGGATCCGTACGGGATCAGACCGAGCAGGTTGGCGAGCAGGATGAAGAAGAAGAGGCTGAGGATGAAGGGCGCGTAGCCCTCGCCATGGTGGCCGAGGTTGGGAAGCGCGACCTCCTGCCGGATGAACAGCACCATCGACTCGATCCCGCCGGCGAATCCCTTGGCGTGCCCCGACTCGTCCGTGTGCCTCGCCTGCGCGCGCGCGGCTCCGATGAGGATCAGGCAGGCGAGCGTTGCCGCGACGAGGAGCATGACGACGTGCTTCGTCGGCGACATGTCCAGCTCGTGCGAGCCGATGTGGATCGGCGCCCAGCGCGGCAACTCGACCTCGCGCGGCTCCCAGATCTTCGGGAAGCCCGGCACCTCGAGGCAGTGCGAGTCGGTGATGTGCGGCGTGATGATGTCGCCAGGATCGTGCGCACCACACGCTTCGTGCGTCGCCGCATGGGGCGCGGGCTCCTGGGCTCCGAGCGGAGCGGCGGCGAGCAGCAGGGCGAAAACGAGAGAGCCGGTCTTCATACGGTAAGCAGCGGCGGTTCGATCAGTTCGGTCAAGAAGAAGAAGGTCGCGAGGCTCAACAGCGCTGCGTTCGACGGCAGCCCGAGCGCCCGACACACGAATCCATACGCAATGAGGGAGGTGAAGCAGATCAGCGCCCCCACCCCCCATCCAGCGATCGCGTTGCCCCGGTCGGACATCCGGCGGGCAATGACGAACGCGACGAGCTGGATCACGAGCGCCACGATCGCGCTGGTCGCCACCGCCCGCCGGTCGGGCGACGCCGAGTAGTACTGCACGAACAGTCCCGCCGAGACGCCGATCGCCACGGCGCACGCCAACGCGTAGTACGCCAGCCCGCGTCGCAGCCCTCGCTCGGTCACGACGGCCCCTCCCGTCTCGCCTTCCTCGCGGCTTCGTCCCGGGCCTGCGCCGCCATGAGCTTGCGGTA
>QHVE01000029.1:0-3445 GCA_003223455.1 Gemmatimonadota bacterium | reverse complement strand
GCTTCCGGTCGAGCCATTGGCCAGCGTAGAGGAAGACGAGGATGGAGAGGGCGAACTGCAGCCCGACTCCGGCGAACTGGGTGATCGAGCTCCCCTCGTCCACCTCCCCGGCCCTCGGGGGTCCATCGTCCGGTCCCCGACCTGGCGACGTACTCATCGCGGGCGGAATCTAGCGCTTGTGAAATTTTTCGCAAGCTAACCGACCCCCTAAACCGAACACCGCCCGAAGATCGTTCAGGCGCTCGCAAGTGTAGGCGCCATCACAACTTCCTTGTGACGATGCGGGTTGCCCGATCGTCGCCCTGTGGATAGCTTCGCAGCCGGTCGATGTGTGAGCGGACGCCCGCTCCCAACGCCACCGAGCGCCCCCATCGGTTCCAGTGATGAACGTCAGAAATCTGCTCATCCCCCTGCTCTGCCTCGGAGCCGTCGCGTTCGCCTGCGGGCCGCGATCCCACACCGAGGCGTCGCTCGTCTCGATGAGCGTCGCGCAGGCCACCCGCGCGGCCACATCGCCCCAAAAGGCGAAGCCGCGGAGGAGGGAGACGAGTGTGACGAAGATCACACCGAGCTTCGCCATTCAGGTCGACCACAACACACTCCGCTTCTCGCTCGACGTCACCAACGTCGGCAAGAAGAACGTCGAGCTCGACTTCCCCGACGGTCAGACGCATGACTTCGTCGTGCTCGACAGCATCGGCCGCGAGGTGTATCGCTGGGGACAGGGCCGCATGTTCACGCAGTCGGTGCAGAACCGCACGATCGACAGCGGCGAGACGCTCCACATCGCCGAGCACGGCACGCCATCGCTTCCACAGGGGAGCTACGTCGCCGTCGCCACGCTGCGGAGCACCAACTTCCCGATGCAGGAGCGCGTCGCGTTCGAGCTGCGATAGGGTGATGAGGTGACCGGTCCGGCGCCGCGCGGGTTGAGCGAGGCGAAGGATGCCCAAACGCCGCTCGGGTCTCCGGGCGGCGTTCGACATTCCGGGCAGCGCCTCGACCGGAAATCGCCATGACCGAACGCATGCACTCACTCGCGCGACATGTCGCGCACGCCGCCGCCGCGGCACTGCTCGCCGCATGCGGCAGCGACAGCACTTCGCCGATCGACACACAGACCGACGCTGCACTCGCGGCACAGACCTTCTCGCAGCTCGCAGACTCCGTCGCGCGCAGCGGCGGTGACGCCGACGTCGGAGCCGCGTACTCCGGCATCGCCGGCATTCTGCGCATGGGCGGCCGCGTCACGCCGATCGTGCTCACGATCGATGGCACGCCGACCACGTTCATCGCCGCGGCGATGTCCATCGAGACGACGGTGAACGACTGCCCAGCCGGCGCGCAGTGCTTCGCCCCGCCGATGACGTATTCGGTCCGCAGTCTGATCGCGTGGGAGAAGGGCAATCCGAAGCGACTCGTGCAGCTTTCGTCCACCTCGAACGACGAGCAGATCGGCGCGATCCTCGATCCGTTGCCGCTCGCGATCTACGCGCGGACCGCATCGCTCATCTACATGGATGGCGGGGGAGGTACCTACATCGGTACGAGCGGCACACAGAAGTTCGAGGTCACGAAGAGCAACGTGCCCTGCCCCGCGCCCGCCGACAGCGACAAGGTCGGCTACTTACGTCCGAACGGCACGTGCACGCTCGCCGACCACTCGGTGACGTTCTCGGGACGCGCCGAGCCATCACCGATCCTCCTCGCGAGCAACTCGGCGAACGGCACGCACACCATCGCGATGAGCGCGCAGACGGTGGCCGGCACGCGGCAGACGTTCACGATCGCCAACCTGCCGTGCGACACCGGGTGCACGAAGCCGGTCGATTCCCTCCCCAATCCACCCGTGGTCGTGCGTCCGAGCAACGAGCTGCCGGCGAAGCTCGCCGTCAGCATCGACAGCGTGGTGAACCTCACCTTCACGGTCGTGAATCCGGGGAAGGACCCGATCAAGGTCGAGCACGCGAGCGGCCAGAAGTACGACTTCGTCGTGATCGACTCGCTGACCGGCCGCGAGGCGTGGCGGTGGTCGGCGGCGCGGACGTTCACGGCCGCGCTCGTCGTGGAGACGGTGCCGGCGGGGGGCGCGCTCACCTACGTCGGCCAGTGGAAGCCGGAGCGGAAGGGACTCTACCTGGCGCACGCGATGCTGGTGAGCACGAGCCACCGGTCGGAGGCGTATACGACCATCGTCGTGCCCTGATCGTCCAAGACAGGGCGAACATGTTGCACGGGCGGGGTGTCCAATGGGACATCCCGCTCGTGTGCTTCCGGCTACTGACGGCCCGGACAGCGCCCTATCTTGCAGGAGTGTCCCAGCCGCGACGAACCAGAGAGCCCGTGACGACGACCGCCAACGTACGCAGCACGCGCGACGACTCGCGCGACCTGGAGCTACTGGACAAGCTCGCCTCGGCGCGAAATGCGCTGAACGAGCAGATCGCGCGCCGCATCGTGGGCCAGCGCGAGATCGTGGACGATCTCGTCGCGACGATCCTCGCGGGCGGGCACGCGCTGCTCGTCGGGGTGCCCGGACTGGCGAAGACCCTGCTCGTGCAGACCGTGGCGCAGGCGCTCGACCTCCAGTTCTCGCGCGTGCAGTTCACGCCGGACCTGATGCCGAGCGACATCACCGGCACCGAGCTGCTCGAGGAGGACCACGCGAGCGGCCGCCGGTTCTTCAAGTTCGTGCACGGGCCCGTATTCGGAAACGTCGTGCTGGCGGACGAGATCAACCGTGCTCCGCCGAAGACCCAGGCGGCGCTGCTGCAGGCGATGCAGGAGCACGCCGTGACGGCCGCGGGGAAGACGCACCGCCTGCCGGAGCCGTTCATCGTGCTGGCGACCCAGAACCCGATCGAGCAGGAGGGAACCTATCCCCTGCCCGAGGCGCAGCTCGACCGGTTCATGGTGCAGCTCCTCGTCGGGTATCCGAGCCGCGAGGAGGAGGAGCGGATCGTCGCGGAGACGACGACCGACGTCGACGTGCACGTGACGCCGGTGCTGACGGCGGCGCAGCTCTCCGAGCTGATGCACCTCGTGCGACGGCTGCCCGCGGCGCCGCAGTACCTGATCCTCGGCGCCAAAGCACGGGCGGCGATGGACGGGCGGGCGATGCCGGACCTGGAAGACGTTGCGGCGATGGCGTTGCCGGTGTTGAGCCACCGCGTGGTGCTGAACTTCCAGGCCGAGGCTGAGGGAGTGAGCGCCAGCTCGCTGATCGCGCCGCTGACGAAGGGCTGACGTTCGTCAGCCTCCTTGCGTCGTCGTTCGACCTGCGGCGTCCGCGTCCACGTCGTGCTGGATCTGCTCGAACTGCCTGCGTTGCGCCGAGTCGACGATCGTCGGCACAATCCGCCGCAGCGCGAGACGATGCGCTGTCTCGAGCGCGCGCTCCGACGGAACCGCGACATCAGGGAGCACGCCGCGCCCCTCGATCTCG
>QHVE01000028.1:30281-51149 GCA_003223455.1 Gemmatimonadota bacterium | reverse complement strand
GGCCAAGTGGTAAGGCGGCAGACTGCAAATCTGCTATTCGTCGGTTCGATTCCGACCGGCGCCTCTGGAGAGAGTCGCGATGTCGATGGGCGAAATCCGTAGTCGATTCGTCCCCAGCCATCGGCTAAGTGTCATAGTCGATTGCCTGCTTAACGTGCTCGATGCGCAATGGGCTGGCCTCTATGGCCAGCCCATTGCTTTTGTTGCGGTCTACAGCTGAAAACGGTCCTCGACGGGCCTGTTAGAAGGCGCGGTTGACTCTACACCGACACTCACCGCGATCTCATGAACCTCATTTCCCGACCAACCGCTGGAATCGCGCATTCCCCGACAGTGGCCGGAACGTCGGATCCAACCGGAGGTAGGCCGGCGTGACATCGGACGCGTAGGTGGATACGAGCGGCTCGATGAGAGTCATCGCCTTGTCGTACTCGCCGCTCTGAACGAGGACGCGCGCAACCTGGAAGTGCACATATGGCCGGAGGCCCACATCCAGTGTGGTCTCCCGCATCGCGAGCGACCGCTCGGCCTCCGCAATTGCTTCGGCCCGATGGCCGCCCAGCGCGAGGGCGCGGCCAAGAAGCTCGTGCAACTGGGCGCGGTCCGGGAACTCCCTGAGCCGCGCCTCGAAATCCGCCCGCGCAGAGTCGCCGAACATGCGGCCCCGGGCCGTGTCGCCGAGGAGCAGGTACGTGTGGCCGACTTTGAGGCCCCAGTGCCCCTTGTCGCCCGAAAAGTCCTTGACCGTGAGCGGCAGAATCTTCGGCCACAACTCCGGCGGGAGCGCCCACATCATCTCCTGGAACATCGAAAAGCGGACGAGCAGCGCCGTCGTGTCGACGATCGCGAGCTTGGCGTGGACGAGCGCATGGACGCTGTCGAGCTGACCGAGCGCCAGGAATCCCAGGGCCTTCGCCTGAATGATCGGAAGGTTATCGGGCGCCAGCGCGAGCGCGCGATCCCACGCCGGCAGCTCCTCCGTGAAACGTCGCAGGTCGTGATACGCAGCGGCCAGGCGCCGGGCCACGGTTACCGATCTCGGGTCCAGCGCCGCCGCCTGTTTGAGGTGTGTCAGCGCATCGTCGAACTTTCCGAGGGTGCGTTCCACGGTCGCGAGCGCACCGAGGAGATTCGCGTTGTTCGGGTCGTGTGCCAGTCCGGCGAGGTACTGCTGGCGCGACGCCTCGTAGTCCAGTTTGACATTGATCAAATAGGACCCCATCGCCAACCGCCCTTCGGGTCGGTCTGGCGCGAGCTGCAACGCTCGCTCCGCCGCGACACGCGCGCGCTCGACCGACTCCCTGGTCGGACTCGAGCCGCTCATGGTCGAATGTGAGCGCGCGATCGCACTCCACGCGCGTGCGAAGGTGCTGTCGAGCCGAACGGCATTTTCGTAATGCTCCAGTCCCTTCAGCAGCGTCGGCGGGTCGGTGTTGCCCAACGAGTTCGTGATCTGCTCGCCCTTCAGGAACTCGTCGTACGCGTCGAGGCTCGATGTCGGACGCTCGGCTATCCGCGCCGCGACTGGTGGAGCAAGCGCCACGTTCAGCGCTTCGGCCACCTTCGCCGCAATGCTGGCCTGGACCGCGAACACGTCGGATAGGACGGTGTCGTACGGCGCGCTCCACCGGCTCTCATCGTTCGACACGTCGATCAGCTCGGGGGTGACCCGCACGCGGCTCACGCCGTTCGCCTTGCTCCACCGCACGGTGCCCTGGAGGAGATACTGCACCTCGAGCTCGCGCCCGATCTGGTGCAGCGTCTTCTTCGAGCGACGGTACTGCGAGCTGCTGGCGCGCGCGGTCACCCGGAGTCCGCGAATGGTCGAGAGGCGGCTTCGCACCTCGTCCGTCATGCCGTCGGCGAAGTACTCGTCATCCGCGCTCCCCGCGTTCTCGAACGGGAGCACGGCGACCTTGCGTTCGCCGCTGTCCGTGGAATGTTGCCGGGACCAGAGGATCCCCAGCGCGCCGCCAATGATTCCCACCACGAGGACTGCCGCGCCTACCGCCATCCAGCGCGACATGCGCCGAGGCGAGGGGGCGTACGCGGCCGCGGGCATGGTGGCGGTCGACTCGAGCAGGCGCGCGAAATCCGCCGCGGTGGCGGGACGGTCGGCGGGCGATTTCGCCATCGCCTGCTCGACCGCGCCGGAGAGCTGCCGGGAGATCGTGGATCTCACGCTGTGCAGCGGGCGCGCCGACTCGGTGATCACGCGCGCGATCAGCGCCTGGGTCGTCGGGGCCGAGAACGGCGGCTCGCCCGCCAGCATCTCGTAGAGGACGCAGCCCAACGAATAGATGTCCGTGCGGCCGTCGATCGTGAGGTCACCGGCGGCCTGCTCCGGACTCATGTACGCCGGGGTGCCGATGATCGTGCCGGTGCTCGTGAGATTCTCGCCGACGGTGCCCAGCGCTCGCGCGATCCCGAAGTCGGCCACGAGGGCCTGCCCGTCGGTGAGCAGGATGTTCTCGGGCTTGATGTCCCGGTGGATGACGCCGCGGCGGTGGGCGTAGTCGAGTGCGAGCGCCACCTCGCGCGTGATGCGCAGCGCGTCGGCGACGGGCAGCTGCCGCTCGCGCGTGAGACGGTCGCGGAGCGACTCGCCCTCGACGAAGGGCATGGTGAACCACAGATGCCCGTTGGTGCTCCCCGAGTCGTGGACGCTCAGGATGTGCGGGTGCTGAAGGCTCGCCGCGACCCGAATCTCCCGCTGGAACCGCTCGGCGCCTAACGACTCGGCAAGCTCAGGGTGGAGGACCTTGAGGGCGACGGGGCGGTCGTGCTGCGTGTCGCGCGCGCGATAGACGGTGGCCATGCCGCCGCGCCCAAGCTCGCGTTCGACATCATACCGTCCGGCCAACCCTTCGCGCAGCCTCTCCATCTGTTGGGGCATTCTTGCTCCCGAAAGGGCGGGGGAGGTGCATCTGGGTGTAATCGCAGGCTGGAGTCATCCCGCCGACGCGTACTTTGCCTCAGAGTGGCGGTCTCCGCAATAGACGGCGGACCGTGTCATCCTCGCGATGCCGGACGGTGGCCCGGCACGTGTAGCCGATGCACGATGCTGTTGAACGGTGATGATCCGAACCAGGCGACGCCGAGCGAAGAACGAAGAACAGCTGCGCAATCGGTCTTCGACGCGCCGCAGCTCGGCGAGCCTTGGCGCGAAGAACACCCTAGCCGAGAGCTGCCCCCGCTCGTTGTTTGTGCCCACTGCGCAGCCTGGGACATGGAACACGGGTGCCCGGCCGCTTCCTACAGCTTGCCTGCCGCGCGGTATAAGAAAATTCGCGGCACCTCCCACCGCTTCACGTCCCCCTCGCTGCCGACGATGACAGCTCCTGACGCAGCGCCCAAGGTGGCGCAGCGGGGTCCTCCGACACGAATACCGTGAGCACGCCCGAGCCGGCGACGCCGCCGGACACGTCGAACACGCTGCGCGGCGACATCCGCCGCGTCGCGACCATCGCGATGCTCGCGGGGGTCGCGGGGTCGCTGGCTCTCTTCACCAGTTGCCGCGGCAGCCACGCCGACCGGCCGGTCATCGGCGTCGTGCAGGTGTCGTCGCTCATCGCGCTCGACGAGGCGCGCGAGGGGTTCTACAAGGCGCTGGCGGATTCGGGCTACATCCGCGACGTCACGGTCACGATCCTCGAGCGCAACGCGCAAGGCGACATCCCGACGCTGTCGCTCATCATGCGCGAGTTCCTCCAACAGGGCGTGACGCAGGTGGCCACGATGTCATCGGTGGCCACGCAGACCGCAATGAAGGTCATCACGGATCGCCCGATCGTCTTCGGCGCGGTCGCGAATCCGTACGTCATCAACGCCGGCACGAGCCCGACTGCACACAGACCGAACGTCACAGGGGCCGAGATTCCGTTGCCGGTGGATTCGGCGCTGGCGGTCGCGAATGCAGCGTTCCCGAAGGCGGTCGTCTGGGGCACGCTCTTCGATCCGGCCGATCCGTTCGCCGAGCACTATCTCGGTGTGGTGAAGCGAAAGGCGGAGCGACTCGGCATCCGCTTCGTCGCCGTGGCCTGCACCGGCCCACAGGACATCGCGGCGGGAGTCCAGACGCTTCGCAGCCAGGGCGTCGGTGGGATCGTGCAGATCCCCAGCATCATGATCGGTGGAGGCTTTCCGGCGCTGATCAAGCAGGCTCGCGAGCTCGGGTTGCCGGTCGTCGCCACCAACTCGGGAAGTCCCGGCGCACCGCTGGCGATGGGCGCGAGCTTCCGTGACAACGGGTACGCGCAAGGGCTGCTGATGATCCGCGTGCTGCGCGGCGAAAGCCCCGCAGCGATCCCGTTCCGCACGTCGGCCAATCCGCAGCTGATCGTCGATCTGGGGGCGGCCGCCACCTTCGGCGTGACGATCCCACCGGAGCTCATCGCGCGCGCCACCCAGGTGATCCCGGCGACGCGAGACTCGGCCGGGGTCATCAAGGGTACGCCGCTCAGGCAAACCGCTGCTCGCAGCACGTCGCAGTGGGAGTTCTGGCTCTCCGCCGCCGTGCTGGGAATCGCCTTCGCGGCGCTCGCGTGGGGAGTCTACATCGCGTCGCGTGTGCTCCGCTTTCCCGACATCACCCCCGACGGCAGCTTCCCGCTCGGCGCCGCCGTGGCGGCGACGCTCATCGTCGGCGGCACCAATCCCCTGCTGGCGACGGTCGCCGCGTTCTTCGCCGGAATGGTGTCGGGCTACGTCACCGGCCTGCTGCACACGCGGCTTCGCGTCACCGAGTTGCTCGCGGGGATCCTGGTGATGACGGCGTTGTACTCGGTCAACCTGCACGTGATGGGCCGCTCGAACATCTCGCTGCTCGACCGCTCGACGGTCGTGACGCAGCTGCACGCGATCGCGCCGGCGACGGCGGCCTGGCCGAGCGACATCTCGTTCGGCGTCGTGTTCCTCGTCCTGATGCTGGTGCTCGGGACGTTGTTCGCGTGGTTCCTTCGCACGGACTTCGGAACGGCGATGCGCGCGGCGGGAGACAATCCGGCGATGATCACCGCGCAGGGCGTCGACCGGCGCGGCATGGTGGAGCTGGCGCTCGCGCTGGCCAACGGACTCGTGGCGTTCTCGGGTGCGCTCATCGCGCAGTACCAGGGCTTCGCCGACGCGAGCATGGGCGTCGGTACGCTCGTCGCGGGGATGGCGGCGGTAATTCTCGGCGAGACGCTGAAACCACGACGCTGGCGGCTCGGTGCGACGATCGCGATGGTCGCAGTCGGCGCGGTAGTCTTTCGCGGTCTCATCGCGGTCGCGCTCCGCATCGGTCTCGACCCAGTCGACCTCAAGCTCGCGACCGCCGCCTTCGTGCTCGCCACGCTGGCGCTCCCCAACCTCGGGCTCGGCCGACGCTTCGGCATGGTGCGCAAATGATCGAGCTCTCAGCGGTGGAAAAGACGTTCGAGCAGCCGGGCGGCGAACGCGTTCCCGCGCTGCGAGGCGTGGACCTCTCGATTCCCGCCGGCCAGTTCCTCACGGTGATCGGCAGCAACGGCTCGGGAAAATCGACGATCCTGAACGTCATCGCCGGGACGTATCTGCTCGACGCGGGCACGATCGGCATCGCGGACTCGGACGTGACGCGGTGGCCGGAGCACAAGCGCGCTGCACTGCTCGGCCGGGTCTTTCAGGATCCGTTCAAGGGGACGTGCCCGTCGATGACCGTCGCCGAGAACCTGCGAATGGCCGAGTTGCGCGGGAAGCGCCGAGGTCTGCGCCTGGGCCTCGACCGCGCCTCCCTGGAGCGCTATCGAGCCGGGCTCGCATCGCTGGGCATGCGCCTCGAGGGACGCCTGCAGGCGTCGATGGGGACGCTGTCCGGCGGCCAGCGGCAGGCGGTGACGCTGCTCATGGCGACGATCTGCCGCCCCATGCTGTTGCTGCTCGACGAACACACCGCCGCACTCGATCCGCGGGCCGCGGAGCAGATCATGCTCGTCACGGATCATCTGGTGCGCACGCACGCGCTGACAACCCTGATGGTCACGCACAGCATGGAGCAAGCCGTTCGCTTCGGCGATCGGACGATCATGATGCACCGAGGCATGATCGTCGCGGACCTCACGGGCGACGAGCGGCGTGGAGTGACGGAAGCCGATCTCCTCGTGCGGTTCGCCGAGCTGCGCTACACGACAGAGATGCGCGTGACGAAGGATCTCAGAATCGCTCCATGAACGTCCAGATCCATGTGCTCGGTCCCGGTGACGCGGCCGAGCTGGACCTGGTCGCGCCCGGTGTGTTCGATCACGCGATCTCGGCGCGTTGGGCAGCAGAGTTTCTCGCCGATCCACGTCATCACCTGGCGATCGCGCGCGACATGTCCGACTCGAGCCTTTCCGGACACGTCGTGGGCATGGCCTCGGGCGTCCACTACGTGCACCCGGACAAGCCGCCCGAGCTCTGGGTGAACGAGGTCGGCGTGGCACCCAGCCACGAAGGCCAGGGGATCGGCCGCCGGCTGCTCGCAGCGCTCCTCGCGCGGGGGCGCGAGCTGGGCTGTCAGCAGGCGTGGGTGCTGACGAATCCCACCAATCTGCCGGCGTGCCGCATGTACGAGGCGGTCGGTGGCGTCGCGGATCCCGAACCGCTTCGGATGTACGAGTTCCCGCTCACGTAGCGTGGGCGGACGTGCTTTCGCTACTTCGCGCTCGTTCGACTCGAGGATGTCGGCTCCATCTTCCAGATCTCCCCGTGCGAGCGACCCGACACGTACGCCATCCAGCGGCCACGCGGATCGAGGCTGAGCCGAACGAGCCCATCTCCCACGATTCCCATCTTCTCGGTGCGACCGTCGGAGATGGCGACGCGCACGATCTCGTGCGTCGGTGTGCCGGGGCCTGGATCGCCGGGAAGCGACGTCGCGACGTACAGTGAACGACCATCCGCACTCCACGCGATGGAGCCCGGTTGCGACGCCTGGATGTTCGGCAGCGTGCGAGCTTGTCCGCCGTCGGTTGGCAGCAGCAGGACATCCTTTCCCTGCGCGAATGCTACCATGGCGCCGTCGGGCGAGAGCGCCAGGCTCCAGAATGCTCCAGCCGCTCGCGGCCGCCCATAGAGCTCTCGCTCCACTCCGCTTTCCAGGTTGCGGACGACGACGGTCCTGATCTCGTCTCCGCTGGAGCTCACGCGAGACGATTTATAGGTGATGCCTCGTCCGTCGGGATTCACCTGGAACTCGGTGACCGCGCCAGTCGGTCGGAAGATCAACGCAGTCTTGCCGCTCTGGACATCCATCCGATAGAAGCCGAGCCGGCCATTCTCTCTGGCCAGTATGAAGAGCGCACTGCCGTCGGCAGCCCACTGGGGGCGTGGGTATTCGAGCGCGATGGGAAGGGGGAGCTGTCTCACCTCGCCCGTCGCCGCGGAGCGGATCCCGATCACCATGCGCGCGCTCGGCAGTCCCACGGCTAGTGCGTCGAGCGCGGGGGGAGTTTGAACGACATAGGCCAGGTACTGACCATCGCGTGACCAAACGGGGAACTCGGCCGAACCGAGTGCGCGATGCATCGCGGAAAGCGGTGTGCCCGTAGGTTTCCCGCTCGCATCCAGGCTGGTCACGAGCACATCGCGGTTGCTCGTCAGGACGCCGTACCAGAATGAGCCGTTGCGCGCGAACCCGACAGGGAGTGCGCGCCAGAGATCCGGTCGTTCCAACCGTGGAGTTCCTTTCGGTCGCCCGTCGACCACCGACACCTTCCACGCACCTGGCGTACCGGTGCGATCGCTCATGAACAGCACGTACCGGTTGTCGGGCGCCCAGCCCAGCAGATAATCGTCAGCGGGATTTCGCACGAGCGCGGTCTCGCGCCCCGCTCCGACGTCGAGCACAAAGATGTCCCGCTGTCCGGATATGTCGTCGACGGGAAAATCGTAGGCGATGTACTTGCCGTCCGGGGAGAAGACCATCCGCCTGGGCGCGCGCCAATCGAGAGTCTTCATGACCTTTGTTTCGGTACCGTCGAGTGGAACCACCACGATCTGCCGGGTTCGCTCCTCGGTGGTCCGCAGCGCGAGGATGGCGCTGCCGTCTGGAGACCAGTCCTCGGGCTGAATCTCCAGAGGCGACTCCAAGATCACCCTGGATTCGGATCCGTCGAGCGGGGCGACCACGAGTCGAAAGCGGCGGCTCGCGTTGTCCCACCACAGGAATGCCGCCCGCTTTCCATCCGGTGAAACACGCGGGACCAGACCGTAGCTCGCTCCGCCATCGTGCGCGTGGGTCACGAACCGGACGGCGCCCGTAGTCAGGTCGCGTACGGCGATATTCGACGACGCGGGATCGCTGAAAACGATCTGCTGGCCGTCGGGCGTCACGCTCACGAGTAGCTGCACCTCCGGACCGGACCACATACGTCGCGTGATCGGGAGTGAGTCGGCGCGCTCGGCCGCATACGCGGGATTGGGTCCAGCATGCGGGAGGACCTGCCGTGGTCCCTCGCAACCCCAAACGAGAAGGAGGAAGAGCACGAAGACCGTGATACGGAACATGATGTCGGCCCTGCCGAGTGGGGATGGACGTCCGGAGATCGCACCATCTCGCAGGCGACCAATGTGCCACGTGCCGTCTCCATTCGTATCCGCCGACATGGCACCGGGTTGCGCGACAGCGACGCACCAAACGAGGTCGAGCGTCCGTCACGAAACGGAACGACGCAGCTGCGGATCGTTACGGTGATTGGAAGTTCGAACCTGCTCCTGGGCCATATCGGGCACGCCCGATGCTGTTGGAGTACCGCGTGCAGCACTAGGTTGGCGACACGCCACGCCCCCGGCCGCGTCATCGGACGCCTTCGTCGGTGCGGCTTCTCCTGCATCCCCGCCATGTCCTCCGCGCCCGAATGGTCGAATCCGCTCGACGCCGATCGAGTCGTCGCGGCGTGCTCGAGGCTGGACCAGTCGATCAGCGGCTACAATCGACACGCGGTGATGAGCGAGCGCTATCGCCGCTCGATGGAACGGTTCAACCAGGCGCAATCGAGGTTCGAGTCGGTTCGCTGGATGGTGGAGGAGACGCGGGCGACGGTCGGAGCGCAGCAAGCGGCGCGTGCCGAGACGCTCGAACGGATGCGCGTGGCTCGCGTCGCGATGGCGGAGCATCGGGCCAGCATCGAGTCCTGCGTTCGCGACTACGTGCACGCGCTACGCGACGAGGGACTAACGCCCGAGAAGGTGCTCGTCGCCGTGAAGGGCCGGCTGACCCACGCCGTCACCGAAGAGGCGCCCGACGCTCCCGTCTTCGAGGCCCAGCGACTCGCCGTCGACGTCCTCACGTGGACGATCGACGCGTATTACGACGCGGCGTGAGTGACGAGGCAGGCGCCATCATCTCCGAGCGCAGCCTCTACGACGATCCCTCGCTCTACGACCGGATCACGAGCCAACCGGGCGGTTCGCTCGACTTCTTCTTCGACGTAGCGCGCGCATCGGCGGGGGCCGTGCTCGAGCTCGCGTGCGGGACGGGCCGGCTGACGAGAACACCGGCGTGTGACAGGGCTGGATCTCGCCCCCGCCATGCTCGAGGCTGCGCGACGCAAGGCCGCCGACGCGCGGGTCGACGTCGAGCTCGTGCAGGGAGACATGCGCCAGTTCGCGCTCGGAAGGCAGTTCGGCACGATCTTCGTCGCGTTCAACTCGCTGCTCCATCTCACGACGAACGATGCGCTGCGCGAATGCTTCGCGTGCGTTCGGGCCCATCTCGCGCCGGGTGGCGTGTTCGCGTTCGACATCTTCAATCCGAGCATCCAGCTACTCGCGCGTGCGCCGTCCGAACGGACGACGCAGACGCGCCTCCTCGATCCCGAGCTCGGCGAGATCCACGTCGAGACGACGATGGACTACGACGCGGCGACGCAGGTGAACAACGCCGCATGGCACCTATCGTCTCCTGGGCGACCGGACTGTCGGACGATTCCCCTGCACCTGCGCTGCATCTTCCCGCAGGAGCTGCCGATGCTGCTGGCGGCGAACGGACTCCAGCTCGAGTCGCGCGACGGCGACTTCGGCGGTGAGCCGTTCACGAGCGGGAGCCCGCGTCAGGTATGCGTCTGTCGCAACGTGACGCGCTGATCCAAGCGGCTCAGGGCAGCAAGCGTCCGTCCTTCATCCGCAGTGCGATCCGCCTCGTGGCCGAGAAGTCCGCGCCCGGATCCGCGGCCAGCACGAGCAGCGACGCCTCGCAGCCGTCGGTGAGGCATCCCACGCGTCGCGTGGGAAATATCGCGCGCGGCGTGGCCTCGCTCCACATGCGGAGCAGCTCGAGTGGCGTGAGGACGGCGAGGGTGGCGAGATACGTCGCCTCGCCCACCGAGTCGTCGCGATAGGCGTCGCTGCCGACGGCGAGGTGCACGCCGGCATCGCGCAGCATGCGCAAGTTGCGCGTGAACAGCGCATCGGCCTGGCGGCGCCGCGCGCTGTCGGGACCGTTCGTGGCGACGTCGGCAATGCCGCCGAGCGTCGTCACGACCCACACGCCGCGGGCGGCGGCGAGCTTCGCGTCGGCCTCGGTCACCTCGTAACGGTGCCGCTCGGTGAACTGGACGTGCTCGTCGCCGCGGAAGCCCGGGATGTGATTGATCTCGTCGACGCCGCCCGCGAGCGCGGCGTGGAAGTCGGCCGCGGTCTCGACGTGCGCGGTGACGCGCAACCCCGCCGCGTGCGCGCGGCGCACGACCTCGGGGACGAGCGCGGGGTCGAGGCCGCGCCAGTTGAAGAACGCGGTGTCGGTGCGTCGCCGCGCGAACTCCTCCGAATGGATGAGGATGATTTTGATGAAGTCGGGACGGCCGGCGACGATGCGCGGCCACTTGTGCTCGAGGTCGGGAAGGCTGTCGATGATCCAGAGGAACCCGCCGTCGCCATCGGCGGCGGTCATCGAGCCGCGCGAGAGATTGCGGAGATAGAGTCCGGTCGGATGCGGCGTCGACGCCGCGTGGGACATTGATGCGGCTGGCGAGCGAATCACGCGCGCGAGGAAGGTTGCCGGGGTTCTTCACGTAGAACACGCCGTCCCGCAGGTAACGGCGGATGAGGGAGTCGGTCCGGTTCGGCGTGGAGTACTCGAGATTGTGGTTGTGCGCTTCGCCGAAGGGCGGCACGACCCATCGACGGGCGAGGTCGATCACGGAATCGACACGACGCGGGCGGCGCTGGGTGAGGCGACCATCGACGACGTATCGCGTGTCGGCGCGGAATCCGTCGGCGCCGAGCCACTGGCCGTCGCGTAGCTCGTAGCTGCGCTGCGCGGAGCTGACGGGCGCGGCGTGGTGACAGGCGACGGCGACGAGGAAGGCGAGATCGAAGGCGGCCCGGTGAGGCTGAAATTTCAGCATACATGATAGTTCACTTTGCGCTTGTGCTTGTCAACGTGCGCACGCAACGGTTCGCGTCGATCTACTGTCGATGACAATGGGGACGGCGAGAGACGGCGCCTACGTCGCGCACCCGCGCGGAAAAGGTCGCCACCCGGCGGTGATCGTCATCCACGCGAATAGGAACACCGAGCCGTACATCGCGAGCACGACCGAAATGCTCGGAGAGGCCGGATTCGTGGCGATGGCGGTGGACGTATTCCATTTCCTGCCGAACAACGCCACATGGGAGAGCGCTCGGCGAACGCCGGGGGACTCGGTGACCGCAGTGGTGCGACGTGAGTTCCGCGAGCCGCGACTCGTCCGAAACGTCCAGGCGGCGATCGACTATCTGCGCAGGCAGCAGGATGTCGATCCGGGTGGTGTCGCCCTGCTCGGCTTCTGTGGCGGCGGGTGGAACGCGCTCCTGCTCGCGACGCAGCTACGCGACGTGGGTGCAGTGGTGGCGTTCTACGCGCCGACCACGTTGTCCGACGTGCAGCATCGTTCGCCGATGGAGGTCGTGTCGTACATCCGCGTGCCGGTGCTCTACCAGCGGGCGACGACGGATCCGTCGGTGCCATTGACCGACGTCGAGCGCTTCGAGGCGGCGCTCCGCGCGCAGGGGACGTCGATCGAGCGAATCGATTGCGCCGCGGCGCACGGGTTCTTCGCGTGGAACCGCGACGGTGTGTTCAACGAATCGGAGGCGACGCGTGCGTGGAGAGAGACGGTGCACTTTCTGCGCGACAACGCGGGACGGCCAATGCAGCCTCGCGCGCTGGCCCCGTCGCGGACGAGTCTCAGCGTCCCGTCGTCAGGTACGGATGCGCGGGCGTCGATGCACGTGCTGCACGCAGGTGAGTGACTGCGGCGGCAAACGTCTCCGACTCAGCGGTCATCACGCGCGCCGGACTGGGCCGTCGTCGTCCCGCTCGAGAGGAGCGAGCTCCTCCTTCGTTCCCTGGTGCTCGCGCCGCGCCCCCGAAGCGAACCGGCGCCGATTGCGCTCGTGAGACTTCTGTCCGCGGACGAATCGTTTGCGACGCGAGGCGTCGAACTCGGATCTACGCTGTCTCATCCAGACCCATGTGTTGAGGTCGTCGATGGTGCCCAATCGTGTGCTGCGGTGCCGATACCTGCAGATTCGGCAACAACGTCAGGGCGTACGGCCACACGCGATGCATAGTGTCATCCTCCCGCGGAAGAGAACACACGAGTGGTATGAAGCGCGCTATTTCCAGGGCGAACCGTGAGGATTGCGGTGTGAGTCGTTGCGCTCCAGCCCAGACTGGCAGAGCGCACGTATCATCACGGTGCACCTACTGGCGGGCGCATCGTCTCACGGTGAGGTCGCTTCGTTCCACCGCCGTGAGGGGCGCATGCAGCGGTTCAAACCTCGCCGCATGGAAGCAGCAGTAGACAGCACAGACGCGCGCGTCGCCTGCACGACGCGAAAGAATCGGTGGCTCAGAGAGTCACTGAGTCACTGAGTCACTGCGGCGCGAGGCGCCGCGAGTCACTGAGTCACAGCACCACCCGCGCCGCTCCGAGCTCTTCCGCCGTGATCTCCTCCAGCCGTCGCTGTCTGGTCTCCACGCCGAACAGCGCGACGAGCAGCACGGCGAGCGCCATCGGCACCGCACCGATCAGTGCCACCGTCGCGATCGACGGTGCGGCGATGCCGAACGCGACGAGCCCGATGATCGCCACGCCGCCCGCCTTGCTCGCCCCCGCCGCGAACCCCGAGCCGCGCGAGCGGATGCGCGTCGGATAGATCTCCGCCGCGTACACCGACAGGACCGCGACGACGGAGCTGATCCCCCAGATCGGGATCACCAGCAGCAGATAGAGCAGCCCGCGGTTCTGCACGATCTCATTGCCGACGAACACGAAGCCGAACAGCGCCGCGGCCGTGAGCGCCGAGAGCAGGATGATCGTCTTCTTGCTGCTCCAGAAGCCGTACATCCACGCCACGAGGAAGTTGAGCGGGAAGCCGATGATCGCTGCATTCCGCAGGATGGCGTCGGCGTCGGTGTAGCCGAGCTTCCTGAGGTTGGACGGGATCCAGAGGTTGAAGCCGAACAGCACGAGCCCGGAGCCGAGCGCGAGCACGCCGACGATGAGGGTGAGCCAGAGCAGCTCGCCGCTCAGCAGCTGCGACCACCGGCGCTGCACCTTCGCTTCCACTGCGAGCTCCGAGCTCTGCTGCGGCACGATCACCGCGCCGAAGCGCTTCATCACGGCGTGTGCCTCTTGGTCGCGCGCGTTGGCGAGCAGGAAGCGCGGCGACTCGGGGATCCACCGGTTGAGCAGAATGAACAGCACGCCGGTCGGGAGCCCGATGAGCCAGAGGATGCGCCAGCTGTAGGTCGGCACGAGCGCCGACGCGAGCCAGCTCGTGACGATGTACGCGCCGGCGATGTCGGCGCCGACGAGGATCATGAGCCAGCTCCGATGCCTGGCCGGAATGGTTTCGGCGAGCAGGGAGTAGCAGATGGGGAGCATGCCGCCGACGGCGAGCCCCATGACGAAGCACATCACGAGGTTCCACGAATACGTCGGCATCGCGCCGCAGATGGACGTGCCGATGAAGCCGATGCCGGCGTAGAGGATCGACGCGCGGCGTCCGATGCGGTCGCCGAGCCAGCCCCACAGGAAGGAGCCGAGCACGGTACCGGTGATGCCGGCCAGGGACACGTAGGCGACGGGCGTGGTACCGGTCGGGTTGAGGGGTCCCTTGAGCCCGTACTCCGTGGTCATCCCCGGCATCACGAACGCCAGCGCAGTGGGCTTCATGATGTCGATCGTCACGGCGAGCATCATCGTGACGAGCAGCCCCCAGTGCGCAGGCGTGAGCGGCGCGTCGTCGAGCGCGCTCACGCGGAGCCGCGACACGAGGTCAGCGTTGGCCGGCGCGAACCTCGGCAGCAATCCGTAGAGGCTGACGGCGAGCCCGACGAGGATGGCGGCCATGCCGACCTTCATCGGCGTCGCCATCGGCATGCCGACGAGCCGGTAGTGCGTGTCCTTGCCCATCAGGTACATGGGCAGATGGGCCACGACTCCGCCGACGACCAGCGCCACGCCGACCCAGAACGCGGCCGGATGGCCGAAGGTGACTCCGCCGATCCTGCCTTCGCCCTCGTACGTCTGCTGTGCCATGCCGAGCGCTCTCCGATTGCTGCGACTACGTGCGATGAATGGACGACTTCCCATGAAAGAAAGCGCCGATTCGAGACGCGGACAGGGGGCTCAACGTGCCAGCGCTTTCACTCCGACATCGGGGAAGTCGCCGAAGATGCCGTCCACGTCGAGCGAGGCGAACGTTCGCCATTCCGCCGCGGCGTCGCCTGCGTAGGCCTTCGGCAGGAAGGCCTCGTCGCTGCGAAGCGTCCACACGTGCACGCCGAGTCCCGCACCATGGGCATCCGCCACGAGCGAGGTCGGCGTGCCGCGCATACCCGCAGCGTCGATGGGCTGAACCAGCGACTTTTCCACTCCGACGGCATTCGCGTAGCGCGCGATGCTCGCCAGTCCCGCCGGCGTGATCATGGCGGCGTAGGTGGCCGGCACGTCGGGCGCCGACTTCGCGTCCGCCGGCCCGCCTCTGACATCGATGAGTTGCACGAGGCGCAGGTCGGTGCGCGCGTGAAGTGCCCGGAGGTTCTCCACCTCGAACGACTGGATGAACACCGGCGCGGAGGACGTGGTCCAACCACGACGCGCGAGCGCCGCGAGCAACGGCTCCTCCAGAGGCCGGCCGATCGACCGGAAGTACGACGGGTGCTTGGTCTCTGGATAGACGCCGATTCGCCGGCCGGTCTCCCGCGAGCGGCGCTCGACGAGATCGAGGATCTCCTCCAGCGTGGGGATCGACTCGAGGCCGTCGTATGCGTGCGAGCGGAGGGCCAGGCGTTCCTTCGCGCGAAGCGTCTTGAGCTCGGCGAGGGTGAAATCCTCGGTGAACCATCCCGTCACGCTTCTGCCGTCGATCGTGTGCGTCGTTCGCCGATCGGGAAACTTCTCGGCGACGTCTGTCGTGCCACCGATCTCGTTCTCGTGCCGGGCGACGAGCACCGAGTCCTTCGTGCTCACGAGATCCGGCTCGACATAGTGGGCGCCCATGTCGATCGCCAACGAGTACGCGGCGATCGTGTGCTCGGGACGGTAGCCGCTGGCTCCACGATGCGCGATCACGATGGGGCGGACATCGGACGGCAACGCCACGGCTGGGCGTGCCGGATCGGGCGTGACGCACGCGCTGGCCGTGAAGAGCACGACGAGCGCGCTCCAGGCTTTCGAAGCCTTCGAAGAACGTTGCATGGAGCAATGTACCGGGTCGGCGGGCGCCGAAGCAGGCGACCGTCTTCGGTCGCCATGAAAGGAGCGGGTATCGATCGACTCCGGCTTACGGCCGGCCAACCGCCCGTGCGCGCGCCGGCGCGTCGGCCGCACGCGTGAACTTGAGGAGCTGTCCGCCTCGCGCGAGGAAGCGGCCCCGGCGGCGCATCGTGGCCGCGTCGAGCAGCATGCGGCCGGCCCAGCGATAGACGTTGAACTCCTGCAGCAGCGCGCGCATCAGTCGCATCCGCGCGCGCTGCATGCGGAGCGGCATGCCCAGCGCGAGGTCGAGCGCCTCGGCGCACTGGTCGGCGTCGTACGGGTTCACGATCAACGCCTCGGGAAGCTCGCGCGCTGCGCCGGTGAACTGGCTGAGCAGGAGGACGCCGGCCTCGTCGTCGCGCGCGGCGACGAACTCCTTCGCGACGAGGTTCATCCCGTCGTGCAGGCTGCTCACGAAGCAGAGGTCGGCCGAGCGATAGTACTCGTAGACCTCGTCGGCGTCGTGGTGTGCGACGAGCAGGACGATGGCCGGCGCGCGGCGATTGGCGAACCGCGCATTGATGCGCTCCACGAGCGCGCGAACGCGCTGCTCGTACATCTGGTACTGCTCGATGCTGTTGCGCGACGGCGCGGCGATCTGCACGAAGGTGAAGCGGCCGACCCACTGTGGATACAGCTCGAACATCCGCTCGATGGCGCGGAACCGCTCCTCCAGCCCCTTGGTGTAGTCCAGCCGCTCGACGCCGACGCCGAGCGAGTGCTCCGCCGGAAGCCCGTGCCGCGCGCGAACGAGCGCGCGACACTCATCGACCGACGGCGCCGCGAGCGCCGGCGCCGGCGGCCACTCGATGGAGATCGGATAGCGCTTGATCAGCGTGCGCTCGCCGCGATACGACACGCCGAAGGTCTCGCGGTCGACCCGCGCCTCGAGCTGCCGATCGACGGTGTCGACGAAGTTGTTGCAGTGGAACTGAGTGTGGAATCCGAGGATGCTGCTGCCGAGCAGGCCGTCGAGCAGCTCGTCCCGCCAGGGGCAGATCGCGAACGCCTCGGGGTTGGGCCACGGGATGTGCCAGAAGGTGATGATCGTCGCGTCGGGGAGCCGTTCGCGGACCATCCGCGGCACGAGCGCGAGATGATAGTCCTGCACGAGGACCACGGGATCGCTCGTGCGTGCCTCGGCGACGACGGCGTCGGCGAACCGACGATTGGCGCGCTCGTACTGCTCCCAGTCGCTGCTCCGGAAGGTCGGGCGCACGTGCGCGTTGTGACAGAGCGGCCAGAGTCCCTCGTTGGCGAATCCATAGTAGTAGCCCTGCTCCTCCTCCGGCGTCAGCCAGAGGCGCCGGAGCTGGTAGCCGGGCGCCTCGACGGGGGCGGCCACGCGATCATGCGCGTCTACCACGTCGCGATCCGCCGAGCCACTGCCGTGCGCGATCCACGTCCCCGAGCAGGCGCGCACGATGGGCTCGATCGCGGAGACGAGCCCGCTCGCGGGCCGCTGGATGGCGATGCCCCCGTCGGCTTCCCGCACGTGGATGAACGGCTCGCGGTTGGAGACGACGATCACGTCGCTGCCGCGCAGCTCGCGCTCGAGGATGCCGCGCAGCGTCTGCGGCGTCCACACGAGCTGCTCGTCGTCGCGAAAGTGATGCTCCGACTCGAGGTCGCGGATGAGCGCGCGCAGATCGTCGGCGATCGGCTGGAGCTCGCCGATCGACGTACGGCTGGCCGGCCGGAGGAGCCCTTCACCGCGCAGCAGCGAGCGCATCCCCTGCACCCACCCACGCCAGCTGAGCTGTGCGACGACGACGGTGATCAACGAGACGAGGATGCCGAGCGCGACGAAGAAGTAGAACAGGTATCGCCGCGTCTCCTCGTTGCGCCGCTCGGCGAAGCTCATGTCCTGCACGACGACGATGCTCGCGCGCGAGCCGCGTGCGTCGCGAATGGGTTTGGCCGAGATCAGGAGCGACCCGTGCGCATCCTGGACGACCCGCCCGGACGGCGTGGACTTCATGCTGGCGGAGTCGCAGCGGATCGTGGGCGGCAGCGTCGACGTGCCTTCGGGGCGAACCGCGCCCTCGGCGCAGTAGCCAACGGCGAAGAGACGTTCGTCGAGGATGAGCCGCGCGAAGTACGCGCGCAGTGCGTCCGGATCGGACTCGAGGTGCTGCACGGGCTCCTCGACCGTGCTCGCGATGAGGCTCGCGCGCAGGTCGAGATCCTTCGTGAACCAGCGAAGCGTGAGCTTGTCGACGAGGGGCATCGCCGCCAGCGTCAACGCGGCGAGGACGAGGACGAGTGGGACGATGAATCGCAGTGACAGCTTCACCAGCAACCCTCCCGAACGTGAGATGACAGGCGCCGATCGGGCAGCCTCTTCATGCCGGGGGAGTGAGGCGCGAGACCGCGATCGACCTCATGTCCTCGGTCGCGCGGAGTGGCGGCAGCGCGGCACGGCCGCGCTCGATGCCACGGGCGTCGGACAGCGTGGGCTGCTCCTGCCAGTCGTGATAGGTGACGGCGGCGTCCTGCACTTGCTCGATCCACGCGACGACGGCGCGCGAGAGCCCATCGGCCTCGACCTGCATGCCCGAGGTGCAGTGAACGCCACGCAGGTGGGTGGCCGCGGCCTTCATGAATGCTTCCAGCTGGAGCACGAGCATGGACGAGTTCGCGAGCAGCTGACGAAGCGTCGCGAGACGCTGCGCCTCCGCGCTCGGCTCGCCGAAGCGGCCGCAACAGGCCGCGGCCGCTGCCTGCAATTCCCGCGGATCGAACAGAGTGGCAGAGGGACGCGTTGCGTCTGACATGGGATACTCCTGAGGTCGGTTTGCCGACGCAGTCGAAATCCGACCGCGTCGAGCGGGCCATCGCATAACGCAGTCTCCGTACTCGAAAGAGCGCGTGATGCGAAATGTCGGCATTGATGCCATGGCGGCCACGAGCGTGCGGACTCGGGCCCGAACGCGCGCGGCGGCGTGCTGCTGGAGGTTATACGGCCAGGAACTCCGGAGCGCGGTGACATGCCGCACCGGGATCGTGCTCGGTTGGCGGGGCCGGCCATTGGCGCAAGCGCACTGATGGTGCAACCCTTTGGGGGAGCGCCGTGTCCTGAGGGCGCAACGGAAGCCCGATCCGAGAGCGCCAAGGGGCGGTCGAGGGGACGGCTCGAGAGATAGCCCGGTACCCGGACGGCACATGGACGGTCGGTAGGTGGACGAGCGCGAGCTGACGGCCCGCGTGAAGCTGGGAGACGAGGTCGCTGAACGCGCGCTGTACGACGCGCACGTCGACCGCGTCTACTGGACCGCCTATCGGATGAGCGGGCGGCACGACCTCGCCCAGGATCTCACCCAGGACGTGTTCATTCGGGCGTTCGACCGGATCCAGGACTATCGGGGGGACGCGCCATTCGGGGCGTGGCTGCATGCGATCACCACTTCGGTCGTGCTGAACGGGCTCCGCAAGGTCAAGCGGTTCGATCAGCGGGAGGCGGTGCTCGAGGAGGCGGGGATGGTGACGTCGACGAACCGGGAAGCAGAGCCGGACCTGAAGGAGCGGCTGGCGCAGGCGATCGAAGCGCTGCCGGAGGGATGCCGGGTGACGTTCCTGATGCACGACGTGGAAGGGTTCACGCACGAGGAGATCGGCGCGGCGCTCGGCACGACGGCCGGCACGTCGAAGGCGCAGCTGTCGCGGGCGCGGGCCAAGCTCCGGATCGCGCTGGCGGATTTCGCGGGAGAGTGGGTGCAATGACCGACAACAATCCGAACGACGACATCCTCGACGAGCGCATTCGTGCGCTGGCGGCGGCGCAGTACCACGCGCCGGAAGGAAGCGTGCCGCGCGACGCGATGTGGGCGCAGATCGCCGCGGCGCGGCGGGCGGCCCGGGCAGGCGCGACGACGGATGCGCCGGCGCGCGACGCCGACGTGGTGCCGCTCGCGCCGCGGCGCCGCTCGCGGACCGTGGTGTTCGGTTGGGGCGCCTTGCTGGCGGCCGGGCTGGTGCTCGGCATCGCGCTCGAGCGCGAGTTTCTTCATAAGGAAGGCGGCACCACGTCACCGCTGCCGGTGGCGGTCCTGCCGCGCACCGACTCGGCGCCGGTCGCCACGCCCGCGGAGAGCACGAACACCGACAGCGTGCGTGGTGCCGCGCAGCCGAGCCGCGAGGCGACGCCGTCGCCCGCGCCGAAGTCGCGCGACGTCGTCCAGCCGCGCGCGACGCGGGAGTACGCCGTCACCGAGCCGCGCGCGCTCCCCGACGTCTCCGACTCCACTGTTCAGATGCTGTACCGCACCGCGGCGATCCAGACGCTGGTGCAGGCGGAGGCCGTGCTCACCGCCTATCGCGGCGCCGAGAGTGCTCCGCGCGATCCGCAGGCCATGCAGCAGGCAGCGCGCTGGGCGCGCGACGTCCTGTCGAGCACGCGACTGCTGATCGATTCTCCGGCCGGGCGCGACCCGCAGATGCGCACACTGTTCACCGATCTGGAGCTGGTTCTGGCGCAGATCGTTCAAATCTCGGGCACGCCGCTGCAGGCGCGTGAGCGCGAGCTGATCGACCACGCGATGCGTGACCGCGATCTGCTCCCGCGCATCCGCTCCGCCGTGCCCGCAGGCCTGGCCACGTCGTGACGCGGCCTTCAACCACTACGCACGAGCAATGATGCTCCGACAGATTCTTCTGGTGGCGACGATGGCCACCACCGGCACGGCCGGCACGTGGACGACCACGCACGACACGGTGGCGTCCGACCCCATCACCATCGCGGCAGGTGGCGAGTTCGCCACGCGTCCTCCCGCCCCGTGGCAGGCGGACGATCCGGCGGACTCGCTCTACCGTGCCGGACGCGAGCAACTCAATCGCGGCGACTATCGGCGCGCGGCGGGCACGTTCGAGCGCATCGTGGAACGCTATCCGAAGTCGACGTACGCCGGCGACGCACTCTACTGGCGGGCGTACTCGCTGTATCGGATCGGCGAGCCCGGCGAGCTGCGCGACGCCGTCAAGATGCTCGAACGGCAGCGCCGGGAATATGCTCGCGCAGCGACGCGCGGCGACGGCGACGCACTGCTCGTGCGGGTCAATGGCGCGCTGGCGCGCCTCGGCGATCCAAATGCGGCGGAGCGAGTCACCGAGCGGGGTCGCA
>QHVE01000028.1:0-30227 GCA_003223455.1 Gemmatimonadota bacterium | reverse complement strand
ATGAACGCCGAGAACGCCATGCCGATCCTCAAGGCCGTGCTGGCGAAGCGAGACGCGTGCTCGGCCGAGCTGCGCGAGAAGGCGGTGTTCCTCGTGTCGCAGAAGCGCACGAGCGAGACGGAGGACCTCCTGCTCGGCGTCGTGCGCGACGACCCGAACCCGGAGGTGAAGAAGAAGGCGGTCTTCTGGATGGGGCAGGTGAACACCGATCGCGCCGCTCAAGCACTCGTGCAGATGCTCGAGTCGAGCACGACGTCGTCGGAGCTGCGTGAGCAGGCGATCTTCGCGATCATGCAGCAACACAGTGAACGTGGCCAGGCGGCGGTGCGGCGCATCGCCGAGGATGCCAAGTCGCCCAACGAGCTGCGCGAGAAGGCCGTGTTCTGGCTCGGCCAGCAGCGTTCGCCGGAGAACGCGCAGTACCTGCGGGGACTGTTCGACCGCCTCGCCAACGCGCCTGAAGGAAGCAACGGCGAGTCGATCCGGCAGAAGATCCTCTTCTCGCTGTCGCAGATGCGTGGCGAGGGGAATGATCAGTGGCTGATGCAGGTCGCGGCGAACCCGAAGCACTCGGTGGAGACGCGCAAGCAGGCGATCTTCAGCGCCGGCCAGGCGGGTGTGTCGACGGCGGATCTGATCGCGCTCTATCCGCGGCTCAACGAGCGTGAGCTCAAGGAGCAGCTCATTTGGGTCCTGTCGGAGAAGCGTGATCCTGCCGCGTTCTCGCGGCTGATGGAGATCGCCAAGAGCGATCCCGACCGCGAGCTGCGGAAGAAGGCGATCTTCTGGCTCGGCCAGTCGAACGATCCGCGCGTGAAGGACTTCCTGCTCGAGATCATCAACGGACCGCGGTGACCACCATGCGGCATATCACACTCGCGAGCCTCGCGCTCGTGCTGACGCTCGCGCCCGCGCTCGGCGCGCAGCCGGGTTCCACCATTGCGCGGCGCGTCGCTGCCGCGCGCGACGGCCAGGTGCGGCTCAGCTACGCCACTCGTGCCGACGTCTGCGGCGACGGACGCGACGGCGTGTCCATCGGACGCTCGATGACGTTTTTCGACCGGGGCGAGTCGTACGGCTCCTGGGGGCGGACGCGGTGCGTGGACGGCCCCGCACGCGTGGAGCTCACCGTGCAGGACCGCAAGGTCGTCGGCGTGCGCACGCGCGTCGGGGGCGCGTGGTCGAGCGGCGCGAGCGACGTGACCGACCTGGGGCGCGTGAGCGCGCCCGAGGCGGCGGCGTACTTCATCTCGCTCGCGCAGCAGATCGACGGCGGGTCGCGCCAGAATCCGCTGCTCGCCGCCGCAGTGGCGGACAGCGCGAACGTCGCGCCGGACATGCTGCGGCTGGCGCGCATGACGAATCTTTCGCGTGAGACGCGCCGCCGTGCCGTGCACTGGGCCGGCGCGCTGGGCGACGCCTCCATGGTGGCGCCGCTCACCGAGCTCGCGCGGGCGAGCGGCAACGAGGGAACGTCGGCCGACGACGTCGGGCCGGGCAACGGGGTGGCCGGCGCGGCGGTGGGTGCGCTCGGGATGATCCCCGACGGTGCCGGGGTGCCCGCGCTCATGACACTCGCGCGCAGCGGATCCGAGTCCGTGCGCAAGGCGGCCGTGTTCTGGCTCGGCCAGCGTGACGAGGAGAAGGCGCACGCGCTCGTGCGCACGGTCGCCGGCGACGACAAGGAAACGGACGCCGTGCGCCGCGCGGCGATCTTCGCGCTGAGCCAGGGGGAGGGCGCGTCGGCAGCGGACTTCGCGTTCCTGCGCTCGCTGTTCGACCGCGTGTCGAGCGACAGACTGAAGGAGCAGGTGCTGTTCTCGGTGTCGCAGCACGAGAGTTGGGACGGTACGCGCTGGCTGCTCGACCAGGCGCGTGACGAGTCGCAGCCCATGGAGGTGCGCCGCAAGGCGGTGTTCTGGGCCGGGCAGGGCCACGCGAGCGTGGCCGACATCTCGTCGCTCTACAAGAGTGCGAAGGACGCGCGACTCCGCGAGCACGTGATCTTCGTGCTCTCGCAGCGCGACGAGGAGGCGGCGACCACGCAGCTCCTGTCGATCGCCCGCGAGGACCCCGACCGCGAGATGCGGAAGAAGGCGCTGTTCTGGCTCGCACAGAAGAACGATCCGCGCGTGACGAAGCTGATCACCGACATGGTGATTCGCTGATGCGGCGCGCGACGATGCTCCCGGCGGCGGCGCTCGCGCTGCTCGCGACGGCGTGCGCGCCGTCGCGCACGGAGGCCCAGGGGCTCGCGCAGCGTGTGCGGGCGGCGGGTGGCGAGATGGTCGCGCTGCACTACGCGTCGCGCCCTGGGGTCTGCGGCAACGGCACGCGCGGCTTCTCGATGGGACGGCACATGTACTTCGGCGAGTGGTCGGCGGACCGCGACCTGCGCTCGCGCTGCGTATACGGTCCGGTTCGCGTGCGGGCGCGCGTCGAGCGCGGCACGATCACCGACGTCAGCGTCATGGTCGGTCCCGACGTACCGCACGATGAGCGCGCGACGGACCTCGGCGAAGTCGGCGGCGCGGAGGCGGCGCGCTTCTTCCTCGCCCTCGCCGACACGAGCACGACGCACGCGGCGCGTGGCGCGATCGTCGCGGCGGTGCTGGCCGACAGCGCATCGGTGTGGCAGGGACTGCTCGCCATCGCCGCCGACAGCTCGCGCGCGTCGCGGTCGACGCGTCACGACGCGCTGTTCTGGGCGGGCCGCTTCGCCGCGGCGAAGGTGGCGGGGCACGGCGAGGACATCGCCGCGATGGAGGACGATGATCGCGACGACCGCGACGACGCGCGCGACGCGGCGGTGTTCGCGCTGTCGCAATTGCGCGGCAAGCAGGGCGTTGAGCCCCTGATCGAGGTCGCGCGGTCGCACAAGGATCCGCAGCTCCGGCAGAAGGCGATCTTCTGGCTCGGCGAGAGCAACGACCCGCGAGCGCTGGCGTTGTTCAGGGAGATCCTGGGCGGCGCGGGCGGCGCGGGCGCGTAGCGCCTCTCCCGGCACGTTTGCTGCCCTCGAAGGCTCGGACCCCGGACCCCGAAACCTCGATGACCAGCACGATTCGTCCGAATCCGAGCGTTCAACGAGGCCTTCGGGCCGCGTCGCCAGCGTTGGTCATGCTCGGCCGCACCGGGTATGCCGCGAAGGGGTTCGTGTACGTCGTCATGGGCGCGCTCGCCGCGCGGGCGGCGCTCGGCTCCGGCGGTGCGACCACCGACACCCGCGGCGCCATCAACGTGATCGGCGACGGGCCGATGGGGACGATCGCGCTCCTCGCGATCGGCATCGGGCTGCTCGGCTACATGCTGTGGCGACTGGTCGCGGCCGTCACCGACGCCGAGGGGGAAGGGGACGAGCCGACGAAGCTCGTCGTACGCGGAACGCAGGCGGCACGCGGCATCGCGTACGGCGTGCTCGGTGTGCAGGCGCTGCGCGCGCTCGACGGCGACGACGTCGGCTCGCAGGGCGCAGCGGCGCGGCACTGGACCGCACGGCTGCTCGACATGCCCTTCGGCCGTGCCCTCGTCATCTGCGTCGGGCTCGGCGTGCTCGGGTACGCGGCGTACCAGGTCTATCGCGCCTTCTCAGACAAGGCGAAGCGGCATCTCGACCTCGCCGAGGCCGGCCCGACGCAGGCGACGTGGATCGTGCGACTCGGCCGATTCGGCATCGCCGCGCGCGGCGTGGTGTTCGCGATGATCGGCGTGCTCCTGCTGCGCGCGGGCATGCGGAAGGACTCGGGCGAAGCCGGCGGCATCGCGCAGTCGCTCCAGGCACTCGGCCGAGCGGACTACGGCAGCCTCGTGCTCGGCGCCGTCGCGTTCGGGCTCATCGCGTACGGCGTGTATCAGGTGGCGACGGCGCGGTATCGGCATATGCGCGCCGTGGGGTGAGCGCGCGGGTGCGCTAGTTCGCTATCGCGCGAACGGCCTCGGGGCGCTTCGCCGTTTCTTACCGCGCTGGCTCGGCGGTTGTCGTTCGGCGTTCTCGCGCGGCGTTCGGTCGCGAGCATCCGCTTGGGGCGGAGAGACTCGATTGGCCGGCGACAGGCCAGCCAATCTCCGGGCTCCGCCCTCAGCGGACGCTCACGCGCTGCGTGTAAGCGCAAGGGCCACGACGAGTGGCATGCGCTCGGCCCGGGGCGCGACAAAGCCAGCTGACCCCGCCCCGCCTACCGAAAACGCACGGCCGACCGCAACGCCAAACGAGCGTCGACCTTTCGCTGCTCCGGCCGGCAAACATATTCCCCGCCGATTCCACGACGATCCGCCCGCTCGGGCCGGCGTCGCGGAGGACGCCCACCTCCCCCTCCCTCGCGCTTCTCTATGGAAGGCAATCCGATCACTCATCTCGCGACGATCGACTACGCGATCATGGCCGTCTACTTCGCGGCCGTGCTCGGCGTCGGCTTCGCGCTCAAACGTGTGATGCGCACGAGCACCGATTTCTTCCTCGCGGGCAAGACGTTGCCGGCGTGGGTGACGGGGCTCGCCTTCATCTCGGCGAACCTCGGCGCGCAGGAGGTCATCGGGATGGGCGCGTCGGGCGCGAAGTACGGTATCGCGACGAGCCACTTCTACTGGGTGGGCGCCATCCCGGCGATGCTGTTCGTCGGGCTGTTCATGATGCCCTTCTATTACGGATCGCGCGCGCGGTCCGTGCCCGAGTACCTCAAGCTCCGGTTCGACGAGAAGACGCGCACGCTGAACGCCGTGTCGTTCGCCGTGATGACGATCTTCTCCTCCGGCATCTCGATGTACGCGATGGGCAAGCTGTTCAACCTGCTGCTCGGCTGGAGCTTCAACACCAGCGTGCTCGCCTCGGCGGCGATCGTGCTCGCGTACGTCACGCTCGGCGGGCTGACGAGCGCGATCTACAACGAGGTGCTGCAGTTCTTCCTCATCGTGTTCGGCTTCGCGCCACTCGTCGGGCTGGGGCTCAAGGCAGTGGGCGGGTGGGACGGGCTCACGGCCAAGCTCAACGCCGCGTCGGTGGCGAACGGCCTCCCCCAGGGCGCATACACGCATGCCTGGCAGGGAATGACCCACGCGTCGACCAACCCGATCGGCGTCGAATGGTTCGGGCTCGTAATGGGACTCGGGTTCGTGCTGTCGTTCGGCTACTGGTGCACTGACTTCCTCGTCGTGCAGCGCGCCATGGCCGCCGACTCGATGACGGCGGCGCGGCGCACGCCGCTGATCGCCGCGTTCCCGAAGATGATCTTCCCGTTTCTCGTCATCCTCCCCGGCATGATCGCGCTCGCGCTGACGTCGGGCGCGGGGGCGAGCGGGATGATCCCGGCCAAGATGGCGAACGGCGCACCGCTGGTGGACGCGGCGGGACGCACCGTGCTCGACTTCGACCTCGCCACACCGATGATGCTCGTGAAGCTGTTCCCGTCGGGGATGCTGGGGCTCGGGCTCACGGCGCTGCTCGCGTCGTTCATGTCGGGGATGGCGGGGAACGTCACCGCGTTCAACACCGTGTGGACGTACGACATCTACCAGAGCCACATCAAGCCCGGCGCGACGGATCAGCACTATCTGTGGATGGGGCGCGTGGCGACCGTGGGCGGGATCCTGCTGTCGGTCGCGGCGGCGTACGTCGCCGGCTCGTTCAACAACATCATGGACCTGCTCCAGCTCGTGTTCGCGTTCGTGAACGCACCGCTGTTCGCGACGTTCGCGCTGGGGATGTTCTGGAAGCGCACCACGGGGCACGGCGCGTTCTGGGGGCTGCTCTCCGGGACGCTTGGCGCCGCGCTGCACCACGGCCTCACCCTCCCCGTCGGGGCGACGGCGGGGGTGAAGGGTGGATACTTCGGCCTCCTGCACACCTATCCGAGCGAGCTCGCGCAGACGTTCTGGACGGCGATCGTCGCGTGGACGACGTGCTTCGTCGTGAGCATCGTCGTGAGCCTCGCGACGCAACCGCGTCCCGAGACGGAGCTGACGGGCCTCGTCTACTCGCTCACACCCAAGCCGAAGGACACGGACGTCCCGTGGCTGCAGCGGCCCGCATCACTCGCTCTCATCGTCATCGTCCTGATCGTCGGACTCAACCTCGTCTTTCGCTGAGGCGGCACTCTCATGAGCTCAATGGAAGGTCTCGACATCCGGGCGCCGATCGGCGGCCTGTTCTCGCTGCTCGGTCTGATGCTCGCGGGCTACGGGATGGTCGCCGGCAGCCGCACCACCTCCGACGTCGCGCCAGTCACGAACGTCAATCTCTGGTGGGGCCTGGTGATGCTGCTGTTCGGCATCTTCATGCTCGTGCTCTCACGGCGCGCGATGAAGCGCTCGTAATCGGGGCGGGAGGCAGACTTGTCCAGCTCCTGCGTCGACTTCGCTTCGGCGAGCAGCCGCTTGCGACGCCAGACTGATGCAAGGTTGCGGGACTGCGTGCTACGTTCGTATCGTCTTTCTCCTCTTGCATACCGTGATATTGCCATGCCGACACGACGTCAGTTTGTCCGCCGAGGCGCCGAGGTGGGTGGGGCACTTGCCGGTCTGGGTGCGGTGGGAGCATCCGAGGCGTGCGCGTCGAACGGTGCGCCGCAGCGCTCGGCGCTCGAGAGCGCGGTGATTCCTGCGCGCGGCTCGGCGAGCGCGATCAAGCAGTCGGTGTGCCGGTGGTGCTTCAACGACATGCCGCTCGACGAGCTCGCGGCCAACGCCAAGCGCATCGGCCTCCACTCGGTGGAGCTCATCGGGCCGGCCGACTTTCCCACCATCAAGCAGCACGGGCTGATGTGCGCGATGGTCAGCCAGGCGGGCCCCGGCGGTATCCCGCGCGGCTGGAATCGCGTCGACAATCACAGCTGGCTGATCCCCGCCTACGAGGAACGGATCGACCTCGTGGCGAAGGAGAAATGGCCGAACGTGATCTGCTTCTCGGGCAATCGCGCCGGCCTCGGCGACGACGAGGGACTGGAGAACTGCGCGAAGGGGTTGAAGCAGCTCATGCCCGCCGCGGAGAAGGCGGGGGTGACGGTGTGCATGGAGCTGCTCAACTCGAAGGTGAACCACCCCGACTATCAGTGCGACCACACGGCATGGGGGGTGAAGCTCGTCGAGAAGGTGGGGTCGGAGCGGTTCAAGCTGCTCTACGACATCTACCACATGCAGATCATGGAAGGCGACGTGATCCACACCATCCGGGACAACCACCGCCACATCGCGCACTACCACACCGCCGGCGTCCCGGGCCGACACGAGATCGACGAATCGCAGGAGTTGTTCTATCCGGCGGTGATGAAGGCGATCGCCGACACGGGCTACACGGGCTACGTCGCGCAGGAGTTCGTGCCGGTCAAGAAGGAGCAGGGGATGGCGTCCCTGGAGGATGCATACAAGCGGTGTGCGGTGTGAGAGGAGTCCTGAGTGGTGGGTAGTGAGTGACGCGTGACTGCAAACGCTCTCACGCAAGACTCACCACCCATGACCCACACCCCCTGGAAATTCGCCAGAAATACTGCTACCGAGGCGATTTTGCCGGGCGCGGCGCGGCCGTTGCATCACGATAGCTCGCTACTCGCACCACGAATGAGATCGTCGCGATCGTGCGGTCGTCGTGTCCGGGCACGTGGCCGCCGCCCTCGCGACGATTCTCATTCCTGGTGACGCGAACACGGCGAGTCGTGTGCGCGCCTCCGCGCGCTCAGCACCCCGTCACGTAGAACGCCCGTGGGGCCGGCGATCCGGGCAAGGGAGGTCCGATCACCAGCGTCGCGTTCTGCCCCGCGATGAACGTGTGGCTGCCCACGTCGAGCGCCACCGCCTGCGAGCCGGCGTTCGTGATGCGCACCTGCTGCGCCGAGCCGGCGATGACGTTGAAGTAGCTCGACCCCGATCCGAAGCCGACGTTGTTCGCCACGGCGGTGGCAGACGAGCCGCCCGGCGTTCCGATGTAGATGTCGTAGCTGGTGCCCGGTCCCGCCGCATTGAAGACGCGGAGCCCACCCTGGCCCGACGTGGCGGTGAACGCGTTGGAGAGTGTGGCGAACAGGATCGACCCCGCCGTCCCCGGATAGGCGATCACGGAGTAGTTCCCCCCCGCCTGGAACGCCGGCGTGAAGCCAGGGAGCGCAGTGCTCGTGCCGGTCTGGCGCACCGCGAGGTTCGAGTTGGTCGCGTCCGTCGCGATGCAGAGCGACGTCGTGCCGTACGAGAGTGCGCCATTGCCCGTCGCGACGCTGCTGCCCTGGGCGATGTCGAGGCTCGCGCTCGTGGCGTTGACGAATTGAACCGTCGCATTGTTCGCCGTGCCGGTGATGTCGTCGCCGCCGCACGCCGCGAGCACGACGGACGATGCCAGCAGGGCGAGCCCGAGAGTACGGAGCTGCATGCTACCTCCTGCGATGCTGCGATGCGTGTGTCGCCGCGGTGAGTGCGGCGCGTCGGCATCCGCAGGGCAAGATGCTCGCCCGCGCGTCGGGTGCTACGTGTTGCACCCCTCCGCGGAGAACGCTCGGATCCTCGTCGACCCTACGAGCGGCGACACGATCACCAGCGTCACACTCTGCCCCGCGACGAGCGCGGTATTGCCCAGGTCGAGCAGCACCGCCTTCGAGCCGGTGAGGGTGATGCGGATCTGCCTCGGCGCGTCCGCACTCGCGTTGGCGAATGCCGTGAACGCACCCGGCGCAACGTTGCTGAACGACGGAGTGGCCGTCGTGTCGAGCCCCGCACCGGGGTCGGTCACGTAGACGTCGTAGCTCGCCCCCGTCGCCACCGCCGTGTTGAACACGCGCAGCGCACTCTGCCCCGCGACCGGAGCGAACGTGTCGGCGATGGTGGCGAACAGCGTCTCGCCGAGTGTGCCCGTGTAGGCGACCACCGTGTAGTTCACGCCACTCTGATATGTCGCCGCCAGACCCGGGATCGGCGCGAGCGTGCCGGCGATGCGCACCGACAGGTCCGGTGTCAGCGCATTGGTGGGAGTGCAGGTCGACGACCCGCCATACACGATCCCCTTGTTGCCCGCGAACACCACGCCGTTCTTCGCGAGGTCGAGACCGATCCCCGTCGCGTTCACGAGCCGGATGCGGGTAGTGTTCACCGTGTCGCCGCTGGTGCCGCCCCCGATGACGAGCGTGGGCAGCACCGCATCGCCGGAGCAGGAACCGAGTGCGGCGGACGCGGCGATGAGTGCGGTGACGACGAGCGTACGGGCGCGCATGTGTTCGTCCCTCGATGAGAACGCCAAATGCCGCGCAGTGGCGCGGCGAGGTCCTGTCCGCCACCGGGCAAAAGGCTCGCCATACTGGCAGGCTCGGCGCGTCTCGCGCCAGCCGGCTCGTGGGGGCTAGCTTGTCCCCGTGATCGAGATCATTCGGGACGATATCACCAGGCTCGACGTCGACGCCATCGTCAATGCGGCCAACTCCGCGCTCGCCGGCGGCGGTGGGGTCGATGGGGCGATCCATCGTGCTGCGGGGCCGGAGCTCGCACGTGCATCGATGGCGCTGGCGCCATGCGCGCCCGGTGACGCCGTGATCACTCCGGGATTCGCGCTGAAGGCGCGCTACGTGATTCACGCCGTCGGACCGGTGTGGCGGGACGGCGAGCGCGGCGAGCCCGAGCTCCTCCGCTCGACCTACGACCGGAGCTTCGCGGTCGCCCGTGCCCAGGGCGACATCACGAGCATCGCCTTTCCCGCGATCTCGACGGGCGCGTACCGGTTCCCCAGACGGCTCGCCGCGGAGATCGCGATGGATTCGATGCAGCGTCACGAGTCCTGGTTCACGCGGATCGTGGCCTGCGCGTTCGATGCGGAGACCGAGCAGATGTATCACGCCGCGCTCGACTGACCGCCGCGCTCCCACGACTCGTGCGACAGCTCATGTGTCTCCGCAGCGCTCGCGTCATCGCCGCCGCGTCGCTCGTCACGCTGCCGAGCGCCGTCGACGCCCAGCTCCCGACGAATCAGCGGCTCTACGATACGCTCACCACCATGCCCGACCTTCGCGCGAGCCGCATCGCGAAGTTCGAGGCCGAGCCGGTGGTGACGGGTCGCGTGATCTTCCTCGGCAACAGCATCACTCAGGGTGGCGACTGGGCGAAGCTCACCGGCGACAGCACGGTGATCAACCGCGGCATCGGCGCCGACATCACCTTCGGCCTCCGCAGCCGGCTCGCCGACGTGACGAAGCGGAAGCCCAGCAGGCTGTTCATCCTCATCGGCATCAACGACATCAGCAAGGACATCCCCGACGCCGTCATCGCCGCGCAGTACCGCGCGCTCGTCGACAGCGTGAAGAGCCAGAGTCCGCAGACGAAGATCTTCGTCCAGAGCATCCTGCCGCTCAACCCGACGGTGAAGAACTTCCCGCAGCACTACGACAAGCAGGAACGCGTCGTCGCGGTGAACGTGCTCATTCGGCGAATGGCGCGCGAGACGGGCGCGACGTACGTCGACCTCTGGCCGATCTTCGTCGACCGGCAGAACCGGCTCGACGCGAGCCTCACCGGCGACGGGCTGCATCTCAACCAGCAGGGTTACGAGCGTTGGGTGCGCTTCCTGAAGCAGCGCCGCTACCTCGCCTCTGCGGGCAGCGACAGCGTCGCCGTGTGGATGACGACGGGGGACAAGTCCGCCCTCCTCGCGCGGCAGCCGACGCTCGCCTTCGGATCCGTGGCCAACGCCGGTCCGACGATCACCGTGGACGGCGCAACGACGTATCAGACGATGGCCGGATTCGGCTACACGCTCACGGGCGGGAGCGCATACGTCATCAACCGCATGCCGGCGGCGGCGCGCGATGCGCTCCTCCGCGAGTTGTTCACCCGTGACGTCTCATCGCTCGGTGTGAGCTATCTGCGGCTCAGCATCGGCGCATCCGATCTCGACGCGGCGCCGTTCACCTACGACGACGTGCCGGCTGGTCAGACGGATCCGGCCCTCGCCGCGTTCACGATCGACGCCGCGCGTGCCGATCTCATCCCGGTGCTCAAGCGCATCCTCGCGCTGAACCCCGGCATCGAACTGTTGGCAACCCCATGGACCGCGCCGCGGTGGATGAAGGACAACGGCGCGTACGTCGGAGGGAGTCTGCGGCCGGCCAACTACGCGGCGTACGCGCAGTACTTCGTGAAGTACATCCAGGCGATGAAGGCCGAAGGGATCACCATCACCGCGATCACGGTACAGAACGAGCCGCTCCACCCGGGCAACAATCCGAGCATGCTGATGACCGCCGCGCAGCAGGCGACGTTCATCAGGGATCATCTCGGTCCCGCGCTGAAGGCTGCGGGCCTCGGGACGAAGATCTTCCTCTACGACCACAACGCCGACCATCCCGAGTATCCGCTCGAGATCCTGAGCGACTCGGCGGCGAAGACGTTCGTCGACGGCTCGGCGTTCCATCTCTACGGCGGACCGATCGAGGCGCTGACGACCGTCCACGACAAGCATCCCGATCGCAACCTCTACTTCACCGAGCAGTACACGGCGAGCAACGGCAACTTCGCCGGCGACCTGCGCTGGCACGTCAAGAACCTCGTCGTCGGCGCGCCGAGGAACTGGAGCCGCACGGTGCTGGAGTGGAACCTGGCGAACGACGAGCGCTTCGGCCCGCATACGGATGGCGGATGCACGACCTGTCTCGGCGCCGTCACCATCGACTCGTCGTCGGCGGCGGTCACGCGCAACGTTGCGTACTACATCGTCGGCCACCTGTCCCGGTTCGTCGACCCGGGCTCCGTGCGCGTCGCGAGCACGCTGGAGGGGGGTTCGAAAACGACGTCGCTCCCGAACGTCGCCTTCCGCACGCCGGCGGGACGCTATGTGCTCGTGGTGCTGAACGATGGAAACACGACGCAGACGTTCAACGTCGGCTTCGCCGGCCGCCGCGTGGCGCACTCGCTCGGCGCTGGCTCCGTCGCGACGTACGTCTGGTAGTCCGCGCGGCGTTTTTCGCAGCACGCATCAGCCTTTTTCAAGGAGTCTGACCCCCTTCAACGGACCGCGCTGCCGCACGCGTCATGTATCGCCGCCGGCCGTCGAGCTGCATCGCCACCACCACGACCGTCACCAGCATGAACGCCGCGATCCAGCGCCCGTGGTGCTTGGTCGGCACTTGATACGCCAGCGCATGCGCCACCGTCAGCACCGCCGCCCAGTACGTCCAGCGCTGCCACGACTTCCACCGCCGAGTGCCGAGCGCGCGCAACGACACGTCGTTCGAGATCGCGAGCAGCAGCACCAGCACCAGCGCCGCCGCGAGCCCCGTCCAGTTGGCGAAGCCGAACAGGTCGTGCCGCAACGGGATGCGGTGGTCGCCGTCGGGATAGACGAAGTACTTCCAGAATTTTCCGGCGAAGTGCACCTGCAGTCCGGTGACGACGTGCGCGAGGCCGAAGATGCCGCCCCAGATTCCCACGTCCCGCCGAAGGTCCGTGCTCGCGGGAGCGGGGCGTCCGCGCCGCAGGCGCCACGGACCAATGAGCATCGCCCACGCGATGAGCACGATGCTCACATATCCGGTCGCCATGCTCAGCCGGTAGATCACCTGCCGCCCGTTGGACGATGCGACGGCGCCCATGACGACCAGATGCACCACGAGCGCGACGGCGAGGATTCCCACGTTGCGCCACAGCCGCCGCGTCCAGTACCCCGCGCGCTCCGGGCTCATGCGTGCCGAGTCGGTCGTGGGGATTGGACCATCAGCCCCGCCCCGCCCGAGGGGCTATGCCCTGAATCGCGCCCACGTCTTGCATTGATACGGTGTCGAACATTCTGGGAGGATCAACCTGTGAAGATCAACGCACGCATCGCGGCACTCGCCGCTGCTCTCTCGCTCTACGGCGCCGCGACGGCGGGTGCGCAGCAGGATGAGCACAAGCCGGGCGGCCTGAACAAGGTCGCGCACGACATCAGCAAGACCTCGAAGAAGGCGGGTCAGGACACGAAGGCCGAGGTCAAGCGTGACGCCAGCAAGACGCACAATGGCCTCACCGACGCCGGCAACGAGACCAAGACCGTCCTCAAGAAGACGACGGGCATCAAGGCCCCGCAATCGCATCAGCCTGGCGGCCTGAACAAGGTCGCGCGCGACGTCAGCAATACGTCGAAGAAGGCTGGCAGCGATGCGAAGGGCGATCTGAAGCAGGCGAAGGGCGCCGCGCATGGCGCCAGCACGGAAGCCGGCAAGAGCATGAAGGACACGGTGCTGAAATCGAAGCCATGAGGCATTAGGCCGTCGCGCTGGCGGCGGCCCGACCTCCGACGTCACCGTGGTCCCGATGCGCGTGGGATGCGAGGCGAAAACGCCTCAGCGTCCCACGCGCATCGTGCCTTGCATGGTGATGTAGTGACCCGGGAAAGTGCAGACGTACGTGTACTCGCCCGGCGTCGTCGGCGCGACGAAGTAGATCGCCTCCGACTTCTGCGGCTCGAGCAGGGCGGTGTGATAGAGCACGTCGTCCGTGCGCGGCACGTAGTCCATCTTCGCCCCATCGAGCCCGAGGCGCATCGCCTGCTCGCCGACTTTGGTCCCCGTGCCAGGCCGCACCACCACGAGGTTGTGCAGCATGTCGCTCGTGTTCGCGAACTCGAGCTTCACGCGCGCGCCCGGCTTCACGTCGAACGCGGGAAGGCTGAACTTGAGGCCCTCCACGCCCTGCACGCTCACGGTCTGATCGACCCTGCCCCCCCACTCGGCTGGCATCGTCGTCTGACGCTTCGACAGCCCGCGACCGCTCGTGCCGGGCGTCGGTGACGCGCTCGACGTCGTCGCACTCGATGCCGGCGTATTCGACGGCGGTGCGACCGACGCAGCGGTGAGCGTCGCCGGCGGATTCGACTCCGGCACGCGCGTCGGCACGGTGCCCGCCACGACGACCGTCGTCGACGGGCGCGCCGGCGCGGCCTTCACCGCGAGCGTCTTCCCCGCCGGGATCTGATTCACCGTGTAGTAGCCGACGTCGTGCAGCAGTGGCGCGCCACCCTCGGCCGCGCGCACGCCGCTCATCCGGATCTCGTGGATGTACCACTGCCGCAGCGAGTCCACCGCGAGTCGCACGCTGCGACCGTCCTTCGACACCACCGCCGCGCGCACGGCGTGCGCACTCTGGTTGATCACCGGCGAGCCGTAGATGTGGTGGTACTTGTAGATGAAGCTGTTCACCGCCCAGCTCGCGGGATTCTCCGCCGTGGCCCGGTCCACCGGCGCGGTGAAGAAGATCTCGAAGCCGTCGGGCCGCGCGCTCACGTGGTGCGCCTCGAACGGCGTCTTCCCCGTCCACGCGAGCCGCTGCAGGCCGTACTGCGCGCGCCCCGTCGCGCCCCAGCCGCGGCTCGTCTGCCCGACGTACATCGAGCCGTCCTTCCCCCAGACCTCGCGGAAGACGCCGGACATGAAACCTTCGCGGAAGGGGAACACGACGCCCTGATACACGCCGTTCACCTTCTCCAGCGCGACGCGCATGATCTTGCTGTGCCCCTGGTCGCCGACGAACAGCTGGCCGGCGAACGGTCCGAACCCGCCGCGCGTCGAGTCGACGAGGATCGCCGACGTCGAGATGCCGAGGATTCCATGCGGGAACCACACCGCGGGCGTCTTCAGGTGCGGCACCTTCTTCGCCGCCTCGAACTTCGGGTCGCCGGTGTCGGGGATGTCGCTCACCTTGAGCGTCACCGGCGATCCCGGCTCGCCGCTCCACTTGAGCCCCTTCGGGTTGCCGACGAAGTCGCCTCGTTCGACGTGCGTGATTCCGCCCGAGCCGACCCAGTCGCCCTGGTTCTCGGCGTAGAACAGATCGCCCTCGAGGTTGTAGCCGAAGCTCGACGGCGAGCGGAAGCCGGTCGCGAACGGCGCGAGCTTCCCGTTCGGGCCCGCCTGCAGCATCCAGCCGCGCCACTTCACGAAGCTCTCGCCGTAGCCGACCCACGCGAGGTTCAGCGTGACGGTCATCTCGCCCTTCGGTCCGAACACGGGTCCGAACGAGTACTCGTGATAGTTCCCCGAGAGCGGCCATGCCTGCACCGTCTCGTAGACGTCGGCCTTGCCGTCGCCGTCCGTGTCGCGCAGGCGCGTGAGCTCGCTGCGCTGCGTCGTGTAGAGCGAGCCATCGCGATACGCGAGGCCGAGCGCCTCGTGCAGTCCCTGCGCGAAGCGGCTGAAGTGCGGCTGCCCGCCGTTCGCGCCGGCGGGATTCTCGATCAGCCACACGTCACCGCGCCGCGTCGCCACGGCGAGCCGTCCGTCTGGCATCGTCTCGAGCCCGCCCACCTCGAGCACGACTCCCTCGGGGAGCGCAACGGTGGACATGCGGTAGTACTCGGCCTCCTTGGCGGCGATCGCGTTCTCCTGCGGCCGCTGCGCACCGGCGACCGCGGCGCCGAGCTGGAGAAGTGCGGCGCCGCACGCGACGGCTCGGATGCTCGAGCCCAGGCGGGCGAGCGACGGATGACGAGGAGCAGTCATGATCGGACTACCAGACGATGGAGTAGTCGACCGTGGCCTCGCCACGATCGAACCGCACGGGAACGAGCAGCTCGGCGCGTCCATTCTGCTCGCGCAGCACGGGCTGCGCGGCGCCGGAAGGCAGCGTCACGAGATACGACTTGTCGTCGACCGCATATGAGCCGTCACCCTGGCGCGCGATGTTCCTGCCCTGGGCGAGCAGCACGTACAGTCCATTGGCCGACGCCGATGCCGGCGCGTGCAGGCGCAGCTCGCGGTGCAGCGACGGTCCGCTCGAGTCGGGGCGCAGCGCGTCCTCGACCGTGATGTCGCGCACGCGCGAGCGAATCGTCGGACGCCCGGCCTTGTCGAGCTGGAAGCCCAGCCGCGTGAACTCGCGCTCGTCGGGGAGCGAGTCGGGCCACGCGGCATTCGCGTCGCCGAGGACGGCGACCGTCGGCGCACCGGCGAGATCCACCGTGCTGCCGACGGGACGCGCGATCTGATCCTCGCCGCGGCCATCCCACATCTGCGTCGTCTCGAGGAATGGACCGCGCCAGACGAAGATCGGCGCGCCCTGCGCGAGGTCGTAGCTGTAGTGCACCCCCGTCGGATCGGCCACCGACATCACGGTGGTGCGCTTGCTGTGACGGTGCCACTCGAAGCTGCGCAGCAGCACCGGCTCCATCTGCGGCTGCAGCACGATCGGGCTCACCGGATTGCCGGCCGAGGCGAGCAGCGTCTCGTCGTGCAGCGCCTGCCGCCTCACGCCGGGACCTTCGATCCACAGACTCAGATCACGCTCGGCGCCGTACTGCCGGTTCTTGTAGAAGCGGAGCGCGAAGACGTGCTTCCCCGCCGTGAGGTCGACGTCGGCCATCGCGCGCCGCGCCGTGCCAGTGTGCGAGAGCACCGTCTTGCCGTCGAGGCTCAACCGCGCGCCGGCCACCGCAGGCCCCTGCATCGCCGGCTCCGCGCCGACCCAGTCGAGGTTGACGATGAAGCGGTAGCGGCCCGTCGTCGGCACGGTGAGCGAGCCGTCGTACGCGACGGCGAACTTGTTCGTCGCCTGCGCCGGCTCCGTCGAGATTCCCGTCGCCGCTCCCTCGCGCACGGGCGTGTGCGTGTCGATCCACGCCGAATCCATCTGCTCGCCCGTGTACGCGCGGAAGCGCAGGTCGCTCAGCGTCGCGGCGCCCGTGTACGACTTGTACCGGATGTTGCGAACGGCGACCGGGCCGTGGTCCCCCTGGATCATCAGCGGGCCAGTCGGCTGCTCGTCCTGGAATGGCGCGGCGCGCGTCGGCCCGGTGACCTCGACGTTCTCCTGCACGACGACACCGTTGAGCACGACCTGCGTGAACCGGGCGTTGGCGATCTTCCGCTTGCCGTCGAACTTCGGCGCGCGAAACACGATGTCGAGATGCTGCCAGAGTCCCGGTGCGCGGCTCGCATTCAGTCGAGGCGGCGTTCCTTCGTAGCCCTCGTTGCCTGCGCCGCGCTTCTCGTCCCAGCGCTGGTAGATGCCGCCGATGTCGGCGAACGTCGGCGACGCCACGCCCCAACTGTCGAACAGCTGCACCTCGTAGCGCCCCATCAGATACACGCCGGAGTTCGAGCCCTTCGGCAGCATCACGTCGAGCGAGACGTCGAGGTCACCGTGCTGCATCGTCGTCAGCAGATGCCCCTTCGCCGCATCGGTTGGCGAATTGACCAGCACGCCCGTGCCGGGCTCCGCCTGCAGGGCGAGGTTTCTGCCGCGATCCACGGTGGCTCCGCCCGCGACGCGCCAGTTGGCCGCGGTGGGACGGAACGCGCCGAGGTCGGTCAGCGGGATCGACTGCGCGGGAAGCAGGCCGGCCGAGGGATCCGGCGGCTCCGGCGCGTGCGGCGCCTGGGCGGACACGATGGGCAGCGCTGCCGCCGAGAAGAGCGTGGCGAGGCAGAGGATGTACGGATGTCGCATGGAGCGCACGGGAATGCGGAGGGCGCGAGCGATCTCGCCAGCGTGCGGAGACCGAATGAGGGGACGCAATAGTATATGGTCTGGAGCATTCGCCCAGAACACGTGACCATCGACGTGCACTTCCACCGGACGTCGTGACCGGCCGCTCGCTCCACCTTCCGACGCCCCGCCAGCGACCTCCTCGGCGGACTCACCTCGCTGATCGGCCTCAACGGCCTGCAGCGCACGACCCCGCTCGCCGCGCCGATCACGGTTTCGAAGACGATGGGTCCGGACGGCGGCACGCTCGCCATCGTCGAGGCGGGGGTAAACGTCACCCTGCCGCGCGGCGCGCTGACCTCGACGACGACGATCACGATGACTGCGCGCGCGGGGTCGCTCGTTGCCTACGACTTCGCGCCGCACGGAGTCGTGCTCGCGGCCGAACGCCGGGAGAGGGACCTCGACCGGGAACAGGCCGCGCGCGGAAGCCGGCGCTGCGGATCGTAACAAGCACCGCGTTGCCGACGTAGTGTGAGCGCCGTAAGATCAGTCCCGCGCGCCGCCATCGGCCGCGCCTCAAATACATCTGCGGAGGAGATCCATGTCGCTCGGCGACTTTCTGCGCAAGCAGCTCATCGACGTCATCCAGTGGACGGAGGACAGTGACGGCGTGCTCGCCGTCCGGTATCCGATGCGCGACATGGAGATCCAGTACGGCGCGCGTCTCACCGTGCGCGAGTCGCAGCTGGCGCTGTTCGTCAACGAAGGGAAGATCGCCGATCAATTTGCGCCCGGGCTTTACACCCTGGAAACGCAGACGCTGCCGCTGCTCACGAACCTCAAGCACTGGTACACGGGCTTCGAGTCGCCCTTCAAGAGCGACGTCTACTTCTTTTCCACGCGCACCCAGACCGACCAGCGCTGGGGGACGCAGCAGCCGATCACGATCCGCGACAAGGACTTCGGCATGGTACGGCTGCGCGGCTTCGGCCTCTACAGCTTCCACGTCGCCGACCCGAAGGTCTTCCATCAGAAGATCAGCGGTACGCGCGAGCGCTACACCGTCGCCGATCTCGAGGGACACCTGCGCAACACGATCGTCGGCCGCGTCTCCGACGTGTTCGCCGAGTCGAAGATTCCCTTCCTCGACATGGCGGGCAATCTCGTCGAGCTCGGCACCGCGCTCTCCACGCAGCTCGCGCCGACGTTCGCCGATCTCGGCCTCGCGCTCGACTCGTTCGTCGTCGAGAGCCTCTCGCTGCCCGAGGAGTTGCAGAAGCGCCTCGACGAGCGCATCGGCATGAACATGGCCGGCAACCTTCGCGACTACACGCAGTACCAGGCCGCGCAGGCAATACCGATCGCCGCGGCCAACGAAGGCGGCGGCGGTGCCGGTCTCGGGGCGGGGCTCGGAGCCGGCATGGCGCTCGGCAAGGCGATGACCGATGCGCTCAACCAGGTCGCGTCGGGCGGCGACGCGGCGCAGAAGTCGTCGCCCGCGTCAGCGACGCAGCTTCCCGATCAGGGCGCGCCCGCTGCCGAAGGGACGAAATTCTGCCACAACTGCGGCAAGTCGATCCCGCGCGCGGCGAAGTTCTGCCCCGAGTGTGGCGCGGCACAGGGGTGACCGCGCTCGGCGACGTCGCGCGTGGTGACGAGTGGGTCGTCGAGGCGTTCGGCTGCGATGCCGACCGCCTCGCCGACCGCGCGGCGCTCGCCGCGCTCCTCGACCGTATCGTGAACGAGCTCGGGCTCCGTCCGGTCGGGGCGGGGCAGTGGCACGTCTTCCCGCCGCCGGGTGGGATCACGGGGATGCTGCTGCTCGCCGAGTCGCACCTCACCGTGCACACCTTTCCCGAGCATCGCTCGCTCTGCCTCAACCTGTTTTGCTGCACACCGCGCCCCGCCTGGCCGTTCGCCGAACGACTCGCCGAGATGCTCAGCGCTGAGCGCGTGAATGTGCGACACCTGGAGCGCGCCTACGGCAGCATGGCACTCGCGTCGCAGCACTGACGTGAATCCGGCGCGAACGTGACCGCCAGAACGGCCGCGTGCCCCAACTGCGGCGCCACGATCGAGTTTCGCTGGTCGGGCGCGGTGCAGACCGTCTGCCCCTACTGCAAGGCCGTCCTCGTGCGTCGCGACCTCGACCTCGAGAAGGTCGGCATGGTGAGCGACCTGCCGCCCACCGCGTCGCCGATCCAGCTCGGCACGGAGGGCAAGTTCGACGGCGACGCGTTCGTCGTCGTCGGCCGCATCGTCTATCAGTACGAGCGTGGCGGCTGGAACGAATGGCACCTGCGCACGATGCGTGGCGCGAGCGCATGGCTCTCCGACGCGCAGGGCGACCTCGCCATCTCGACGCTGGCGAAGAACGCCGGCGCGCTTCCCGCGGCTGACGCGCTGCAGGTCGGTCAGTCGTACACGATCGACGACACTCGCTTCCGGGTCGCCTCGCTCACCCGCGCGCGCTACGCCGGTGTCGAAGGGGAACTCCCCTTCACGACATGGGATCGGAGCGAGGCACTGTTCGCCGACCTCGATACCGAGGGCACCGGCGACCGGCTCCGCTTCGCCACGATCGACTACTCCGACGACGCGCCGGTCGCCTACGTCGGTACCTACGTCGAGCTCGAGCAGCTCGCCGCGCGCAACCTCCGGCGCTTCGAGGGCTGGTGAGCGCTCCCGCCGTCGCCTCGCTGAGCTGCCCACAGTGCGGTGCAGCGATCGAGCTCCGCACGCTCGATCAGGCGCAGTCCGTCGTCTGCTCGAGCTGCGGCAGCATCCTCGACGCGCGCGATCCCAACCTCGCGCTCATCCAGGGGTTCGCGGCGAAGCAGAAGTTCACGCCGCAGATCCCGCTCGGCACGCGCGGCACGCTCAAGGGGGAGAAGTGGGAGGTCGTCGGCTACCAGGTGCGCAGCATCACCGTCGACGGCACCTCGTACTACTGGGACGAATACCTGCTGTTCAACCCGTACAAGGGGTTTCGGTATCTCACCCAGTACGACGGCCACTGGAACGACGTGCAGGTGGTGAAAGCGGTGCCCGCCGAGACGAGAAGCGGTGGGCGACCGGTGGTCACCCTGTACGGCGAGACGTTCAAGCACTTCCAGACGGCCACGGCGACGACGGAGTTCGTCCTCGGTGAGTTCCCCTGGCAGGTGCGCGTCGGCGACCAGGCCGAGACGCGCGACTTCGTCGCGCCGCCGCGGATGCTGAGCGAGGAGCGCACCCCCGAAGAGACGACCTGGTCGCTCGGCACCTACATGACCGGCTCCCAGGTGTGGACCGCCTTCGCGCTCCCCGGCAAGGCGCCGCGCGCGCGTGGCGTGTTCGCCAATCAGCCGAGCGATTACCTGCCGCGTGCCGGTTCGCTGGTCAAGCGCTACGTGCTCTTCGCGGCGATCCTGATCGTGCTCGGCGCCCTGCGACTCATCACGGCGTCGCGCGAGACCGTGTTCGACACCGACTCGAAATTCTTCAAGCCCGGGGCGCTCGCCGATTCGCTCGCCTTCGTCACGCCGACGTTTCAGGTGAAAGGTCGCACGGCGAACCTCGAGGTCACCACCGAGGCGCAGGTCGACAACGGCTGGGCGTACTTCGACTACGCGCTGGTCAACGAGGCGACGGGGCAGACCTACGAGTTCGGCCGCGAGGTGAGCTACTACTACGGCCGCGACTCCGACGGCAACTGGTCCGAGGGCTCGCGCCGCGATCGTGCCGTGCTGCCGAGCATACCGGCGGGGCCGTACTTCCTGCGCGTGCTCCCCGAAGCGCAGGTGCCGACCGACTTTCTCGAGTACCGCATCCTCGTTCGGCGCGACGTCCCGATTCTCTTTCCGTACCTGGCCGGCCTGCTCGTGCTCATCGTGCCGCCGGTGTTCATGGCGCTGCGCGCGTGGGGGATGGAGAGCGCGCGCTGGAAGGAGAGCGACTACGCCCCGAGCGACGACGACGACGATGACGACTGACCGATGAAGCACCCCGTGTACACCGTGTTCGGCGCGCTTCTCATCGCGCTCATCCTCGTCGCCGAGGTGCGCGGCTGGACGCCGATGCGCCCCACGGAGGCGAAGAACACCAACCCACGCTCCATCCGCGACAACCCGGGCGCCTATCGCCCGCACTACCGCTCCTACTACGGCGGCACCTACATGCGAGGCAAATGAGATGACCGACGTCTACTCCTCGATGGTCCAGAACGCGGTGGCAGCCGTCCTCTTCGCCATCATCGGCGTCGTCCTGTTCGTCGTCGCCTTCATGGTCTTCGACAAGCTCACTCCGGGTTCGCTCTGGAAGGAGCTGATCGAGGATCAGAACACGGCGCTCGGCGTCTTGATGGGCGCGGTGGCGATTGCGCTGGCGATCATTATTGCCGCCGCAGTGCACTGACCGTGAGTTGGTGAGTTGGATGGCTGGTTGGTTGGTCGGTTGATTGGTGTGTTGAACAACGGCCGGCCATGAACCAGCTGGGAGACTTCTCGACGGATTCTCCACGCCGGTTGTCGCCAGGGCCGTTCCGTTCACCAGCTCACCGACTAACTAACTAGCTATCCAACTCACCAACTCACCGCTTGGCAGTCCCCCTCTTCCTCTCCGTCCTCCTCATCGCCGCGTGCGGGCTGATCTACGAGCTCGTCGCCAGCGCGCTCGCCAGCTATCTGCTCGGCGACAGCGTGACCCAGTTCTCGACGGTGATCGGGACGTACCTCTTCGCCATGGGGGTGGGGAGCTGGCTGTCGCGGTTCCTGTCGCGCGGGCTGGTCGCGCGGTTCGTCTCGATCGAGCTGATGGTCGGCCTCGTCGGTGGGTTCTCGTCGACGATCCTCTTTCTCGCCTTCGCCTACACGGGCGCGTTCCGGCTCGTGCTCTACGTGCTCGTCGTCATCCTCGGCGTGTTCGTCGGGCTCGAGATCCCATTGCTGATGCGGATCCTCAAGGACCGCTACGCGTTCAAGGACGTCGTCTCCAACGTCCTCACCTTCGACTACCTGGGCGCGCTCGCCGCGTCGCTCGCCTTCCCGATCCTTCTCGTACCGCGGCTCGGACTCGTGCGCTCGGCGCTCCTGTTCGGGCTCGTCAACGCTGGCGTGGCCCTCTGGTCGGTGTGGCTCTTCCGCGCGCATCTCGGCGCGCGACGTGTCCTCGCCGGCGCCAGCGTCGCCGTGCTGCTCCTCCTCTCGGCCGGGATGGCCGGCGCGACGAAGATCACCAACCTCGCCGAGGACAACATCTACTCGGACGAGGTGATCTTCTCCCGCACCACGCGCTATCAGCGCATCGTCCTCACGGCGTGGAAGGACGACCTCCGGCTCTGGCTCAACGCACATCTTCAGTTCAGCTCGCGCGACGAGTACCGGTACCACGAGGCGCTCGTGCATCCGGGCCTCTCGGCGCGTCCGTCCGCGCGGCGCGTGCTCGTCCTCGGTGGCGGCGACGGACTCGCCGTGCGCGAGCTGCTCAAGCATCCGGGGGTGGAGACGATCACGCTCGTGGATCTCGATCCGGAGATGACGCGGATCTTCTCCACCCATCCCACACTCGTTGCGCTCAATCACGGATCGCTGTCATCGCCCAAGGTGCACGTCGTCAACGACGATGCCTTCGTCTGGCTGGACAAGCATCCGGACATGTTCGACTTCGTCGTCGTCGACTTCCCCGACCCGAACAACTACGGAGTCGGCAAGCTGTACACGACCGTGTTCTACCGGCTGCTCGCACGCCATCTCTCGCGGGACGGACTCGTCGTCGTGCAGGCGACCTCACCCCTCTTCGCGCGCAAGAGCTTCTGGTGCATCGCCGAGACGATGCATCAGGCGGGGCTCACCACGTACCCGTACCACCTGTACGTCCCGTCGTTCGGCGAATGGGGGTTCGTCCTCGCCTCGCTCGACGGCGGCTACACCCCACCGACCACGCTACCCGCACAGCTCCGTTATCTCACCGTCGCCGAAGTGCCGCGCATGTTCGAGTTCTCGGCCGACATGCAGCCCGTCGCCGTCGAAGCGAACCGGCTCAACACGCAGGTGCTCGTTCGCTACTACGAGCAGGAGTGGGACCGGGTGAATCGATGAGCGACGATGACCGAGGTGACACTCGTCGCGTTCCGTCGTTTGCCACGTGAGCCCTGACGAGAACAAGGACTCTTCGAGCTCGCCCCCCTCGCGGCGCACCTTTCTCCTCGCGAGCGGGGCTGCCGTCGTCGCGGCGGGCGCTGCGATCGTATCGCGATTCACGAACGCACCCGCGCTCCTCGGCCTCGACCGGAAGAGTGGTCCGCGCATCAGTGGCGGATGGGTGAACGAGAGCGCCGCGCTCGGTCACCGGCTGCGTGACGGCGCATCGATGCCGACTCCGCGCCGCATCGTTCGCGTGCCCGCCGTCGCCGTCGGTGGCGGCATCGCTGGCCTGAGCGCCGCGTGGCAGCTCGAGCGCCACGGGTTTCGCGACTACGTGCTGCTCGAGATGGAGCGCGACGCTGGCGGCAACGCGCGTGGCGGCGAGAACGCGGTATCGCGCTATCCATGGGCGGCGCACTACGTACCCGTCCCGGGCCCGCGCGCCACGCTCGTGCGCGAGCTGTTCCGCGAGCTGGGTGTCCTCACCGATACCGGCTGGGACGAGCGCACTCTCTGCTTCGCACCGCAGGAGCGGCTCTTCGTGCACGGCGAGTGGCAGTCCGGGCTCGACGCCGAGCTTCTCGGCTCGCACACGGGGCGCGACGAGCTGCACCGATTCGACGACCTGATCGCCGAGCAGCGTCGCTCCGGGGAGTTCACGATTCCCATGGCGCTCGGTGCCCGGGCGGGCTCCGCGCTCGACCGCATGTCGTTCGCGCACTGGCTCGACGCGGCGGGACTGCGCTCACCCGCGATGCGCTGGTACGCCGAGTACGGTACCCGCGACGATTACGGTGCGTCGACACGCGATACGTCGGCGTGGGCCGGCGTGCACTATCACGCGGCGCGCGAGCCGACGGAGCAGGGCCCGCTCACGTGGCCGGAGGGAAATACCTGGATCGCGCGGCGCCTGGCGGCGCGAGTCGGCACTCGTCTGATCACCGGCACACCAGTTCATCGCATTCTCTCGAATGGACGAAAGGGATGGCGAGTGCGGGCGGGCGATGCCGAGTATCTCTGCGACGACGTCATCTTCGCAGCACCGACGTTTCTCACGCCATACATCGTGGAAGGGATGCGCGCGCCGGGGTTCGTCTATTCGCCCTGGCTCGTGGCGAATCTCACCCTCGATCGGTGGCCTGAAGAGCGCGGCGTGCCACCCGCATGGGACAATGTGCTGCGCAGCGGTGTAGGACTCGGCTACGTAGTTGCAACACATCAGGCGTTGCGTGCGCGCGAGGATGGACCAACGGTCTGGACCTACTACTGCGCGCTGACGACGCGTGACCCGGCAACGGAACGAAGGGTGTTGCAGACATCCACCTGGTCCGACTGGGTGGAACGAATCATGATGGAGTTGGCAGTGGCACACCCGAACATCCGCCGCTGCGTCACGCACGTAGACATCGTACGGCTCGGGCACGCGATGGTCCGCCCGACAGTTGCTTTTCTGGGCGCCGACGCCCGTCGTGATCCTCAGTGGGCACCCCGCGGTATCCACCTCGCCCACTCCGACCTCAGCGGCCTCTCGCTGTTCGAGGAGGCACAGTACCGCGGCGTCGTCGCCGCGGATGCGGTTCTCGCCTCGCAGCACCGAAGGTAACTCCCGCCGACGGCACGTCGCCGACGTTCGACCAGCCCCCACCCATCGTGTCCTTCCCGCGACTCGCGCCTTTCATTCGCAGTACCGCCGCCATTCTGTTCCGGCAGAACCGCATCCGCGGCATTCTCGCGGCGGCGACGGCGCTCGTGCTGCTTCTCTCTCCCTATCGTTCCGACCGCACGCTGGTCGGCGCGCTGGCCGGGCTCACGGCGTACGTCGCGTTCGTTGGGGCGAGCACGCTCTGGCTCGTGCGCCGTCAGCGCGCCAGCATCACGCTCATGTCGGCACATGGCGTGGCCGACGTCTCGCTCATGTTCACCGTTGCGCGCGCGCTACCGGTCAACGCCGAGTCCGGGTGGGTATTGCTCGCTGCGGCCATCCCGTTGCAGGTCGCGATGTTCCAGTTCGGCGTGCGCCCCGCGGCGCTGGTGCTCGTCGCGACGCTCTTCTGGCAGCTCGCCGTCATGGCGCTGGCCGATTCGGCCCCGCAGGCGCTCCCCGTGACGGCGCTCCCCGCGCTCGCCAGCTTCCTGCTCCTCGCTCTGGTGAGCTTCCTGCTTCACCGCCGCGTCGAGCGCCGGCTCGCGGCGCTGCGCTCGCTGTTCGACGAGGCGCGTGAAGGAGACTTTCGCCGCGCGTACGACCTCGAGAACGATCTCCACGCCGACTCCGTCACCGCCGTCGGCGTGGCCTTCAACGAGCTGCGCGCCGAGCTGGCGCCGCTCGTCAACGCCGATCCCGCCACCGGTTGTCTCAATCGCCGCGGTTTCGCCCTCCATCTCGATCGCGCCCTCCTCGACGCGCGCCGGCGGCGCGGCGAGGTCGCGCTGCTCGCGCTCGATCTCGATCACTTCAAGCAGATCAACGATCGCTTCGGCCACCTCGTCGGCGACGAGGTCCTCTACGAGGTCGCGGCGATGATCACCGACGCCGTGAGTGAGGAGGGCGTCGTCGCGCGCATGGGCGGCGAGGAGTTCACCGTGCTCCTTCCGTGGGCCGATGCGGAGGCGGCGGGCGCGGTCGCCGAGCGCATCATGGCGCGTCTGCGCGGGCGGCAGTGTCGCGCACTGCCGCCCGACACCACCGTGACGATGAGCATCGGGATCGCCGTCGAGCGAATCACCGACGCGAACATCGGATCGGCGCTGCGCGCGCGCGCCGACGAGGCGCTCTACGCGGCGAAACGCAGTGGCCGCGATCGCGTATTGCTCTGGGCTTCCGGCGTGCGCTCGCACGCCACGCCGCCCACGTCCATGGCCGTGATCACGCGGCGCTCGGGCGAACGTCCCCGCTACCCCACCCCCGCGGGCCCGGGAAAGCCGGTTCCGGGCTGAAGCCCGGACCTTAGTAGCAGGATCTGCAACTTGTTGCGTAGTGGCGCGGGTTTTTCAGAGCAAATCAGGTCGTCGAACGGCGTTCCAGAGGCTGCCCGAAGCTGTTACTCCGTCGAGAGATGCACGTCTATTTCATGCACGTCGGTTGCTGCTGGCACCGTCGCTGCTAATAGAAGGGGCAAAGACGTCCCTCCCCGAATCACGCCCGCCCCATCTCCTCCCTCCCTGGCGGCGTTTCACATGCACTCCAAGGCCACCCATGCGTAACACCCGTCGCGGTTTCACCCTGATCGAGCTTCTGATCGTCGTCGTGATCATCGGTATTCTGGCCGCGATCGCGATCCCGAAGTTCGCCAACACCAAGTCGAAGGCGTACATCGCCGCGATGAAGTCGGATCTCCGCAACCTCGTGACCGCGGAAGAGTCGTACTTCTCGGATTCGGCCGTCTATGCGACGGACACGTCGAAGGGCATGAAGTTCAAGCCGTCGACGGGTGTCGCCATGCCGACGATCGCGATCTTCTCGGGCGCGTGGCTCGCGACGAACACGCACAGCCAGCTGGCGAACTTCTCGTGCGGTATCGGCGTCAACACGACGAACCCGCTGGTCACGAGCGCTGGCGACGGCGAGCCGGTCTGTAAGTAAGACGCTCGCAGGTAGCTCGACGCACGTGTAGGAGATCCAGGGCCGGTTATTGGACGAGGGGTCCTCGACGGGGTCGCAGCCGACGGGCCGGCACCTGGATCACCACGGCACTCACACCGGCATCGCTGGGTGGGTGCCGTGATGCGTTCGGGGGATTGGGGAAACCGTTTGACCGACGTACGGCGCACCGAAGGCGCGCCTAGAAATCCCACATCCTCGTCAGAAACGCGCCGAACACTCCCGTGCGAATCGTCGGATGCGTGATGCCCAGCTCCTCGGGCGCACGGAACAGGAAGCGCGGCTCGAGACCGACATCCACGCGGTACGTCGTCCCGAACCGTTGCGCGAGCCGGAAGCCGGGAATCCCCGTCGTCAGCCGGAACTGTCCCGCGAGGTAGCGCTCCGTCGTGAAGTAGCGGCCGCCCTCCACGAGAGCGCCACGCACGCCCCCCGTCTTCCCGAACACGAGTTCCGTCGGTACGTCGGCGGGTGAGACGCTGAACGCGTCGAACGCCCACTCCTTCGTCGCGCCGGTTCCGATGTCGTGCACCAGCACACCGAGCGCGGTCGCGCCCTGCTGCCGCCGCGCGAGTGCACCCACCTCGCCCGAGAGCTGGCCGCTCCACGATTCGCTCCCCGAGAGCGAGGAGCCCGACTGCTGCAGCAGCGACGTCGACGTGCGCCCCTGCGTGAGATAGCCGTTCAGCTCGCGGCCGCGGATCGGGAACAGCGTGCCGCTCTCCAGCCCGATCGCCGGCACCTTCGACGTCCCCCCGGTGAAGAGCTGCAGCGGGAACCAGCCGCGCCCCGGCTCCCAGACCAGTCGCTCGCCCACCTGCTGCACGATCCCCACGGCGCCCGTGTGCGGACCGAAGGTGAGGCTCCCGCGCGCCGGCACGAACGGCTGCGTGCGGAAGAATGCGACGCCGCCAGGGATCCGCACGAACCCGACTGCCCATTGATCCTCGCTGCGCTGATCGATGTGCGCGACGAGCGCCTCGCCGTCCTCCGTGTAGAACTCGGTGTTCGCGTCCGGACGGTTGCGGTAGTAGTTGCCACGGTCGACCACGAGCGCGAGATCGGCGACGATCGCGAAGGGCCGTCGCTCGCGCCGAGCCATCGCGACTCGCGCACTGTCGTTCGGTGGCGCGGTCGTGTCGAACACGCTCATGAACGACAGGTCGCCCGGAGGCTTCACGCGCAGCAGGTCCTTCCGGAACGACTTGAGGGCCAGGAAGCCACCCAGCATCTCCCCTCGACCGGTTACGCGCAATGCATCCAGCGGACCCACCATCGTGAGGTCGGCGTTCGCATCGACGAGACCCCGACGCTGATCCATCAGTCGCAGCGCTTCTCCCGTCGCCGTCATGCGCACGAACGGATGCGAGCGGTCGGTGAGATCGACGATACCGGCGGCGCGCAGCGGTCCGCCGGCACGCGCCACGAGCGAATCGAGCCGCAACGTGTCACCGATGAGTGAGACGTCGGCCTCGGCGTCTCCGACCTTCATCCCGGTGGTCAGCAGCGTCAGCCCACCGTCGCGCATCCCCGCGTGTCCGCGCAGCTCGGGCTCGCGCCACGTGCCGCGCACGCGTACGTCCGCTCCGATTCGGCCGCGTACGTCCGCGAGCGTCCGCGAGCGCAGCGGAAGTGATGCGAGCGAGAGGCTATCCATCACCACATCCGCCGTGAGCGGCCCGTCCAGTCGCCGCGAGCCGTCGACGCTGTCGAGGGCGAGGTCGTACGGCAGCGACGCGGTGCCCGACAGCACGCGCCGCCCCGAACTGTCGCGCGCCACCAGCCGGAGCGCCGCGCGCCGGTCCGCGTAGTCGAGCGTGAGGTCGGCGTCGGGGGCGCGCGTGCCGAGCCAGCGCGCGTCACGCAGCGTGGCGCGACCATCCAGCACCGGCTGCCTCCGCGTGCCCGAGACGTGCGCGGTGGCGCCGAGCACGCCGTCGCCATCGGCGTCGCGCTGGAGCGCCCGCAGCACGGTCGCGATGCGCATGCGCTCCACCGCGATGTCGAGTGACAGGGACCCATCCGTCGGCACTCGCCCCGCCGCGAACAACCGCTCGCCCGCCGAGCTGCGCAAGTCCATCGAGTCGATCGCGACCGATCCGTGCTCGAGCCGCACGACGGCGGGATGTGCGAGGCGCCACACCAGCGTGTCGAACGTCGCGCGCAGTGAGTCGAGCCGCACTACCGACACGCCGCTCGTCGGCCGCGCGTACGCGCCGAGCGCCGCGTACGACACGAGCGAGTCCTGACGCACCCGTACGTCGCCGACCAGCGTGCGCGCGCTCCATCGTCCATCGCCGTCGACCCGCTCGAAGGCGCGCCCGCCGGTCTCCACACCGTCGGCATGGACGCGGAAGCGCAGCGGCGTGTCGCCCCCGCCGCGCGCCGCTCCCGCGACCTCGGCATCCAGCGACCGCACGACGTTTCCACGGACGACGAGCCCTGCGCCCGTCACGTGCGCGTCCACACCGAGCCGCTTCACGTTGCCGTGCAGTGATCCCGCTGCAGCGAGTGAACCGGCGAGCGAGTCTCGCCGTAGCGACGGCAACGTGTCCAGCGCCAGCTCGACACCCTCGGACAGCCCCAGCGCGAGCCGCTCGATGCGCACCGCGTCCGCGCGTCGCACCGAGTCCGCGCGCGCCGCCGCCAACGCGACGCGGCGCCGCACGGCCGGCGCCGCGACCACGCTCGTGTCGCTCGTGCCCAGCCACCGGCGCAGGACGCCGAGCGAGTCGACGGCGGCAGCGAATCGCAGCGTACCGTCTCGTCCCGCCACCAGCCCGAGCGTACCACTGGCATCGACGCGTGCGCCACTCGCCAGCATCGTCAGCGTGTCCACCCGGGCGACACCGTCCGCGACCGCCAGCCGCGTGCTCAATCGATCGACGACGAGCGTGTCGTAGCGTGAGCCGGTGAGGTCGGCCCGCACCGCGGCGTTCGCCGTGGCCGGCGAGAAGCCGCTCCCTCGCGCCCCGATCGTTCCCGTGAGCCGCGTGCTCGGCACGCGCGTGCTGAAGGCGCTCGCATCCAGCGCGTCCAGCACGGCGACGAGATCGTAGCGCGTTCGCGGACCGCGCAGCGCCGCCGTGCCGCGCAGATCGATCGTGCCGCCGTGCGTCGAGTGGAGCGTCGTCGCCACCCGCAGG
>QHVE01000124.1 GCA_003223455.1 Gemmatimonadota bacterium | reverse complement strand
CGCTCGCTCATCATGTTTCGAGCCGCTCGCGGTGACTGGACCTGTGCGGCGCGGGTGAAGGACGCGGAGCGTCCAGTCGCGGTCGCTTTCGCGGGTTGCGCTTGTCAGTCGCCTCGGCAAATGATACTGTAGTCGAGCGATATTGAACAGAATGTACGTTACTGAGCAAACGTGCTGTTATGCGCCGTCCGTGCGCGTTCAGCACTGCACTAGCCGCTCGAACGCCGCGGCGCGATTGATTCGTCACGCGCTCGTGCAAAACGTCTGCTCTCACAGCATCGCATGGCCACCACCGACGTCTCCCCGATCGCCATCGAGCCCGATCCCGCCGCCGATCGAGACCACCGGCGCGACTTCTCGGAGTTGGCCGAACGACTCGAGCGCGGCGGACGGCACGCCGAGGCTGCCGTCGCTGCCGTGCAGCGGTTCGAGGTCGCGCTGCCATCGTGGGCGCTCGCGACGGGCGGCACGCGGTTCGGCCGGTTCCCCGGGCCCGGCGAGCCGCGCACGCTGCGCGAGAAGATGGAGGACGCGGCGCTCGTACACCGGCTCACCGCCGGCGCGCCGCGCATCTCGCTGCACATCCCGTGGGACGACCTGCACGACCTCGGCGAGGTGCTGAACGACGCGCGCCAGCTCGGCATCGGATTCGATGCGGTGAACTCGAACACCTTCCAGGATCAGCCGGGACAGCCGCTGAGCTACAAGCTGGGATCGTTCGGCAATCCCAGCGCGGCGGTGCGGCGCCAGGCGATCGAGCACCATCTGCGCGTGATCGAGATCGGCAAGCAGGTCGGCTCGCGTGCGCTCTCGGTGTGGCTCGCCGACGGCTCGAACTATCCGGGGCAGATGTCGCTGCGCGGCAGCTTCGATCGCGTGCGGGAATGCCTACAGGAGGTGTACGCCGCGACGCCCAAAGATTGGCGCCTGTTCACCGAGCACAAGCCGTACGAGCCCGCGACGTACGCCACAGTCGTGCAGGACTGGGGCTCGTCGCTCGTGCTGGCGCAGTCGCTCGGCGAGCGCGCGCAATGCCTGGTCGACCTCGGGCATCACCTGCCGAACACGAACGTCGAGCTCATCGTCGCCCGCCTGCTCGATGTCGGCAAGCTGGGTGGCTTCCACTTCAACGACTCGAAGTACGGCGACGACGACCTCACCGCGGGCTCGATCAAGCCGTACATGCTATTCCTGATCTTCCACGAGCTCGTGCTGGCCGAGCGCGAGCGGCTGCCGGGCTTCGACCCGGCGTACATGATCGACCAGAGCCACAACCTGAAGGATCCAATCGAGTCGCTGCTGCAGACGGTCGATCAGCTTCAGCAGGCGTACGCGAAGGCGTGTCTGGTGGATCACGACGAGCTCGCGGCCCATCAGGCTTCTGGCGACGTGATCATGGCCGAGCGAACGCTCAAGCGCGCATACGAGACCGACGTGCGCCCGCTGGTTGCCGAGGCGCGGCGTCGTCGGGGTGGCGCACTCGATCCGGTGCTCGCGTTCCGCGCGATGGGCTACCGCGCGCAGAAGTCGGTGGAGCGGCCCGCGGTGGTGTCGACGGCGAAACCCACGCATCTGTGATGCTCGACGAAGGACGGGGGCGATGAGCTCCGGCGCGGGCTACCTGGCGGTCGATCTCGGCGCGTCGAGCGGACGAGTGGTGCTCGGCACGCTCGAGGGCGACGTCATGCGGCTCGAGGAATTGCACCGATTCCCGACGCCGCTCATCGAGCGCAACCGGCATCTGTACTGGGACGTCGAGACGATGTGGTCGGAGATCCGGTCCGCCGTCGCGAAGGCGTTCGACACCGGCGTCGCCATTCGCTCGATCTCGGTCGACTCGTGGGCGGTGGACTACGTGCCGCTGGATCTGCACGGCGCGGCACTGCGCCGACCATACTCGTATCGCGATCCGCGGACGGCGGGGCGGATGGCCACGGCGATCGAGCTGGCTGGGGGAGCCGAAGCGCTGTACGACCGCACGGGTATCCAGTTCCTCGAGCTGAACACACTGCCGCAGGTCGTCGCCGACATCCGCGACGAGCCGGGCATCGTGTGGGACACGGCGACGCGCCTGCTCATCGCCGAATACTTCCTCTACAAGCTCTCGGGTGTGAGGGTGGCCGAGGCGACGATGGCGAGCACGACGCAGCTCGTCGACGCGCGCAGCGGCGAATGGGCGCTCGATCTGATCGAAGCGATCGGCGACGACGTGCGCCGGTGGCCACGCATCGTATCGCCGGGCACGGTGCTCGGTCCGCTCCTGCCCGAGCTCGTGCCCGCGGACATCGACCGCACGCCGATGATTCTCGCCTGCTGCGCTCACGACACCGCATCCGCCGTCGCCGCCGTGCCGGCGACGGGCGAGCGGCCGTGGGCGTTCATCAGCTCGGGCACGTGGTCGCTCGTCGGCATGGAGCTCGACGCACCCGTGCTCACCGCCGCAGCGCGCGAGCATGGCTTCACGAACGAAGCGGGGCTGGATGGCACGGTGCGCTTCCTGAAGAATCGCGCGGGGATGTGGGTGCTCGAGGAGTGCCGTCGCGAGTGGGAGGAACAGGGCTCGCGATACACGCACGAGGCGATCTTCCGCGCGGCGGCGGAGTCGCCATCCGCCGGTGCGGTCATCGACCTGAACGCTCCGGAGTTCGCCGGCCGCGGCGACATGGCGCGCAAGCTGGTCGACGCCTGTGCGACGCGCGGGATCGATGCGCCGGCCACGCACGGCGGCATCGCACGCCTCATCCTCGAGTCGCTCGCCGCGAGCCACGCCGCCGCGCTGGACGAGCTCGAGACGGTGACCGCGACGCGCGTGGACGACGTACATGTCGTCGGCGGCGGCGCGCGCAACGATCTCCTGAATCTCGCCGGGCCCGAGGAGGCGACGGTGCTCGGCAATCTCCTCGTGCAGGCGCGGGCCCTGGGCGACCTGCCGGCCGGCGTCACCGTGCGTGACGCGGCTCGCCGCTGTTCGAAGATCACCGAATACCACTCTCGGCACGGTGCGCCCCACCGCAGCGCTGCTTCTTTCGCTCTCTGACTCTGGATTCCGATGACGACGACAACGATGCCCACCTCGCCCGCCGCGAAGACCGATGGCGCTTCGCGCGAGGACTACCTGCGCAGCCGGTGGGACGACGCACTGGCGGCCAAGATGGATCCGGTCGAGCGGCTGATCTACCGCTCGAACATCCTCGGCGCCGATGCCCGCATCACGAACACCGGCGGCGGCAACACCTCGTCGAAGATCGAGGTGAAGGATCCGCTCACCGGGGAGCGCACGCGCGTCCTGTGGGTGAAGGGCTCGGGCGGCGATCTGCGCACGGCGACGAAGGCCAACTTCGCCTCGCTGTACCTCGACCAGGTGCTGAACCTTCGCACGCTGTACGAGAAGAACGAGCACCGCGGACCGAAGACGCCGGCCGAGGACGCGATGGTCGGGATGTATCCATACACGACGTTCGACCGCAATCCGACGGCGTCGAGCATCGACACGCCGCTGCACGCCTACATCCCGTTCGCGCACGTCGACCACATGCACCCCGTGGCGGTGATCGCGCTGGCGACGGCGAAGGACGGGCCGGCACTGACGCGCGAGGTGTACGGGAACGACGTGATCTGGACGAACTGGCAGCGCCCCGGGTTCGAGCTCGGCCTCGAGCTCGAGCGCGTGTGCCGCGAGCACCCCAATGCCAAGGGCGCGATCCTCGGCCAGCACGGTTTGATCAACTGGGCGAACGACGACAAGGAGTGCTATCTCCTCACGCTCGATCTGATCCGTCGCGCGCAGGAGTTCCTCGACGCGCGCGCCGGCAAGGCGGACTTCGGCGGAGCGAAGGTCCAGGCGCTTCCCGAGGCTGAGCGCCGGCGCGTACTCGTCGAGGTGCTTCCGTGGCTGCGCGGCAAGGTGAGCGCGGAGAAGCGCCAGATCGCGACTGTGGAGATGCGCGAGGAGGTGCTGGAGTTCGTCAACTCGCACGACGCGCCGCGACTCGCCGAGCTCGGAACGAGCTGTCCCGACCACTTCCTGCGCACGAAGATCAAGCCGCTCTACGCGGACTGGAATCCGGAGGGCGGGAACGTCGAGTCGCTGAAGACGGTGCTCGAGGCGGGGCTCACGCAGTACCGCGCCGACTACGCCGAGTACTACGATCACTGCAAGCGCCCCGACTCGCCGGCGATCCGCGTGTCGTCGCCGAGCGTGATCCTCATCCCCGGCGTCGGCCTGGTGGCGTGGGGCAAGTCGAAGTCGGAGAGCCGCGTGACGGCGGAGTTCTACAACGCGGCGATCGGCGTGATGCGCGGCGCGGAGCGGGTGAGCCAGTACATCGCGCTCGATCGGCAGGAGGCGTTCGACATCGAGTACTGGCTGCTCGAGGAGGCGAAGCTCAAGCGGATGCCGGCGGAGAAGCCGCTCGACCGGCAGGTGGTGCTCGTCGTCGGCGCGGGGAGCGGGATCGGGAAGGGACTGCTGGCGCGGCTGCTCGGTGAGGGTGCGAGCGTCGTTGCGATCGACCGCGATGGTGACTCCGCTGTGGCGGCGGGGAACGAGCTGCAGAAGAAGGTCGGCATGGGGATCGGCGTCGCCGGCACGGGCATCTCCGGAGCGGGGCAGATCGTCGGACTCGGCGCGGACATGACCGATCGCGCCGCGATCCGGCGCGCGTTGAGCGAAGCGGTCGTCGCGTACGGCGGCATCGATCAGGTCGTCGTCACGGCAGGGTATTATCCGAACCCCGACGACAAGGGCGAGGTGGGCGACCACGAGTGGGCGCGCGCCTTCGCGATCAACGTCACCGGGCCCTATCTCGTCGCCGACGAGCGCGTGGACCTCGCCGGCGCGCAGCTCGAGCGACGCGCGCTTGAGCGCCTGCACGCCGGCGTAGGCCTTGGTCACGTCGGTCGCGCGAAGCACGACCTGGCTCATCGGCGGAGCGGTCAGCGGAGGAAGGCCGCCGCCTGTCCGCCGTCGACGTTCACGATCTGCCCCGTCGTCTTGCTGAAGTCGCCGTTCAGGAACGCCGTGATCGCGCGGATCTGACTGTCGAGCGTCACTGGCTGCCCCGTGAGCGTGCGCTTGGCGTAGAACGCCGCTAACCGGTCGCGCAGCTCTTCCGTGCTCGCGGCGGGATCGTGCTCCACCTTGTACTTGGCCAGCGACGCCAGCACGCGCTCGCGCGGGAACATCGACGAGCCTTCGATGACCGTCGCCGGCGCAATCCCGTTCACCCGCACGAGCGGCGAGAATGCCACCGCGAGCTCGCGCACGAGATGATTCGCCGCCGCCTTGCTCGTGTCGTACGCGAATGAGCCCGCCTTCGGCACCACGGCGTT
>QHVE01000075.1 GCA_003223455.1 Gemmatimonadota bacterium | reverse complement strand
CCGATTGAGGATGATCCCCGCGATGTCGCGCCGAGGATCGAAGCCGCCCGCCGCGAACATGTCGCCGAGCTGCTCGCGGAGCGCGCGCTCGTACTGCGCGAACGATTTGCTCAGCATCTCGGCGCGCCCGCGGCTTCCCTGCTCGCCGATCGGCAGCCCGGGCTGCGCGTACAGGATCTTGATCGTGAGCGCGGTCGGTGAGTCGGGGCCGAAGGTCTCCGGGGTGCCGCCGACGGTCGCCATCTTCCGCACGGTGAGATAGTTGCCGATCCCCTCGAACCAGCGGCATCCGGTCATCCCGAGCTTGTGTAGAAAGCGCCAGTTGCGGACGGCGACGTTCGCCATCAGGCAAGGCGATCGGTAGAACTGTGCGTACGCGTCGCGATGCGTCGCGGGGAGGTCGTGGACGATGTGCTTCGTCGTCCAGCTCCCTCCCGCCATCACGACCTTGCGCGCCCGCACGCGATGGAGCTGCCCGCCCTTCGCGTACGTGACGACGACGTGCGGCGCCCGCGCCGGGTCGCCCGCGTGCTCGACGCGCACCACCGTGGCGTCGAGTCGGATGCGCGTCGACTGTCCCCGACGGTCGAGCGCGGCGAAGCGCACTCGATTCCGCCACACGGCGTCCACGGAGCGCGGGCCGTCGAACGCGTCGGGGACGAGGGTCTTCACCATCAGTCGCGCGAAGCCGGCGTTGCCGTCGGGGAACATCTGGTCGCCGAGCGTGTTGTCGCCGTCGTCGGGATACTCGGTCTCGGGCGCGTACGCGCAGTAGCCGGAGAGCACGTCCGGCCCCAGCCCGTAGCCGCCCCCTTCCACCGGCGACAGATACTCGCGCACGGTCTGACGCGTGATGTGGTGCCGCGCCATCAGGTGCTCCTCGAGCGTGATCGTGTCGAGCTGGCGCGAGATCGCGTCGCCTTCGCTCGCCGGACGCGGGCCGCCATCGCGCACGGTGTGATAGCGCATGAGCTCCGCCTTCACGTCGTCGCTCAGCGGCGCGCCGTCGAGCTTCCGTCCCCACGGATCGATCACCCACACGCCCGGCCGCTGGCCGAACCGCGAGCCGAAGTAGAAGCCGTAATTCCGCGACGATCCGTACGGCGTCTGCTCGAGCGGCATCTCCGGCGACGGCCCGCTCCAGCGCTGATACTCGAAGTGCGACCGGTCCATCCCGATCATGTCGTACATGCGCGCCGTGTAGCCGCCCTGCTTCGGCACGGGGAACATCGCCGAGCCCTGATGCGCGACCACCGACTGTCCGTCGACGACGAACTCGTTGCGCTTCGCCTCGCCGCCGAAGATCGCGTGGTTGTCGAGCACGAGGCAGCGTCCGCCCTGGCGCTTCTGGAAGAACACCGCTGCGGCGAGGCCGCTGATCCCCCCGCCTACGGCGACGAGGTCATACGTCTCGCCGGTGTCCGCGGCACGTGCGATGCCACGCTCGAACTTTCCGTCGCGCATGGCGTGCGCGGCGGACATCACCTCGTAAGTGTTGCCGTTCGAGCGCGCATAGTCGCCGACGCCGCCGTATCCGGTCCACGCATCCGCCGCGAGCGACTCCGACATCGCGTTCGGCGCTCGGCCGCCGAGCCAGAGGCCTGCGCCCGCCGCGAGCGTGCCGTTGATGAAGTCGCGCCGCGAGATCGGCTCGTGCATCCCGAGCCGTTCGCCCGCGGCGTCGACTCCGCTCTCATCATCTGTGTGGCTCATCGCGCCTCGCGAGAGAGGTTGCGCCAACCGTATCCGGCGCGATTCGAACGGTCAAGACACTTGCCGGCGACGGCGATCGGGAATGTTGTGCGCGCTCGCACCCTCTACGTGCATGGACGGTGCACGCGCTTCGATGATCGCCACGACGACCATGCGTACGGCGCTCGCAGCTTGCTCCACGAGGAACGCATCCCGCGCCGACCATCATCATCAACGTCGAGGACATCATGAAGCAGCATATTGCCCGCGCACTGCTCGTCGCCATCACGGTGGTCACCGCCTGCGGCGACTACAAGTCTCCCACCACCCCGTACACGTCGACCACGGCCGCGCAGGACTCGGCACGCGCGCCCGCGTATTCCGCCGCGCACAACGCACGCCGCGTCGCGTTCGGCTTCAACGGTACCGCGAGCGGCTTCCCCATCGGTGCCGTCTTCCTTTCCGGTGGCGGCTCGTTCGACCCGAGCTCGGCCAGCAACACGATCCCTACCGAGACGGACGTCCACTCGGGCGGCGGCTTCAGCTGCATCGATGGCGTGGGCCAGGGCCCGCTCAACCACTGCCTCACCGGTGAGGGCGTCCGCTGGGACACGGCGCAGCTGCTCGCGTCCGCGCCGTTCAAGTGCACGGCGACAGACGCGGTGAAGACCGCCGTCACCGGTCCCGGTCGCGTCGTCCTCCAGGCCGACTTCTACCGCGCCGGCGACGGCAACGAGGAGTCGTTCCGGGCACAGATGATCGTGTCGGAGACCGACCTCGCCCCGAACATTCCCGGCGAGCAGACGCTGTGGATCCAGGGCGTCGGCTGCGGGACGGCGAAGGTGAATTTCAACGGGTGAGACGGGCTGGGCAGCTATGGTGACTCAGTTCGAGAGGGTCGGAGTCGCTGGGGTCTGACCCCAGCGACTCCGACCCCAACGACGCACCGAGTCACTGAGTCACTGCGTTTCGTCACCGTTGGTTGCGCGATCAGGCGGCGTCGCCCACTATCACGCGTCCCCCACACCAGAGCACCAAATGAACCTCTCACGCGCAGCACTCCTGGCGCTGGTCCTGCCGATCGGACTCGCCGCCCAGACGCCCGCCCCAGGATCGCAGGCCAACCCCGTCACCGGCGTGTTCCGCGGTCGGACGATGGCGCTCCAACGCAACCTCGCCCAGGCGTTCGACTCCATCCCCGAAGCCAAGTTCAGCTACAAGCCGACGCCCGCGCAGCTCACGATCGGCACCATCGCAGAGCACCTCGCGAACGACAACTATTTCTTCTGCAACCAGTTCGGCGAGATGAAGGCGACGCGGCCCGAGAAGGACACCGCGACCCCCGATTCGGTGAAGGCGAAGTGGCCGAAGGACACGCTCGTCGCGAAGCTGAAGGAGTCGTTCGACTTCTGCGAGAAGGCCTTTGCCCAGGTCGACGACGCGAAGCTCGCCGATCAGATCACGATGACGTTCGGCGGCCAGTCGCGGAACGCGCCGCGCGCGCAGATGGTGCTCGGCCACGTGATCGACATGGCGGATCACTACAGTCAGATCGCGAACTACATGCGCCTGAACAACATGATCCCGCCCACGGCGTTGCCGAGGCCGGGGATGCGCAACTAGCGCTCCAGTCGTGATCGAGAAGAGGGGGGTGCCTCGCGGCATCCCCCTCTTTCATTGCATGGCTGAGCCGCTCAACGACCCGCCGCGCGCGGCACCTTTTCCCGCTCGCCGACGAACGCGCGGCGACTGGTCGTTCGGGAGCGGAGTGGCTCAGTATCTCACGCTGCCGCGAGAGGCATGGCGGTGACGGCGATGGCATCATCGCCGTGCCGCCGCGACCACCTCCCGGATCGCCGACACGACTAGCTCAGGCTCCTCGAGCTGGACGTGATGTCCGCTGTGCGTGGCGACCACCAGCTTCCCGCTCCGCGAGAACGCGGCGACCGCGGTGTGGTCCTTCCGGTGCTCCTCCTCCATCGCAGCGGCGTTCGGGCCCGATTCGTCCGGCACTCCACGGGTGATGACGACGAGCGGAAGATCGCCGAGCGGATGCGCGGACTTCATGCGCTCGGCACGCAGCGCGGCGAGCTCCTCGTGCTCGACGGGATTCACTCCCGCGAGGATGTGCCCGATCCGCGCGAGCGCCCACGCGCGCATGCGCTGCGCGTCGGGCGGGAGCCGGTTGCGCGGCGGCCCGTTGGGGGCCTGGCTCATCTGCGCCACGCCCGCGCGGATCTGCGTCATGATCCCCGGCGGAATGTCGGCGACGCGCAGCGGATCCGACGTCTTCACGGGAGGGATCGGCGCACCTGTGGCCAGCTCCGACGAGCGTTTCAACTTCCCGTCCGGCGTCATGCGCCATGGATCGTCGGCGCCCGCTTCGACGAGTACCATGCCGGCCACCTCCGACGGATACGTCATCTGATACTGGCGGACGAGCCATCCGCCGTACGAGTGGCCGACGAGGATGAAGGGCGGCCGCTCGCCGGCGCGCTCGAGCAACGTGTGCAGCTCGTAGACGATCTGGCGGAACGTGCGCGGATGCGGGCCGATGTCGCTCCATCCGTCGCCGGCGCGGTCGTACGAGCACACCCGGGCGAAGCGCGCCACGCCCGGCTGCACGAGGCTCCATTCGACGGAGAAATCGCCGACTCCCGTCTCGAGGATCACCGTCGGCTGCGCCGGCCGCGCGTCGCCGGTGCAGTTCAGGTGCAGGCGCCACCCGCCGACGTCGACGAGCCGTCCCGGTGCGGGGAACGGCGGCGGAACCGAGTCGGCCTGCGCGTGTGCGACGCCGGCGACGCCGGCGACGGCGACCAACACGATCGCGGCGACGACTCCACGCCGGTGAATCGCACGCAGGCCGACCGTGCGGTCATCCATTCTGGCCACGCAACGCCTCCTCGATCACCGCCTGGACCTCATCCGGCACCTCCCATTCCGCCATCGCCGCTTCGACGCGAGCGCCGGCGGCGATCAGCAGGCGCGCCACGCCCGCATGGTCCGCGCCCGGGCTGTGGCTGTTGCGCGATCCGTGGCTGCACCAGCTCAGCGGCGTGCCGCCGAACGTCCTGTCGCGCGAGTCGAGCAGCGCACGACCGGCCGGATGACGCACGAGCGCCGCGACGCACTCGGCCGAACCGGGCCACGACGCGCAGTGGAGCGCAGTACCGCCGGACGCGCCGGGCAGCGCCGGATCGAACCCCAGCTCGAGCATGAGCTCGACGGCGCGCGCGTTGCCGCCCCACGCCTCGTCGGCGAGCGCTCGACGATCGGCCGCGCCGAGCGTCGCGACGATGTCCGGCTGCGCCGCGACGATTGCGCGAGCCGTCTCGCCGTCGCCGCGATGACAGGCGAGCAGCAGCCGCTCAACCGGCGATGCGAAGCGCTCCATCGCCGCGAGCGTCTCGTCGCGATGGAAGTGCACGGCCACGTGCAACGGCGAGAGGTTCGCGCCGATCGTCCACTGATAGATGTGGTAGCTGCTCGGCGGCTTTTCCGCGTAGTCGCCCTGACTGGTGCGGAGCCTGAGCAGCGACGGGTTCGACTCGAGCATTCGCGTGACGCGCTCCGTGAGCCCGAGCGCGGCGGCGAGAAAGATGTCGACGGATGCGCCGCGCTCGACGAGATACGCCGCCAGCTCCATGCGGGACGACGCCGGATCGTTGCCGAGCATCCATTGCGCCGGAGTCGAGCGGTGGTCGACGTCGCGCGCGTCGATGTCGGCGCCCGCGGCGAGCAGCAGATCGGCGGCGGCGCGCGACCGCGCGAAGTGCAGCGGCGTCTGGCCGTCGCCGCCGCGCTCGTGCACGCGTGGGGGGTCCGTCGCGAGCATCGCGGCGAGCAGGTCCACCCGATCGAGATTCGCCGCGGCACACATGTCGGGGACGGCGCCCGCCGCGAGGAGTCGCTCGGCCGCCGCACCGCGCATGCCGTACAGCGGATGGAAGCCACCCGCCCACCAGTCGCTGCGACGATTGGGATCGGCGCCGAACTCCAGCAGCACGTCGATCGCGTCGAGATGTCGGTCGGACATCGTCACGAGCGCCGGCGCGCCGAACGAGAAGATCGGCGCATTGATCCTGGCACGCACGTCGGCGTGGCGCTCGAGCACGGCGCGCAGCGACGTGGCGTCGCCATCCTGCACGGCGCGCTTGAACCGCTCGATGGGTGGAAGACGTTCGGCGGTGAGTTGCTCGATCCGGTCCTTCAGCTCGCGCCAGCTCGTGAAGCCGTACTCGCGCGCCAGCACGTACTGCGCGTCCGTCAGCGAGAGCTCGGGCTTGTCCGGGAGCGCGTCGCGCATGCGCGCGATCGCGTCACCATCGCCGGCGCGGAACGCGCGCAGCAATTCCTTGGCGAGCTTTTTCTGCTGGTCGAGGTCCGGACGTGCGGGGAGGGTACGACGAAACGCGGACGACATGAAGAACCTCCTTCGTTACGGCCGGCGTCCGCGCAGCGGCCCGAAAGAGGTCGATGACCATCGGGCGATCTTCGAGTCAGGTGGGCGCAGCCCTTTCCGCGGACCGGAGGCGTCCTCGACGCACACCGAGAACCTAGCGCGTCCAGGTCGAGGGGGAAGGAGCGGACTCCACTCCAACGACGGAACGCGGATCTCGAACGGCGATCTGGCGGAAAGGACCGGATCTGCACCGACGACAGATTGACGCGAACGGCGTCACCCCCCGATCTCCCTCCCGATCCGCCTCCCGTAGTACACACCGACCGCCGTGCCGACCATGCTCACCGCGAACGCGCTGAACGTTCCGACGAGCGCGCCGATTGCCCAGCCGGCGTAGCCGCCCGCCGTCGCGCCGACGAACGCCAACAGCTTGCCCATGTTTTCCTCGCCAAGGGGTTCGCTGATTGGACGAGCGTCCGGCGTCCCGCGCCACGGCGCGTCAGCGGTGACCGAACAGCGCTCCGTATGCGAACACCCCCGCCGCGCCGAGCAGAATCCAGACGAATGGGCTGGGCGAACGAACGAGAACGCTGTTCTCGGGACGACGCGGGTCGTAGAAGACCCGAACCGGTCGGCCCGGCGGGAAATGCTGCTCCAGCTCGGCCTTGGCGGCGGGCCAGTCCGGTTCGGGATCGTTCTGCGGGATCGAGGAGCGTGCCCGAACGTGCGGACCGAACCGGATGCGGTCGTTGCGATAGGGGCGACCACCGACCGTGTACCGGTAGGCGACATATTCCGAGAGGTGCGATCCCTCCGTGTCGGGAACGCCGACGAGATGCGTCTCGGCGATCTCACCGTCGACGGACGGCCAGCGGCTCGCGCGAATCGAGAAGGCCAACAGCACCAACGCATACACGGCGGCGACTCCGCATGCGATCACGACGAGAAGCTGCGAGAGCGTGAGCGAGAGCGACGCCACGAAAGCCATCAGCGACGGAGGAAGACCGAGGCGATCGCGAGCGCGTCGCGCTCACCCCACGGCGTGAACGCGTTGGATGCCATGGCGACGACGAGCCGTTGCTCGGGGTAGACCAGCAGGAACGCGGCGCCCCCGTTCGACGTCCCACCGTGATGGAGGTACCGACGACCCGACGAATCCACGCTGACACGCCAGCCGATGCCCACGGAGGTGGGTGCGCCGGATGTCAGCCGCTGCGGCGTCGTCATCGTGACGAGCGAGCGCGCATTCAGGAGTCCGGGCCCGAGCACGGAGCTGCCGAGTCGCACCAGATCGTCCGTCGACGAGATGAACCCACCGCTCGGCCACCGTCCGCTGAGATCGTCGTGCGGTGCGTCCGAAATCATGCCGTCTGTCCCGACGGCGTACGTGTGGGCCCGATCGGGCGGCGCGCCGTCGACGTCGACGACCGTCTTCGTCATCCCGAGGGGCACGAGCACTTCGCGCTCGACCAGATCCACGTACGGCGTCGACGTCGCCGACTCGAGCACCGCGCCGATCAGGTTGTAGCCGTAGCTCGAGTAGGAGTAGCGCGAGCCCGGCGCGGCGATCAGCGAATCGCCGGCGAAGATCGACAGCGCCTCGCGCGGGCTCGAGAAGTGTGCCATGCCGAGGAACTCGTTGCCGCGGTAGTGACGCACGCCGGCGAGATGTCCCGCCAACTGACGCAACGTCGTCCCCGCCAGGTGCGGCGGGAGCGACAGATACCGGCCGATCGGTGCATCGAGCTCGACGCGACGTTCCTCGACGAGCCGCATCAGGAGCGTCGCGGTGATGATCTTCGACACGCTGCCGATGCGGAACTGCGTCTCCGGCGTCGCGGGCCGCTTCACGCTCAGGTCCGCCGAACCGAACCCTTGGCGCCACACGACGCTCTCGCCGATGCTCACCGTCACCGCGAACCCGGGCACTCGCTGCGCATCGACGAGCGCTCGCGCGATCTTGCGAGCGCTGTCCACCTCCGCGGCGAGCGAGGTGCTTGCTCGCGGCGCAGCCGCAGGGCGCGGCGCGCACGCCAGGCCCGACGTCAGCAGCAGCACGACGCCCGCGCGACTCGCGCCTAGACGCGTCATCCCAACCGCCAGTACGCGAGCGCCGAGAGCAGGAGAATGATCAGCACGCCGATGACGTACTGCCCGCGCCGCGGCTTGTCGACTCCTGGCTTCAGCTCGTCGTCGTCGTTTGGCATCACGTCACTTCCGTTCGATGTCCGCCACGCCCACGTCGCTCTCTCTGTTCCGACGTGCGATCAGACATCGATCGGCCTGCCGCGAGTGGCGCGATGCATCAGCAGCACGTCGTGTCCCTCCAGCCGATACCGCTGCAGGCGTGCCGCCAGTGACGCAGGCGCGATCGCCTCCGGCACGACGGTGAAGCCTGCTTTTCCATAGAACGCCGTCAGGTGCGCGAACGGGATGCAGTAGCACTCCTCCTCCCCGAGGTCGCGCACGAACGCGACGAGCAGCGACGTGCCAACGCGCGTCCGTCGCGCGGACGGACCCACGTACATGCCGCGCAGCATCGTGAGACCTTCCTCACGCGAGCGCCGCACGATGCCGACGACCGTCCCCGACCGCTCGGCGACGAAGACCGCGTCGCCGGCAGCGATCCCGGCGCGATAGCCCCACACCTCGTAGAGCGACGCGAGAGCAGCGTGCTCGCTCGCGGCGGCGATGCGGACGGAGGTTTCCACGACGCTCAGTCCGCCGCCGCGGTCCCCCCGAAGGAGATGATGTTGCCATCCGGATCTTCCACGTAGAAGTCCTGGGTGCCCCACGCGGTCGCCGCGAGGGGCTTGAGGATCGACACACCGCTCGCCGTGCACCGCGCGTAGAACGCTTCGATGCCGTCGACGCCCGCCGCCGCGTCGAGGTGCTCGTTCTCGCGCCGCCACTCGCGCTCCGGCCCGTACCTGCGTGCCTCCTTCAGGTGAAGCTCCAGCCCATCGAGAAGGCCGATCGCGTAGAACCCTTCCCACGTATCCCCAAAGGTGAAGCCGATCTTCTCGTAATATGCGATCGAG
>QHVE01000074.1 GCA_003223455.1 Gemmatimonadota bacterium | reverse complement strand
AGCGGCTCGTCGACCGTCGGCTCCTCCTCTCGGCCCTCGCCATTCTCCAGCATCGTCGATCGTTCGGGAAAGAACTCGACGTGTCGCTCGCGATGGTAGCGACCCTCGTTCGTGTGTTGCGAGACGCGAAGGGACGTGAAGCGCTGAGTGTCGATCCAGCTCTCGAGCCGGTCGTCGACACGAAAGAAGGGGATGCCGCCGCCGACGGCGAATACCGTGTGCCACGCCTCACGACCGCGCACGTCGGTGGTCTCGCGGACCTCCATCGATCCTCGCCCGACACGGAGCCTGCCGAACTTGACGTCGTACTCCAGGCGCTCGCCGACGATCAGCGTCGTGGCGCGCTCGGACGACGCCGTGGCTGGCGCGATTCGCTCGATCTCCTGGGCCAGCGAGGGACTGGCCATCAGCGCACTCGCCACGATCGCGCGGAGAGTCGCCACTGTGATCTTCGACATTGTCGCTGCTCCGGGGAGGCGGCCCTCGTGGCACCGCGGCGCGGGAGTGCACGGCGGTGTCCCGAGTCGAGTGGTGTGCATCAGAACTGCAGGGCGACGCCGAGGCAGCCCTGGCCCATGAGTGCATCCGGCCGGGCCAACGGGATGAGCAGCAGAGCGGCGATAGGTCGAGACATGGCGTCACCTGGGGAAGCGAGGTGCGCTGAATCTCGCGGAGCTGGGCTGCGCCTACGATCCGCCAGTGTACGTAGAGGGGCGGCGATTTGTACGTAGAAGGGTCGTCTAGTTCTCGCGGGGCGGGACGACGGCGAGCCGTCCCCTGCGCTGTCCCATCCGCACCTTCATCGTGAGGCGCGTCAAGGGGATCAGCGCCGCCACGGCGAGCCACCACCACATACGCGACCACGACTGGTCCGACGGCGTGCTCGCCACCGCTCCAGACTGGGTGTAATCCAATCGATACACCGACTGATCGTAGTTGCGCCGCTGCGCGCCGAGCCGGATCGCCGGGTCACGCGGTACGAGGCCGTTGACGAGATACTCGGCCATCGGGCGCTGATGATGATTCTCGAACACGAGTCGGCGCCCCCCGCTGCCGCGCGGCGCGGCCGCGTCGAACGCGAGCTGGATCGTGCCGCGGCCATCCTCCAGCGCCTCCAGCGCCTCCATCTTCGACGAGACGAGCCGGAGCGGCAGCCGCACGCCGTCCACCGAGAGCGAGAGATCGTTCGTGAGCCGCTGCGCGTACGCGCGGAGCTCTCCCTCCGTCACCGCGCCGTCGCCGTCGGCGTCGATGAGCGCGAGCACCCTCGGGAACACCTCGATTCCCGGCGCGAGTCGCATCTGCACGGCGAGGCGATCCTTCTCGACCGCGATGGTCGTCGCCTGCAGGTACTCGTCCGTGCGATGCGCGAACGCCGGGCTCGCGACGGACAGCAGCAGCGCGGCGGTGCCGACGGCGATCGCTCTCATCGCGACGTGTACTTGCGCCCGTAGTCGTTCGTCGGGTCGCGGTACATGGTGTGAACGTGCATCGAGAGATCGCCCCCCAGCCGCTGCGGCGCATACTCGATCACGAGCTTCGGTCCCTGGATGCGATAGTACGCCGTGATGTTCTGTCCCGTCGTCGCCGTCGTCGGACCGCTCCAGGCGAACCACGTGTTCCCGAGGTCGGCCTTGATCTCCGCCATGCGCGCCGCGGCCGCGCTCTCGTGCACGATGCCGCTCCACTCGGCGATCACCTCGAGCAGCATCGCGCGCTGCCGCTCGGTCATCGCCGAGGCTTTGAGCCCCTCGGGCTGGATGGTCTTGCCGTCCTGCCCCGGGCCGAGCACGAGGTCGCCCACGTGGTAGCCGAGGATCGCCTGCTTCCTCTGGGTCTCGTCGAGCGCGTTGAGCAGCGCGAGCGCCTTGTCGCTCTCCCTGCCCAGCGGCCGCACCGTCTTTCCGGCGAGCGTGTAGAGTGCGGGCTGCGCTCCGGTGAGCGTCGGCGTGAGCACGCCGTGCTCGCCGGCGATGGTGACGTTCACCGCGAGGTGATGCCCGCCGAACTGCAGCATCCACGGCTTCGTCTCGGACGGCGTGCCGAGGAAGGAGATGTAGTACAGGTCGCGGCCGAACATCGGGTTGTTCCGCTCGGTCGTCTTCAGCACCTCGTCCGCATCCATGATCTGCTGGATCTTCTCGTATCCCCTCGCGCTGAGCACGGACGAGAGCAGGGACATCGCCGCGGAGCGCTGCGCCGCACTCAGGTCGCCGAGCTTGAGGCCGGCGCGCGGGGTCATCCGCACCGGGAAGTTGGACCAGCGGGCGCGCTGTGCGTCGTCGTCGAACGCGAAGCTCACCGCTCCTTTCTGCTGCTGGTCCAGCGTGGCGAGGAAGCGGTTCGCTGCGCTCACGATCCGCGCCGTCGGCTGCTGCGCACCGGCGCCGCTCGCCGACGCGACCAACGCGACGCCTGCGGCGAGTCGGCGTACGTTCGTCTTCGACACGACACTCATGACTTCGTCCTCGCGGGTTGAATCGTCCGAGCGTCAGGAGGCCAGCTTCGCGAGCACGACGACGAGCGCCGCGCCGACCGTCATGACCACCAGCGCCTTGATGCGCACCTTCCGCAGATAGAACAGCAGTCCGAGCCCCGTCAGCGACAGGAACACGAGGAACACGCCGGCGACGTCGATCAGCCACGCCCACGCGCTCCCCGCATCGCGGCCGCGGTGCAGGTCGTTGATCACGCCGATCGCCCCCTGATACGACGTCGTCAGCTTGTAGTGCCCGGTCTGCACGTCGATGAAGCAATCGGCGGAGTAGCCCGGCGCGCGGAACGTGAGCGAACCCTCGCGATCGTCCTCTCGGCGATCCGCCACCGTGCCGTGCACCCCGTTCGTGGCGCGAAGATGCTCGGCGACGACCAGCCAGTCGATCCCCCTCGCCGTCTTCCACGCCGCCGGCAGTGTACCGGTCGCGTCCTCGGTGCGCTCCGTCGAGAGCCACTCCGGATGGTTGAGCGTCACCCCGGTCGCGGCGAAAAACAGCACCACGAGCAGGCTCGCCATCGACGTGTAGATGTGCAGCCAACGGAGCACGGTGTGCACGCGCAGTCGCAGCGGGCGCCGGCGGCGCACGCGTGGCGCGATCGGTTGCGCCGGCTTGGCCGGCCTACTTTCTACGGCGGTACTCGACACGCACCCTCCCGATCTCCTCGTTGCCCGCCAGGTCCGCCGCCACCGGCTTGGTCGTCAGCGTGAGATCCTGCTGCATGAGCTGATAGCTGCCATGCTCGCGCGCTGCCTCGATCACCACGCGATAGTTGCCCTGATCGACGACGCTGCCGCGGTCGTCGCGCCCGTTCCACGTCACGGTGTACTGTCCGGGCAGCCGCGTCGCGCTCGACACGGTGCTGATGATATCGGGACCGCCGGCGTCCTCCTGGTCGCGGTCCATCGAGAACCAGCGTCGAAGCTCGCGGATGTAGCGCGGGCCGCGGCCCGAGGTGTTCACCCACAGGCTCAACGTCCGCACCGGACGACCGCCGGCGTCCTCCACCCACACGGCGACGTACGGCCGGTGGTAGCGGTATCCCTGCTGCGGCGCGATCTCGAGATCCACCGCGAGCTCGAAGCGGTCGTCCCACTTCGGTGCGGCGATGCGCGTTGCCTCCGCTCCGAACCGGCGGAAGGCGGTGAGGCCGGTGAGCGAGAGCGCGGCCGTCGCGAGCCTGGCGAGCGCGCCGCGACGGTCGAGCGGGTCATGGGGCGGAGTACGGAATGGTCTATCGTGCATGGTGATGGCCTCTGTGGAGTCGTGTCATGGCCGCGCGGTCACCGCGCGATCGTCCCAGCTCTTGTTCGTGGTGATGCGGCCGTCGGCTTCCACGAGCAGGCAGCCGACGTCGCCGAGCGAGTCGGCGATCGCCACGCTCTCGCGTGCCGACATCACGCTGAATGCCGTCGACAGCGCGTCCGCCGTCGTACACTCCGGCGCGATGACGGACGCGCTCACGATCTGCTCCGCCGGTCGCGCGGTGCGCGGATCGACGATGTGCGAGACGCGTCGGCCGTCGAGCAGGAAGCCGCGCCGATAGCCGCCGCTCGTCGCGAGCGCGGCGTTCCGCAGCCGCACCACGGCGATCGGCGGCGCGTTCTCCGCCGCCGCGATGGGATCGGCCACGCCGCCCACGACCGCGTGCTCCCCGTAGTGCTGCACGTCGCCGCCGACGTTGAGCAGCACGTCGACCACTCCCTCCACGGCTCGCGCCCTCAGTGCGGCGCGCGCGACGATGTACCCTTTGGCGATCGCGTCGAGCGTGACGGCCCGCCGGGTGAGCCGGCGAGCGGTACCGGCGCCGCGGTCGACGAGCCAGAGCGGCTTGCGCAGCGCTGCACCCGGCGCGTGCACGAAGGCGTCGTCGGTATCGCCACCGCGCAGCCGATCGAGGATCGCTTGCGCGGCCGGATCGAACGCGCCGCGCGTCTGCTCCCGCCATCGTGCGCTGGCGTGCAGCACCTCCGCCAGCTCGGCCGAGACCGGCACGTCGGCATCGTGCGTCGCCAGCCAGAGCGCGAGCTCGCTGGTGGACGACCATCCGCTCAGCACTAGCGCCAGCCGGTCGATCTCGGCCAGCGTCTCCGCCTCGGCGCGCTGCGCGGCACACTCGCGCACGGCCGTTACCCGAAGCTCGAGCGACGTACCGAGCACGTGCTCGTACGCGAAGTGGAAATGGCGCTCCGATCGAGTGCTGCGGCGCCAGCTCCGCATCGCTCGTTCGAGTCTCGTCGTCAGCAGTCGTCGCATCGTCGCCTGAACGAAGTCCGCGGACGCGGTGTTTCTCTGCGACGTCATCACAGCCACCGGTCCATCAGCTAGTACACCGGATGGCGCCCGATCGGTTGGGTGGATCGTGTAACCCATTGGCCCTCCTGATGGAACGTTCACCGCAGTGGCACGACGGCCGGTTCCACAACCGCCTGTCGCGCGTCGATGGCCCGATGTGGCGCGCATTCGGGGAGTTCTTCTTCGGCGGCTCGAAGCACCGCAGGCCGGAGTCGCCACTGCCCGTCGAGCATCGCACGGCGGCCGACTTCGCGATCGTCCCGAGGAGCGGGCTGCGCGTCACCTGGCTCGGCCACTCGACGACCATCGTCGAGATCGGCGGCGCTCGCCTGCTCATCGACCCGGTGTGGGCCGAGCGGGCGTCGTTCGTCTCGTTCGCCGGCCCGAAGCGCTTCTTCCCGCCGCCGCTTCCCCTCCACGAGCTGCCGAACGTGGACGCCGTGGTGCTGTCGCACGATCACTACGACCATCTCGACGAGCAGCTCGTTCGCACGCTCGCGCCGCGACGTCTGCGCTGGATCGCCCCGCTCGGCGTCGGTGGCTGGCTCCGCCGGTGGGGAGTTCCGCCTGGCGACGTCGCGGAGCTCGACTGGTGGCAGTCGATCGACGTCGCCGACGTGTCGCTCACCGCGACACCGGCGCGTCACTTCTCGGGGCGCGGGCTCGGGAGCCGGGACCGCACGCTGTGGTGCGGGTATTCCATCGCGGCCTCCGACGCACGCGTGTATTACGCCGGCGACACGGCGATGCAGAACGAGTTCTCCGAGATCGGCGCGCGCCTCGGCCCGTTCGACCTCACGCTCATCGAGGTCGGCGCCTACAACAAGCTGTGGGCCGACGTCCACCTCGGTCCCGAGCAGGCCGTGCTCGCGCATCGGCTGGTGCGGGGCGGGGTGATGCTGCCGCTGCACTGGGGCATGTTCGACCTCGCGCTCCACTCGTGGACGGAGCCCATCGAGCGCACGCTCGTCGCGGCGACGCGCCACTCGGTGCGCATCGCGACGCCGCGTCCGGGCGGGATGTTCGAGCCATCGCTGTCCGTGCCGAGCCAACGCTGGTGGCCCGACGTGCCGTGGCAGACCGTGGAGGAGGCGCCCGTATGGTCGACGGGCGTCACCCTCCCACGCGAAGCGTGAGCGTCAGCCGCATTGCGCCGAGCCCACGCGCACGCGGTCGATCGCGGACACCAGCGCATCGATCGTGAAGGGCTTGGCGAGCACCGTGTCGTTGGGCGCGAGACCCATGTTTCCATCGTGCTGTCCGGACATGTACAGCACCGGCACGCGGTCGCCCCGCTCGCGCAACGCCTTCACGAACGCGGGGCCGCTCGTGACCGGCATCCGCACGTCGCACAGCAGCAGGTCGGGTCGCCAGCCGCTGGCCAGGACGTCGAATGCCTCACGCGCACCGGAGGCGGAGCGGAGCTCGAAGCCGCGGTCCGCGAGTCCGCGCTCGACGAACCGTCGCACCTCCTCGCGGTCGTCCACCACGAGCACCCGACCGGTGCCGAGCGCGCGCATCGCCGGCGCACTCGTCCTCGGTGCCACGCCGGTCTGCGAAGCGCTCGGCAGGAGCAGCACGAACCGCGCACCCGTTCCCTGCGCGGACTGCACCTCCACGTGTCCACCGGCGCCGCGGAGCACGCTGTAGACGATCGCCAGCCCCAGCCCGGTGCCCTTGCCGGCGGGCTTCGTCGTGAAGAACGGCTCGAAGATGCGTGCGCGCACCTCGTCGGTGATGCCCTGGCCCGTGTCGCTCACCGTGATGCGGACGTATCGGCCCGGACTGATCGCGCGCGCACGCGCCTCGAGCTCGTCGAGCACGACCGAGTCCGACGCGATCGTCAGCACCCCGCCGTCGGGCATCGCGTCGCGCGCGTTGATCGCGAGGTTCACGAGCACCTGCTCCAGCGGACCGGGATCGATCGCCGCGAGTCCGGTGTCCGGCGCGCCTCGCGTGTCGAGCTGTATGTCGGTGCCCAGGAGTCGGCCGAACAGCGCATGCAACCGGTCGAGCGAGGCGACGATGTCCACTGGCCCAGCGCCGGCCGACTGACGCCGTCCGATGGCGAGCAGCTGTCGCGTCACCTGCGCGGCGCTCCGCGCCGCATGCAGCACCCCGTCGAGTGCCTCGGCGTCGGGTGACCCGTTGGGCAGCCCTTCTCGCACCAGCGCGGCGTTCCCCATGATCGCCGTGAGGTAATTGTTGAAGTCGTGCGCCACGCTACCCGCGAGCCGCCCGATCGACTCCAGCCGCTGGAGATGCATCACCTGCTGCTGTAGCTCTTCGCGCTCGCGCTCACCCCGCCGCAGCCTGGTCAGGTCACGACCTTCAGCCGTCAGCCAGCGCACGTGTCCTTCGGCATCGCGCACCGGGCTCAGTGAGAAGTCGACCTCGCGCAGCGCACCCTTGTCGTCGGCGTGCGTGGCGAGCATGCGAAACGGCTCGCCACCCGCCGCCTGCCGAACACCTTCACGAATCTGCTCGGCCTGCGCTGGATCGTGCCGCCACCATGGCGTCTCCCAGAATGGCTGGCCCACGACCTCGTCGGCGGTGCAGCCGACGAGCGCGAGCGCGGCGCGATTGCTCGTCAGCACGTGGCCGTCCCGATCGAGCAGTCCCATGTACTGCACGCTGTTGTCGAACACGGCGCTCAACAGTCGCTCGCGGTCGAATACCTCCGCCGTGCGCTCCCGCACGCGTTGCTCCAGCTCGTCGCGCGCCGCACTCAGCGCGGCGTTGGCGTCGCGGAGCGCGGTCACGTCGTGCAGCACGACGACCTTGGCGTCGCGCCCCTCGCTGCCGCGTAGCGACGAGACGTGCACGTCGAGCTGCCGCGATCCCGCGGACACCTGTCGCGTCGCGCCGGGACCCTGGTCGATCGCCGACATCAGCGGCGCCACGTTCGGGAAGTCGGCCAACGGCCGCCCGACGCTCGCGCCCGACGTGCCGAGCAGCGTGCGCGCCTGCACGTTCATGTCGATCAGCCGGTTCTGCGAGTCGACCACGAGCACGGCGTCGGAGAGCTCCTCCACCACCTGGTCTCGCGCCACGAGCATCAGCTCCACGGTGCGGCCGCGGAGCAGTGCGATGGCGGTCAGCGGCGCGAACAGAGCGAAGGCCAGCGGCGCTAGGTCGCGCTGGCCAAGCCACCTCGCGTCCACGACGAAGGCGACGTCCTGCAGGAAGTACGGACCGATCAGCCCGACCGCGAGCAGCACGACTTCGGCCCGGTGTCCCGGCGGGCGGCGCATCGCACTGAGCAGCACGTAGCCGGCGCTCGACGCCACCACGAGCAGGAGGAAGAGTGCCACCGCCGACTCGATCCACGTGAACGAGTAGATGAGTGACGAGAAGGGGCCGATGCGCTCGAGGTGCGCGTCCGGGCGCGCGCCGCGCCACGACTCGAAGAGGCTCCACAGCGCACTCGGCCCTGTGATCGCCAGCAGGGCGATCGTGCCCACACGCTCTCGCCGCGGTCGCGCCGCCTGGGTCTCGGCCACCGCGAGCGAGCCCGCCATCGCCAGCACGGTGGGAATCCAGGCGACCCCGTCCCACCGGAGCTTGGTGCCGACGTCTCCAGCGAGCGTCTCGCCGATCCAGCATACGACCCACGCCGCCTGCGCCAGGAGCATGTACGCTGCGGGGGCGGCGGCCCGAACGTCGTGACGCACGCCCCAGATGACGATGGCGAGCGCGACCAGCAGCGCCAGGCACAGGAGAGGGAGCAGCATCGTTCGCGAAAACCCGGGCTGGAGGTCGTGCGGTCGTGTTCGTCTAGAATGCCGTCCCGCTCGCGTCAGGTCCAGCGCCTGAAGGTCCGATGCGCGCTTCGACGCCCCGAGCGCATCTTTGAGTGCTGTACTCGCCCATCCCGAGCGCAGTACTCGCCGTCATCCGTGCGAGCGCAGCGAGTCGAGGGAGCTGCACTGCAGGCGTGATTGCACCGATGAAACGCAGGCGCGCCGACGCTCAGTGCGCGTCCACCGCTGCTGCGCCGCTCGGACCCTTGCGGCGGCGCAGCAGCAGGATCGCCGGGGACACGAGCGTGAATACGAGCAGGATGAACAGCCAGGAGTCGTTGAAGCTGAGCATCGATGCCTGCTGCATCACCTGGCCGTCGAGCGCCTTGAACGCCGCACGCTGCGCGTCGAGCGCGCTCATGCCGCGGGCCATGAAGGCGTGCGTCAGCCCCTGGATCCGCTGATCGGTCAGCGGATTGCCGGCGATCACGTTGCTCACGAGATCGGCGCGGTGATACTCGGTGTGCTTGCTGACGTAGTTGAGCAGTACCGCGATGCCGAACGATCCGCCGAGCTGGCGCGAAAGGTTGATCAACCCTGCCGCCTGCTGGGCCTCGTGTGGCTCGAGGCTCGCGTACGCGACGTTGTTGATCGGCGTGAACAGCATCCCGAGCCCGAAGCCACGCACGAGCAGTGCGTTGCGTACGTCCGCCTCGCCGGCGACGGTCGTCAGGTGCCCCATCTTCCACATCGAGACGACGAACAGCGTCACGCCGAGCGCGATCAGCGCGCGCGGATCGACGAGCGGCTTCGCGCCATTCAGCAGTCGTCCACAGATCAGCGCGCTGATGCCCGTCGCGATGCCTCCGGGCAGCATCGCCAGGCCGGTCTCGGTCGGCGTGAAGCGCAGGATCCCCTGCGCGAACATCGGGAACAGGATCACGCCGCCGTACAGCCCGAAGCCGAGCGCGATGAAGAGAAAGATCGACGCGGCGAGCGTGCGGTTGTGCAGGACGCGGAGATCGACCACCGGATGCTCGTTCCGCTTGCTCAGCTCCCACCAGACCATCGCCACGAGACATGCGCCCGAGAGGATGGCGAGTCG
>QHVE01000126.1 GCA_003223455.1 Gemmatimonadota bacterium | reverse complement strand
CTGGCGACGTGACTTCATCGCGTCGGAGGAGAACGCGCCGGCCACCAGCTCGATCTCGCCGTCGAGCGCGGCCGCCTTGCGGTGGACGGCGCCGATGAACGCGCCGGGCCCTCCCCCCACCATTCCGTACCGCACCTTTCTATTCAGCGGCATCTCGCTCTCCGAATCACTGAGGTTGACGGTTCACGCTGGCGGGAAACAATAGCGTGTGACCATCCCGCACGCACGCAGACGGGGTGACCCAACCTTGGATGAGCCGAGACGTGAAGAGAGCCCGCTACGGTTGCGTAGCGGGCTCTCCTCGAACCGCAGCGGCGGCGACGTCCCTCACCGGCCTGTGCGGCTTCGATCGGTCGTCGCGGTCGCTACTGAGGCGAGTCGACGATGATATAGGTAGTCTCGGTCCCCTGGAACTGCGGCTGATACCAGGTGCCGTTGCAATCATTGTACGTGATGCCGTTCACGACCAGGGTCTGGCAGCCAGAGGGTAACGCATACACCGTCGATCCGATTACTGCGGCAGTCACGGCGGCGGCCGCCCCGACGGCGACGCCCGCGGCGATCGGGTGATGGCAGCATCCGCAGTTCCCGCCCCAGCACGAGCCACCGTTCCAGTCGCCGTCGGCCTCGATATTGGTGTATCGATCGCCGGTGTTGACATTGTTCCCGACGTTGTTGCGCCCACCGCCGGCAGCCGGCCGGTTCGCCGCCCCTGCGCCGCCCACTCCTCCAACGCCACCGACGGCCCCGACCCCACCGACTCCCCCGACGCCGCCCACTCCTCCAACGCCACCGACGCCGCCGAAGCGAGAGGGCGGAGTCGGCGACGGGCGATTCGCGATCCCGCCACCGCCGATCCCTCCGCCGATGCCGCCTCCACCCGCGGGACGGCTGACGCTCGGCCGGGCGCTCGAGCGCATGCCTCCGCCCATACCGCCTCTGCTCATGCCGCCGCCTCCCCCTCCCCTGCTCATCCCGCCGCCGCCGCGCCCGCCCCCGCCACCGCGCCCGCCCCCGCCGCGTCCTCCGCGCTGAGCGACCGACTCGAGGGCGCCGCCCACCAGCATGGTGGCGACGAGGAGGCCTACGACGGGCAATGAAACGTGTGATCTCATGGCGCGCTCCTATTTCGTTCCGGCTTTGGCAGCCTGCGCCGCGTCGGCCAGGATGATCTTGTGTGCGTCCTTGGTCGGCACGAAGGTGAACGCCTCGTCATCGAACGCCGGGGCGAGATTCCAGGTGTAGACGGCTGAGTACTGCGGACGTGCTTCGTCGGTCGTGGTGGTGATGACCACCTTGCGCGGCAACTTGTAGTCGCCGGACTGAATCCAGATCTGCCAATCGAGGCCAGCCTGGCGGAATGCGTACTGCTCGCATGTCACGCCATCGATGTTGGCGGGTCCGATGTAGTTCGCGGATGTCAGGTTGCCGTCGATGCCCTCCGGCGTTCCCCAGCGAAACAGATCCACGAGGGGAAGCTGGATCGCGAACCGCGCTTCCAGCGTGTCGGCGAGCTGACCGATCGTCGGCGGCGCCGCGACCGTTGCGTAGTAGCTCGTGCGAGGGGCGAACAACGTGAACGACTTCCCATCGTAGAAGAAGCGCCTGTCCGCACGGTCGCTCTTCTGCTCCAGCCGCAGTCGATTCGGACGGTCGACGAGGAGATCGGCCGTGCCGTCGAACTGCACCTTCTGGCCGTCGAGCATCACCTGCTCGCGACTCATCACGGCGTGCACTTCGAACGCCTTCAGCGTCCGCAGGTATGCGCCCATCCCGTTGAGGGCGCGCGTCGCTTCCGGTGCGACGGTCGCCGGACCCGCCGCTGCCGCCGGGGCGACCCAGTTGACGGCCATGCTCGGCGTGGCAGGGCTCGGGCGCGTGAGAACGGTGCCAACGCCGATTACCGCGATCGTCACTCCGAGTGCGGCGAGACCGTACACGATCCTTGTCATGCTCAGCCCTCCCTTCAGGTGTCTCCTACATTGGAGGCTCAACATCGATTTCAGGGGTGCCCGCGGCGATGCGACCTTGGCCCCAGAGGGCGGCGCGCGCTCGCACGGCCGGTGATACAGGTCACGACCGATCCTGCGCGCATTGGCCGAACGTCCAATGCTCGGAAGGGGCGAGCGCTGCCATTGTTGCGCATGGTTTCGGAGCTGAGGTCGCCGGAGAGCACCGTGGAATCACGCCAGGGCAACCACGAGCCCGCGGGCTCGGCGCGCGATCGCGCGCCGGCACCACCCCATCAGCGCATCGGGGAGCTCGTCGCGGCCATCACGCACGACCTACGCCAACCGATGACTGCCGTGGAGCTGAACGTCGCTGCCGCATTGCACCTCCTCCGACTTCGTGAGCCGCGCACCTCCGATGCGGTCGCCGCGCTCGTCGACGCACAGCAGCAGCACCATCGGCTGAAGGATGCCGTTCGCGCGATGCACTCGCTCCTCGAGCCGCGCGCGCCGTTCCAGGCGAGCGTCGACGCAGTGGCGATCGCGTGGGAAGTGGTGAGGCTCGCGGGCCTGGAGGCGCGATCGCCCAGCGTGTCACTGCGCCTCATGATCGCTCCACCGATACCGGTCGTCGCGGCCGATGCGGTGATGATGCGGGAGGCACTGGTGATCATCGTGCTCGGCGCGCTCGAAGCGGCGGCGCGTCGGGCGAGCAGCGGAGCGGTCGATCGTCGTGACGCACCCGGGCACGCGTCCCACCGCAGCGCTGCTCGACACGTGGGCGCAGACGGCGGCACGCGCGGTGGGCGCCGCAAACGCGGCCACCGTGACGGTCGAGGAGACCGGCACGAACGACGTGCGTATCGTCACACGATGGCCGGAGGGCAGCGATCCGGAGACTCCGAGCACGACGAGCGACGGCCCGCACGCGCCGTCTCTATGACCGCGCGCTACACGTCGTCAACGGGATCGTCGTCGTATCACCATCCGGGAGCAGGCACGCCGGCCGCCGCAGCCAGGGAGCTGCATCTCTATCGCGAGCCGCCGCTGGTCCTCGTCGTCGACGACCACGAGCCCAGTCGCTCGCTGGCGCGCATCGTTCTCGAGCGCGCGGGCCTTCGCGTCGAAGAAGCGGCCACCGGCGGTGAGGGGCTCCGACTCGCCCAGTCGTTGCGACCGGCGGTGATGCTGCTCGACATCATCCTGCCGGAGATCGACGGGTGGGCGCTCGCCCGTCTGCTGCGCCAGGACGTCCGCACTCGCGATGCCATCATTCTCGCACTCACCGCACTGACGGGCGTCAACGATGGTGCTCGGTCGCTCGCGTGCGGCTTCGACGAAGTGTTGACGAAGCCCGTCCTCCCTCGCGCCCTCGCCGCGATCGTCGCACGTCACGTGGCCGACCGGCAGCTGGTGCGTCACCCCGCCCGCTGACGCTGGTCCGCCATCACGCTCTCGCCGACGTGCTCGTCGATCGCGTCGACCATCCGCACGAGCGTGGCGACGGAATCCGCGCGCATCTTCGTCATCGCTCTCGCGCGGTGCACCTTGACGGTCTTCTCCCCGGTCCCGATGGCCGCGGCGATCTGCTTGTTGAGCCGTCCCTTCACGACCCACCGGCAGACCTCCTGCTCCCGGGCCGTGAGGGTGTGCCAGTTGTGCAGCAGATCGGTGATCATCGACGTCGTGCGGCGCTCGCGGACCGCCGACGCGATCGCCCGCTCGAGGGCATCGACGAGGGTCTCGCGGTCGCACGGCTTCTCGAGAAAGTCGATCGCACCACCACGCAGCGCCTGCACCGAGGCGGCCACGCTCGCGTAGGCGGACATGAACACCATCGGAATGCGCAGGGACCGGTCGAGCACTGCGGCCTGCAGCTCGAGGCCGTTCACGTCCGGCATGCGCAGGTCCACCAGCAGGACATCGGGCTGCGCCACTCGAAGGCTCGCGAGAAACTCGGCGCTGGATGGATAGGCCGAGACGTCGTACCCCTCGATGGTGAGGAGTCGGGCCGTCGCGCGCAGCGTCGAGCTGTCGTCATCGACCAGTGCGACCTGCCACTTGTGAGGGGATTCTTCGGGCGCGCCCAGCATGGCTCTCTCTCCATGTGCCGGCGGCGCCAACGACCGGAATGCGACGACGCGCTCCCGTGATCGTTCGACACCACCTGTCCGGCTTCAGTATGCCGGCACCATGGCGCCGCTACAAGGGCCTGTGGACCAAAGTCCCACTACCGAACGACGCGAACATCATCAGCACGGATCGTCGCCCGCTCGCCGTGCACCGAGTTTCGGCGCGCGCACCGACCGAGGATGCTTGGCCGTTGCGCAGCGTCTCGTGTCGAGCTCGAGTGAGTGAGCTCGTCGAATTGGTCGATCACTTGTTGTTCGTACGCGTTCCGATCGACGATCCGGGCGCGCTAGGCGTGCGTGGCCATCAGCGCGTCCATCAGCGTCTCGACGGTGAGCGGCTTGATGAGATGCCGATCGAAGCCGGCCTGGAACGAGCTCACATAGTGAGCGTCGTCACCCCATCCCGTCATGGCGATGAGCACGCTGTCGCGCGTCTCGGCGTTCTCACGAAGCCGGCGCGCCACGCCGCAGCCGTCGAGCTTCGGCAGCGTGAGATCGATCAGCGCTGCCCACGGCACGAACTCCCTCGCACAGCGCACGGCGGCGAGTCCGTCGTGCTCCACGCGGATCTCGTAGCCGAAAAGCGTCAGCAGTCGCTCGAGCCCGATCGCCGAATCGGCGTCGTCCTCGACCACCATGATGCGGGGCTTCTCCCCATCGGACCAGCTTCGACGTGCGTTCGTCATACGACACCTCCTTCGATCGCCGCGAGCATCGACTCGCGGGCTGTTGCGCGACGGTGCACGAGCGGAGCGGCGGTCTCCTCGACCGGTGAGCCGCCACGGGTACGCCGCAATTCTCCACCAAGGCTCACGAGCGTGATGCGAGTGACGGGCGCTGCCATTCCCCACGGCGCCCCTCGCGTCAGCCGCCAGCGAGAGCCGATGAGCGCGAAATCCTGCCGATGCTGAGGCTCCTCGCGGACGTGCACGACGCCCTCGCCGCGGATCACGGTCCCGGGCAGACGCGCCACCCACTCACGGAAGGCTCTCGCCTCGAGCGGACGCTCGGTGATCAGACACCAAGACCGACAGCGCTCGCCGAGTCGAGACTTCCCGTCACGCGCGGCAATGGGTTCGTAGTCGGCGCGCCACTCCGCGACGACCGCGGTCTCGTTGGGGGCGACCTGTCCCGTCGTCGGCCCCAGCAGCAGCGACGACGCGATCTGCCCCTGCTGACTCCAGAGAAAGCGAGCCGACGGCGCGAGTCGCGCGAGCGTCCGCTGAGTGGCCGCAGCAGCGCGAGGGCCGGCGAGATCCACCTTGTTGAGCACGACCAGATCGGCTCGCCGGAGCTGCGCCTCGGTCGCGGTGCCGAGCGAGACGCCGGCTTCCATCTGCGCGCCGGTGGCCGCATCGACGACGATGACGACGCCATTCGGCCTGAAGCCGGGCATGTAGG
>QHVE01000125.1:2860-5652 GCA_003223455.1 Gemmatimonadota bacterium | reverse complement strand
ACGGCCATGGGCATTACATGGCGCTCGGCGCGTCCAAGCTCGAGCTCGACCTCACGACGGCGCGCACCTGGGACGAGATCGTGGCGCGCGTCGCGGCCGCGGCGCGCAAGACGCCCCGCGGCGCGTGGATCGAAGGGTTCGGCTGGCATCAGGAGAAGTGGGAGCATCCACCCTCCCCCGCCGTCGAGGGGAATCCGGTGCACGCGTCGCTCAGCGCGGTGTCGCCGAACAATCCGGTGGTGCTGTCGCACGCGAGCGGCCACGCGGTCTTCGTGAACGCGGCGATGCTGCGCCTCGCCGGGATCACGAACGCCACGCCGAATCCGTCCGGCGGCGAGATCCCGCACGACGCCAGTGGTGCCCCGACGGGACTCCTGCGCGAGTCCGCGCAGCATCTCATCGATGCGGCGCGCACGCGCGTCGAGTCGACTCGTTCGCGCGCCGAGCGTGAGGCGCACGCACACCGGCTCGTCGAGCTCGCGGGACAGGACGCGCTGTCGAAGGGGATCACTTCATTCCACGACGCGGGGACCCCGTTCGCGACGATCGATCTGTACCGGCGGCTGGCGAGCGAGGGCAAGCTCCCCGTCCGGCTCTACGTCATGGTGCGCTACGAGTCGATGGCGCGGATGGACAGTCTGCTCGACCGCTACCGGATGGACGGCTACAGCCGAGGCTTCCTCACCGTACGCACCATCAAGCGGCAGATCGACGGCGCGCTCGGCTCGAACGGCGCGTGGCTACTCGAGCCGTACGCCGACCTGCCGCGCAGCACGGGCCTGGCGCTCGAACAACCATCGAGCCTGCAGCAGGTGGCGGCGCTCGCGCTCAAGCACGGATTCCAGCTCGCGACGCACGCGATCGGCGACCGCGCCAACCGCGAGGTGCTCGACGTGTACGAGCGCGCGACGGCAGGCGTGGCCGACCGCGCGTCGCTGCGCTGGCGCATCGAGCATGCGCAGCACATCGCGCCCCCCGACATCCCACGGTTCGCGAAGCTCGGGGTGATCGCTTCGATGCAGGGGATCCACACGATCTCCGACGCGCCGTGGATCCCGACGAAGCTCGGCGTCGAGCGCGCCGAGCGGGAGTCGTATCTCTTCCGGTCGCTGTGGGACGCAGGAGTCGTCGTCACCAACGGCACCGACACGCCCGTGGAGGACGTGAATCCGATTCCCTCGTTCTACGGGATGGTGTCGCGCGTGGCGAAGGACGGGCGCGTGTTCGTCCCGTCGCAGCGGCTGACGCGCGCCGAGGCGCTGCGGGCGTACACGCTCAACAACGCCTTCGCGTCGTTCTCGGAGCGCAGCCTGGGCTCACTCACGCCGGGGAAGTACGCCGACGTCGTCGTGCTGTCGAAGGACATCATGACGATCCCCGAGCAGGAGATTCCGACGGCACGAGCGGACTACACGATCGTCGCCGGCGAGGTCCGGTACCGTCGCGAGAGCACGCCCTGATCCCTCGAGCCCGCTGGCCCTGAAGCTGCATTGATGGCGATGGGGCCGCGCCGCGGCCCGCGCGCCACGTGGGTTTCGGGAGTCGCCGGGCATCGGGATGGAAATCTTCCTCAAGGGCATCGTCGCCGCGCTTCTCGCCGCAGCGATCATCCTCGCCGTCATCGGGCTGCAGTCGCTCACGCGCGGGACGACGATCGCGCGTCTGAAGACGCCGGGCGACGGCGATGGTCCGCCTGCTCCGCGCGATCCACTGTTCTGCGACTCGCTGGCGCTGCTTACCAAGACGGCGATCCTGCCGGGGCATCGCGTGGAGATCTTCGCCTGCGGGGACGAGACCTATCCGCGTCTCTGGGAGGACCTGCGCAACGCGGAACGGTCGATCACGCTGCAGATGTACTACTGCCAGCCGGGTCGGATGGCCGACGAGTTCAAGGAGATCCTGCTCGAGCGCGCGGCGGCCGGGGTGAAGGTCTTCTTCCTGCGCGACGCATTCGGCGCGGCGCCGCTCAAGAAGGAGTACATCGAGGAGCTCGAGCGCGGCGGCGTCACGGTGGCGTCGTTTCGCCCGACGCGCTGGTATCAGCTGTTCAAGGTCTATCATCGCTCGCACATCCGCGTCGCCGTGATCGACGGCGCCGTTGGCTACACGGGCGGCTACGGCATCGACGACAAGTGGTACGGCGACGGTCGGCACAAGGATCAGTGGCGTGACACGAACACGCGGTTCACCGGCCCCGCCGTGCTACAGCTTCAGGCGACGTTCGCGGCGGGATGGGCCGAGGCGACGGGGACGCTGCTGGCGGGGGACCTGTTCTTCCCACCGGAAGGGATGGACACCCACGACGGCCACGTGTTCGGCGGTCTGCTGCACGCGTCGCCGTCCGTGGGCAGCACGAGTGCGGAGCGTTATTACGCGCTGGCGATCGGGAGCGCGCAGCAGCGGCTGTGGATCTCGAACTCGTACTTCGTGCCGAGCGAGAACTTCTGCGAGCTGCTGGTGAGCGCGGTGAAGCGCGGCGTGGACGTGCGCGTGCTGACGTGCAACGAGGAGGGCGACGTGTTGTCGACGTACTACGCGGGACGCGCGATGTACGCGACGCTGCTTGCGCAGGGCGTGCGCGTCTTCGAGTACCAACCGGCGATGATGCACGCCAAGTCGATCGTTGCCGACGGTCGGTTCGTGTCGGCGGGGACGGTGAACTTCGACAACCGGTCGATGTCGTTCAACGACGAGACGACGCTGATGGCCGTGGACGACGAGCTCGGTGCCCGGATGGAGAAGCTGTTCGAGAGCGACTTGCGCTACTCGAAGGAGATCACGGCCGAGTCGCA
>QHVE01000125.1:0-2807 GCA_003223455.1 Gemmatimonadota bacterium | reverse complement strand
TTCTCGCGGCTGGCGAGGGTGTTGTAGGCGCGGGTGCGCGGGTGCGGTCTCACTTGTTCCCGAACGGCTTCGCCGGCACGGTCCGCAGGTACAGCCAGATCGCGGCGATCTCGTCGTCGGTCATGCCGGCGTAGGTCTTCCACGGCATGAACGGATCGATCGGGGTGCCGTTCGGCTTTCGTCCTTGGCGGAGCACGCGCCGAAGGTCGGCTTCCGTCCGTGAGCCGATGCCTGCGGGGGTGAGGTTGGACGCGGGGGGCGTGCCCGGCGGGCCGGCGACGCGCCCCCCGGAAAGGCCATAGCCGTGACAACCGGCACATCCGGCGATCTCCACGAGATACTTCCCATAGGCCGGTGTGATGCCGACCGGCACGGAGGCGACGCTCGACCTGGCCGGTGTCTTCGGAGCGGTGAGGATGTTGAGCTTCCCGGCAGCGAGCAGCGCGCGGCCGAGTGGTCGGAATCGGCTCGCCGGCATCTCCCGGTCGATGGGCGGTAGCCGTTCCAGGTAGGCGACCACCGCACCGAGGTCCGCGTCGCTCATGTTCATGAAGACCTCGCTCGGCATGGCGATGAGCGAGGTTCCGTCCCTGTGGGTGCCGAAGCGGATTGCGCGCACCCAATCGTCGTCCCGGAAGACCGCGCCGCGCCCGCCGCGGCCCGGCGTGAGGTTCGGTCCGGCGACGATGCCGATCGGTCCCATGTCCGCGTAGACGCGGCCGCCAAGATCCTCGCCGTGGCAGGTGGCGCAGGTGCCAACGGCGTTGACGAGGTGCGCTCCGCGCGCAACGCTCGCACTGTCGGAGGGGATCGCGACTGGGCGTTGGGCAACCGTATAGGTGCGACGCAGCATCGACTCACTTCGCGCGTAGACGGCGCCGGCGCCCACGAGCAGCACGCCGAGCAACGTGGCCAGCGTGACCCAGAGGATGCGGCGAGTGCGAGCCATGGCTTCCCGAGGCGGTGGACAGCGAGCCACAGGATGCACCGGCTTCGAGGCGGCGCCAACCGTGGGACGGGCTGCTGCGTAGAGGGACAGCGACAATGTAGCGGCACCTCGATGGACCGACGCTTGCGACGACCAGCCGCATCGACGAACTCATCTCCACACGACCATCGCCACGTGACCCACCTTCCAGTTCGACGCCTCGGCACGCGCCTGGGTCTCGCCGCGCTCGCCGCATTTACCCTCGCCGCGGGCTGCGCGAGTCCGGGCACGAAGTCCTCCAGCTCCGTCAGCGGTGCCGGCGCCACGGCGTCGTCACCCGCCGCGGCGACGCCGGCGGCGCTTCCCGCCGACTGCACGCCGCTCGAGACGCGGGCCCCCAATGCCACGGGGCAGACGCCCGCGTTTCCGGGGCAGACGCGCATCTGCGGCGTGACGTCGAACGTGGCGTTCGACGTCGTCGAGCTCACGAAGGCGCTCGACCATCCGTGGTCGGTGGAGCCGCTTCCCGACGGGCGGCTGCTCGTCACCGAGCGGCCCGGCCGGCTGCGCATCGTCTCGGCCTCGGGACAGGTCGGCGAGCCGATCACCGGGCTGCCGCCAGTCGCGGCGGGGGGCCAGGGCGGGCTGCTCGATGTGGCGCTCGGCCCGACGTTCGCTCAGGACCGCACGATCTTCTGGACCTTCTCCGAGCCGCGGGACGGCGGCAACGGCACCGCCATCGCGCGCGGCACGCTGTCGGCCGACGGGACCAAGGTGGACGGGGTGCAGGTGATCTTCCGGGTCATGCCGACGTACAACGGCCGGCAGCACTTCGGCTCGCGCATCGCGTTCGGGCCGGACGGGATGTTGTACTCGTCGTTCGGCGAACGGTCGGACACGCCGATGCGCCCCAACGCGCAGCGGCTCGATGGACATCTCGGCAAGGTGATCCGCATCCGTCCGGACGGCACGGTACCACAGGACAATCCGTTCGTCGGCCAGGCCGACGCGAAGCCGGAGATCTGGACGCGCGGCCACCGCAATCCACAGGGGCTCGCGTTCGACGCGCAGGGACACCTCTGGCAGGTCGAGCACGGCACGCGTGGGGGCGACGAGCTGAATCTGATCCAGAAGGGAAAGAACTACGGCTGGCCGCTGCAGGCGTACGGGATCGAGTACTCGGGCGCGCAGCCGATCACGAGCCCACTGGGCCCGTCGGCGCCGGCCGTGCCGGGGATGGAGCAGCCGACGTACTTCTGGGACCCGGTGATCGCGCCGTCGGGGCTGCAGTACTACACCGGGAACGCGTTCCCGGCGTGGCGCGGCAGCCTGTTCGTCGGCGGGCTGGCTGGCAAGAAGCTCGTGCGCCTCGTGCTGGACGGCACGCGGGTGGTCGGCGAGGAGCATCTGCTCGTGGACCGGAACCAGCGCATCCGCGACGTGCGGCAGGGGCCGGACGGACTGCTGTACATCGTGACGGACGAGGCGGCGGGGGCGGTGTGGAAGCTGGTGCCCAAAGGGCAGTGAGTTGGTGAGTTGGTGAGTTGGTGAGTTGGTGAGTCGGTGAGTCGGTGAGTTGGTCGGTTGGTTGGTGGATTAGTGGATTTCCAGTCGACACATTGTTCGGCTAGTCAGGTAACTACCCGCCACTCACCACTCACCACTCACCGCATGCCCACGCCATCGCCCGCCGCCCAGGTTGCCTCGTTCATCGCCAAGTTCGATCCGGCGGTGGCGAGATTGATCCGGTCGACGCGGACGGCGATGCGGAAGCGGTTGCCGACGGCGCTCGAGCTGGTGTACGACAACTACAACTTCCTCGCGATCGGATACCCGTCTACGGAGCGGGCGTCGGACTGTGTGATGTCGCTCGCGTGCG
>QHVE01000073.1:26940-38677 GCA_003223455.1 Gemmatimonadota bacterium | reverse complement strand
CTCGACGCGCTGCTGGCGACGCGCCTGTCGCGCGTCTACGGCACGGTGGGCAAGGGCCCTGGCGCGGGGACGCGCTACTCGGTGAGCGTGTCGCGCCTCCACCAGAACCAGGTGTTCGTCGTCGGCGAGGCGACGATGCCGGGCAGCTATCAGGTCTCGAGCGCGGGGACCGCGCTGTCCGCCCTCTACGCCGCGGGCGGTCCGAGCGCCAACGGCAGCATGCGCCGCATCGAGGTGCGTCGTGCCGGCCACACGGTGGACGCGATGGACGTGTACGACTACCTGCTCCGGGGCGACGCGTCGCACGACGTGCGGCTCAAGACGGGGGACATCGTCTTCGTCCCCGTCCACGGCCCGCGCGTGAGACGCTGGCCGACATGATCCGGTCGGCGGGCGGGTTCAAGGCGGAGGCGGCACAGCGTCGCGTCATGGTGGAGCGCATCCTCCCGCCCGGACAGCGCGCGCCCGACGGGCGCGATCGAGTCGTGATCGACGTGCCCGCGGAACGGCTCGCGAGCGCCGACGGCTCGGCGTTCCGCGCCGAGGCCGGAGACGTCGTGCGGGTATTCCCCGTGTCCGACGCCGTGCGCGACCGCATCGCCGTGACGGGAAGCGTCTGGGCTCCGGGGCCACAGGGCTTCAAGCCGGGAATGCGTCTCTCGGACGCCATTCGCAACGCCGGTGGCGTGCGGCCGGACGCGATGATGGACAACGTGCTCGTCACGCGGCTGATGCCCGACTCCACGCGTCGGCAGCTTCGCGCCACGCTCACCGACCGCGCGGGCGGCGTGCTGAACGACCTGCCGCTCGAGGAGAACGACGAGGTCCAGGTGTTCGCCGGAGCGCAGATGCGCGAGGAGCGCTACGTCTCCATCGGCGGCGCGGTGCGCCAGCCCGGCCGGTTCCCGTATCGCATGGGCATGACGCTGCGCGACCTCGTGCTGCTCGCGGGGGGCGCCAGCGAGAGCGCGCTCGGACAGGCCGAGATCGCGCGCATGCCGGAGCCCGGCTCCGACCGCTCGGTCACGGCGCGCACCTTCCGCGTGCCCGTGACGACGAACGATCTGCCGATGTCGGGCGCTCCGCGTCCGGGCGGCGCGCAGAGTCAGGCGGTTCCCATGCCGACGGCGGACGCCGAGATCGTGCTCCAGCCGCACGACAACGTGCTGCTCCTCCGACGTCCCGACTGGAGCATGCCGCGCACGGTCGTGCTCTACGGCGAGGTGCAGTTCCCCGGCCGCTACACGCTGGTCTCGCGCGACGAGCGGGTGAGCGACTTGCTCCAGCGCGCCGGTGGACTGACCCCCGAGGCGTATGCGGCGGGGCTCGTCTTCTATCGGGCCGAGAATCACATCGGGCGTGTCGGCATCGATCTCCCCCGCGTGCTCAAGGATCGCGCATATCGCGACAACATGCTGCTCACGAACGGCGACTCGCTCTACGTGCCGCGATACAGCTCGATGGTCGACGTGCGCGGCGCGGTGAACTCACCGATCGCGGTGGCCTACGAGCCGGGCAAGAAGCTCGACTATTACGTCCGCGCGGCTGGCGGTGGAACGTCGAAGGCCGACCTCTCGCGCGCGTACGTGACGCAGGCCAGCGGCAAGGTGGAGAGCGTGACGCGCCACCGCATGGCGCCCGACGACGTGCCGGCGCCGGGCGCGGGCTCGGTGGTGTACGTGCCGCAGGACGATCCCTCGGCCAAGGGCGCGGGCTTCGCGTCGATCGCCGGCTCGACGGCGCAGGTGCTGGGCGCGCTCGTGGCGATTCTCGCGATCGCGCGGCGGTAGCGCCGTGGCTCGCGCCGTGGGCCGGTTCGCCGCATGAGCGCCGGCGCCGGCGGTCTCCACGATACGTTCGCGAGACCGGTCGCTCTGCGCCCCTGGCGCCTGCCCGTCGTGACCGGCCCCTTCGCCGGCGTCGCGCTGCTCTTCGTGGCGCTCAGCTTCCAGATGGTCACCTTCTCGGGCCATCTCGCCGAAGCGGAGGCGGGCGCCGGGCCGGCGCTCAAGGCGTATCACGGACTGTTCGGGTGCTTCGGACTGCTCGTGCTCGCGCGCGGACGACTGGTGCGCTGGCGCCCGGAGATGATCGCCTACTTCGTCGTCGTCGGGATCACCGCCCTCGTCGCGTCGTTCGCGTTCGGGCCGAAAGCGCTCCTCGCCAACACGGTCTTCGCCGCGTATGCCGCGACGATTGGAGCGACCGTGGGCCGGATGGCCGGCCCCACGACGGCCCTGCGCGCGCTGCGCTGGATCAGCGTGCTCGTGCTGCTCGCCGTGCTCGCGAAGGCGGTGCTCTTCCTCCCGGAGATCATCCGCTTCCTGGCGGCGCCGAACGGACATCCGACGCTGCCGACCTTCTTCGGTGGCGGACCGAACCTCGAGTCGATCGGGTCGCGGCTGTTCATCCCCTACATGGCCGCCACTGCGGGACTCAGCGTCGCGTACGCGAGCCGCGTCGGGCTCATCGTCGTCGCGCTCGTCGTGGCGGCGAGCGTCGGCCGGTCGCTGCTCGGCGCGGAGCAGGTGAGCCCGGTCCGCCGCTGGCTCCTCCCCGCCGCGATCGTCCTGCTCTCCGCGCTGGGTGTGTTCGCCGCTCGCGGTGTCGAGGGCGCGGACTACATCGCGCAGCGCTTCCAGAGCGTCGGCGAGGATCCCGGTTCGACCTCTCGGCTCACGTTGTGGACCGGTGGCGTCCGCGTGTTCGCCTTGCATCCCCTCGGCGTTGGGCTGGGGAACGCGGTGCCCCTGATCGAGCGGGCGATCGGTGCGAGCGTCACCGAGGACAACCTTCACAATCAGTACCTGCAGCACCTCGTCGAGACGGGGGTGCAGGGGCTCGCCGCGTATCTGCTGCTCGTCGGCCTGGCGATGCGCCGCCTCGTCGCATCACGGCTGCGGGATCCGATGCTCCTCTACGTCGGCATCTACTTCCTGCTGGCGATGCTGCAGTTCCGTGGTGCCGAAGCGCTGCTCTGGTTCGTCTACGGACTGCAGCACGGAACCGTGACTTCGCTCGAGGATCCCCATGCCGCCTGACGCACCGACCACCGCGCCGGCTGGCCGCATCGCCGTGCTGATCCCGGTCTACAACGAACGGGGGCGTCTCCGCGAGACGCTCGAGTCGCTTCGTGCGCAGAGCGTCGCCTTCACCGTCGTCCTCGTCGACGACGGCAGCACGCCTCCACTCCACGTGGACGTACACGACTACGCGTACCCCATCGTGCTCTTCCGCATGGCGCGAAACGGTGGGATCGAAGCGGCGCTCAACGCCGGACTGGAGCTCATCGAAGCGCAGGGCTTCGAGTTCGTCGCGCGGCTCGACGTCGGCGACCGCTGCGCGCCAGCGCGTCTCGCGACGCAGCAGGCGTTTCTCGACGAATCGCCGGACGTCCATCTCGTTGGATCGGACGTCGAGTGGCGCCACGACGACGGCAGCCTCGCCTTCGCGCTCTCGCTCCCCTCGCGGCACCAGGACATCTCCCGCGCGCTTCACCACACGGTGTGCCTCATCCACCCGACGGTGATGTTCCGGACGAGCGTGGTGCGCGCCGTCGGAAAATACTCCTACGAGTATCCCGCCGCCGAGGACTTCGAGTTCTTCTGGCGGATCGCCCGCCGCTTTCAGGTGGCGAACGTTCCCGAGGTGCTCCTCGTGACGCGCTTCGACACGAACGGCATCTCCATCACCCGCCGCCGACGCCAGCTCCGCAGCAAGCTGCGCATTCAGTTCAAGTACTTTCGCGTCGATGAGCCGCTCAGCTTCGCCGGAGTGGCCAAGACGCTGGCGCTCATGTCCGTTCCCTACAGTGGAGTCGTTGCGCTCAAGGGCATGTTGACCCGCCGCCGGCTGGCCGCGCCGTGAGCCGCGCGAACGCATCGGGACAGGCGATGCGCATCGTCCTGGCCGCCGAACCCACGAACGGCGGTGTGCTGCGCCACGTACTGGATCTGGCGGAGGGCCTTCCGCGCCGCGGCTTTCGCGTCCTGCTCGTGCACTCGCGCCGAGGTGTCGACGGCTCGTTCGCCGAGCGACTCGAGCGCCGGGCCGACTTCGGCTACGAGACGGCGAGCGTGGAGTTGCAGCGCGCACCCGGCCTGCACGACTTCGCCGCCACGCTGGATCTTCGCCGCGTCATTCGGGCCTTCGGCGGGGCCGACGTGCTGCACGGCCACAGCTCCAAGGCCGGCGCGCTGGCACGGCTCGCCCGCTGGTCTCGCGCGCGGCGCGTGGTGTACACGCCGAACGGCTGGTACACACTGAACCCCGAGCTCGGCCCGACGTCGCGCGGCGCCTACCAGCTCATCGAGCGCGCGCTCGCGACGCTCACCGACCGGATCATCTCCGTCTCGCGCGACGAGGCGGACCACGCCGCCGCGATCGGCATCGGACCTCGCAAGCTGGTCGTGATCGAGAACGGGATCGAGACGTGGACGCCGGAGCACGTCGCGCGCACGCGTGCGGCGACCCGCGCGCGCCTCGGCATCGCGGCGGACGACATCGTCGTCGGATTCCTCGGCCGGCTCGCGCCGCAGAAGGCGCCCGAGGTCGCAGTGCGCGTCTTCCGGCGACTGCTCGACGAGCGACCCGCGACTCGGATCGTGCTCGCGGGCGACGGCCCGGACGGCCCGCAGGTGCGCGCACTGCTGGCCGAGCTCGGGCTCACCGACCGCGTGGTCTGGCTGCCGGTCGCGAATGGCTCCGACGTCATCCCCGCGTTCGACCTGTTCCTCATGACCAGCCGCTACGAGGGGTTCCCGTACGTGCTGCTCGAAGCGTTGTCGGCTGGATGTGCGATCGTCACCACGCGCGTCGGCGGTGTCACCGACTGCGTGATCGACGGCGTGAATGGCCGTGTCGTGGACGCGCTCGACCCCGAGCCGATCGCGCGCGCGGTGCTCGCCATCGTGAGCGACCCCGGCCTCCTCCTGCGGATGCGCGCCGAGGCGCGCCGTCGCGCTGCGCTCTTCTCGGTCGACCGGATGCTCGACCGTACCGCCGAACTCTATCGCTCCCTCGTATGAAGACTGACGTCACCCTCGCGCGCCTTCCGGTGCCCGAGCCCGAAGTGCAGCTCGACGCGCTCTACACGCCGTTCGTCCGCCGCTGGCGCTTCGTGCTGCTCTGCATCCTCGGCGCGTGGGCGGGCGGTCTGGCGCTCATCCTGGTGCCGAAACGCCAGTACAAAGCAGAGTTGGTCGTCGCGGCCGTGCCGAACGCGAAGAACGCATCGCTCGCTGGTGGGCTGTCCAACTTGCTCGGCAACGCGTCGCTGGGTGGTGTGCAGTCCACGCCGTTCTTCATCACGCGCCTGTTGATGTTGCGCGCCGTGTTGCGGGAGGTCGCGTTGTCCCCGGCTGCCGACAGCGCGAAGGAGACGATCATCGAACGACTGCTCGAGAAGCCGCGCGCGAGCATCGGCCCGGAAGATCTGGACCTCGGGATGCGCGAGGTGCTGACCACCGACGTGGACAAGCAGACCGGCCTGGTGACATTCGCCGTCACGCATCCGGACAGCGCCCTGGCTCGTCGCACGGCGCAACGCATCCTTGACGTCGCGAGCCGGACCTTCGTCGAGGTGCTCCGCTCGCAGGCCAGCGACGAGCGCGAGGCAGGGCAGACGCAGGTGGACAGCACGCGGCGCCAGCTCCGCGCTGTCGAGGCGAGGCTGCAAAGCTTTCAGACCAGCCATCGGGTCTATGCCCCGTATTCGCCGGCTGCTGTAGAGCGCCAGCGTATCGATCGCGACCTGGTGGCGGCTCAGGCGGCGTATTCCGATGCCGTGACCGACCGTCAGAGCGCCATCGCGCGGGAGCTTTCGGAGCTGCCGGCGGTGGTTGTCGTGGATCCGATCCCACCCGAGCTGACCAAGGTGCGGCGTCACGGAGTGCTCAAGCTGCTGCTGGCCACCATCCTCGGATTGCTCGCCGCTGGGCTGGTGATGGCGGCGAAGGGCGATTTTCGGCTCCAGCCGATCCGGCCCGCCATCGCCGAGCCCCGACTGGTGCCGGCGGGTGTGGCCGCCGGGTCGTGACCTAGAACGTTCGCGCCACGCCGACGAGCATCCGTCCATCCGCGGCGGGAGCGAACAGCACCCGCCGCGCCAGCGCGTCGAGGTGGTTGTCGGGGTGGGCGTGCTGGCGACGGGTCACGAGGATTCCGCTCACGGTTCCGATCAGCGCGCCGGCGGCCACGTCGCTCGGCCAGTGGGTGTCACGATAGACGCGAGACACGCCATCGAGAAAGGCGCCACCGTAGGCGAGGCTGCCCACGAGTACGGCATGCTCCGGCCAGCGCCGCGCCGCCTCGACGGTGATCGACGCGGCGAAGGCGAACGATCCCGTGGCGTGCCCGGACGGAAAGGAGCTGTACGGCTCCTTGTGCGGGAAGCCGCGACCGAACTCGAAGTCGTACGCGCTCTCCGAGTTCACCGTGTATGGTCGCGCGCGGCCGGCGACTCCCTTCGCGAGGTACACCGCCACCGCCGCCGCCGCGTACGACTCCGAGACGTGGATGCCGATGTCCGACATCGTCCGGTTGTGCCCCAGGCTCCCCGCGACGGCGAGCAGAGGCCCGACGGCGCGCGCGCCCGGCGCACCGTAGAAGTCGAACACCACGGCGCCGGCGCGCCAAACCGAGGACTGCTGGAGATCGTGGGCGCGCAGTCGCTTGGTGATCGCCACGTCGAATGGCGCGATCGCCGCGGCGGTCACGGCGAGTCCGGCGGCGATGCGCAGCGTGCTCACCCCTCCCGGCGTCGCGGCTGGTGGTTCCGCGACGATCGCGGAATCGCGTTGCTGTGCGCTTGCCCGGGCGGCGAGCACTGGCAGCGCCAGGCCCACGACGACGGCGAGACGACGAGCGCGTGGCGGGCGGAGCGCGCGTCTCATGCGGCGGTACGCTCGCGGAGGACGTCGAACAGGCGCGCCGATGCACCGTCGTCGACGTGCTCGTAGAAGCGACCGCGTACTGCGGCGCGCTCCGCGGCGTGGCGTCGCGCATGCTCGTCGTACGACGAGAGCAGGGAGTCGAGCACCCGCTGGAGCTCCGCCGCGTCGTGGGCCTTCGGACCCGGCGTCACGGAGTCGTACTCGTCGTACAGCGCGCGGCTGTAGGTCCGGTAGTCGTCGAGATCGTACGGGTAGAACACCAGCGGACGATCCAGCAGCAGATAGTCGAAGAAGATCGACGAGTAGTCGCTGATCAGCGCGTCGGTGTGCCGCAGGATCGGATACGGATCCACGCTGCTCGGGATCAGGTGCACGCGGCTCAGCCCAGCCAGGTCGGGGAGGCGCGCCTGATCGTTCGGGTGCAGCTTGCAGAACAGCGCTCCGCCCTGCGCCTGCAGCAGTGCGTCGAGCTTCGGCCAATCGATCGGGATCACCCGGTCGGCGTCGTTGCGCCAGTCGCGGAACGTCGGCATGTAGAGGAGGACGCGCGTCCCCTCGCGCGCGTAGGCGCGGCACTGCTCGATGACGCGCTCCTCCTCGGGCATGCGGTAGCGCGCGTCGTCCTCGCGGCTCAGCAGCACGTCCGTCCGCGGGTAGCCGCCCATGATGACCTGCGACGTCGCGACGCCGAACGCTCCGGCGAATCGCTCGCACGTCGCCCGGGAGGTGCCCAGGATGTAGTCGTACCGCTCGCTGAGCTGCGGGCGCAGCAGCTTGTTCGCCGCCCGCACGAGCGGCGAGCCGTGATGCGCCTGCGCGAGCGCATTGTTCGCCTGCGCGATGTCTCGCTCGATCATCTTGAGCGGGACGCCGTGCCACAGATTCACTTTGAGTGCGCCGCTCGACGCGACGGACGAGACGTCCATCACTCGGCAGTCGAAGATGTACACGCCGGCCCGGAGGGCGTACCACAATCCACTCGGGCTCAGACGATGGTACGCCGGGAAGCCGAGCGCGCGGATCCGCCGCACCACCGTGGCGTTCATCGAGAGCCACACCGCGTGCACCGCCTCTCGCTCACGCGAGGCACAGTGGAGGAAGAAATACTTCGGATTGTCGGCGAACCGCTGTCCGTACCACGAGCCGAACGCCCAGATCCGCTTCGAGCGCGGGACGATCAGGCTCACGACCACGAGGAGTGCCGCGAAGGCGCGCTCGCCGAGTCGAGTCACGAGCTTCACGGCGAGACGAACCGGACGAGGGATCATGTCGAGCTGGCCGGCGGGAAGTGAAGTGCTACGGGCCTCACCGGGCGATCGAGGCCGCGAGGCGCAGCGGCCGCGGCAGGCGCCCCCACTCCCCGGCCGTCGGCCCCACCACCAGGCTCGCGATGGCGAGCATCGCACCGAGCGCGATGCGCACCGACGAATCGTCCGAGGGCAGGAACGGCAGGAGAAGGACGATCGCGCCCGCGAGGCATAACAGCACGCGGGAGCGACGATCGACGAGGAAGCTCCCGATGTCCTTCCGCGCCGCGCTCACGTAGATCGCGTACAGCACGAGGTGGCCGATGATCGACGCGCTGATCGCGCCCGTCAGGCCGAAGCGGGGGATGAGGAGCGCATTGAGCCCGAGCCCGAGCGCCATCACGCCGCACACGGCGAGGACGCGCACGATCTGGCGATCGGCAAGCGTGAGGAGGGTGCCGTAGGACACGCCGCCGTACCGGATGAACGCGAGCAGGCCGAAGAGGGGAAGCAGCGACGCGAGCGCATCGTACCGCCCGCCGAACAGCAGGCGTACGGCCCACGGGCCGGCGGCGAGGATGCATCCGAAGGCGAACAGCCCGACGGTGAGGAGCTGGCGCGTCATCCGCTCGCCGAGCCGCGACAGCTCCACGCGGTCGTGGCTCGACCGCGCCATCGCCGACAGGTACACGCCGTTGAGCGCGTCGCCGACCAGCAGCGCGCCGAGCAGGACGCGCATGCCGGCCTGATAGAGCCCGACGGATCCGGCGCCGAGGTAGTGCTGCACCATCAGCGTGTCCACCTGCATGTTGAGCGTACCCACGGTGGCGTGCACACCGAACGGAAGGCCCATCCAGAGCGAGGCGCGCAGCGACTGCCGCTCGACGATCGCGCGCGGTGTGGAACCGAGCAGTCCGCGGTAAGCGTTCCACGAGAAGAGCAGGCAGAGCGCGCGGCAGCCGGCCATGACGCTCGCCGCGAACAGTGGCCCGTGTCCGGTGAGCGCCACCGCTGCGACGGCCGCGAACACCATCGCGTTGCCGACCGCCGCGATCCGCGCCTCCTCGTCGAACCGGCCGAGCGCGCGAAGTGGAATGTTGAGGAACTGCGCGAACGAGTTGGCGACCGCGTCCACGAGCAGGATCGCCAGCAGCGGGCCGAATCCCTTCGCTCCGGGCAGCAGGATCGCGATGCCGTACGCCGCCACGCATGCCGGGATGACGAGAAGGAGCTTCGCCCCGAGGGCGCGGCTCATCGTCGCGTGGGCCTCCGCCGGACGCCGCCCCACGTCGCGCGCGACCTGGAGCAGGAAGCCGTAGTCGACCAGCTTGACCAGGATGCCGGCGATCGTGAACGGGTACATGAAGAGCCCGAACCGCTCCGGTCCCCAGACGTGCGCCAGCACGACGAACAGCACCAGGCCGGTCGCCAGGCGCACGACCGTCGTGATCAGGCTGAAGACGCTGTCTCGAAACATGCGTGACCTCTGCGTCCGGTGCGGCGACTGCTGCTCGCGGCTACGCGACCTGGGCCGAGGGCGACAGATGTCCGTTGCCACGGATGCGCACCTTCACGTCGGTCGACGAGATGCCCACGGTTCTCGGCAGGTACACGACACGGCAGATGTCCGAGAACTCGTCGAAGCGGCCTTCCCAGTCGTCGCCCATGACGAGGATGTCGGCGCGGCGCTCGATCAGGTACTGGCGCTTGAGCTCCAGCGCGTCCTCGACGAACACCTCGTCCACGTACCGGATCGACTCGACGATCGCGATGCGATGGTCGAGCGGATACGTGGGACGCAGTTGCTTCTTCCGGAAGTTCAACTCATCGGAGGACACGCCGACCACGAGGCGATCGCCAAGGTCCTTCGCGCGGCGCAGGATGTTGAGATGCCCGACGTGAAAGAGATCGTAGGTCCCGAACGTGACGACGGTCGTCATACTTGCGAGTGGTGAAGGGAAGGGAGGGAGAGTCGGATCAATGCGCTCCCTGCTGCGCGAGCACGGCCGGAACCGTTCGCAGCAGGATTCCGAGATCACGGATGAGCGACCATCGCTCGACGTACTGGAGCTGCAGCTTGATGCGCTCCCGATATCCGACCGAGCTCCGTCCGCTGACCTGCCACAGCCCGGTGATGCCCGGCTTGAGCAGCAGCAGCAGGTGACAGTCGGCCTCGTACTGCGCGATCTCATCGGTGAGAATCGGGCGCGGACCGACGATCGACATGTCGCCGCGCAGCACGTTCCAGAGCTGCGGGAGCTCGTCGAGGCTCGTGCGTCGGAGCACCCGGCCCAGCGGCGTGATGCGGGGATCGCGGCCTTCGGGGAGCTTGAACCCGTTCGCCACGAACTCGGCGTGCAACTCCGGATCGCTCCGCAGTCGCGCCTCGGCATCGACGTGCATCGTGCGGAACTTCAGGCAGCGGAACGTGCGGCCGTAGTGGCCCGGCCGACGCTGGCCGTAGACCGCGGCGCCGCGGCTGGTGATCGCGATCGCCGCCGTGATCAGCAGCAGCATCGGCGAGAGCACCACGAGCAGCGCCGAGGCCAGCGCCACATCGAGCACGCGCTTCAGGAGGAGCTGCTGCCAGCGGAGGCCAACAGCGCGCATCTCGACGAACGGGCGACCGCGCCGCCACTGCACTTTGGGGTTGATCCCCGGCAGCGCGAGGCGTCGTGCGGTGGCCAGAACGCTGCACTCGGCCATCATCGCGGCGCGAACCGCGATCGCGAAGGTGTCGTCGTCCAGCTGTCCGCAAAGGAGCAGGGTCTCGGCACCAGCGCTGACCAGATTACGGCGAATTCCCTCGACGTTGAGCCCTTGAATCTCCGCGATCTCGATCTTGCCGACGATGGTGAAGCCGTCGACGATGGCCTCATCGCCGCGGTCCGAGGCGTCGCGACAGTCCTCCGCTGTTCCAACGAGCACCGTCCGGGGCAGCGGCGCGGGCACGAACTTGCCGATGATGCTGTCGATCAAGAGGCGTCCGACAAGCACCGCGGCGCCCAGCAGCAGAGTACCGACGATGATCTGAAGCGCGGCCCGCGCCGGCGATGCCCAGAGGCCGACCCATAACGGCAGCAACGTGGCGACTGCGCAGCCGGTGAGAATGCGCCTCACGCTGCGTCGCCGGTCGCCGTATCCGTAGGCGCCAGTCAGAAAGAGGCCGATCACGACAGCGGCCGCGATCTGCGGACCACCCAGACCGGCCAGGAGCGTGAGTCGTTCGACCGCGATGCGGGCCGCGATCGGAAGGTCGTGAAGCGAACGCGCGATGAGGCGGAACGTCTGTGACGCCAGGATGTCGAGAGACGCGAGCACCACCAGCCGACCCATCGCGCGCGTCGCATGCGCGCGGACGTTCAGCATGGCCATCCCATTGTGCTCGAGCGGCGGGATGGCGGCGTTCGACGTGAACGGAGTGATGATGCCGCGAACGACCGAGAGCCCGACCTGCGACGCACGGAGGTTCACACCTCGGTCGTACTGTCGGGCCTTCTGGCGATGCTCGGAGAGCTGACTGGGCGCGGTCACGGTACGGTGGTCGATTGCGAACGCACGGCGGACGTACGAGGCGCGTGTGAGGAGGGACGGCGA
>QHVE01000073.1:2928-26934 GCA_003223455.1 Gemmatimonadota bacterium | reverse complement strand
GGGGCTCGACACCATCTCGGCCGTTCAGCGCCGAATCGCGACGACCTCGCTGCGTCTGCAGATGCGTGACGCGTTCGTGACGCGAGAGTAACAGCCGGGGTCGCTACATCCCCGACTATCCGGCAGCGCGGAGAGCCCGGGCGATGACGGTCGGCGCAGGACTCGGCGTAACGGTGGGAGCTTCGGTGGACCGGACTCAGTCTGTGCGAGTCGCGCTGCCTTGCTCGGCGGCCCGCAGCTCGCGGGTCAGTGCCGCGACCAGCTCGGACGCGGGCAGCGCTCGCGCGAGCGGAGCACCCTGGCCGGCCCACTGCGCGCCGTAGCCGTGCTCCCCGCGCGCCGTGGCGGCCGCGTGCAGTGCCTTGCCGGCGTCATACGCGATGGGGTAGTCGGGTGGCGTCAGGGCAGGCGTCCCGTTCGTCAGCTCCTCGGCCAGCGTCGTGAACCGGTTGACGAGGCAGCGCGCAGGGCGGCCCGAGATACCCGACGTCATGACCGTGTGCACGTCGTCACCGAGCAGCGCTGCGCGATACGCGGGGCTGGCCGCCGACTCCGGGCATGCGACGAACGCCGTCCCGAGCTGCGCGGCCACTGCCCCGAGCCGAAGCACGGCGGCGATCTCGGCCCCGTCCATGATTCCGCCCGCCGCGATCACCGGCACACCGAGACGCTGCACGAGGAGCCGGGTGAGGGCGAGGGTGCCGAGTCGCTCGTCGGGGGCGGTGGGGTCGAACACGCCACGGTGTCCGCCCGCCTCATAGCCCTGCGCCACTACGGCGTCCACGCCGGCTGCTTCCGCGGCGCGACCTTCGGCGAGGCTGGTCGCGCTGGACACCAGGACGGCGCCGGTCGCGCGCAGCGCCGAGACCCGCCGCGGCTCGGGGATGCCGAAGTGGAAGCTGACGACGGCCGGCGCCGCTTCGACGAGAGCGCCGAGCATCGCATCGTCCTCTGCGAAGCTCCGGTAGATCGCGCGCAACGCCGTGGGTGGCTCGGCACCGTATACGCGGAAGGCAGGGGCGAGTCCGGCCAGCCACGCCGCTTCGCGCCCAGGGTCCGCCCGTGGGGGACCATGGACGAACACGTTGACGTTGAATGGGCGTGCGGTCGTCGCGCGCACCTCGGCGATCATGGTGCGGGCATCCGCGGCGTCGACCGCCCCCACTGCGATGCCTCCCAGGGCTCCCGCGTCCGACACCGCCGCGGCGAGCGCCGGGGTGGACACCCCCGCCATCGGCGCCTGGAAGATGGGCAGTTCGATGCGCAGCCGGTCGAGGAAGCTCGTCATGCTCGCCGTTGAATTCGCGAATCCCTTATACGGTAGCGGACCACGGATCCGCGAGTCACGGCGCTGGCCGACCTGGCACTCCTCGGCCGCGCTCGAGTCAGTGAGTGCGGCGCCCGTGCGACAGGATGTGATGCGTCGCGAGCGGTCGGTGGTGGCCGTCGGCTCGCGCCACCATGCTTTCGACGCGAAAATCGACGTCGGAACGCGGTCCCCCTGGAAAGCGCCGACGCGGTGTGGAGGGCATGAGGCGGGCTGCCGTCACTTCCCGAGGGACGCCAGCGACGACTTGGCCCAACCACAGGAGGCACGGCCGAGCACGGCTCGACGCTTGCTTCAGCGCCCTCCTGAACGGCCCGACAGGAGCAAGGCATCTTCGCTCGCTGCTCCCGACGCTCACCACGAGGCACTGGCTCAGCATGACCGACTGGCGCATTCTCGACCGGCAGCTCGGCTCCGACGCTTCAGTAGCCCCGGCGCCTGCCCCGGGTTGTCGTGGGCCGGCCGAGCGACGGCGACAGCGCGCCTCGGCCATGCTGCTCTCGGTCGCGCTCTCCACGATTGCCGGCCCCCTCTCGGCGCAGGGCGCGGCGGGAAGCCAGCAGCCTCCCGCGGGGGGCAAGGTGGTGGTCGAGCAGTCGGCCGGAGCCGTGGACCTTGCGCCCACTGCGTCGGGACCGTCGCCCTCGGCGCCCAACAGTTCCAGAGCGAGCGTACCGGTCGCCGCCGGCGCTGGCTCACGATTCGTTCTCATTGGTGGGGTCGTGCGCGACACACTGGACGGTACGACGCTCGGCGGCGCGCGCGTCGAGCTGCTCGGGACCGGCTTCAGCACGCGCTCGAGCGACGATGGGCACTTTCGATTTGCCGCCGTGCCGGCCGGCCGCTACACGATACGTGTCACTCGCATGGGCTACGAGCCGATCGTGATCGTCGACGTGCCGCTGCTCGAGGACCATCGGGAGGCTCCGCTCGGCGTCACAATGCGCCGGCGCACCGTGGCGCTGTCGGAGATGATCATCACGCCCGGCCACTTCGGGTTGTTGCAGGGGGACGTCGCCGCGGGGGGACAGTCGCTGTCGCGCGAGACGCTGGAAACCATTCCGCAGCTCGGTGAGGACATCTACCGCGCCGTGGCGCGGCTGCCCGGTGTGACGGCGGACGACTTCTCGGCGAAGTTCGGCGTACGCGGCGCGTCGGGAGACGAGCTGTATGTCTCCCTCGATGGCCTCGAGCTGGTCGAGCCGTTCCATCTCAAGGACGTCGGCGGCGCGTTCTCGATCATCGACATCCAGACGCTCGGCACGGCGTCGCTCAACACCGGCGGATTCTCCGCCGAGTACGGCGATCGGCTGGCCGGCGTGTTCACCCTCGAGACGTCCGATCCGCGTACCGACGGAGTGCATGGCTCCGTCGGCGTCAGCGCCATGAACGCGCGCGCAACGCTCCAGGGCGGCTTCGCGGGAGGGAAGGGGGGATGGGTTCTCTCCGCGCGCCCCGGGTATCTCGATGTCGCCCTCAAGTTCACGGAGATCCGCGACTCGATTCAGCCGCGCTACTACGACCTGTTCGCGAAGGTGCGATACGATCTGCCCGGTGGCGGCCGCATCGCGGTGCATGCACTTCGCGCGGGCGACACGTTCCGATTCCTGAAGAAGGACGAGCCGAACATCTTCAGCGGCTACGGGAGCAGCTATGCGTGGGTGACGTGGGACGATCAGTTCCTCGGCGATCGACTCCACATGCAGAGCGTGCTCTCCGGAAGCGCCATCTCGTGGCAGCGGCACGGCGAGAACTATTCGACCGCGGGCGTGCAGAACGTGTCGATCGACGACACGCGCTCGCTCGACCGCATCGGCGTTCGTCAGGACTGGACGTTCGACGCGTCGCGCACGCTGCTGTTCAAGTGGGGCATCGACGCGAAGCGAGAGTCGGCGGCCTACGACTATCTGAGAGTGCTCGCAGGCAAGCAGCCCGACGGCGTGAAGACCGGTCGCGGCGCCAGTATTTCCACCCTTGCGGCGCCGCGGGCCGACAAGGTCGCGCTGTACTTTGCGCCCCGCATGCAGCTCCTTCCCTCTCTTACGGTGGAGGCGGGCGCACGGTTCGACCGATCGTCACTCACCGACGAGTCGATCGTGAGCCCACGGTTGAACGTGTCGTGGCAACCCTACGAGCGCACCACGGTGCGCGCGGCCTGGGGGAGCTACAGCCAGTCGCAGTCGCTGTTCTCGCTCCAGGCCGAGGACGGAGTGCAGAGCTTCGGCTTGGCGGAGCGCGCGCAGCAACGCACACTCGGCGTCGAGCAGTCGCTGCCGAATGGCGTGATCGCCCGTGTGGAGGCCTACGAGCGCCGACTCACTCACGCGCGACCGAAGTACGCGAATCTGGGCGGCGACATGTGGCTGTTTCCGGAGCTGCTCTGGGACCGTACTCTGATCGACCGCACCGCCGGTCGAGATCGCGGCCTCGAGTTTCAACTCGCACGGAAGGATGCCGGCCGCACCGACTGGTCGGTGAGCTACGCGCTCGCGTCGTCGATGGACGAGATAGGTGGTCGGATGGTGCCGCGTGGCTTCGACGAGCGACACGCCGTGCACGCCGACTGGTCGCTGCATCCGGCGAGCGGCTCGTGGCGACTCAGCCTGGGAGGACTATGGCACTCGGGTTGGCCCTACACGCCGACGCTCCTCACCGTCGACACGGTCAAGAACAGCCCGACGGAGCTCGCCATCTCCACCTGGCGCAGGCCGGGGGAGCTCAACTCGATGCGCCTGCGGTCGTACCACCGCGTGGACGTCCGATGGACGAAGTACTTCCACACCAGGGCGGGGCGCCTGTCCGTCTTCGGCGAAGTGTACAACGTGCTCGGCACCGAGAACCCGCGCGGCTTCTGGCGCGACGCGACGGTGAAGGATCGGCAGGTCGTGCTCACCTCGGGCGAGATCCAGCAGTGGCCGCGCCTGCCCGTCGCCGGATTCACCTGGCAATTCTGACTCATGCGACCTTCTGTTCCGCCGCCCGCGCCGGCAGCGCCACGCGGAAGCACGTCGTCTGGCCGGGCGTGCTTTCCACCCAGATGCGCCCGCCGTGCGCGACGACCAGCTCCTTCGCGATGTACAGGCCAATCCCGAGGCCACGTACGCCCGACTTGCGCGCCCTGGAGGTCCGCACGAACCGATTGAACAGCTGCTGGACGTCCTCCGGCGGGATCCCCGGTCCACGATTCTCGACCGCGATCTCGACCTCGGCACCGTGCTGCTCGACGCGCACGCCGATGTCGGATCCGTCGTCGCCGTACTTCACCGCGTTCGAGATCAGGTTGCCGAGCACCTGGCCGATGCGCATCTGATCGACACAGACGTCCGCGACGCCCTGTCCCTCGGTGACGTTGACGCGGTGGCCCACCGTGATGTGCGACAGACGCTGGATCGCCTCGCGCACGACCATCTGCGGCTTGACCCACTGTCGATCGAGGGTGAGGCGCCGGGCCTCGAGCAGCGAGAGATCGAGCAGATCGTCGACCAGCCGCGCGAGTCCACCGGCCGCCGACGCGATGCGCTTCACCAGGTCGCTTTCCTGATCGGGCAACGACGCGGCGTGCACTTCGGGTAGCGCGCTCGCGGCCATCGTGATCACGCCGATCGGTTGACGCAGGTCGTGCGCGATCAGCGAGGTCCATTCGTCGCGTTGACGCTGCAGCTCCTTGAGCTCCGTGATGTCCTGCGCGGTACCCGCGACGGCGACGATTTCGCCGCGCTCGTTCCTGACGACGTCACCTCGCGTGTCGATCCAGCGCGTTTGTCCATCCGGGCGCTTGATCTCCATCTCCGCCTCGTGCGCTCCGCCGTCGCGAAGGACGACCTGGAGCGCATCGCGTATGGTTGCCGCGCTCTCCGGCGCCATCGGGCGGTTGGCACCCGAGAGGGGAATGTCGGGAGGCGAAGGCGGTTCGACTCCCATGATGCGATAGAGCTCCTCCGACCATCGAAACGTGTCGTCGGCTGGGTTCCAGATCCAGCTTCCCAAGTGGGCGAGGCGCTCGGCCTGCCGCAGGTCGGCCTCTCGCTGCCGCAGCGCTTGCTCCGTGCGCTTACGGTCGGTGATCTCCGACCAGATCGCACAGAGCGCGAACGGATACGGCTCCGAGTTGTACAGCGGGAACTTGCTCGTCAGATAGACGTGGCTCTCGCCGCGCACCTGAAGCGTCTCCTCGTAGGTGATCGCGCTTCGCTTCGCGAATACCTCAGCGTCCGATCGGTGGTGATGCTCGGCGCTCTCCTCCGGGAAGAGCTCTACATCGGTCTTCCCCGTGCATTCGCCAGCGCCCAGGTGCAACAGCTCTTCGAGCCGCCGGTTGGCCATGAGATAGCGGCCGGTGAAATCCTTGATCACGATCACGTTCGGCGAGTTGTCCATGATCGCCTGAAGCCACTGTCGGCTCCGCTCGAGCTCCACCATGATCGTGCGCAGCCGCTCGTGCACGACACTGATCGCGATTCCCATCGTCACGAAGATGAAGATGGAGATCAGGTTCGGTGGCGCGGTGAGATAGGAGCTCCTGCCCTCCATGAAGAAGAGGGGTACGAGGGCGGTCGCGATCGCCGTGGCGGCCAGCCCGCTGGAAAGTCCCCCGAGCAGGGATGCGACGAAGACGGCGGGATAGAACAGCGCCCACCGCGACATCGTCGCATGCAGCACGAAGTACTGAATGCAGAATGCGACCGCCGGCGGGCCGAGGGCGGCCGCGGTCTTCCACCACCAGCTCGCCCGCGCGCGTCCGCTCGATAAGTTGACGAGTCTGTGCCACTGTAATGAGTCAGCCATGCGTTCCTCCGATCGTCTGGAGCGAGTCAGTTCGGCTTTGCTCCATCTCATCGTGTCGGGAGCGCGACGAGTCACGCTCTCGGGCGAGCGTACTACCAGGATCGGTGCGGAGCCCTCACGACGGGTCGCATGGTACGCGTGCGGACGCGCAACGAGTCGGCGCTCCAATCGCTTGCCGTCATGGCTCCGCCCGCTCCCCGCGCGCCCACCTTGCCCGATCCGTTCATACGCGCTCCAAATGAGTACACGCTGAAGGTCGGCCCGAGACAACGTGACGTATATGCGACCATCGGCGAAGTAACGGCGGCGGGAATGACCGCGCGGCGCATCACATTTTCGGCATCACGCGCGATCCTGCAGGGAGTGCGCAGACCGGCCTAGTATCATGCGACCGAGATGCTGTGCACCGTCTTTGCCGACGCGGAGAGTGCTCGTGCGCCAGCCCATGTTGGTCTTTGGGCCGATCTCGCTCGTCGTGGGTGCGATGGCATGCGGCGCGTCCAGCGACGTGCCGTCGATGCCCGACGTGCGCTGGCCCGAGACGGCCTCGGTCGCTGACGCACTCGGGGACACGTGTGGGCTCGCCGGCACCGTCGAGTGGGACGTCAGCGCGCTCACCATCGCGCGCGAGACCGACGGCATCGTCGTCTTGCTGGACTTCGCGAACGAGGTCGTCCTGCCCGTTCCCGGCGATTGATCGGCGCTGGTCGGACTCGTGGAGTTCGATCTCGACCAGGATCCGCTTACCGGACGACTGGCAATCGTCGATCAGCTCCGCACCGATGGTGGTGCGACCGGCACTGCGGCGTCCTGCATCGGCGGGCTGAGCGCACGGCGCGGCAGGAAACGATACACCGGACGCGTCGAGCAGCGACGCGTCCGGTGTCCGCTCGTCCTATCGATTCGCGAAGAGCGCCAGCGGGCCCGTCGAGGTGGGAATGCCGAAGTGGTAGGTGGCGTTGAGCGCCGTGGCCGCCGCATCGGCGATCACCCGCGCGCCCTCGGCGGTCGGATGGATCCCGTCGAGGCTGATGTACGGTCCGTACGGCTGGGCCGACGTCATGACCGCGAGAGGATTGAACGGTGGCTTCGCGACCACGCCCTCATAGAGCGCCCCGAGCGGGAAGTAGGCGAAGCCACGCTTCCGGGCCTCGTCCTGGATGACCGCGTTCATCGCCGCCAGCTGCGCGTTCACGGCCGCGACGTCTGCTGGGTCCAGGATGAAGTCCTCCGCCGGCGCCGCCTGGTTGGCGCAGCTCAACGGGTACTGCCCGAAGCCGTGGCCGGCGTAGAACGCGGCCGTCCCGATGGCGCGCGGCAGGAGGTAGGGCACGAACAGCATGTTCACGCTGTTCTCGCAGTTGGCGGAGACGGAGATGTTGAACTGCAGGAACGCCGCCCGCGCGTTCCAGAACTCCGCGCCGGTGCGAAAGCTCGGGAAGCTGCGCACGTCATTCACGAGCCCGACGAGCACCGCGTGCTTCGCCGCCGCGTCGACGCGCGCCGCGACCTCGCGATACTGCGGCTCCCAGAAGGCGACCGGCACGATGTTCACGCCGGGCAGGTAGAACCCATGCGTCGCGCCGAGGATGTCGTTTCCGCCCAGCTCCACGGAGACGATCTTCGGATTCTGCGCTTCCATCGCCGTCACCTGCGACTGGCCCGGGGCGAGGACGCGCGGGTATTGGGTCGCGTGGCCGGGGTCGGGGTTCTCGGGGGTGGCGGTGAGCGCCTGTCCGGTGCGTGCGCCGTCGATGGCGACGTTGCCCGCCGGCAGCGTGACGCCCGGCTCGTTCGGCATGCACTGCCGCTGCAGGAAATCGAGGCCGGCTCCCTCGCCGCTGAGGCGCACGAAGGTGAGGAGGGGCGAGGCCAGCGGCGCGGCGCATCCCGGGAACGAGATGAGCGGAAGCGACAGCTCGCGATGGGCGAGGCGGGCCAGCTGCGCGGGCCAGGACGTCTGCTGCGTCGCGGAGTACACGCCGTCGGACTGGACGCCCATGCTGATGCTCGTGCCGATCGCGACGTAGCGCTGGAATACGCCGAGACCTTCCGAGCTGAGGGCCGGCGCAAGTCCGGCCGAAAGGGAGGGGTCGATCGGCGCCGTGCTGCTGTCACCGCACGCGCTGAGCGCCGCGACGGCAACGATGGTGGAGTAGTGCCGTATCCGCATGGGAGCTCCGATTGGGGTCGACGTGGCGCGGTGTACGGATGCCCGCGTCATGGTTTCCAAAGGCGGCCTCGGCCGCGAGCGCCTATTCTGTAGCGGGCGCGGCGGTTCGGATAGTCCCTGACGCTCGGTCGACCGCTGACCGGGATCGCCTCGTCGGAGCGGGCACCCGGGCGCCGCGCTCACACCGCGTCGGACAGCGACGTGAAGTCGAAGTCCTTCACCTTGAGCGCCGGCATCACGACGACCCCTCCCCCCTCGACGCCGGCGAGTCGGACGGCGGGACCGATCGCCTCGAGATTGTTGAGGATGAACAGCGGCGATTCACGCCACGCTCCGTGGATCGGACCATCTCGTCGGTCGTCGTGCTGCCGCCGATCATCTTGATCGAGCTGGGTGACGCCGTCGGCTCCTTTCCCTGCTTCTGCGCCCAGTGACGCGAGTAGACGAGCCGCCGCAGCACGCCGTTCTCGATCCACACCGCGCGGGCGCGTGGCAGATATCCCGCCACACCACTGTTCCGCAATCACCCCCGTACGATGGGGGGACGCAATGCTCGCATCCCGCGCGTGCTCGTCAGCTCGCGGACTCCGCGTCCTCGAGCCAGGCGAGCATCTGCTCCACCAACTCCTCCGACGCCAGGCGTCGCGTCACGACGTTCATGCGATCGAGCGTGCTCAACTCGCGGTGCTCGGTCACCGCGGCACGAAGCGCGGCCGCCACCTCGTCTCGCGTCGCGCCGGAGAGAAGCATTTCCGCGCGCACCAGGCGCACCAGTCCGCGGAGCGACGCGCCGTTGTTGAGCCGCGAACGGAGGAATGCCCGAACTTGACGAGCGAGGCGCGCCCAGGTCGGGCGCGACAGGTGCTGAGGAACCGGCGGAAGACGGCGCTTCGTCGGCTCGACCTTCAGCCAGATCGGATAGGTTCGCGACGACGGCGACACGGACGTGCTCCCGTCGCCGTCCTGGTGGTCGCCATCGCCGTTTTCGCCGCCGTCGTCATCGACGGCCCGTGCCTCACCCGATGTGCGCATCGCCTGAACCTCCAATTCGACAACGTGAGCCACTGGTCCCCAAGGCGACCCCTGCCGTAGCGGGCCCCTGCTAGTTGGACGCACGACGGATTCATTTGTTCCCCAGATCCGCTGGCGGGCTCTGCAACTAATTATCGTCGCCGGCGAGCGCCCGCGAAAGGGTCGGGGCGAATGGCGACCGGCGATGCGCTCGGCTTCGCAATAGCCTCGCTCGAAGCGAGCCCGGCGGGTCGTCTGAGGCACGCCCTATGCCGCCTGGGAGGACATGGCGCTCAGAACCTTTCTCGCGCCGGACGGCACCAGCTGGTCGGTCTGGCGCGTCGAATCGGGAAAGCTGGGTAGGGGACCACGTCGCGCGTGGCTAGCGTTCGTCGACGAGCGCGCAATGGAGCGCCGCCGGCTGTTCGACATTCCCCCCGACTGGGAATCGCTGTCACCCGACGCGCTGGACCGGCTCCGCCGAAGGGCGGTGGCCGTGGGCGCACGCGGTCCCGTCGCGCTCCCGGAGGGTGTCGAGTTCCATGCGGCGCCCCCTCGGCGAGGCGAGCTGACGTCGCGAGTGTTTCGCGATCCATCGGGGGTGGAATGGCACGTGTGGGAGGTGCATCCGTCGCTGGCCGAACCTCGGTCCACGGGAGAGCGGCGCCGCACGGTCGAACCACGCACGCTCGTCAGCGAGCATCTTCGGCGAGGGTGGCTCGCCTTCCGGAGCGACACCGAGCGCAGACGCTACGCGCCGATTCCCTCCTACTGGATGGAGCTGAGCGATCGCGAGTTGAGCGAGCTGCTCGCCGACGCGGAACGTTCAGGAGACAACGATCGCGCGGCGGGTTGAGCGTCGGCGTGCTCACGACCATCGCTGGGCGAAGCGGTGAGCACGCCGATCGGCTCGACTAGCGCGACCCTGAGCCGGCTTCGTAGCCCACGCGCGCCGGCGTCGGCTTGTGACGCAGCAGCATCACCAGGCTGATCGCGACGAGCGCTCCACCCAGCACACACAGGGGAACGCGGTACGTCGCGGGCGCGAGCATGGCGCCGAGGATCGGGACGAGAGCCGCCACCTGCACGGCGAGCCAGCGCTCGCGGCGATACCAGGGAAGCTCGGCGGCATCGACGATCGTATCGCGGACTGTCGTCGAATCGTTGGGATGCTGGCGGGCGTGATCGGACATGTGAGTCTCCAGTGCGAACGCCGCGAATTCCCGCACCGCATGTCGTGGCGGTTCGCGTGAGATGGAGCGGCGTCCGAAGATGTCGGGTCGCCCGGCGCGGTATGCGCCGGGCACGAACAGCGGCGTGGCCTCGCACGTCGAATCGAGCGGCGTCAGCGCTCGATCAAGCGAAGGCACTCAGCCCTGGAGGGGAGGTGCGGTCGGGTAGTAGGGAAGGAGCGCACCGCGGCTGCCGACCGCGTGCGAGTCGGCGAGCGTGCGAGCTCGCACGCTCGCCGCGAAGCCCGCCGCCATCGATAGACGGCCGAGCGTCGCACCGGTGGCAGCCGTGCGCGGCGTCGAGCTGTCGGCGCGTGTCGTGAACGCGATGCCGAACGGACGCGCGACGCGCACCCATGCGACCGCGTCGTGAGACGCCGGATCGGGCGCCACCAGTTCGTTGCCACGCGCGGATTCCTCGCTGACGGTCGAGACGAGCGCGCTCGCCTCGACGCGTTGCGCGTCACCTCGTGCGTACGATGCCGATGCTGCGCGCGTCCCCGGCGCGGGAACGAGCAATTGAAGGACGAGCAGGTACAGCGCGAGCAGCATCGGCATCATCGTAAGTTAATTGCCTGCGCCGTCGGCGACGAGTCGACGCGCGGCGATCTCCGCGCCGTCGCTACGCGTCGTGCCGGCGACGGTGCGTGCGCGCGTCGCCACGTCGCCATGCAGCGTGCGGGTGAGCGCGTGCGTCAGCGACTCGACGGTGGGAGTTCTGCCGGCGTGCGCGGCCCCGATGCCGAGCTCCTCGACGCGCTGCGCCCAATAGTGCTGGTCGTAGTGCTGCGCGATCACGACCTGTGGCGCGCCGGCGTCGGCTTGTGACGCAGCAGGACGACGGCCGCGACTCGCGCGAACAACGCCTCGAAGTTGGCCTCCCGGATCGTGAGACAATCGGGCGCGTCGTCGACGAGCGACAGATCGGCCCAACCGCGCGACACGATGGCTCGGCGTCCGAGCGAGCGCGCCGCCGAGATCATCGTCGCGCTCAGCTCGTTCGGTGCGGCGTTGCTGCCGAAGCCGAAGTAGATGGGCGGCTCGTCCGCGTCGAGAAACGCTGCGAGCTCCGCTGCGAGCGGACGCTCGTCGTGCAGAATCCACGCACCCGTCTGGAACACACCGTCGTCGGCGGGATCGGGCCATGGCGCCAGCGTTGGATCGGCGGCCAACCAGGCGCGCTCGGCGAAGATGTAGCTGCGGACGTCGCTCACCGGCCCGAGACGGAGTGCGGCGCGATGCCGGTTGAGCAGTTCGAGCCACGAGTCGTTCCAGCGGCGAGCGTCCGCGATCCAGAGCTCGCTGTAGTCGCTCATGGCGGGAGCCGGTGAGTCTCCGCGCATCGGCAGCACCGGCGGCGCGTGGTGGCGCGACGGCAGCACGGCCGGACAGTAGGCGGCGAAGACGTACGCGATTCCCATCGACTCCGCGACGGACCGCGCAGCGATCTGCAGCGCAGTGGCGGCGACGATGACGTCGCAGCCGCGTGCCGCCGCCGTGATCGTTTCGAACTGCGTCGCGACGGTGCCCTCGATCATCTGTCGCAGTTGCTCCGGTGTGGGACGCGTCGCCATCGGGTTGGTCTTTCCCGTCGCGCGCAGCTCGGGTCCGATCGGTGTGACGGAGAAGCCGAGCCCCTCGATCCACTCCCTGAAGTCGGGCGGCACGCAGAAGTGCACGTCCTGACCGAGCGCCGTCAGCTGCGATGCCAGCGCGACCAGTGGCTGAACGTCGCCTCGCGACCCGATCGTCGAGAGCAGCACGCGCATTGAAATCTCCCGGTTGATTGAGTCGCGAAGTCTGGGCTCTCCCCCCGTGCTTGCCGCAAGCCCAGGGGTGAGTTACATCTTGAAAGCGGGGACGACACACTCGTTCCGCGACCCGATGGGCGAGACGTACGAGGCCGACACCGCGCGAGCGGTTCGGCCTTTTCTGTTCCCGGATCGTCGGCGTTGACAACGATCCCGGCCGTGCTCACCTTCTGTCACGTTTTTCAAGACATCCGATCACTTGGTGACCTTTCGAATAGGTCACCTGGTCATCGTTTGAGCACTTCGAGCGCCGAACCGCCGCCCTTTTCTTCGCTCCACACCCCACCTCATCGGAGGTTCAGTGATGCGACTCCGGCAGTTGTTACTGATGTGTGCCCTCCTCACACCGGGCCTGGCTGGAGCGCAGCAGGCTACGGGGCGGATCGTCGGACGCGTCGCCAGCGACGCCGGCAGACCGCTGCCGGCCGTCAACGTCGTCGTCCAGGGCACCAACCCCGTGCGCGGTGCGCAGACCGATGCGGCCGGGCGATTCGTCATCGCCGGCGTGCCCGTCGGCACCTACGGCCTGCAGGCGCGCGTGCTCGGGTACAGGGCGGTCACACAGGCGGTCCGCGTCGTCGCGTCGGACAGCACCGTCGCGAACTTCCAGCTCGCGGCGCAGGCGACCGAGCTCACGGCGGTCGTGACGGTCGGCTACGGCACGCAGAGCCGCCGCAACGTCTCCGGCGCGGTGTCGTCGCTGAACACCGAGGACATCCGCCAGGTGGTCGCCGCGAACCCGCTCGACGCGATCAAGGGACGCATTCCCGGCGTCGACATCACGTCGGGGAGCTTCGAGCCCGGCGCCGCCAACAACATTCGCATCCGCGGCACGCGCTCGATCTCGGCCAGCAACAACCCGCTCTACGTCGTCGACGGCGTGCCGATCACGGGCGATCTGCGCGACGTCGATCCAACGAGCATCGACCGGGTCGAAGTTCTGAAGGATGCGTCCGCGGCCGCCGTGTACGGGAGCCGCGGCGCCAACGGCGTCGTGATGATCACGACCAAGCAGGGCAACAGCAGCGGCAAGACGGAGGTCACCGTCAACTCCACGTATGGCGTGTCGAACGTCCGGCGTGAAGTCCCGATGATGAACGCGCAGGAATTTGCCAACTTCCGTCGCGAATCCTACCGCTACGGCGGGAGCGCGGCGCAGCAGACGGCGTGCGCCAACTACATGACCAACCCGACGCCGTGCGACGCCGTCGCGCTCGATCCGACGATGCGGGCCAATCTCGCCGCGGGCGTCGACACCGACTGGCAGGAGCTGATGCTCCGGCAAGGCAACATCCTGAACACGCAGGTCGGCTTCGCCGGCGGCAACCAGAACACGCGCTTCCGCGCCGGTCTGGGCTACCTCGGCCAGAAAGGCATCTCGATCGTGCAGGACTACGTCGCGCGAACGGTGTCGACCAACCTGAGCCACGACTACAGAAAGCTGCATCTGCAGCTCGGTGTGCAGGGCGTGCGCAATTACCGCAATGCCGGACGTGGCGCCGTCATGTGGGACGAGGCGCTGTTCAACTCCGCGCTCGGCCGCGCATTCGATCCCAACACCGGCGCGCCGGTGTTTCTCCCCACCGAGGACGGCCTCCTCGTGAACCCGGTGATGGCCGCGCAGAGCTACATCCGCGAGATCGACCGGACGAACGTGCTCGGCACGCTCACCGGCTCGTACGAGATCACGCCGGGGCTTCGCGCGCACGTCGACTTCGGCCCGCAGTACACCAGCCAGGACGACGGTGAGTTCATCGGCGTGTACACGCGCCAGAAACGCGGTGTGGGACAGCCCGACGCGACGATTCGGCGCAACACGAACACGAACTTCACGCTGAGCAACTATCTCGACTTCGACCGCACCCTCCGCAGCGACCATCACGTGCAGCTGACCGCGCTGTACGAGGTCGCGAGCTTCCGCACCGTGTTCGACACCGCCGCCGCGCTCGCGCTGCCATTCGACAACCAGCTCTGGTACAACCTCGGCACCGGGAGCTCGCCGACGCTGTTCGGCACGTACACGACGACGGCGCTGCAGTCCTACATGGGTCGCCTGAACTACACGTTCCGTGATCGGTACATCCTCTCGCTCACCGGCCGCTACGACGGCTCGAGCGTGCTCGCCGAAGGACACAAGTACGCCTTCTTCCCGGCCGCCTCGGTCGCGTGGCAGGTCGGCGACGAAGCGTTCATGAAGCGGTTGTCGGCGATCTCGGACCTCAAGCTTCGCCTCAGCTACGGTCGCGTGGGCAACAGCGCCATCGGCGCCTATCAGACGCTCGGTCTGCTCAACCGCGTCACGTACGCCAACAACAACAACCCCGTCATCGGCTTCCAGCCGGGCAACATCCCGAATCCCGACCTAAAATGGGAGACGACCGACAAGTTCAATGTCGGTCTCGACTTCGGCGTGTTCGACCAGCGCGTCACCGGCACGGTCGACGCGTATCGCGAGAACACGCACGACCTGCTCCTGCCACGCGCGCTGCCCTACACCTCGGGCTACTCGAGCGTGCTGCAGAACGTCGGTGCGACGAAGAACGTCGGCCTCGAGTTCGCGGTGTCGACGCAGAACCTCAATCACTGGCACGGCATCGACTGGACGTCCGACCTGAACCTGTCGACGAACAAGAACGAGATCGTGGCCCTGCAGAGCGGACTGACGGCGGACGTCGGCAGTGGACGGTGGGTCGGCCAGCCGATCAACGTGTACTTCGACTATCAGTACACCGGCCTGTGGCAGATCCCGGATTCGGCACTGGCGCGCACGACGTGCAGCTGCAAGCCCGGCGACATCCGCGTCGCGGACCTGAACGGCGACGGCAAGATCACGGCGGACGATCGCACGTTCATCGGGCGGCACTTCAACTTCCCGCGTTGGCAGGGGAGCCTGAACAACCGCGTCGCGTTCAGGAACTTCGACGTCTCCGCGCTCGCCGCGGCGCGCATCGGCTACACGATCAACGACGCGTTCACCGCGGCGTACAACAGCCTCGCGGGGCGGTTCAGCAACATCAAGGCGAACTACTGGACGCCCGAGAACCAGAGTGGCACCGAGCCTCGGCCCAGCACCAACGGCCTCGGCACGTATGCCGGATCGCGCAACTACAAGGACGGCTCGTTCGTTCGGATTCGCGATCTCACGCTCGGCTACACGCTGCCGGCACGTGTCGCCAGTCGCCTGACGGCGCAGCGCGCACGCCTCTACGTGCGCGCGCAGGATCCCTTCATCTGGACCAACTACGAGGGCTGGGATCCCGAGGCGGGCTTCAGCGCAGGCAACGGCGCCAACAACGCATCGCAGATCGACCAGGGCGGTCCGGCGTTCAGGACCGTGCTCTTCGGCGTCGACCTCGGACTCTGATCCACACACCCAGCTCAACGCATAGAGAGACCAACTCATATGATGCAGACACGAACGGTCCTCGCGCTGACGGCCGTTGCGGCCCTCGCGGGGCTGGCGGGGTGCATGGATCTGGAGGAGCACCCGATCACCGGCGTCGCGGCGGACTACTATGGCACGGCCGCGGGGGCGAATGCCGCCACCGTCGGCGCGTATACCAGACTGAAGGACTTCTACGGCCAGGAGTCCGAGATCCTCATGACGATGGTGGGGACGGACTCGTGGGAGCGCGGCGAGCAGCTTCTCGGCAACGGCTTCTGGAACGACTACCTCGCGCAGCTCGGTCCGTCGGTCGGTGACCCGCTCCTCAACCGGTGGCAGACCTACTATCAGGGCGTCAACGCGGCGAACACCGCCATTCAGGCGATCGGCAATTCCAGCGCGCTCGACCCCAGCATCAAGAACGTCCGGCTTGCCGAGTCGAGGTTCATCCGCGCGCTGATGTACTTCAATCTCGTGCGGACGTGGGGCGCCGTGGAGCTCGACACGCTTCCCACGGAGGGCGTGGTCACGACGGCGTCGCGCACGGCGCCGAGCGAGATCTACGCGAAGGTGATCGTCCCCGACCTCGAGTTCGGCATCGCCAACCTGCCGGTGAAGCAGTCGGAGATCATGCGTGCGACGAAGGGTGCGGCGCAGACCCTCCTCACGGAGGTGTATCTGACGCGTGCGGCAGCGGGCGACTTCGACAAGGCGCGCGACCTCGCCACCGCTGTCATCACCTCCAACACGTACAAGCTGAACCCCAGCTTCCGCGCGCTGTATTGCGGACCCGAGAACGGCAACGGTGCGTGCGACTTCGTCGCGTCACAGAAGACCGATCCCGAGATCATCTTCTCGGTGCAGTTCATCGGCGACGGAGCCGTCGACCCGTTCGGGAACAGCCTGCATCTCTACTACACGATGGGATATGACGGCAGCGGACTCGCCGTGCCCACGCTCGCCCGCACGCGCGCCTACGGCCGTCCCTTCCGACGCACGCGCCCGACGCTGCACCTGCTGCGCTTGTACAACCGTACGACGGACAGTCGCTACGAGGACACCTTCCAGCGCCTCTGGCGTCAGCCGAACGGCGATACGGCGATCTACTTCCCGGGCACACCAGTGGCCGACAAGAGCGGGCAGGGGAAGAAGTACGGCGAGAACGAGTACACGAGCCTCCTGTTCCCGACGCTCCTCAAGCATCTGGATCAGACGCGCGCCGATCCGAACACGTTCCCGGGACATCGCGACCGCACGATCTGGCGGCTCGCCGAGGTGTATCTGTTCCGCGCCGAGGCGAACATCCGCGCAGGGCGCCCCGCCGAGGCGATTGCCGACATCAACATCGTCCGGGCGCGCGCCGCGAAGCCGGGTCAGGTCAACACGCTGGGCGCGGCGGAGCTGACGGCGTTCAACGCCGATCCGCTCGGGTTCCTGCTCGACGAGCGCGAGCGCGAGCTCGCCGGCGAGGAGTTCCGGTGGTGGGTGCTGGCCCGTCAGGGACCGGCCGTGTTCCTGGCGCGCATCAAGGCATTCAACGCCGGTGCCGCACCGAACGTGAAGGAGTTCCACATCCTCCGGCCGATCCCGCAGACGCAGATCGATCGGACGGAGGGGGGCAAGGACGCATTCCCGCAGAACCCGGGGTACTAGTCCCGACCTGCCTTAAGTCGCATTGCAATACGCCGTGAAACCGTGACCTTACCTCCAGCTGCGCTCGCGCAGCTGGAGGTAAGTCGCCTCGAGCCTTCGCCGACCGAATGCCCGAGTGTCGCATCATCGCGAGCACGTGACCGTGCGTCGACGCCGATCACACAACCGGCGAGGTGACCGATGCGATCGCTGCTGGCTCTCCGTTCTTCGTGCAGGCGGTATCACTGGATCGTCGCGCTCGCCGTCGTCGCGCTCGCACCCGCGTGCAAGTCGACACCGACGCAGCGAACACGGCGCGTCGACCGTTCGGTGATCACGCGCGATCAGATGCTCGACGGTTCCTACGTGACGGTGTATGACGCCGTGGCGGCGCTGCGCTCGAACTGGCTCCGCGCACGGGGACCCGACAGCTTCGTGCTCCCGAGCATCGTCTGGGTCTACATCGATGGCACTCGGGCCGGGGACGTCGAGGTGCTGCGCAACATCCAGCCGAAGCTGGTGAATGCCGTGCGCTTCTACGACGGTCCGACGGCAACCGGTCGATGGGGCGTGGACAACGGGGCAGGGGTCATCCACGTCTCCACGTGGTCGGATGGCGCGGGTGGCATTCCGCTTCCCGACAGCACGCGCGGCGTGACGAAACCGGTTCGCGATTCCAGCTCGAAGCGCTGAACGCCGGAAGGCGGCAACGACGGATCGCGCGAAAGAGGCGAGGCGAGGGATCTGCACCTCTTCGGCTGGCTTTGCTACGGCGCGGAGATCTCTCCGCCGCGGATCCGGTCCGTTCCGCGTAATCGTCGTTCCAGATCCGCAGTCCGTCGTTCAGAGTCGAGCCGCCAATCGAAGCCACCAGCCTCGCGAACGCTACTCGATCAACGCGAGCTCGTGTTCACGCACGACCGGCAGCGTGAACCGCAGCCAGCCGTCGTGCGCCACGGCGCGCTCCGTGCGACCGCCGACGCGCCAGCGTACCATGCGCGATGGTTTGCGCGCCGGATCGCGCAGCCGCACGTCAACGGGGCCGACGGGGATGATCTCCTCCATCGGCGCGCGCCAGCTTCCGGCTCCCGTCAGATTCACGACGTGCAGCACGAGCCGGTCGGACTGGCGATAGAGCTCCACATCGAGCAGCCCGGGCCCCTCGACCCGTAGCGGGATGCTGTCGCCTGCGGCCCACCGGACGAGGTTCGCGAGCAGATCGCCGTGATCGGGAAGGTTGTCGATCGCGTACCGTCGATCGAGGTCGGCCGGCATGAACGCGACGCGACGGCCGCCTTGCTCGTTGACGACGAGTCCGGGGATCTCGGTGCGCGGCTCGCGCATCCACGCCGTCTCGGGTGGAAAGGCGGGGAATGCCGGGATGAACGTCGCAAGCACCGATGCGCCGGCGGCGACGCGCAGCGGCTCCAGCGATCCGCCATACGCGAGGATGTCGGTCTGCGCGAACCCCGCGAGCACCGGATGCCGCGTGCCCGTCGCGCGCGGCTCGCTCACGACGTGGGGCCCGTCCACACCTGCACGCAGCTCGGGCGTGAGGCGGAGATACGTCTGCGCCGCGGCGGTGCTTCGCAGGCGCTCCGACGCGGTCCGCGCCGGCGTCGTGCTCTCCGCGCGTGATGCACCGAACAGGTCCGCGAGTGCGAAGTCCGACCGCGCGTCGCCCCACTCGTCGAAGAGACTCGTCTGACCGGTCGCGATGAGCGCGCCGCCCCGCTCGACGAACCGTCGGATGGCTGCGACCTGCGCGTCCGCGAGCGCACCGAGATTCGGCAGGACCAGCACCGAGATGCCCGCGCCGATCTCGCCGATCTGGTCGACATGGATGGGGACGTGCGGGATTCGCGCCCGCACGAGCGCGTGCATCCAGCCACGGAGCGGCAGCTCGGTAAGCTCCTCGCCTGCGTCGCGACCGTAGAAGTCGACGCTGCGCTGCGACCACACGAGGCCGACGCTTGCCACGGGCGTGCGATCGACGAGATACCGCTCGTTCTCGCGATGCCAGTGCATCATCGGCTCGGCGGTACGATACATCCGGCGGTCCTCATGATACGCCGACACGTGGTGCCACCACGGCTGGATGCCGCCCGCGAACCCCGCGAGCATCCAGGCGCGCGCCTCGGCCGGCGGCTTGGTGGCCAGGCGAAACATCGGGGTGCCGATCTGATACATCGGCATGCTCTCCGGGATCAGCTTGTCCCAGCCCAGCATGCCGTGGATGAGCTTTCCCGTGAACGCGTTGTGCTGAAAGCCCTCCGCGTTGCTGCGCGTCTGATGGTCGAGCAGGACGATCGGTGTCCGCGCGCAGATCGCACGGTAGTCGCGGAAGCTCCGCGCCTGGCCGGCGATGCCGCCGCCGTTCATCCCCACCCAGATGCAGTCCGCTCCGCCGGCGGCGCGCGTGACGGCGTTGTTCTCGTCCCACAGTTGGAGCCGTCGTGCGTAGCTCCACTCGATCCAGCGCCGGAAGCCGACGTCCTCCCAGTCACGGCGGCGCGGCAGCTCCCGACCCGTGGTGTCGCGGAAGCCGCGCTGGCAGTTCTCGCAGTAGCAGACGCTGTTGCGATCGAGCCCGCTCCAGCTGTTGTCGGTGAACCCGTCCGGCCGCGCGCGCTCGATGATCTCGCGCATGACGTCGGGGAGAAAGCTGCGATAGTACGGGCCGTTGATGCACGTGACGTACAGATCACCGCTGCGATAGGGCGCGCCGTCGGCATCCACCGCGATCCAGTCCGGATGCTCGCGGAACACCGGCTCGTGCACGCGATTCGAGTCCATACGCGCGACGACGGTGAGTCCCTGCTCGCGCGCGGCGCGCGCGAGGTCGCCGAACAGATCGCGGTCGCCGAGGCGCGCGGCGCGATACTGGAGCGGATACCGGCTGGGGTAATAGGCGACGATGCCGCCGGCGTTGACGATCACTCCCTGGATCGCCGTGCGCGTCCAGTACTGGCGCCACCAGGCGATGTCGTACCGTTCGGGGTCGATCTCGGTGATGTTGGTCTGACCCCATCGTAGCGTACGGCGATACCAGGGCGCGGGACTCCCAGGCACGGCGTGCGGATCGAGGGCTGGCGTCGGGCGTGCGAGCGAACCGCCGACCAGCGCGGCCGCGCCGAGCTGTGCGACGAACTCGCGCCGAGTGGTCGTCATCGAGAGGGGAGCGGGATCACGATGGAAGAAAAGGTGATCCGCGTCGCGCTTGCGCGCGAGGTCGGCGGCCGCCGCGAGCTACGCCGCGACGGCCGCGAGATTCCTGCGCGAGCCTCGTTCCTACTTGTTGAGCGACGTTTGAATGTCCTTCGCCCGCGCCAGGTGCGCGGCCACGGTCGGGCGCACCTTCTCGAGCAGCGCCTTCAGATCGGCGTTCTGCGCGTTGGGGATCAGCGTCTTGTCGAGCGCATCGAGCACGGTCTGATGGTACGTGACCTCGTTGTCGATGTAGCCCTTGTCGAAATCGGCCCCGGTCTTCCCCTGGAGTTTCGACGTCGAGGCGTCGGCCGAGCTCTTGAGCGACTTGCTGACGTCGTTGTCCTCCGGCGTCACCTTGAGCTTCGTCGCCAGCGCGACGGCCTGCTTGTTCACGGACGAGTGATCGTTGATCATCGTCTGCGCGAAGTCCTTCACCGACTTCGCCGAGCCGTTCTTCTTCGCCATGACCCCCGCCGCGCTGTCGATCGAGTTCGCGGTGACGGCGATGTGGGCGATCTGTGCGTCGTTCGGCGCGGCGGCCGCGGGCTTGGCGGTATCGGCCGGCGCCATCGGCGCCGCCGACGTGGCGGCAGCGCTGTCGGCCATCCGGGCACTGTCGGCGCTTCCGGCTTCCTTCTTCGAGCAGGCGCCCAGCCAGGTGACGACGGCGAGCGCGAGTGACGACAACATGACGGCGCGAGCTGGGCGAATCGGAGTGAGCATGGTTGTTCGCGATCCCTCGGCGGTATGATGGATGGTGCGGAGATCGGGCGGTCAGCGGCGCGCCGCGTGAAAGACGCGAACCGCTGCCGAGCTGTCGGCCTCATCCGTTCGCCCCCCGGCGCTCACTTGGCGATCGTCGCCCCCGCCAGCTCGGCGATCGCGCTGAGCGTCGTCTCCGCGGCGTTCAGGCCGAGTCGGAAGTCGGCATCGGTGTACGTCGAGAAGAGATCCGTCGGCTGGTGCCACTGCGGATCCCACCCCGCGCCGATCTGCGACCCACGCTCGTTCTCGCGAAGGCTGATCGCCGGAACGATGTCCTTGAACGGATCGGAGTCGGTGTTCGTCATGTGCTGGCCGACGGCCGCCGGGTAGTCGTGCGCGTACCGCTCGTTCGCCCGTGCGAACGCCCACGCCAGCTTCTGCGACTCCGCCGCCATCTTCGATTTGGACTGGAACTCGATGTTCACGTCGGCTTCCGGTCGCTGCTCCTTGCTCAGCGACGAGTCCGCGTGTGGCATCCCGTGGTCGAACATCATCATGTCGTGCTGGATCATCCCGAGCCACTTCGGTTCTGGATATCGGCCCGAGCCGGCGGGACTCTCCTTGCCCTGGAGCGACTGTCGCTGCGCCACGTAGGCGACGGCGCCGTCCAACCCGGACTCCTCGTTGTTCCACAGGATGAAGCGGATCGAACGCGACGTGCGCACATCGGGCGCGCTGAAGACGCGGGCGAGCTCCATCACGAGCGCCGTGCCCGAGCCGTCGTCGTTCGCGGCTTCCCCCCAGCCGATGCCGTCCATGTGGCCACCGATGATGTACATCTCGTTGGGATGTTCCGAACCGACTTTGGTGCAGTACACCTCCTGGCGCTCGCCGGGGACCGTCTGGGGGGTGTTCAGCGCGCGCAGTCGAGCGTCGGGCTGCTTGAGCGAGTCGGTGTTCGGTCGCGTCGAGCGGCGGTAGCCGCGCAGAGTGCCGCCGCCCACGGTCTGGTTGGGGCCGATGGTGGTGCGCGGGCGAGGCGGCTCTGGATGCCACTCGTACGTGAGCCGCTCCGTCGGCGTGCATCCGTAGCTCTTCAACTGTGCTTCGATCCAGTCGACCGCGTTCCGATTGCGCGCGGTGCCCTGACGCCGGTCGCCGAACTGCGTGAGCCCCTTGATCGTCGCCTTGTAGCGCTCGAGGTCGAGACGACCGACGAGGCTTGCGACGACCGGATCGGCTGGGTCGGAGAGGATCAGTTGCTGTGCACGGAGCGGCATCGAGGCGAGCAGCGCCAGTGTGCTCGAGAGGACGACGGCAGACAGTCGGGGCATGGTATGTGGGCTGGAGCGATGACGCGGCTCGGCGAGAAGCCGAGCCGCGTCTGATGATCGGAGTGCGGACGGTGCCGCGCAATCACTTGAAGTTGGGGTTGTTTCTGGACTCGACGTCCGGGAGCGGCACGCACGTGACCGTGCCGATCACTGGCACGATCACGAGGCGGCCGGACTTCAGCGACGCGCGATCACCGTCGTCCGCATCCACGGGTGGATGCAACACTGATACAGCTCCGTGCCCACCTCCTCGACCTCGTCGGTGGCGGTCCCGCCGGCGGGAATGCGGTCGGCGGGCGTGATCGCCAGACACTCCGGCGCGACTTCGGTGTTGCCCGAGAGCTGGTTCAGGATCGGCACGACTCCTCCACCAAACTCCTCGACCTCGGTGAAGGTGTGCTCTTCACCGCCGCGGTTGATCGCGAGGAGCGTCGTGCCGACCCGCGCCTGGACGATGGGCGGCGCGAAGTGCCATGCCGGTGCTTCGCCCTTTGCGGTGACCTGATCGATGAACGCCGCAAAGGTGATTCCTCCCTGCCGCACGCAGCCCCCTTCGCCGAGCACCGCGTTGAAGCTCGTCGGATCACACGCATCGTGCATCTCGACGCGACGCACTTTCTCGCCGGCGCGCGCGGCCGTCGCCGCACTCGGCTCGAGCGGACCGATCTGCCCAGGCTCGGAGCAGGCCGCGAGCAGTGCGGCGAACGCGGTCGCCGCGAGCAATGTGGAATGTCGAGGCATCGAACCTCCCATCGCACAGGGCGGATGAGGACGCGCGACCTCGGCGCGAGCCCACGCGCCGCCGAACGCCCAGCCCTGTCGACGGGCGGCGGCAGTAGATGCCGACTGCCCGAGCAGGCGCGCTATTCCCGGCCGAGCGCGCTTCTACTGCAGCACGAAGTGCAGCGTCGTCAGCGGCTCCATGACGATGCGACTCGCGCTCGCGCGCCGCGTGTCGCGCCAGACGTCGACCGTGACCCTCGAGTTCATGGGGAGTCGGCACCACTGGAACATGCCGTCCGCGTCGACCCGCCCGTCCTCCACCAGGGTCGCGCCGAATTCGTCGCGAATCGACCAGCGCGCTTCCTTCTCCGGCCGGCCGTCTGCCGTGACGACGCGGCCGAGGATCCATGCGCGGTTCGCGGCGGAGGCCTCGGAGGCGCAGCGCCGGCGCACGAAGTCGTCGGCCGTCTCGATCTCGACGAGTGCTTCCTTCGTCGAGTCGCGCGCGGCCGTGAACCGCAGCGTCGCCGTCCGCGCCGAGATGCCGAGCGCGACGAGTCTCGGATCGCGCACGGTGGCCGTGTACGGCCCGGGGAGAAGCTCGTTCAGCTCGACGACGCCGGACGAGTCCATCTTGATCTGGTAGTCCGTGTCGACGAGCTGGACGGAGGTCGCGGT
>QHVE01000073.1:0-2918 GCA_003223455.1 Gemmatimonadota bacterium | reverse complement strand
CGGAGCTCGCCAGGTCGAGCCGTCGGGCCACGACGCGTGGGCGATCTCGCCGCCGATCTCCGGCGTCGCTCCATCCTCCTGCGCACGATCGCCCGTGAGGCGGAGCGACCACTGGTCGATGATGACGACGCCGTTCGGCAGCTCGCGGAACGAGAGGCGACCTTCGGGCGCGAGCGCGCTCGTCTGGCGATCCAGTCCCACGTATCGGAAGGTCAGGTCCTGCAGCACCCGCGACAGCGTGTCGATCCACACCGTGCCGACCATGTCGATGCGGCCGTCCTCGCGCTCGACCGGCTCGAACCCGAGGCCGACGACGCCGGGCCGAGCCCGGTCCGGTCCCGCCATGCGGACGCAGTACCGGCTGGCAAACGCGTCGTCGATCAGCGTCTCGGCGTCGGGACCCCGGTACTGATGCGCGCCGGAGCTGTCTCGGAGAAATCCCTGGCGGCCGACGACGCTCGCGCTGCGTGCCGCCGTGAACGGCTCGCTCGTTCCGCTCGTGACGAGCGTGTGGACCGACTGGCCGAGGATCCGGCCCGTCCTGTCGACGCGGCGGTCGAAGAGCAAGCGTGTCATGGTCGCACTGCTCTGCGAGCGCGCGAGCACCGTGGCGAACAGCGCCATGCGTACCTGCCGCAGCAGCTCCATCGCCGCGGGGCGGTCGGCGCGCTTCGGGCAGGTTGCCGCCATGACCTGGAACTCCTCGAGCACGATCGGGAACGGCACGAGCGAGACGTCGAACGATGCGGCTGCGGCCGAGCGTTCGAGCGGAAGCTCGCGCGGCTTGAACCCCATGCGCAGCACGCGGAGCCGCATCGGGCCCACCCGGGCCGCGGCGCGGGTTCTCCACGGCGACAGCCGAAAGCGGCCCTGTTGATCGGTCGTGACCTGCGCCGCCGCGCGCCCGGCGGGATCGAGGGCGAGCACTCTGACGTTCGGCAGGGGCGTCTGGCTGGCGCTGTCGCGAACGGTCCCCGAGACCACCTGTGCCCGAAGCACCGGCGCCCCGGCCGTCACGGCGATGGCAATCAACACGGTCGCAAGGGCCGGCCGCCAGCGGCTATGAATGGCTCGCGTCGATTCGTGCCTGAGTGCCAATGGTCGCATCCTGCGTGATTCGGAAAACCGGGCCAATCTGCAGATTCAGGCCCATTTAAGGAGAGAAGCTCCGAGAAGTGAATCTCGGAGCTCCCCTGTCGAGCGCGGTACTACGACGACTTACGAGCGGTGATACAGGTTCGTCGCGTCGCCTTGCAGGGTCGATCCGCCGCCGAGCGTGAGCTCGCGAAGCGAACCGAAGCGCTGAACCGACGGCTTCTGGTACGTCATGTCGTCTCTCCCATGGAGTGTGAACAGGTCCTTTGCCGGGTGAGTCCCACCCTTCCGGCACCCGCTGACGCTGCTAGACGCGTGCCGTCGTGGCACGCGCTTGCCTGTCATCAGGACTCGCCTGGGAGTGCCCGAGGAGAGGCGATTGTGCGGCTCCGACGCTCGAAGTATGGCATCCGTGCAACACGTGTCAATCCGGGGGAGTCGGCTTCTGAGCTGCCGACGAGTCACTGCCGCCGACGCATGGCGTCCACCACCAGAGCTCCCACCGCAGTGCCGGTCGACCCGTGGAGAACGTGCCCGCCCGGAATACGTGCCACGCGGGCGAGCGTCGAGTCGAGGGCCGGGCAGAGCGAGCCCCTCTCGTCCTCCGCGTACACGCACAGCATCCGCACTCCGCGGATACGCTCGAGCTCGGGGCGAGTCGCGAGGTCGGTCGCGCGTCGAACGTCGTGCAGGACGTCCTGCCAGTGGAACTCGAAGCTGGCGTGGTCGGCCAGGCCGACCAGCGCGACCAGGGCGAGCCGTCGCCGCAACCCGTCGGGCCAGCGACGTACGATGAACGGCGCGAGGTCGGCGCCACGTGAGTAGCCCACGAGGACGAGGCGGTCGCGGTGCCAGACCGCTGAGTATTGCTGAATGATCCACGCCGCGTCGCGCGCCACGCTTTCGGGGGTTCGCTTCGCGCCGCGAAGGTACCGTCGGGTATCGAGCCCGACGACCGAGATTCCCCCCAGCGCCAGCGCATCGGCCAGCGCACGGTCGCCATCGGCCCACCCACCGTCCCCCGACAGCAGCAGCGCAACGGCGCTTCCCGTGTCCGCCCTGACTTCGATGAGCGGGAGCGGCTCGGTCGCGCGCAGCGCCGATTGTGCAAAGGATACCCTCGCCGCAACGACCGAGAGCGCCGCGATGAGCATCGCCGCGAGCCCGATGCGGCTCGCGACACGCCCGCTCACTTGCGAACCACGCCCGCGATTCCACCCGAGACGAGCGCCGTGATGCTCGCCACGTCGCCGGGAAGAGCGAGCCCGCCCGGTGAGGCGAGAAAGCGTGGCCGCCACTCGGGACGGAACTTCTCCTTGTAGCTCCGAAGACCGCGGAAGTTGTAGAACGCCTCGCCATGGTCGTACACGAGTGCGGCCACGCGCGACCATCCGGTTGCATCGGCATCGATACGGAAACCGGAGAGTGGCGCCATCCCGAGATTGAACCAGCGGAAGCCCTCGCCGGCGCCCCACGACATGATCTTCGCGAACAGATAGTCCATCAGGCCGGGGATGGCGTCGGGTACGTAGCGCATCAGATCGACTGAGAGCTCGCGTCGATCGCCCGAGCGCCACAGGTTCGCGAACGCGATCACGGCGCCTCGGTGACGCACCACGGCGACCGGGAAGTGCGCGAGGTAGCGCTCGTCGAAGCGACCGAGGGAGAAGCCCTTCTCACGCGTGCGCTTGTGCGCCAGCCACGCGTCCGACACGCGGCGGAGCTCGGGAAATGCGGCCTGCGCGCCGTCGGGAGTGAGCATCTCGAAGCTGCAACCGGCGCGCTCGAGTTGACGCACGATGCCGCGAAGTCGGCGCCGCTCC
>QHVE01000027.1:31704-39198 GCA_003223455.1 Gemmatimonadota bacterium | reverse complement strand
CATGCCCCTCGGTTGGGGGTGGAACTGGGGCTACGGTTTCCCCGTCGGCAGTCGTTTCGGCCCGCGATTCCGTGATGCGCGGCGCTTCGGCTACTATCGGCCACCGATTGGAATCGTGCGTGGTCACGACGGACATCCTCGCGGGCGCGGAGGGGATCAGGGGCAGGGCGGGTACCCCGGCGGCAACCCCCGCACCGGCGGGCGCAACGGTGCCACGCCTCCAGCCGGCGCGAGCACACCCCCCGCCGGCGACCCCCGACACGCCCCCGCGACCCAGCCGGCAGGAGCGACGTTGCGGCTGGGCAGGCCGAAGGGGTAAGTGCTAAGTGGTAAGTGGTAAGTGGTGAGTGGTGAGTGGTGAGTGGCAACGGCCTCAGGAGGCAGACACTTCCCGAGGCCGTTTCTGAGTCACTGAGTCACTGAGTCACTGAGTCACGACTTCACCGCCTCCACAGGCACGCCGACTGCGCATCCTCCACGCCCCACGTCGCGCCGAGGAGCCGCATGCCCGCCACGAGATCGTCGCCGAAGAAGAAGTCCCCCAAGAGATCCTCTGCCAAGAGATCCTCTGCCAAGAGATCCTCTCCCAAGAGCAAGCAGTCCACGTCGCGCACCAATCCGCCGCCGGGGCGCGAGTCGGCGATGTCGCCGCGCCCCGATCACGGCGAGCGGTCGTATCGCGGCAGTGGTCGGCTCACGGGGAAGGTGGCGCTGATCACCGGCGCCGATTCGGGGATCGGCCGCGCCGTGGCGCTCGCGTTCGCGCGCGAGGGTGCCGACGTCGCGATCTCGTATCTCGACGAGCACGACGATGCCCGCGCGGCGGCACGCGACGTCGACGCGGCGGGGCGCCGCGCGATCACGATCTCCGGCGACGTCGGCAGCGAAGCGCACTGCCGCTCGCTCGTCGACCGCACGATCCGCGAGCTCGGTCGCGTCGACGTGCTCGTGAACAACGCCGCGTTCCAGCGCGAGCACGACGACATCGCCGAGTTCACGGCCGAGGAGATCGAGCGCACCTTCCGCACGAACGTCTACGCGATGTTCTGGCTCTGCCAGGCCGCTCTCCCGCATCTCCCGCGTGGGGGCGCGATCATCAACGTCGCGTCCATCCAGGCGTACGAGCCGTCGCCGTCGCTGCTCGCCTACGCGACCACGAAGGGCGCCATCGTCACCTTCTCGAAGGCGCTCTCGAAGAAGGCGATCGAGCGCGGGGTGCGCGTGAACGTCGTCGCGCCCGGGCCGGTGTGGACACCGCTCATCCCGTCCACCATGCCCGGCGAGACGCTCGAGTCGTTCGGCGAGGACACGCCGATGGGGCGCGCGGCACAGCCGGCCGAGCTCGCGCCGGCGTTCGTCTTCCTCGCGTCGGACGAATCGCGCTACATCACCGGCGAGGTGATCGGCGTGACGGGAGGGAAGCTACTTCCCTGACCCCCGGCTACTCCGGCGTCTCGCCGAAGTAGAGCGCCAGCAGCTCGACGAGCGCCGACGAGTAGCGCTCGTGCCACTCGTTCGTGCTGAAGTCGGCCGGGAGGGGCGTCTCGGTCCACGCTTCCTTGAGCGCGGACACGAGATGCTCCATCTGGAGGTTCTCGCGGTGCGCGTCCGCACAGAGAGTCGTCAGGGCGTCGCGCATGCGCTCCGACCCGCTCGCGGAGAGATCGCAGAACGCGGCGCGCAGCGCGGCACGCCCCTTCGAATCGGCGAGTGCCGCGCCGTTGGTCGACGCGACGATCTGCTGCGCGCGCGACGGCGTGCGGCGCCGCTGGCTCGAGCGATGCCGCACCTGGCGGACCGTCTCGAGCGCACCCGTGACCGGCCGACGCTTGCGATCGGCGATCGCGCGCGCCTTGGACAGGCGCGCGTCGAACCGCGTGCGCGCCTCCTCGGACGTCTGCGACTCGCGGTAGCGCTCGAGGAGCTCGACCTCGTCGTCGTACCGCTTGAGCGTGCGGTAGATCGATGCGAGACGTCCACAGACCCACCCCGGCATCTCCGGCCGCGAGCGGAGGCTCGCGTTGAGCGCTTCCTCGAGCAGTCGAGCCGCAGTCTCTGGGTCGCCATGACGCTGGCTGAGCTCCGCCTCGCGCGCATGCTCGGCGACGTTTCCCGACAGATGTGCTGATAGCGATCGATATCCTGGCATGGCTTTATCGAGTCTTCAGGTCAGTCGTGACGCTTCCGCGCCTCTTCGTGTTGCGCCAGGAAGAACACCTCGATCGAGCTGCTCACGACCTCGCGCAGGACGTCTCCGTCCTGATCGCCGAGATGGCGCGCCCGCACGTGCGCAAGCTGCGACCACGCCTGCTTGACGGCGACGATCAGCTCCTCGGCGCGCAGGTCGAGGCGATGTGCTTCGCCGCAGATCGTGTGAACGGCGCGCTCCATCGCCGCGTTCTCCGCGCTCGACGAATGCCCGTACATCATCATCGTTGACCCCGACCGCGCGAGCAGGGCCCGCTCCAGCTCTTTCTCAGCGGTGCTCGCGACGCGCTGCAGCAGCGAACCGCGTGCGCCGTCCGGGGATCGTTCGGGGATCGTGTGATCGTCTCGCGCTCGCTCTGGCATCATCGCCGCCTTCGGGAACTGAGAACCGGACCGGATACGTGCGTTAACCAAATGTTTCGCGGTGCATGGTCATGATAAGTTCCCCCCCCGGAAATGGCAAGTAACTTGTTTCCGGGTCGTGACTTAGTGAATGGTGTCCGTATGGAGTTGTACGCAGGCACTGCACGTACGGCTAGCCGTCGACGTCGATCAGTTCCTTCGCGCGTCGGCGCATGATCCCGTAGCACTCGCACGATGTCTCCTCGAGCGCTTTTCGGTCGAGCACCGTGACCTTGCCGCGGGTGTAGCGGATCACACCGGCCTTCTGGAGGGCGCCCGCGGCAATCGTCACGGCGGGACGATGGACGCCGAGCATCTCGGCGAGGACTTGCTGCTTGAGCGCGAGCACGTCGCCGTCGACGCGGTCGTGCGTGAGCAGCAGCCAGCGCGCACAACGCTCCTCGAGCGCGTGCAGCCGGTTGCAGGCCGCGTGTTGCGCCGCCTGGTCGAACAGTGCGAGCGCGTATCGGGACAGCAGTCGCTCGAGCCGCGGCGACTCGCGCATCGCGTCGAGGAGATCGTCGTCGCTCATCCGGTACGCGTGGCCCGGTACCTGGACGAATGCTCGCGTCGGCATCGTCCGCGCTCCGAGCACGAGGGGAAGGCCCGTCATCCCCTCTCGGCCGATCGTCCCTACTTCGACCGTTCCCTCGCGCATCTCGCTCACCATCGAGACGATGCCGCTGATCGGGAAGTAGACCTGCGTGATCGGCTCGTTGGGCTCGTAGATCGGCATTCCGTCGATCAGCGGCACCGACTCCAGCCGCGGCAACAGCCGCTGGAGCTCTGCGCCGGGGAGCGCGCGAAGGAGCTCGTTTCGACTGATGCCCTCACCCGGCGCGAGGGCCAGCCGATCGGACGGGAGTACCGCGTCGTTGCGAGTATGAGTCATCGGCGTGGTGACGAGTGCATCCGCGCACTCAAGCATCGACCATACCACAACCCGAAACGGCGGGCCTTCCGGTCCACCCCTCACAGGGATTGACGCTGCTCTCCGAGCGTGTCCGGTTCGCCTGGCCTGACGTGGGCAATCGCGTCGGTCGTCGTGCGGCGAATGACCGTGGTCTCGTCCGCACCTGCCTCGTCGCCGCAATCGAGCGCTCGAATTCCGGCGCGGGTCGGATCGACTCCCTGAGGTGGTGTGGGCCGGGATCGGGAATCTCGAGAGGGGGAGGAGCCCTGACGCATGATGGGGTCTGCCAGCAGATGGGGCGGGTGAATCGCGCAAAATGCCGTCCATCGGCGCAGAGGCCGAGGCTGGTTTACCCGATCAAACACCGAAGATACTGGACGTAAAGATAGTACGCATCGTAAGTAAGTAGGTACTTGCATACGCAAATGTTTTTGCTAGCATGCGCTCATGATCAGCCGAGAGCGAATCCTGGAAGCCGCTGCCCGCGTGTACTCGAAACACGGGTTCCGCGGCGCCACTACACGACTCATCGCCGCCGAAGCCGGCGTCAACGAAGTCACCCTCTTCCGCACCTTCGGCTCGAAGGGCGCGCTCCTCGACGCCGTGCTCGAAGAGAACGACAGCTGCGACGAGGTCGATCCACTCCCCGATCCGCCCGTCGATCCGCAGCGCGAGCTCACCGACTGGGTGTCGATGCACCTCGAGCGCATCCGGCACCTCCGGCCAATGCTGATCCACGCGATCAGCGAGTACGAGGAGCGTCCCGAGGTGGCGGACTTCGCCTGCCGCGGCCGCATCGACGTGCACCGTCACGTCACCGAGTACGTCGAGCGCCTCCACAAGCTGGGGCTCGCCGATCGCGATGCCGACGTCGAGGCCGCGGTCACGATGCTCATCAGCTCCGTCATGAGCGACGCGATGGGACGTCCCATGGCGCCGAACACCTTCCTGCCGCCCGACGAGGCGGCCCCCCGCTACGTGCGCTGCTTCCTGCGCATGATCGGGGCTCCCGTCTCTCGCTAGTCGCCCCCTCTCGACCATATCACCGATGATCGTCAATCCGACCCGGCCTGCCAGGATCAGTGCGCGCGCCCGTGCGCTCGGCCTGCTGCTCGCGGTCTCCGCTCCGATGCTCGCGGCGGCGCAGCAGCCGGCTCCCGCCACCCGCGCGCTCTCGCTCGACGACGCAATCCGCCTCGCCGCACGCGAGAGCGAAGTGCTCCAGATCGCGCGCGCCGGCATCTCCCGCGCGGCCGGCCAGGTGCACATCGCCCGCAGTCAGTACCTGCCGCAGCTCGGCGGGAACCTCACGTACTCGCGCGCGCTGAAATCGCAGTTCGAAGCGCTCGCCAGCGGCGGTGGCCCCGATACGAGCACCGTGCCCAAGCCGCAGTCGCTCTGCACCCCGCCGCTGCCGGCCAACCCGACTCCCGCCGATCGCGCCGCTGCGCTCGCGCAGGCCACGACGTGCGCCACCCCCGCGTCGCTCGACTTCAGTCGGGTCGGATTCGGCGCGCGCAACTCGTGGAACTTCGGGATCTCCGCGTCGCAGACCGTGTTCTCGGGCGGCCGCGTGCGCGGACAGAACATCACCGCCGCCGCGGGACGCCGATCGGCCGAAGTGGAGTTCACCTCGCAGCGCGCCCAGCTCGCGCTCGATGTGACCCAGGCGTACTTCGACGCCGTCCTCGCCGATCGTCTCGTCGCGCTCGCCGACACCACGCTCGCGCAGACGGAGGAGCTGCTCCGGCAGACGTCGGTGGCCCGGCGCGTCGGCAACCAGAGCGAGTTCGAGCTGCTGCGCGCCACGGTGACGCGCGACAACCAGCGGCCGATCAACATCGCGCGCCGCGGCGAGCGCGACATCGCCTACCTGCGTCTGAAGCAGCTGCTGAACCTCCCGCTCGACGCGCCGCTGGCGCTCACCACGCCGATCGACGAGCCTGGAACGATCACGCGCATCATCGCCGCGAACGCGTCGACGGCTCCGGGCGCACCCTTCGACGCGAAGCCGGTCGACCCGGAAGCACCGCTTCCGCTCCCCGACACGACGACGACGGACCGCGCCCCGGTGCGGCAGTCCCTCGAGGCCGTTCACGTGCAGGAAGGCCAGCTCCGTGTGGCGCGCGCCGATCGCCTCCCCTCCCTCGCGCTGACCTCAGGCTACCAGCGCCTCTTCTTCCCGCAGAGCTTCCTCCTGTCGCTCAACCAGTTCTCCGAGAACTGGAGCGTCGGCGGCCAGCTCACGGTGTCGCTGTTCAGCGGCGGGCGCGTGAGCGGGAACATCGAGGCGGCGCGGGCGAACCTCGACGAGGCGCGCGCGCGTCTGCAGCAGGCGACCGAGCTCGCGGCGCTCGACACGCGCGTCGCGCTCAATCAGCTGCAGCAGGCGGAGGCCGCCTTCGCCGCCAGCCGCGGCACGGCACAGCAGGCGGCGCGCGCGTACTCGATCGACGAGATCCGCTATCGCGAGGGAATCTCGACGCAGACGGACCTCAATCAGTCGCGGCTCCTGCTCCAGCAGGCCACGGCGAACCAGGCGCAGTCGGCGCGTGATCTCGCCGTGGCGCGCGCCCGCGTCGCCCTCCTGCGCGATCTGCCGCTCAACACTCAGGCGCTCGGCGCCGCCGCCGCGCGCGCGACACCGGATCAGCAGCAGCAGCAGCAACAACAGCAGCAACAGCAACAACAACAGCAGCAGCAAGGGTCACTGACATCCACCGCCGCCAACCCGGCCGGCGCCAGTCCATCAGGGAGCTTCCCGCAATGAGCCGACAGCAGACGACGATCGCGCGCATGACGCGCACGGCCGCAGCCCTCCTCACCACCGCGGCCGTCCTGTCGGTCGCGGCGTGCAAGAAGGGCGATGCCGACGCCGCACCGGCGAAGCCGGAGACGATGCTGGTCGGGCCGGAGAACGTGACGGTGGTCCGGGCGGAGCAGATCCGCTCTGGTCCGGCGATCTCCGGCTCGCTCGCGCCCGAGCGGACGGCGACGATTCGCGCCGAGATGACCGGCTCCGTGGTGCAGGTGTACGCCGAGGCGGGCCAGCGCGTCGCGCAAGGTCAGCGGCTGGCACAGCTCGAGGCGAACGTGCTGCAGGACCAGACGCTGTCGGCGCGCTCGGCGCTGACGACGGCGCAGAGCTCGTACGACCTCGCCAAACGCGAGGTCGAGCGTTCGGAGGCGCTCGAGAAGGCGGGCGCTATCGCCCAGCGCCAGCTCGAGAGCGCGCGCAACCAGCTGCTGATCGCGCAGACGCAGCTCGCCACGGCGCGGGCGCAGTACGCGAACGCGTCGAGAGTGCTCAACAAGGCGAGCGTGGTCGCGCCGTTCAGCGGCGTCGTCGCCCAGCGTCAGGCGAACGCCGGTGACGTGGTCTCGCCTGGTACGGCGCTCTTCACGGTGGTCGATCCGGCGAGCATGCAGCTCGAGGCGTCGGTGCCGGCCGAAGCACTGGGACAGGTGCGCGTCGGGATGCCGATTCAGTTCAGCGTGAACGGCTACCCGAATCGCACGTTCACCGGGCGGATCACGCGTGTGAGCCCGGTGGCCGATCCGGCGACGCGGCAGGTCAAGATCACCGCGGCGATTCCGAACGCCGGCAACACCCTCGTCGGCGGCCTGTTCGCCGAGGGGCGCGTCTCGAGCGAGACCCGCACGGCGCCGATGGTGGCGCTGGCAGCAGTGGACGAGCGCGGGCTGCGCCCGACGGTCGTGCGACTCAAGAGCGGGAAGATCGACAAGGTGGAGGTGGGGCTCGGTATTCGCGACGCGGCAGCCGAGACGGTCGAGATCACGTCGGGGCTCGCGCCCGGTGACACGGTGCTCCTCGGCGCGGCGCGCGGGATCTCGCCCGAGACACCCGTGAAAGTCTCCGCGCCCACCGACGTCAAGAAATAATCATCGGGTCTGCGACCCCTTCCGGGACACGCGTCAATGTTCATCTCAGATTTTGCGATCAAGAAGCC
>QHVE01000027.1:0-31683 GCA_003223455.1 Gemmatimonadota bacterium | reverse complement strand
GCCTGTTCGCGCTGCTCAGGCTCAAGACCGACGAGTTCCCCGACGTCGCGCCGCCGGTCGTGACGGTCGGCATTCCGTATCCGGGCGCGTCGCCTGACGGCGTGGCGAAGGAGATCCTCGATCCGATCGAGGAGCAGATCGCTTCCATCACCGGCGTGAAGCACGTCAGCGGCAAGGCGTACGACGGCTACGGCTTCATCATGGTCGAGTTCCAGTTCGGCAAGGATCTCGCCGAGGCGACGCAGGACCTGCGCGACGCGATCTCGGCGAAGCGCGCCGACCTGCCGCTCGAGATGAAGGAACCGATCATCAAGAAGTTCAACGACACCGATCGGCCCATCGTCTCGCTCGCGCTGACGAGCAGCACGCTGTCACAGGCGGAGCTGTCGCGGCTGGCGGATCCATCACTCACCCGCGAGCTGCGGTCGCTCCCCGGCGTGGCCGAGGTTCTCGTGAGCGGTAAGGTCGAGCGAGAGCTCACCGTGGAGCTCATTCCGCAGCGGATGCAGTCGGCCGGCGTGAGCGTCGGGCAGGTGGTGCAGGCGCTCCAGCTCCAGAACCTCGCGGCACCCGTCGGACGCGTCACGGGCGATCTCGACGAGCGCTCGATCCGGCTCAAGGGCCGACTGGAGAACCCACAGGAGTTCACGCAGCTCGTCGTCGCCGAGCGCAATGGACAGCTCACGCGACTGGGCGACATCGCCACGGTGCGTGACGGCACCGAGGAGCCGCGCACGCTCGCGCTGTTCAACGATCGTGAAGCCGTCGGACTCGACATCAAGAAGGCCAAGGGCTTCAGCACGACCGACGTGAGCGACAAGATCCGCGCGCGTGTGGCGGAGTTGCAGACGACCCTGCCGAAGGGAACGAAGCTCGAGCTGGTGAAGGACTCGGGGACCCGCGTCACGACGGCGGTGAATAACGTGGAGGAGGCGCTGATCGAGGGCGCGATCCTCACCGTGCTCGTCGTCTTCGTCTTCCTCAACTCGTGGCGCTCGACCGTCATCACCGGCCTCGCGCTGCCAGTCTCGGTGCTCGCGAGCTTCATCGCCGTGTACGTCCTCGGCTTCAAGCTCGAGACGATGTCTCTGCTCGGTCTCTCGCTGGCGATCGGAATCCTGATCGACGACGCCATCGTCGTGCGCGAGAACATCGTCCGACACGTCGAGATGGGGAAAGATCATTACACCGCCTCGCGCGAAGGCACCGATGAGATCGGTCTCGCCGTCGCGGCCACGACCTTCTCGATCCTTGCCGTGTTCGTGCCGATCGGGTTCATGCCCGGCGTCGGTGGCCAGTGGTTCAAGCCGTTCGCGCTCACGATCGCCTGCTCGGTCCTCGTGTCGCTGTTCGTGTCGTTCTCGCTGGACCCGATGCTCTCGGCGTACTGGGCGGATCCGCACGTGCCGGAGGACAAGAAGGCCTGGATCACGAAGCAGCTCGACCGGTTCAATCACTGGTTCAACCGTCAGGCGCACAACTATCGTGGCGTGATCGCGTGGGCGCTCGACCATCGCGCGGCGATGGCCGCGCTCGCGATCGGGACGTTCTTCGCGTCATTCACCGTGTTCAGCGGCGGGCTCACCGGGCTGTTCGGTGCATTCGTGGGCATCGCCGTGCTGGTCTTCGCGCTCACGACGAAGCGGCTGCCGAGGTTCGCCAAGGTCGCGCTGGGGATCGTCGGAATCCTCGCGTTCATCGCGTTGCCGCGGATGATCCCGCCGGCACGCACCGTCGGCGTCGGCTTCTTCCCCGAGGACGATCGCTCCGAGTTCATCGTGAATCTCGAGACGCCGCCGGGCTCGAACATGGCCTACACGCGACTCAAGGCGCAGGAGGCGGCGCGCATCACGCGTGCGCACCCCGAGGTGCGCTACACCTACACCACGCTTGGTGGCGGTGCGTCCGGCACGGTGGACGAGGGAAACATCTACGTCCGGCTCACGCCGATGGACCAGCGCAAGCGAAGCGCCGAGCAGATGGCGCAGGTGCTGCGCGACGAGATGAAGAACGTGGCCGGAGTGAAGCTGTCGGTGTTCACCAATGACTTCGCCGGCGGTCGCAAGCAGCTGCAATTCCAGCTCAAGGGGAACGACATCGTCGCGCTCAACCAGGCCGCGGAGCAGGTGCAGCAGATCGTGCTCAGCACTCCGGGCGCGGTCGACGTGAGCCTGTCGACGAAGGGACAGAAGCCCGAGCTCGAGGTGGACCTCAACCGCGGCGTCGCGGGCTCGCTCGGCGTGACCGTGGGGCAGGTGGCGCAGGCCCTGCGGCCCGCATTCGCCGGCATCGATGCGGGCGATTGGGAAGATCCCTCCGGGGAGATGCGAGACGTCGAGGTGCGGCTCGTTCCCGAGTCGCGCCGCAACGCCGACGATCTGCATCAGCTTCCGCTCGTGGTGATGGGTTCGAACGGCGCGCCGACGACGATGCCGCTCGGTCAGGTGGCGACGATCAAGCCGGGCATCGGACCGGCGATCATCGATCACCTGGATCGCGATCTCGTCGTCTCTGTCGAGGCGAACAACTCCGGCCGCGCGACGGGCGATGTGACCAACGATGTGGTGGCACGCGTGTCGAAGCTCACGCTGCCACCGGGCGTGCGCTTCGGACTCGGCGGCGATTCGCAGGCGCAGAACGAGGTGTTCGGGCAGATCTTCACCGCGCTGTTCGTCGCGGTCGGCCTGATGTATCTGATCCTCGTCGTGCAGTTCGGCAGCTTCCTCGATCCGCTCGCGATCCTGATGTCGCTGCCCCTCTCACTCATCGGCGTGCTGCTCGCGCTGGCGATCACGGGGAACACGATCAACATCATGTCGTTGATCGGCGTGATCCTGCTCATGGGGATCGTGGCGAAGAACGCCATCCTGCTCATCGACTTCGCGAAGTGGGCGCGCGAGAAGGAGGGGATGCCGCTACGTGAGGCGCTCATCGAGGCGGGCGCGATCCGTCTGCGTCCGATCCTCATGACGACGTTCGCGCTCATCGCGGGCATGGTGCCGGTGGCGCTCGGTGGCGGCGAGGGCGCGCAGTTCCGCGCTCCCCTCGGCGTCGCGATCATCGGCGGCGTGCTCACGAGCACGATGCTGACGCTGCTGGTGATTCCGACGTTCTACGAGGTGATGGACGAGACGCGCCACTGGCTCGCCGGCAAGTTCGGCTTCACCCCGCCGATGACGGCGGAGCATCCCATCCCGCACGGCTCGCACGGCCACCCCGTGCCGGCGATGGGCGACGACTGAGCGTCGGGTGACCGTTCCACCCGTCGATCCACGGGCGCCGCAGCGGAACGCGCTGCGGCGTGCCGTGCTCCAGCTGGTGATGGCCGTCGTGCTGCTCGACGCCGTGGCGATGTCGATCTTCTACGGCGCCGGCCTCGCCCACGCCCCCACCCGCACGCGCAACATGTTCCTCATCGGCTGGTCGGTCGCGACAGCGATCCTCGTCGGCGTGCTGTTGAGGAGGGTGAGGAAGGTGAGGTGGGAGGGCAAGCGGTGAGTTGGTGAGTTGGATCGCTATCCAACGATCCAACTCACCAACTCACCGTCTCTCAGCGCGCAAGCACCGGATACGGATTCACCGGCTCCCCCTTCCACCACACCTTCACGTCGTTCGAGCGAGCGATGGCGAAGTGGAGGTGGGGAACGTTCGGAGGTGCGTTGCCCGTCGTGCCGACGGTGCCGATCACCTGGCCGCGCGTGAGCGGCTGCCCATCGGCCAGGCCCGGCGCGTACGAGTCGAGGTGCGCGTACGTGAGGATGAAGTGCTCGCTCGAGTCCGCGGCGTACACCATCTTCCCGCCTGCCTTGCTGTTGAAGAGCTTGAGCACGCGTCCGCTGGCGGCCGAGAGCACGGGCGTGCCGCGCGGCGCCGGAATGTCGAGCGCTTCGTGCGTGCGCGTGCCGCCCCCGCGTTGCTCGGAGTAGGTGTCGTGCAGCGCCGATGGCTCGATCCCCTGAACCGGGATGAGTAGCGCTCCCGGAGCGAGCAGCGGCGTCGGCGTGGCCGGGGCTGGTGTGGTCGGTGCGCCCGCCGCGCTCTCCGGCGCCATCGTCGTGTCGATCCCGGTGAAGTCGTGCGCGGAGTCGCTCTGCAGCGCTGAGGCCTGCTCCGGCGTCCACGCGGGGCCGCCGCGGATACGCGTCGCGCTGTCCGGCCCGAAGCGCGCCGTGGAGGGCGGCGCGGGTGTGGCCGGCGGCGGCGCGTTCGCGGCGACGACCACTGCGCCGTCCGCGGTCGCCTTCTTCTTGTCCGATGCGTCCTCGACCTCGATGCACGCCGCCAGGAACGAGGCGCCGAGCACCGCCGACGAGACCCAGAGTCGTGTTCGATGTGTGGGGGGCATGCGGGACTGAATGGCAAGTCCGGTGCCCCACAGGGCCATCCCCGCGCGATGGGTTTGAACAGGGCGGGGAGGGTCAGTGACTCGCGCCCGTGGCGGCAGCCTTGTGCGCGCCCGTGTTCCCCCTGGCGTGGCTCGCCACCTCGCCGGCATGCACCATGGCCGCGTCGAGCGTATCGAACACGTTGTGCGGTCCGACTTCGTCCAGCAGCCCCGAGCTCTGGAGCACCGTGCGCGGCTGATCCGACACTTCGGCGAGGATCACCACCGTGCGGTCGCGCAGGCTCCGGCGCACCAGTTCGCGCAGGGCATGGATCCCCGTCGAGTCCATGGCCGGCACGTGACGCATGCGCACGACGAGCGCCCGCGGACGCTCGCGGATCTCTCCCAGCACGTTGCGGAACCGCTCCGCCGCGCCGAAGAAGAGCGGGCCGTTGATCTCGTACACGACGACGCCCTTTGGAAGCTGGCGCGCGAGCGTGGCGGCATCCTCGTCGTCCAGGCTCGTGCCGTCGGCGAGCTCGCGCGTGATCATCGTCACGCTCGTCACCTCGGCCATGCGTCGCATGAAGAGGAAGGCCGAGAGTACCATCCCGACCTCGATCGCCACGGTGAGGTCGACCACGACGGTGAGGAAGAAGGTGGCGAGGAGCACGATGACGTCACTCTTCGGCCCCCGTAGCTCGCTCCGGAAGGTGCGCCACTCGCTCATGTTGTACGCGACGACCACGAGGATCGCACCGAGCGTCGCCATCGGGATGAGCGCGGCGAGCCGGCCGAAGAAGAGTGTGATGAGCAGCAGCGTGACGGCGTGCGTGATCCCCGCCACCGGGGTGCGGCCGCCGTTGCGGATGTTCGTCGCCGTACGTGCGATGGCGCCCGTTGCCGGGATGCCGCCGAACAGCGGCGCGACGACGTTCGCCGCGCCCTGCGCCACGAGCTCGAGGTTGGACTTGTGGCGCGTGCCGATCATGCCGTCAGCGACCACCGCCGACAGCAGCGACTCCACGGCGCCGAGCAGTGCGATGGCGATGGCCGGCTGCACGAGCGTGGTGACGTCGGTGAAGCTCAGGTGCGGCACGACCGGGTGCGGCAGGTGCGCCGAGATCGCGCCGAATCGCGAGCCGATCGTCTCCACGGGAAGCCGAAGCATCCGCGCCGCAGCGGTCGTGCCGATGAGGGCGATGAAGGGCCCCGGGATGCGGTGGCTCACCGCCGGCCACAGCTGAATGATGAGCATGGCCGCCGCCGCGAGGGCGACGGCATACCAGCTCGCCGAGCCGAGGTGCGCGACGTAGGACTGCCACTTCTCGAAGAAGGGGGCGGGCACGGCGCCCATGCGAAGGCCGAGCACGTCCTTCACCTGGCTCGAGAAGATCACGACCGCGATCCCGCTGGTGAATCCAATCACGACCGGGTGCGGAATGAACTTGATCGCGGCACCCATCCTCGCCGCGCCGAGGGCGATGAGCAGGACGCCAGCCATGAGCGTCGCGACCGTGAGGCCATCGACCCCGTACTTCTGGACGACGCCATAGACGATGACGACGAATGCCCCCGTCGGACCGCCGATCTGGACGCGAGAGCCGCCGAACGCCGAGATGATGAAGCCGGCCACGATCGCGGTGTACAGTCCGCGATCGGGCGTGACGCCGCTGGCAATGGCGAACGCGATGGCCAGCGGAAGCGCGACGATGCCGACGATCACGCCCGCCTGGAGGTCGGCGAGGAGCTGGCGTCGCGTGTATCCGCGGAGCGTCGAGACGATCTCTGGGACGAACATGGCGTCGGTAATCTACGAGATTACCGACGTCACCGAGCGGGACGGTTTCACCGTCTGCACGGCTTCGCCCGCCTCACCGTACGACCCGGCGCGCGAGCATCGCCAGCAGCTCGTCCGCGCCGACGGTGCGGCGTAGCTGGGTCGGCGTCATTCCCGTCATCCACTTCACGTGGCGGCCGAGTCCCACGGTGTCGGGATAGCCGAGGCGAAGGGCGAGGGTCTTGAACCGGTTGCCGGGTGCGCGCAGGTAGTGGTGCGTCCAGGCGACGCGCGCGGCGAGCATCACGACCTTCGCCGGCGCGAGCCCCGCCTTGAACATCCACCGATCGAGCTGGCCGCGCTTGCGGCCGGCGACCGTCGCGAGCTGGTGCACCGTCCGGAATGCCTGCGGCGCGCGGAAGAGTCGCCCCATCGCCTGGACGACCTCGGCGGGCGCGTCGACGGCCGTGAGCCGAGCCACGATCACCTCGAGCAGACGCTCGGCGAGCAGGCTCGCCGCCACCTGATCGAGCTGTGCCCGGAGTCGCTCGCGCGTGTCGTCGAAGCCGCGGAAGATGACCTGGTGCGCGCCGGAGCGAGCCAGCGGCAGGACCGCACGCAGGCCGTCGCGTGTGTGGGTCGAGTAGAGGATCGTCGGGACGGAGCGGAACTCGGTGAGGAGCGTGAGCAGCGGGGAGGGCTCGGACTCGTCGAGTGGACTCGGCTCGTGACTGGCGGAGCGGGGATCGAGGACCATCAGGTCGACGGGCTGCGTACGCAGCGCGTGGTGCAACTCGGCCCAGTCGGCGACTTCGATCAGCTCGTCGTCGGAGGTGAGGACGGCGCGGAGGCGCGCCAGCGAGGCGGGGGGCAGTCGGGCGGCCACATGCACGAACGCGAGAGCGGGTCAGGAGGGCGGCAGGAGGAACAACGGCGTCTACAAGAGACGAAAAACTGCCGTTGTAGCAGACCATGCGCCATGCCGACCTTCGAGCGCTGCGGCAGACGTCACGAGTCCCGCGAGCGCCCCACTCACCGGAGGTCCCCCCATGTCGCGTCGTCCTTTGGCCGTGCTGACGCTCGCCCTCGTTACGCTCTCCCTCGCTGCGTGCTCCGACGTCACCGCGCCGACGTCGACCGCGCAGCGGCGGCTCCAGCCGAACGCGCCGTCGAACGCTGGCGGCACGCTCGACGCATCGGGGCGCCGCTGACCCGCCGATCGTGGCGCGCCGCCGTACGCGGCGCTCCACGATCAGAGCCCGGCGTGCTCGCGGAGGCGCGACAGCGAATCGGCGACGGCGAAGATCGCCGCCGATCGCTCCGGCTCTTCGCGCGTGGTACGCACCAGCGGCGGCGTGACGCGCGAGACGTCCTCCAGCGCATGCTCCGCCTTGAACACGAACTCGTTCAGTCCGTGCCGGCTCGCCACGTCGAGCATCCGGCGGAACGCGAACGTGGCTTCGTCGAGCCGGCCGAATGTGCAAAGGCCGTAGGCGCGCGTCTCGTGGTACACCGTCTCCACGTACGGCGGCAGCTCATCCACCGCGACCGCGCGCAGATACTGCTCGAACAGGATCTCGTTCTGGTCGAGATACGCCAGCTCCATGAGGTTGATCTGTGCCATTCTCCGCACGGTGACCTCCTGCGCCGTGGCGCCGGCCACCATGTACGCATCGCGCGCCTCGGTCCAGAGACCCATGTGCGTCAGCGTCATCCCGATGTTCAGGAGGATGCGGTCGCGGTCGAACGGGTCGGTCGAGCACTCGAACGCCTCATGGCCGAGCAGCGCCGCGCTGGAGTGATCGCCCAGCTGCATCGCCACGCGAGCGCGATCCATCAACGCCTTGGCGCGTACGTTGTGATGGTCGCCCGTCCGGGTTTCTTCCAGGATGCGATCGAGCATGCCGGCAGCCGCCGGCAGGTTTCCGCGCGCGACCGCCAGCTTCGAGAACCCCAGCTCGCTCAACAGGAGATACTGTTCGCTCTCGAGCGTCGTCGCCGTCTCACGCAGCACCGAGTACGCCTCGCGCGCTTCGTCCAGCTGGCCGAGCATGCGATGGCAGAATGCGACCATCAGCATCGAGTCGAGCAGGCGCTCATCGTCGTCCACGCTCGAGGCGAACGTGACCAGCGTCTCGTACACGTCGCGTGAGAGCGACCAGCTCGATTCGTACTGCAGCAGCTTGCCGTAGGCGGCGAGGATGCGCCCCGTCTCGTAGCTCCGCAGCCGCTGGTCCTCCGAGCCTCGGGGCGGCTTTGGACGCTCCATCACCTCGACGAGATGGAGCAGGCAGCGACGGACCGGATCCCCCCACTCGACGAGCTCGAGGCGCTTGCGAACCCGGCGGAGCTCGAGGTCGCTCGGCAGGATCGCGCCAGCGTCGTGCTCGGCCCAGAAGTCGAAGAGCTGCAGGGCGGCGTAGCCCGCCGTGAGCGCATGCCAGCGCGACGTATCCTCTTCGCAGTTGGCGAGCGCTTCGAGGAAGGCCAGGTGCGGCAGCGGGAGCCGTGAGCCCGGATGCATGATCACGTCGGAACTCCTGGGCACGGCGACGCCGGGTCAGCCGCGGGTGACGGAGAGACGAACGGCTTGCGAACGACACGCGACTTCGCGTCGCGGAAAGATGCAGCCGACCGACGTGCCCGATCAACCCTCGTTTTTCTGCACGTACCCTTGGTTTTTCGTCGTGCCCGCCACCGGCGAGTCGTTGCTCACGCCGTGGCGGTCTCGTTCTTCATCGACTTCATGAACAGCGCACGGCCCGTCGCTGCGTCGACGATCTCGTACATCGCGAGCATTCCGAACGCGGTGCCATCGGCCAGCTTCAGTGGCGCCTTCCCCGCGCGCACCCACGTCATCTCGCCAGCCGTCGACTCCTGGCGCTCGATGATGTCGAGGTTCGCCTTGCCAGTCTTCACGACGGTCTCATCGTCGCGCCGGTACTTCGCCGCCTGATGTCGCCACGGAAGTCGTTTGTCGAAGTCATCGGTGCCGATCAGCTCCGACCGCGCGAGACCGGCATCCTTCGCGAACAGCTCGTTGCAACCCCCGAAGACGTACTTGGGGCCCGTCTTCCACATGACGCGCACGTTGCTCTTCGGCGGCGCGACCTCGCGCAGGTAGCCGTCGAGCTCCGCGCGGAGCTCGGCCGCGCTGGCCGACGACCAGCGCGATGTGCGCGACTTCATGTCCGGATTGAGATCGGGCCACGATGCGGCCGCGACCTGTTGAAATGCCGAAAGGATGGCTCGAAGCTCGTCCGCTGAGTTGTCCATGCGACGCTCCACGACGATGGGTGGGGAATACGTCGGCACGGAAGGGCGCTGCCGGCGATGGGGGGTGGTGCCAGTGGGACGACACGAACTCGGCGACGGCAACACGGCGCGGGTGCGGCTGGAAGTGGACGCCGATTCGTCCAACGACTAGGACAATGACGCGCATCGTCCGCAGCGACCGTTCGTCGGAACTCGTTGTGCCTCCGACGCTTACCAGAGTGCATCCGCGCTGGGCCCGCCGGGCACTTGCCGTGCCTTGGCATGGGGTACGGCTTCCCTCATCCGGGTCGCCCACTTCCCGGAGACCCCCATGCGCCCTCACTCGTATCGCCGCATCACACTGCAGTCCGCCGTCGCTCTCGCCGCGCTCACCACCGGCGCGCACGCCCAGTCGCGCACGAGCACGTTGCCATCGGGCAAGGTGTTCGATTTCACGCCCTACGTCGGATACATGGTGTTCGGCGACCTCGTCTCCGGCCCGTTCGGCACGGCGATCGGCAACGCCCCCGCGCCGGTGTATGGCGTGCAGCTCGGGATGCGGCTCGCTCCCAACATCTCGCTCGTCGGCAACGTCGGCGCCTCGAGCAGCGACATCAAGGCGGGCGTCCCGATCCTCGGTGGCCTCTCCGTCGCGCACAGCAACATGCTGATGTACGACGGCGGCCTGCAGCTCGACGTGCCCGTGACGTCGATCTCGGGCATGTCGCTCGCGCCATTCATCCAGGCGGGCGCCGGCGCGATGCGCTACGAGATCTCGGAGTCGTTCCTGTCGACCACGTCGACGAACTTCGCCGCCAACGTCGGCGTCGGTGCCGACGTCGCCCTCGCCAAGGACATCGGCCTCCGACTGATGGCCAAGGACTACATCGGCAAGTTCGACTTCAACGACGCGACGTTCGTGGACCTGGAGGGCAAGACGGCGAACAACTTTGCGTTCTCGGCGGGCTTGAGGCTGAGCTTCTAGAGGCGCGCTGCACGCGCCGTTCGACGATTTAACCGTCAGACCGACCTATCGTGCTCCCAGCGACCGGATGTACATCACCACCGACCGCACCTCTGCGTCGCTCAACACTCCGCGGAACGACGGCATTCCCGGCTCGTGGCCCTGCACGATGTCGGCGGCGGGCTCCAGGATCGAGCGGATGAGATAAGCGTCGTCCGCGCGGACCGGCGGCTTGCCGACCAGGCGCACCTGCGACCCGTAAACGCCCTTGAGCGTCGGTCCCGTCTTCCCCGCGGTCGTGCCATCGACGGAATGACAGGCGAGACAGCCCGAGCGCTGCACGACGCGCGCGCCCTGCTCGGCTGATGCCGCCACCGCGGTGCTCGTCGCGGCCGACGCGGCGCGGCGCGCGCTCGCGCGCCAGTCGAGTGCACCGAAGCCCGCGGCGTGAAGGTCGAGCGGGTCGACCGAGTGCACCGTGAGATAGAGCGAGTTCTTGAGCGCCACACCCGCGGCGCTGCGCAGATCGTAGTCGAGCTGCATCTGCATCACCGGCCGCATCTCGGGCACGACGAGCAGTACGCTGCGGCCGTCCGCCGAGAGATGCGCCGCGACGTTCGCGCGGTCGTGCCCCGCGCTGCCGTCATGCTTGAAGTGCCCTGACCCATACGCCGACGTTCGTCGATAGCTCCACGACTGCAGCTCGTAGTGCGCCGCGTCGCGCGCCGCGGCCGCGTCGAGCCGCGAGGCGAAGCGCACGACGATCCCCTGCTGACCCGCGTGCACCGCGACCGGGAGCGTGCTGGGACGATTCGTGTAGCGGAGCCGCGTGAGGCTCGAGACGTCTTTCGCGTTCGACTGCCAGATCTGGAATCCGGCGAGATAGAGCTGTCCGTCGCTCGGGTGCATGCGACCCTTCAGCGTCGGTGTCGAGAAGAAACCGGGAAGCGTCACGATCGCGCCCTGCACCGCGCTCCGCGCGCTGTCCACATAGACGCGGAATGGTCCGGGACGAGCGTACGACAGGTGCACGAGCGCATCGCCCGCGAAGCCCATCCGATTGCCGGTAATCCACACCTCGCCGGCGCCGGATGCGTCCACCTCGTGCGGGATCCACACGAGGGGCGGCAGCCCCGCTGCCGTGTCGGCGCCATGCGCCGTCGGCGTGACGTTGTAGTATCCGCCCTCGCGAAGCAGATACACGGGCGTGGCCGGCACGAAGTTCCCCTGCTGGTCGGACGAGGCGATCACTCCAGTGCTCGGGTGCACGCCGATGTTCGGCTCGCGCAGGCCTGAGGCGTACGTGCGGATGCTGCGCCCGTCGGGCGAGACTTCCTGCACGGTGCCGCTGTGCGGCGATCCGGCGCGAAAGCCCGGCATGATCGCCGGTGACGTCTTGGGCCCGTTGTCGAGTGCTCCGCCGATCGAGACGTAGAATCCGCCACCGGGCTTCTTCGCGAAGCCGAGTGGATACTCGCGCGACTCGCCCGACTGGATCACGAGGTTGCTGAAGTTCTCGTAGCGATCCGCCTCGCCGTCGCCGTTCACGTCGAGCAGCCGCACGATCCCCTGGCGATCGAGCACGTAGATCGTGTCGTTCACGATCTGGAGATTGAGCGGCTCGTACAGCCCCGACGCGAAACGTCGCCACTGTACGCGGTCGAGCGCGCGGTCGATTCCCGAGGCGATCCACACGTCGCCATCGAAGGTGACGGCGGCGGCGCGTCCGTCGCGGAAGAAGTCGACGTCGCTCACGCGCACGTTGCGCCGCCACGGATTCGGGATCGGCAGCGTGACGCGATCGACGACGTAGTCCGCGGTGTCGGGTGAGACGACGCCGCGCGTCGTCACCGTGCTGTCCCATCGACGCGGTCCGCCCGTCTCGAACGGGGCGAAGGCGACGGGGCGCTGCAGCATCGCGGTCACGACGGCACGCTCGCCCGCCGGCCCGCGCCACGTCACGACGCGGAAGGTCGACGCGGCGCCGGCGGGGAGGCGCAGCGTCACGAACCGGTTGGAATCCACCTGCAGGCGCGCGCCGGCGGGTGCGCCCACGACCCCGGCCACCGTCGCCGTGTCGCGCGCCGCGCCCTGATACACGACCGTCGTCGATCCCGTCGAGTCGACGCCGGCACCGCCCCCGACCTCGGCGACGACGAGCGTCAACGGCTGCGCGATGGGCCCGGTGCGGAAGGTACGCGTGACGCCGACCTGGGCTCCCTCGGCGACGCTGCCCAACTCCTCGCTGATGTTCGTGCCAGCCACCGTGTACGACAGCACGGCGCGGTTGCCGGCCACGTTGATGCCGTTCCACCGTCCCGCGCTCGCGGCGATCGGCCCGCGCCCGACGTCGTCGGGGTTCGGCCCCGCCGGTCGCGGATCGGTGTACGACGTCGCTCCGCTCGACCAGCCGGCGTAGATGCCATTCGCGACGATCGGCGTGCCGAGCACGCGCGGGATCGCGTTGTTCTTGTTGAACGGCTGGTTGTACGACACCTGCGCCATCGTCGTCATCGAGATGAAGCCACCGTGCCAGGCCGCGGAGAGCCGCAGCAGGTCGGTGTCGAAGCACGCGTAGCTGTCGTTGCCGAGCGTGAGCACGACGCACCGCACGGCGAGGTTCCGCTGCGGGAACGGGGCGCCGAGCTTGCCCGCATCGAGCGTGGTGACGAAGTACGGGAAGCCCGGCTCGACGAACGAACCGAACTTCGGCTCCTGCGTTCTCGCGCTCCCGGAGCGCGTCGACGCTGCGATGGCCCCGAGCGCGAGAGCGGCGCCACAGAGGGCGCCGCTCAGCGTACGTCGATCAGCCTTCACCACGTCCGATCACCCACCCATGACGGGAACGGTCTCCGACGCGCTCCACGGCTGCCACCCCTGCCGGTATTCGCGCGTCAGCCAGCGGTTGGCCTCGGGCACGTTGGTGATCTGCATCTTGCCGCCGTCGTAGAGAATCTTCTTCGACTGGCCGGCGCGCAGCGCGACGATTCCGAGCAGCATCGTCTCGGTGAGCTTGGACGCGTACTCGAGTGGCGAGCTCGCCGTGCCTTCGCCCTTGCACGCGTTCGCCCAGTTCGCCTCGTGCGACGTCGTGACGCGTGCGAAGGTCTTCGGCACCTTCTCCGCCTCGGCGGCGAGCGACTCGGGATAGACCTTCGGATTGTTGCCGTACGTCTCGTAGGTCATGTAACCCTTCTCGCTGACGAATACACCGCCGCCGCCCTCACGCGGCAGCGGGATGTCTGCCGCGAGCACGGGAAGGAGCCCGCCGTCGTACCACGTCAGGCGCACCGGCGGCTGGTTGCCACGTGCGGCGAACTCGTAGCCGATGAGCATCGCGAGCGGATACGTCCCCGGATCCTTCTCGCCGCCGCCCCACGGCGTGCTCGACGCGATGATCGACGTCGGGTAGTCGAGGCCGAGCGCCCAGAAGGGCTGATCGACGATGTGCGCACCCATGTCGCCGATCGCGCTCACGCCGAAGTCGACGAAGCCGCGCCAGCTGAATGGGTGATACGCCGGATGATAGGCGATCTGCCGCGTCGTCGGTCCGAGGAAGAGATCCCAGTTCAGACCCTTCGGCACCGGGTGAGGATCGTCGGCCATCGCGCGCAGCACGGCGTTGTCCACCGTGCGCATGCTCCACCGCGGCGGCACGCTCGGATCGGGAGGCGTCGTCGGGGTGGGGATCGGCGTGTCGGGGCGGGGGATCCCCTGGGCCCAGAACCGCTGCGGCCGGTCGGTCCACATGTGGACCTCGCGGATCGGTCCGAGCACGCCGGCGGCGATCAGCTCCATGATGCGTCGCGTGCCTTCCATGGAGTGACCCTGGTTGCCCATCTGCGTGACGACCTTCGTGTCCCGCGCCGTGCGAGAAAGCAGACGCGCTTCCTGCACCGTGTAGGTGAGGGGCTTCTGCACGTACACATGCTTGCCGTGCTTCATCGCGGTATACGCGGCGATGGCGTGCAGATGATCGGGCGTCGCGATGACGACGGCGTCGATGTCCTTCTGCTTGTCGAACATCGTGCGAAAGTCGTCGTACTTCTTCGCCTTGGTATAGGCATCCTGCAGCTTGACCGCGTCGGGGGACGCGGCGGTCTGCCCCTGGCGAGGGCGCATCCGGCCGGCGATCGATCGCTCGACGTACGGATAGTCGACGTCGCAGACGGCGACGATGTTCTCACCGGCCTGGAGGATCGCGTTCATGTTCGACATGCCCATGCCGCCGAAGCCGATCATGGCGACGTTGAGCGTGCGACTGGGCGCGCGATAGCCGACGCCGCCGAGCACGTGGCGCGGCACGATCATCGGGGCCATGGCGAGGGCGGCGGCAGCGGTGGCGCCGTCGCGCACGAAGGTGCGGCGGGAGATCGGTGTGGACTCGTCGGTCATCGCTCTGGGATCCTGTGGGCGCGGAAGTCCGAAATTGGAAGACGGGGCGCAGCCGCCGCAATGGTCGACCGCGAGTGGCTCAGACCGCGGGCTCAATCGGCCTGATGCGTGGCCTGGCCCTCCCAACGACGGGAGATCCGGTCCTTTCCGCGCCATCCGTTGTTTCCGCGTTCCGTCGCTCGATCCGCGGCTGACGTCGTCCAGTTCAGGTCAGCTCACGACCATGCGTCCACCGCGCACGCGACCAACCGGCTGCGGAAGCCGTCGACGCTCTCGATCGGTACGATCGGCTCCGGCGCCGACACGTTGCACCGCGAGACGCAGCACGCGGCGAGGCGCCGCACCTCATCGATGTCGACGCGGCCGAACGCGTCACGCGCGAACCGCTCGTTGAGCCGCTCGACGAGCATGGCGGCCTCGTTCCCCACACCGCGCATGACGGTCTGGAGCCCGGTCGTCACCGCGTCGATGAGCGCACCCGACGGCCGCCGGGGCCCGCGCCCCATCCCGGCGTAACGGACCGCCGTCGACGCGATCTCCGACGCCCGGTAGGCGTTGGCGGCATCGATGACGCTGCGCAGCCGTTGGGCATGCGGCAGCCAATGCTTGCCACCGCGCAGGTACCGCTGGTGCGCCACGCACACGACCACCACTTCGGCGGTCGCCAGCGCATCGGCGAAGTCGCGATGGAACATGCCGGCCAGGCCAGCGCGCAGCAGATTCTGATCGACCGCGCTCACGTGCGGGTCGTGCAGGCTGATGTTGGCGCCGCGCGCGATCAGCAGCTGCGCGAGCGCGAGGGTCGGCGAGTTGCGCGCGTCGTCCGAGTCGGCGCGGTACGCGACGCCGAGCAACGCGATGGAACGCTTCGCCACCGGTCCCGAGAAGCGCTCGATCAGCGCGAGCACCTGGGCCGGCGACTCGTCGTTGATACGGCGCGCCTCGAGGATCAGGCTGTGCGCCGGTACCGCGCCCCCTTCGAGCGCGCGCCACCACAGGAACGGGCCATCCTTGGGAAGGCTGTGTCCGCCCACGCCCACCGTCGGCACGAGCAGACCGCCACACGGTGCCACGCCCGTTCCGCTCTCGGTGGCGAGGCGCGCGTTGACACCGGCGCGGACGGCGAAGAAGTCGATGTCCTGCGCGTCGCAGAACCGGGCGACCTCCGCCGTATACGCCAGACGCACGTCGCGCGACGCGTTCTCGAGCGTCTTCACAACCTCCGCCGTCGTCGCGTTCGTGCAGTGCAGCGTTCCACGCGTCACGATGCGCGAGTACACGGAGGCGACACGCGGTGCGGTCTCGGACGAGAGCGCCCCGATCAGCTTGTCGGTCGAGGCGATCCGTTCGACGATCCCGCCACGCGTCAGCCGGCTCGGACTGTGCGCGAGCAGCACGTCGCGGCCCTCCTCGAGCCCGTGCTGGGCGAACAGTGGTCGCACGACCGTCTGCATCGTCGTCGGCGCGAGGGTCGATTCGATCACGACGAGGGGCACCGACGCGGACGTCCGATGCGACAGCGACGTCGCGACGCCGTTCAACGCCTCGAGCAGGTGCGTGTAGTCGGGCGCCGTCCCCTTCCGCTCCGTCTGAACGCAGACGATCACGATGTCGGCGTCCCGGATGTCGGCGTACTGCGTCGTCGCACGCAGGCGTCCGCTGCCCGCGCCGTGCGCGATCAGCTCGTCGATCGCCGGTTCGAGCGCGCCGATCGGCGAGCGACCCGCGTTGATCGCGCCAACCTTCCATCCGGAGCTCGTCGACGGACGCTGCACGATGGTCACGCGCGTCGGCTCGCCATTGGGCGCCCACAGCTCCGCCGAGGCGAGCAGCGCGGCCATCGGCAGCCCGACGACGCCAGGTCCAACGACGGCGATCTCGTGCACGAAGGTGGGCTCGGGCCCACTGTGAAGCGTGAGCGCTGGTCGTTTGGCGGGGGCGGATCTCGCGAGCATCGAGCGAGGCGGGGAGCGGCGGAGACGTGAAGGTCGTGGCGCGACGGGAGCGCGCGCTCCTTCGTGAGCGCGGTCGGCTGAATCCGTCAAGGCTCTGCATCGGCAAGATTCGCCGCCGTCGCACGACGGGCGAGAGACCACGATCGGCCGGCGAGCCGGAATCGTCAACAGGTTGCCCCACAACGGCTTGAACGCTCAGACCGCGCAGCGCCACCAGATGCGAAGCGGCCCGCGCGGCCGTGACTGCGGCCCGAGTGCGCATCCTTTGTCGAGGTCTCACCACAGGGTTGCCTCGGGTCTCGACCCCGTGCAGACGGTCGAGTGCGCCGCAAGTGACCTGGCTCACAACTGGCTCGGCTCGTGCTCTTCAGAGCGCCATGCACCTGGTCGTTCGCCGCCGCCTGGCGCTCCTCTTCCTCTATGTGCCCGCGGCAGCCGCCGGGGCACAGGGCATCGACACGACGCTGTCCCCCGTCCTCTCCTGTGATGGGCGCACCGTGACGCGCGTCGAGATCAGGCCGGGCCGCCCTCCGTTCCAGGGGACCGCCGCGAAATGGCGCGTGGTGGCGCGCGCGGTCGGTCTGCACCACGCGACCACCCAGGCGCACGTGCTCGAGTCGTTCGTCGCGCTCAAGGTCGGGAGACCGTGCACGGAGTTCCGGCGCGCCGAGTCCGAGCGCGTGCTGCGCGCCCAACCGTTCATCGCCGACGCACGCGTGCGGATCTTCCCCGACAGTGGGGGCGTCGCCGTGCTCGTGCAGACGACCGACGAGATCGCCGCCGTCGTCGGGGGGAGCTTCCGAGGCATCTCCCCCCAGGCGCTCTCGATCGGCAACGCGAACATCGGCGGCGGCGGGGTGCGCGCGGAGGTGGCGTGGGAGCACGGTCGGGCGTATCGCACCGGTTACGGCGGGCATCTCGTCAGCTACGCGGCGTTCGATCGGCCGTACGTCATGAGCGTCGACGCGAACCAGCACCGTATCGGCCACGGCTTCGGCCTCGAGCTCTATCATCCCTTTTTCACCGATCTCCAGCGCGTCTCGTGGCACGCAGGCGCGCGCGCGAGCAACATCTATCAGGAGTTCACGCGGCCGGCGCGCGATCCGCTCGCGCTCGAGCTATCCGAGCAGCGCTGGGACGTGAGCGCCATCTTCCGCCTGTTCGGCACCCGGACGGTCACGCTTCTGGGTGGGGCGGTGACCGGTCGGGACCTCTCCCCCGCGGACGGGGGAGTGATCGTCTCCGACACGGGGTTCGCGGTGGACTCTGGAATCGCGCTGCGCAACCGATACGACCCGTTTACCGTGGCGCGCGCCGGCGTGATCCTGGGGTTGCGGCGAGTCACCTACGTTCAGGTCACCGGGTTCGACGCCTTGACGGGGGTGCAGGACGTCGCGTCGGGGCTGTCGGGTGCCCTGTTCGTGGCTCGCGGGTTACCTGGACTGGGCGAGGCGGACGTCTTCCTGTCGGGGGCGACCTATGCAGGTGTCGCGCGGCGGAAGATGCTGCTGGCCAACCTGGCTCAGGTGGAGGCTCGACGCGACAGAGTGACGCCCGGATGGAACAGCGTCATCGGCAGCACGCGCACGGCGCTCTACCTCGGAGGGGCGCCGGGCACGGTGCTCATCCTCTCAGACGAGTACTCAGGGGGCCTCTGGTCGCGGCTTCCCCTGCAGGTCACGCTGCGCGACCGGCAGGGCGGGATCAGGGGCTATGGCTCCTCTGGAGTGGCGGGAGAGCGGCGCAACGTCGCGCGGAGCGAGTTGCGGCAGAGTTGGACGTCGGTGATCCGTGGCGCCGATATAGGGGTGGCGGCGTTTGGCGAGGTCGGGACGCTGATCGCTGGTGACGCCCCGTATGGCTGGACCGGTTCTCGCTCTACGGTGGGGCTGAGCTTGCTTGCCGCCTACCCGTCCCGTTCCAAACGGGTGTATCGGATGGACCTGGCGATCCCCCTCGTGAAGTCCGGAGTCGGGGGTGGCAAGATCGAGCTCCGGTTCAGCGGAGAGGATCGCACCGCCCGTTTCTGGGACGAGCCGAACGACGTGGCTCGCTCCCGCACGGGAGAGCTGCCCTCGAGCCTCTTCGCCTGGCCGACCCGGTAGCCCCACCCCGTACTTCCGCAGGAGACCGATGGGATCGCCCCGCCTCGAGGTCGATCACCAGTGAGCTGGCCAGGCCGACGCCCTGCGCCGAGCTTCACGACACGCGTGCCGGACTTCGAGAGCTTCTTCGAAGCCCTCCCCGCGCCGTGCATCGTGTTCGCCGCCGACGACCCGCGCTACACCATCGTGGCGGTGAACGAGATGTACCTCGCGGCGACGAACAGCGTCCGCTACGGCGCGCGCGGCCTCCTCGGGCGGCCGCTCTTTCAGACGTTCCCGGATCCGCTCTACGATCCGATGGCCACCGAGACGGCGAACCTGCGCATCTCCCTCCACCGCGTGATGCGGAGCCGCTCGGCCGATCGCATGGCCGTGCAGCGCTACGAGATGCTCGACCCGACGGGTGCCCAGCAGGAGCGCTACTGGTGTCCGGTGAACTCCCCGGTGCTCGACGACGCGGGTGAGGTGGCATTCATCGTCCATCTCGTGGAAGACGTGACGGGCCGTCTGGACGCTCAGTACGCCGCTCCGTGGTATGGCGCACGCGCGCTCGGGATGGCGTCGTTCGTGGACTACGCGTTCGCGCAGGCGCCCGTCGCGATCGCCGTGCTGCGTGGCCCCGAGCACGTGTTCGCCGCCTGCAACCGCGCGTACGGCGCGCTCGCGGGGCATCGTCCGCTGGTCGGGCTGTCCGTGCGTGAGGCGTTCGCCGACGTCGACGTCGAGACGATCGTCGCGCTGCTCGACGAAGTCTGGACGACCCGCAAGCCGTACGTCGTCAAGGAGTTTCCGATCAACCCCGACGGCCCCGGTCCGGAGATCTACTACAATTTCGTCTACCAGCCGCTCACGGACACGGACGGCAACGTCACGGGCATCGCGGTGATCGCGAATGACGTGACGGAGCTCGTGCAGCAGCGCGAGTCGGCGCAGCGCGCGCAGGCGGAAGCGGAGATGGCGCGACTCGCCGCGGTGGACGCGAGTCGCGCGACGTCACGCATACTCTCGACGCTGAGCCACGAGATGCGGACGCCGCTCAACGCGATCGCCGGTTACACCCAGCTGCTCGGTGCGGGAGTGCGCGGCCCGGTCACGCCGGCACAGCTCGAAGACCTGAAGCGCATCCGTCAGAGCCAACTGCACCTCACCAGCGTCGTCAACGCCGTGCTGCGTCAGGCGAAGCTCGACCATGTGATGGGCACGTCGGAGATCGACGACGTACCGGTCGCCGACGTGTGCGCAGCGGTCGAGTCGCTGGTCATGCCGCAGATGCGCGAGAAAGGGCTGACCTTCGCGTTCACCTCGAACGCACCGGATCTGTTCGCGCGAGCGAACGCCGTGAAGCTGCGGCAGATCGTCCTCAACCTGCTCAGCAACGCCGTGAAGTTCACGCCCGAGGGCGGGCACGTGAGCGTGATGTGCGACGCGGGTGAATCGGCGGGGACAGTCGCCGTGCACGTCGCGGACACGGGCATCGGCATCGCCGAGACGAATCTGGAGAAGGTGTTCGAGCCGTTCGTGCAGGTCGGCGGCGCGGTATCGTCCGACGAAGGAGTCGGGCTGGGTCTCTCGATCAGCCGCGACCTCGCGCGCGGCATGGGAGGCGACATCACGGTGCGCAGCACGCTCGGCGTCGGATCCACCTTCACCGTGACGCTGCCCGCGGCGGGGTAGCGCGGAGCGTCAGGTCGACGATCAGCGCGCTGTGGTCGGACAGCTTTTGCGAATCGACGGTCGCCCGGTCGACGTGCCACTCGTCGCTGGCGAGTACGTGGTCGATCCGCGCATCGATCCAGCCGTTGTGCTTCGTGTAGCCGAATCCCATGCCGGCAACCGAGAACGCGTCGGCGAGGTCTCCCCAGTCGTTCCGGAAGAAGACGCTCTCGACCGGCGTGTTGAAGTCGCCCAGCACCAGTAGCGGACCGGTACCGCTCGAGATCCACTCGCGGGCCAGCCTCGATTCGATCTCGCGGATGTCGGTGTTGTTGTGCAGGCGGCGCACGTCCCGCGACATCAATCCCTCGAGGCCTTTTCGAGGGGTCTCGAGGTGGAGGTTCGCGGCGCGAATCGGGCCTCGCGGTCCGTCGAGCACGAAACGGACGACATAACCCGCGCCGCCCGGTTCGTCTGGCTGGCTCTGCTTGATCCGATCCAGCTTGCTCCGGTCCATCGCCGCCGCATCGCGAATCGGATAGCGACTCAGGAAGCAGAGGTCTCGGCTCGTGTGCACATGCCAGCCGGGCAGCAGCTTGACGGCAGCCGTCAACGCCTCGCCGCACTCCTGGATCGCCACGATCTGCGCCTGCCAGCGATCGAGCTCGATCGGCAGGAGCCGAGGGGACACCCCGTCGCCGCCCACGTTGAACGAGACCACACGCACACGGTCCCCGGATGGTGCGGGGAGCAGGCGTCGCCAGCCGGTGCGGAATCCCATCACGGGACCGAGCACGATCAGCGCACCGATCGCAAGCGGGAGCAGATGGCGGGCGCGCAGCCAGCCGACGAGCGGAACGAGCAGCGCGAGGGGTAACAGAAACACCCACCGGCCCATGAACAGCAGCACGGTGCCGAGCGTGGTCCGGTCCCCGAGCCCCCACAGCGCAACCGCCACCAGCAACACGACACCCAGATACCCCCACGCGAGCACTGCGGCCACTCGCCAGCGGAATGTGCGGGGGATCATCAGTGGCTGTGTGTATGGCGTCTGCGTGCTGTCCTTATGATGACGCGCAGTCCTGCGAATTCGGACCTTTCGCGCCGGCTTCGCTTCGGAGCCGGGTCCTCCGGTCGGCCGAAGAACCTCGAGCCGATTGCCACACCGCCGACACGCCAGTTGGCGGCCGGTCTGCGTGTCGTCCACGTGGTAGCGCTCGCCGCATCTGCACGCGATCGTGAAGCTCGCCATCCGCCCAATGTACATTGGGCTCCATGCACCGCATCTCGACGCCGGGCGACACCCACCACGCCGCGTGACTGCAGATTCGACCCACGCCTGGCGGGCCGCGGCACCACACGCACCGCCGTCGCTTGGCGCCGAAGCGGTGCACGTCTGGCGCGTCCGCCTGGACCCTCCGGATGGCGTGGACGACGCGTGGGACGTGCTTTCCGAGGCGGAGCGCGGGAGGGCGCAGCGGTTCGTCCAGGAGCACCACCGCCGCCGATTCGTCGCCGCCCACGCCGCGCTGCGTCGAATCCTGGCCGGCTACACGGCGCGCCATGCCCGGGAGCTCAGCTTCAGCGCCGGCCCGCACGGAAAGCCCGCTCTGGCCGGCTCGCCCGTCGGGTCGAGCCCCCGGCTCGAGTTCAACCTCTCCCACTCCGCCGACCTCGCGCTCGTCGCCGTCGCGTGGGGGCGCCCCGTAGGCGTCGACCTCGAACGATGGGAGCTGGAGATGAATCATCTCGAGCTCGCGGAGCGGTTCTTTTCCCCCACCGAGCGGACGAGCCTCAGGGCCTTGGCGGATCGGCACGAGGACCTCGTGCGCGGATTCTTCGCGGCGTGGTCCCGGAAGGAGGCCTACCTCAAGGCGCGCGGTGAAGGCGTCACCCGCGGGCTGCATCACTTCGACGTGAATCTCGCCCCTGGCGAGCCCGCTCGGCTGCTCGCCGATCGGTTGGACGTCGGGATCGAACGCTGGCGGATGCGCTCGATCGTTCCCGAGGATGGATATTCGGCGGCGATCGTGGCCGCGGATCCGTTCGAAGAGCTACTGCTGCTCGACGAAGCGGGTCCGCCGTGATCGCGAACGGCCCGTGAGAGCCTGACCGTTCGGTCAGCGTCGGCTAGCGGGTCAGCCGCTGGAGCTCAGCCACGGCGGCCTTGTGCTCGTTCAGCTCCTTCGGACAGGTCGTGCGCGTCTCGTCGAACAGCGAGACGGCAGTCGAGCTCTCGCCCTTGAGGAGCGCCTCTTCGCCGAGGTAGAACGCGACCACGCAGCGCTGGGTTCGGCCTTCGATTTCGGCCGCCGCGGCCAGCGCCCGCAGCGAGTCGGCAGGCAGGCCTCCCAGCATGTAGTGAACGAGCGGCGCAGGCCACTGGCTGCTGTCGACGAGAGCGGCGTACGCGGCGAAGTCCTCGCTGTCGTCCTGGCGCAGTCGTTGACGCGCGAGGTGCAGCCACACGGCGCCGAACGCGTCGACGGAGTCCAGGGCCAGACCGCGCTGCAGATCGGCTGCCGCCTGGGCGAAATTGCCGAGATAGAAGTACGTGCGGCCTCGACTCTGGATCGCCGCCACGTGGTTCGGCTTGAAGGCGATGGCGCGGTTGAAGTCGCGGATCGCGTTCGGGTAGTCGCCAAGCAGCTCGTAGGTGACGCCCCGGTCGGTGTACAGCCGAGCATCGCTCGGCGCGAGCAGGATGGCTTGCTCGAAGTCCGCCAGCGCGCGCTCGTAGTCGCCCTTGCCGCGGTAGGCGAGCGCCCGCTGTCTCCACGCCACGACGAGGCCGGGCTCGAGCGCCAGCGCCCGGTCGAAGTCGCGGATGGCGCGCTCGAACTGGCGCATCTGCAGGTGGGTCATGCCGGCGGACGTGAGGGCCCCGGCGTCGCGCGAACCGTTGTGGCACCCGATCCATCCGACGAGGACGAGCCCAGCCGTCACCGCGAGGATGAGCGGTCGACGAGAGCGACGGTTGGGAAGACGGGGTGTGGACATGTGATCAAAGACGATCGGGCGGGGCGAGGGGCAATCGCAGAGCACAAGCTTCACGGTGAACGGTCGACGGTTTACGGCCCGCCTGGGACACAGAAGCTTCCCGGGGCTGGCTGTTCACCATTCACCGTGAACCGTGCAACAGTCAGGTCTCGACCTCTCCAGGCGAGGCACTACCAGCCTTCAGAGAAGTCCTGACTGACCACACAGTCAGGGAGTCCAGTCCAGCACCATGACCCGCTGCGGCGCGACGTCCTCGAGCGATTCTCCGTCTCCCTGCCCGACGCGCTGCACGAAGAGCGAGAGACGCCGCTCGCGCCGCCACTGGTCGAGGTCGTACGTCGGCTCCCACTGGCCCACCGACGTCGGCCAGATCGCAGTCGTGGTCCAGCGTTCGCGCGCCTCGTCGATACTGCGGGCGACGCTGATGCCGCCGCCGCGCTCCTCGTCGCGATAGACGACCAGGATCTCGCCCGAGCGCGCCACGAGCACTTGCGGGCGCGAGAGCGGGATCCGCTTCGTGCCACCGCCGCTGAGCCGGAACGCCAGCGTGCGCTCGCCGACCCGGCTCGCTCGCCAGTGCGTGCCGTCGTGCCACACGAGTCGCAGCTGCGGCACCTCGCTCCCGGCGTCGCGCCAGTAGGTCGCGATGAGCGGCCGGCCGCTGCGGTCCACCGCCGCGGAGGTCTGGTTGATCAGCTCACTCCCCTGCGGCACCGCCCACGCCACTTCGGCCGACGCCGCCGTGATCGGCAGCGTGTACGCCGCGCCGGAGGACGTCCGCCAGCTGCGCCCCTCGTCGGGCGAGAACGCGTACAGGACGTCGTGATTGGAGGCGACGTCGGGCGACTCTCGCCAGCACCACGAGAGATGCCAGCCGCCGCGTGCGTCGATCGCGAGCAGGTTGACGTACGCGTTCCGCTGCCCCTCTCCCGCGATGAGCGGATGCTGCACGACGCGCCACCTGTGCTGTCGCACGTCGTACCGATCGAGCAGCACGTCGCCGCGGCCCGACTGGCCGTCGCGGTAGACGAACAGGAGGTCGCCGCCGCGAAGGGTATAGAACTGCGGGTACGTGACGCGCGCCTCGCGCCGGCCCGTCATCGCCTCGGGTGGTCCGAGTACCAACGAGCCGGCGCGGGCCGCGCGCGCGTAGTGCAGTCCCTTGTTGTGTTCCGCCCACGCCACGTGGAGGACGCCGCTCCCGTCGACGGCGATCGCGATCGCGTTGTGCGCGTCGGCGACGTCGTTGGTGTACGGCGTGCGCGCCACGGTCCACCTGGCGCTCCCGATCCGGCGGGATGCGAGCACGACGTGCGCCGAGTCGTCGTAGTACGCCGCGTACTGCGTGCCGGCGTGGCTGGCGAGGCTCGCCGTGCGGAAGATCACGGCGTTCACCGACGACCGCGCCCAGCCGAGCCCGAGCTCGGAGACACTCACGCCGGATTGTTGCGTGCGCGCCCGGGTGGGCGCCGCGAACAGGAGCACGAGCGTCGTCGCCGCTCCGGCGAGCGATCGCATCCTCAGCGCGAGCGGCGCTTCGCCGGCTTCGCGCGGGTGGCGGGCTTCGTCGACTTCGCGGACTTCGTCGACTTCGCGGACTTCGCGGACTTCGCGGACTTCGCGGACTTCGCGGACTTCGCGGACTTCGCGGACATCTTCGCCGCCGGCGACTCGAGAAGCCGCGACTTCTGGTTCGCGGCGGCGAGCTGCGCCACGTGCGCGATGCGCTGCGCGCGCGTCTCGGGACGCACGGCCTGTCTGACCCAGTGCAGATAGCCTTTCCGCGCCGACGGCGAGAACCCGGCGAAGTTCGCCGCGGCACCGGGTAGTGCACGCAGGGCCTTCGCGAGATCCGGAGGAACGACGAGCGCCTCCACGGCGTCGAGGCTCACCCACGAGCCGTTCGCCTTCGCGCGCTCGATCGAGGCGAGACCCGGCGCGGCCATCAGCCCCTCGGCGGTCAGTCGCTCGACGCGTTCCTTGTTCGAGCGTGACCAGGTGCTCTTCGGCTTCCGTGGCGTCATGAGCTGCACGTAGCGCGCGTCGTCCAGCGTGCGCACCGTGCTGTCGATCCAGCCGTAGCACAGCGCCTCCTCGACCGCATGGGCGTAGGCCAGCCGATCGGGGCGGCTCGACTTCTTGTCGAACACCAGCCAGATCCCCGGCGACGTCGCGTGGTGTGCCGCGAGCCATCGACGCCATGCGTCACGGTCAGCGACGTAGACCTGCTCGAGCGAAGCGAGTGCGTTGCGCGGAGGAGAGACGGCCATGGCCTCGAGGTGGTAGCGCGGTGTGGACCCAGCCCGACCGTGCGAGCGTGCAACGGCACGCTTCGCGTCGGTGCGCGTGCGTAGGATATCAGCGCTTCACGGCCGTCGAAAGCACACTCACACGGACGTGCAGCCCGCCTCGTCCGAGGCGCGAAGCTGCAACACCTCCGTCACCAGCATGTAGCGCGAGCCGCGCCCCATGTGCCCCGCGCCAGCGGGCATCTTCGGACTGACGGTTCCACGCCAGCGGACGTAGAGCACCCGCGGATGTCCCGGGATCGACTTCGCGGCACTGTCTCGCTGACGGAGCGCGACGTTGGAGAGGGTCACCCACCAGCTGTCGTCTCCGAGCTGGGCGTTGCATGGGTGGAACCAGCTCACCTCGAACCCCGTCTCGTACAGCCCACGATACTCGCCCACCGTATCGGCGCGTGAGCGCGTCGCTGATACCGCGGCGGGATCGGCAAGGGTGTGGCGCGTAGGCGCGAGGGACGCGAGCGCGGTGGCGAGCGCGAAGGGGAGCAGGAGACGCATCGTCATGGGGTAGGTGACGCGGCGCAGCACGAGGCGGACCTCCGTTGCACACCGCGACGAGAATTTGGTTCGCGGCGCGCCGCCCCCTCGATAAATTCCCGGTTCACGCCGGCCGGAGGGTTGTCCGTATCCTAGCGCTGCTCGTCCAAGCCGCCGCCTCGGCCCGCTCGTACGCCGAGTACGTCTCCCCGATCCATCAACTGTGGAAGTACGTGGTGCTCGGCGTCACGAGCATCGCGTTCGAGGAGGCGAACCCGATCTTCGGCGGCATCGCCGCGGCCCATCGTCGGCTCGGCCTCAGCGGCGTGATCACCGCCGTCGCGGTCGGTACGTGGATTCCCTCGATCGGACTCTACTTCCTCGGCCGGTGGCGGATCGACTGGGTGCGCCGGCGCTTTCCTTCCTGGCAGCGCCTGCTCGACGCCGCGCTCGCACTCGTGGAGCGCAATCCGTGGCGTTCGTCGCTGCTCGTGCGGTTCGCCTATGGTCTCCGCCTCCCCGTCCCGATCGCCTGTGGCGCCGCGCGCGTCGCACTCCCGGTGTACGTCGTCGCGAGCGGCATCAGCAGCTGGCTCTGGAGCGCGCTCTTCGTCTTTCTCGGCTGGAAGGCCGGTGGCGCAGCCCTGCGGCTATTGGGATTCACGACGCGCTACGACGTCCGGCTGGGCTTCCTCGCGATCGCGCTGGTCGCCACCCTCTTCTTCATGCGACGCCGCCGCCTGATCGCCCAGCGCACCGCCGATGTGCTGAGTGGCCACGAGGTGAGTGTGTACGAGACGTCGGAGCTGCCGGCGCCCCGGAAATCGAAGCGAGAACGGAGGGTTGAGGAGTGAACTGCCACTGCGAGTACCCAGTACGACTGAGGTAGCAGGTACTCGGTACCGGTTGGATGCTCCCGGAACGCCCGTCCGCCACGTCGTCGTGAAGAGCTGTCCGGGGTCGCGATCACGAGAGAATTTCCGGGAGCCCGCGGACTGGGTCCGGGTACTCGCTACGTCCCTCGCACTGAGTACTCGCACTGGCAGTTGATCTCCACCTGAACACCTTCAACGCCACCCCGAACGTCGCCATTCCCCACACCGCCACGATCAGCAGTGGCAGGGACACGCCGCTCCAGCCGAGTCCCTGCAGCATCGTGCCCCGAATCGCGTTGATCGTCGCCGTGAGTGGGAGCGCCTGGATGAACGGTTGCGCTGCGGCGGGGAAGTTGGTGGACGAGAAGAACACTCCCGACAGCACCCACATCGGCATCATCACGAGATTCATGAGTCCGGAGACACCCTCCGTCGTCTTGGCGCGCGATGCGATGAGCAGGCCGACGCCGCCGAACGCGAGCGCCGACACGATGCAGACGATGAGCAGTTGCAGGAGTGAGCCGCGCACCGGCACGCCGAACAGCAGCACGGCGCTTCCGAGAATGACCACCACCTCGACGAGCAGGAACACGAATCGCGAGAAGAGGAACGACGCGAGATAGTTGGTGCGCGACATCGGCGTCGACACGAGCCGCTTGAGCAGGTTGCGCCGCCGCGCCTCGACGATCGCGAACCCGAGTCCCCAGATGCCGCCGGCCATGATGTTCATGCCGAGCAGGCCGGGGATCACGAAGTCGATGTAGCGCGAGCCCTTCTCGCGCACCTTCCGCTCCGCCGCCGAGACGGGATCGCGGCGTCCGGCGCCGCGCTGCACCGCGTCGTCCACGAGGAAGCGGGCGGTACGTCCCTCCGGGCGCGTGTCGTCGAACGCGTACTCCACCGCGCCCGGGTCGCGCGGCGTCGCGACGAGTGCGACCTCGCCGGTGCGCAGGGCGCGCGCCGCCTCGTCGGCGTCGAGCATTCGCACGCGCAGTCCGCCCGCGCGGGTCAGGCGCGCCGCGAGCGTGTCCGCGTCGGCCGCGCCGCGCACGACGCTCACCGTCAACACGTCCGCCGGCTTGTTGCGGAACGCGATGCCGAGGCCGATCGCCAGCACGACGGGAAAGAAGAACGTCCAGAACACCGCTTCGGGCTCGCGCAGGAACTCCCGGAAGCGCACCAGCGTGAGCTGCGCGAGCGAGCGCGCGGTCCACGGCAATCTCGTACTCGTCGCCTCACGCATCCCGCAGCTGCCTCCCGGTGAGCGACACGAACACGTCTTCCAGCGTTGCCGAATGGGTCACGAGCTCGGCGAGCGGCAGCCCGCGCTCGGCGAGTGCGCCGAGGATGGCCGGCACCGCGCGCGCCAGCTCCACCGCCTCGAGGGACCAGCGTCCCTCGTGCAGCCGCGCTCCTTTCACCCCGTCGAGCCGCTCGAGGCTCGGCGCATCGAGCGCGCCGTCCGCGCCGCCCGTCACGGTGAACTCCACGACGTGCTCCGCGCCCAGCCCCGCGATCAGCTCGCGCGGCGAGCCGAGTGCGATGACGCGGCCGTGGTCGACGATCGCCACCCGGTCGCACAGCCGCTCCGCCTCGTCCATGTAGTGTGTCGTGAGCACGATGCTGCGCCCGCTCGCCTTGAGCTCCGTGATGAGGTCCCAGAGCTGTCGCCGCGACTGCGGATCGAGGCCGGTCGTCGGCTCGTCGAGAAAGAGCAGCTCCGGATCGCCGACGAGCGCACAGGCGAGCGCGAGCCGCTGCTTCTGTCCACCGCTCAACTTGCCCACCCGCGCGTTGCGCTTCTCGTCGAGCTGCACGACGCCGATCACGTCGTCGACGTCGCGGCCGCGCGCGTAGAAGCTCCGGAACAGGCGCACGGTCTCCTCCACCGTGAGCTTCTCGGCGAGCTTGGTCTCCTGGAGCTGGATGCCGAGCCGCTCGCGCAACGACCGCTCGTCGCTGCTCCACTGCTGGCCGAGCACCTCGACGACGCCGTCGTCCGGCGTCGTGAGCCCCTCGCAGATTTCGATCGTCGTCGTCTTCCCCGCGCCGTTCGGGCCGAGCAGCCCGAAGCACTCGCCGCCGGCGACCACGAGGTCGATGCCGTCCACGGCGACGACGTCGCCGTAGCGCTTGCGCAGCCCGACGACGCGCAGCGCTGGCCGTCCCGCGTTGGCGCTCATGGCACGGCCACGCGGGTGGAGGTCGGACCCATCATCGACGAAAGTTACGGAGTGGCGTCGCGCGGCGTGAGCATGCGCATCGGCTCGCCGTCGAACCAGTCGCGTCCGTCGACGAAGCACTCGCGGATGCCGTCCTCGCCGGCGGCAAGCCGCTCGCGGAAGAGGCGCAGCTGGTCCTCCATGGCGGCAAGCGCCTCGAGGATCGCCGGAGCATTGTCGTTCACGATCCCGGTCCACAGGTCGGGGTCGCCGCCGGCGAGTCGCGTCATGTCGCGTCCGCCCGGGCCGAGCGCCGATCGCGAGACGTTCGCCTGCCGCAGCGTCAGCGCGAGCGCGGTGGACACGGCCTGCGGCAGGTGGCTGCGCCACGCCATCTGCGCGTCGTGCGCCTCGGCGTCGAGCACTTCCACTCCGGCGCGGAGCGAGCGCCAGAACGACTCCGCGAGTCGAAGCGCCTCGGGCGTGGTGCTCGCGCTCGGGCAGAGGAAGACGCGCGCCTCGTCGAACAGCGACGCGCGCGACGCGCCCCACCCCGAACGATGGCTGCCGGTGAGCGGATGGGCGCCGACGTAGCGTGGCCCGAGTCCCGCCACCTCCGCGGCCTGGACGATGCTCTTCTTCGTGCTCGCCACGTCCATGATGAGCGACGGTCCGGCGAGCCGGCCCCCGAGGCGCGTGAGCAACTGCGCCGTGACCGCCACCGGTGTGGCCAGCACCACGATGTCGGCGCGCTCCACTCCCTCGAGCGTATCCTCGAGCGGCTCGTGCACCATTCCTTCCGCCACCGCCGCGTCGAGGGAGCTCCGATCGCGGTCGAATCCGACCACGTGGACACCGCGGGCGGCGAGGGCCCGGGCGAGCGACCCACCCATCAACCCCAAGCCGACGACGCTGACGCGCCTGACACGCATCACGCCGTCTCTTCCTGCGCGCGCCGCGACAGTCCCACGATATGCCAGAAGATCTGGCGCACGGGCTCGATCGGAAGCCCGCGATCGCGCGCCGCCGAGACGGCGCGACGGATCACCTGCGCCTCTCGCTGCGGGTCGAGGATCGGCAGGCCGGCCGCCTGCTTCAGCACTCTGGTCCGCTGACCGAGCGCCAGGCGCTCGGCCAGCAGGGTGATCAGCTTCAGGTCGATCTCCTCGATCTGGGAGCGGCAATCCGCGAGCTCGGCCAGCGGCTCGCCCACCCGGTCGTCGATGCGGTCGGCCACGGCGATCACGCGCCCCGTCCGCCCGCAACGGCGGGAACCTCGAACGACTTGCCCGCCGCCGCCGCGAATGCGCCGATACGGTCCATCAGCGCGCTGAACGCGGTCGGGTTGAGCGACTGGTCGCCATCGGACAGCGCCGACTCCGGATCCGGGTGCACCTCGATGATCAGCCCGTCCGCGCCCGCCGCCACGGCCGCGAAGGCCAGCGGCGCCACCAGCTCCGCGTCGCCCCCGGCGTGGCTCGGATCGACGATGACCGGCAGGTGCGTCTCGCGCTTGAGGACCGGGATCGCGGACACGTCGAGCGTGTTCCGCGTCGCGCGCTCGAAGGTGCGGATGCCGCGCTCGCAGAGCACGACCTGATGGTTGCCGTGCGCCATGATGTACTCGGCCGACATGAGCAGCTCGGTGATCGTGGCCGACAGACCGCGCTTCAGGAGCACGGGGCGCTGCACGCGACCGAGCTCGGAGAGCAGAGCGAAGTTCTGCATGTTTCGCGCGCCCACCTGCATCATGTCCGCGTGCTCGGCGACGACGTCGACGTCGCGCGTGTCGAGCACCTCGGTCACCACGGGCAGCCCCGTCTCGGCGCGGACTTCGGCGAGCAGCTCGAGCGCCTGCTTGCCCAATCCCTGGAAGCTGTACGGCGACGAGCGGGGCTTGAACGCGCCGCCGCGGAGGATCGTCGCCCCCGCCGCCTGCACGGCGTTGGCCGTCTCGTGCAGCATGGCGCGGTTCTCCACAGAGCACGGGCCGGCGATGACGGTGAGCACGTCGCTGCCGATCGTCGCGTTCGAGCCGACGCGGACGAGCGTGTTGCTCGCCGAGAACTCCTTGGAGGCGAGTTTGTACGGCTTGAGCACCGGCATCACGCTCTCGACGCCGGGGAGCGACTTGAGCGGCACCTCCTGCAACCGGGCCTCGTCGCCGATGCATCCGATGATCGTGCGCCGCTCGCCGCGGGAGAGGTGGGTATGGAGGCCGGCCGCTTCCACCCGCTCTCGGATGTGGTCGAGCTCTTCGTCGGTGATGTCAACGCGCGTGATGATGATCATGGAGGAGGCCTGGTTGGTGATGAGTGCCGCCCGGTCGACGGCAACAAAAAAGGCCAGTGGAGTTTTCCACGGGCCGTCTGGTGTCGTTGCGGTGAGCGGTCAGCTCTCGTTACTCGCGCGTACGTCTCCAGTCACGGCCC
>QHVE01000026.1 GCA_003223455.1 Gemmatimonadota bacterium | reverse complement strand
TCAGTCGCCGAGCGTGTAGCGGTAGGCGACCGCGTTCGCCGCGTCGATCTTCACTCGGAAGGGCGCGCTCTTGCCCGGCTGCAGGGGGTCGGTCGTCACGGACTGCGAGCCGAGCACCGTGCCGCTCTTGTCGAGCGCCTCGAACTTGAGCGTCACGGCCTTGGGGGGGAGCGAAGCGGCTGCGGCCGCCGCCTTCTTGGCCGCCGCTGCGCGTGCCGCCGCCGATCCGGAGGACGTGGTGCCGCCCTGCTCCGCCTGTGCCGCCTTGTCGCGCCGATCGAGCACGGTGCCGGCGATCTCGACCTGCTTCTCACCCGGGCTGAACTCCGAGAAGGTCACCTCGACCGGCAGCTTCTGGCTGCGGTTGAACCAGGTCATGGTCGTGTCGTTCGTCGCCGCGACGGCAGGACCCTTCCGCGTCTTCACGATGTCCACGTACGCGCGCGCGGCGAGCAGGTAGTTCTCGGGATTGCCCGGATCGACGGCGACGAGCCGCGTGACGAGCGGCGGCACCTTCTCCTGCTGTCCGATGTTCAGGTACGTCACTGCGAGGTTGAACAGCGCATCGCGGTTGTACGGGTTCACCACGAGCACGTTCTCGAACAGCTTTGCCGCATCCGCGTTGCGATTCGCGCGCACCGCCGCCACGGCCGACGTCAGGAGCGCCTGGTAGTCGTACGCGGTCGGATTCGTGAGCATGTCCGAGTAGCTCTTCGTCACGGACGATGTGTCGCCCGTGATCAGAAGCGCCTGCTGCAGATTCTGTCTCGCACCGCTGGCGACGGAGCCGCTCGTGCCCGGAACCGCGAGAAGCTGGTTGTACGCCTCTGTCGCCTTCTTCGCGGCTTCGGCCTGCGCGGCCTTCGGTGTTTTCGGGTCGCGGGCGGTGCTCATGTACACGCTCGCGATGTTGCCGAGCACCTGACGCTGCACGTCGCGATAGACGGTGTCCGCCGCGGCCGAGGTGGCCGCGGCCTGCCAGTACTTCACGGCCTCGTCGTTGTTGTTCTTCTTGTTGGCGATGTTGCCCAGCACCATCGCACCATAGGGCGAGCCCGGATAGAGCTTGTTCGCCAGCGTCGCGAAGTAGGTCGCCGAGTCGAGCTTGTCGGCGTTGAGTGCCGCGATGGCGTTGTTCACCATCGTCAGATACCCCTGCTGCCCACCGCGCCAGTAGGCGGTGTAGTAGGAGCAGCCGGGCTTGGACGCTTCGACGATCTTGAACAGCGAGTCGATCGTGGAGACCAGATCGATCGTGGCGTCGGGGTTCGTCGTGAACCCGACGGCGCTGCGCTTGGGCGAGTAGCCGACGTCGGGCTGGTTCAGCCACATCGCCAGCACGCTACCCAGCATGTAATCGCGGTTGAGCTCTTCTCCCTTCGCGGGGCCTTCGAGCGTCTTGACCGCCGTCTGCAGGTTCTTCGCGGCACTCGCGGCGCTCGCCGGGTTGGTCTTCATGGCCGCCTGGTCCTTCGTTGCCAACTGCAGGCTCAGATTGGCGCGGGCGCCCACACTGCCGCCGGGCGAGGAGGCCTCACACACTGGTGGCGCCGGCTGTGCAGCCGGGGCGGGCGTGCCCTGCGCACGCAGCGATGTCGCGGTCGCGGCCAGCAGGGCGACTGCCGGCAGAATTCTGACGAACACAGCCATTTCAGCTATCTCCGGGGAACGGGTCACGCCGAAAAACCGGCGTCTGAATCTGGCATCGGGGCGGCCGTCAGCGGCGATCTGCCGCGAGGGCAAGCTGATAAATATCGAAAGCGCTACGGCCGGTCGCCAGTGCGATGCGTTGCACGTCGTCGAACTCGGGTTTTGCCCTTCGCTCACCATTCGGCAGCGTCACGACTTTCAGGCGCACGGAATGACCGAGTACGTCCGTGAGGCGCTCCTCGCGCGGCAGCACGCTGCGGCTCCACTCCGTTCGCCGAACTCCGATCGTGCTCGTCTCACGGAGCAGTAGTGCTTCGAATCGTGCCGCGTCCTCGGGGCGGCAGAGTATCTCGACGCGCGTGCCCTGGCGTCCCTTCTTCATCGTGACGGGCACGAGTAACGCATCTAGCGCGCCCTCGACGCGCGCACGGTCGGCAACGGCGGCAAGATACTCGGGCGACATATCGTCCAGATCGGCCGCAACGAGGGCGATGGGCTCGCGCTGACCATCGACTGCGGTTCGCGCGTCGACGTCCGCGAGCACGATCCGCAGCGCGTTGGCACGCCCCGCAAAGTCCTTCGCGCCAGCCCCGAAACCGCTGGCGCGCGGTACGTACTCGTCGGGGGGAGTTCCCGTCGAGAGTTCACGCACGAGCGCCGCGCCGGTCGGCGTGACGAGCTCGCCAGCGCCGTCGGGGCCGGGACTGACCCGGTGCCCCTCGAGCAGCTTGAGCGTCGCCGGCGCGGGCACGGGCAGCAGGCCGTGCGCGGCGCGCACCGTTCCGTCCCCCGTGCGAATGACACCGCAGCGAACGTCTTCCACGCCCAATTGCGCGAACCCCCAGACCGCGCCGACGACGTCGAGAATCGCGTCGACCGCGCCCACCTCGTGCAGATGCACCTCGGTCGGAGGCAGCCCGTGAATCTCCCCCTCCGCTTCGGCGATCGACCAGAACACGCGGTCGGCTCGCTCCCGCACTTCCGTCGGCGCGCCCGACGCGGCGACGAGCTCGCGAATCTGATCGATGTGCCGACCGTGTGGCTGAGGCGGGACGTCGAAATCCACCTTCCAGCAGACGATCTCGCCACGCAGCACCTCGCGGATGACGACGCCCACGTCGGGGAGTCCGATCTGCGCCGGCAGCGCGCGCAGCCAGTCGCGGTCCAGGCCAACGCCGATCAGCGCGCCGAGCGTCATGTCGCCGGAGATGCCGCTGAACGGATCGAGGATCGCGGTGCGCATGCGGTCAAGATAGGTCGATGGCGCAGCGTATGGGATGGCGCGCCAGTCGAGGCGCGAGTGATCCCCGCTCAGAAGCGATACGAAGCGCCGCTTCCCGTGTTGAACAGCACGACCTCCGCATCGCGCGGTACGGCACCCGACCGCACGAGCGGCATCGATGCCGGTCTCGCGCGAGAGCCGAAGCGTCTCACGCGCGATCACATTCTCGGTCACGGCGGCGGCGGTACCGCCACTCTCGCGGAGGGCGCGCAGGATGAGCCGATCGCCGAGAGGACCGGGGACTCGCAGTCCGCTGGCGTGCGTCTGCGGATCCTCCCATGGAACCGCCGAGACGGCGCCGTTCTCGAACGCTCGCACGATCGGCGCGCACCCCGTTGCCTGCGCGGAGATCATGCTCGGCAGCGCGACGTCGGAGGAGAACCACCCACCGTCGCGCATCTCGGCGAACACCTTCCACATGCCGATCAGCCCCGTTCCACCGCCCGTCGGATAGACGACGTGCGTCGGCAGCCGCCATTCCATTTGCTCGGCGATCTCGATCCCCATCGTCTTCTTGCCCTCGATCCGATACGGCTCGCGCAGCGTGGACATGTCGAACCATCCCTCCGCGTCGGCAAACGCGCGTGAGCGCTGTCCCGCGTCGCCGATGTGGCCCTCCACGAGATCGAGCTCCGCACCCAGTGCGCGGATCGTCGCGAGGATCGGCGAGGGAGTGCTCGCGGGCGCGAAGACGCGAACCGCCAGCGATGCGGCCGCGCCGTACGCGGCGAGCGCCGCTCCGGCGTTCCCCGCCGTGGGGACGACGAGCCCGGGCACGCCGAGGGCTTTCGCACGCGTGACCGCGGCGCTCATGCCGCGCGCCTTGAACGACGCCGTCGGGTTGCGCCCCTCGTCCTTGATCCACAGCCTGGCGACACCGAGCGCACGAGCCAGCGTCGGTGAGTCGAGGAGCGGCGTCACCCCCTCGCCGAGCGAGACCGGCGACTCGCTCTCGTCGATCGGGAGCACGGCGCGGTAGCGCCAGAGGTCCCACCGCGAGGAGATCTCATCGCGGGCCGGCCAGGGCGAGTCGTAGCGTACGAGGAGCGGCTGGCCGCAGCGAGGACAGACCGAGGCGATCGCTCGACCGGCCCCCACGTAGTCACAGGCCGAACACTCGAGATGCCATACGCTCATCGAGAGTCGGCGTCGCTCGAGGGGCTCGCGAGCTCGCTCGTGTCATCCTGAACCGATGGCGAATCGAGAGGCGGTGCATCGGGGGATTCCTCCGTCGCCGCCGGTGCGGGCGGAACGATCGCGGGCGCGGTCGCGGTCGCGTCGGACGTGCGGAGTGCCTCGAGGATGCGCTGGCCGCTCTTCACCGAAAAGCCCGGTAGCGCCCCGATCTGCTCGGGCGTGGCATCGCGAATCGCCTGCAGGCTGCCGAACGTCGTCAGCAACAACCGACGCTTCGATTCACCGATGCCCGGAATGCGCAGCAGCTCCGAGGTGATGGTGCGCACGGTGCGACGCTTCCGCTGGAACGTGATGGCGAAGCGATGCGCTTCGTCGCGCGCCTGCTGAAGCATGCGGAGCGCGGGCGAGCGCCGCGACAGGTGGAGCGGCTCGGACCGACCCAGAAGGAACACTTCCTCCTCGCGCTTGGCGAGGCTGACGATTGGCAGAGATGCGAGTCCCAGATGCTCGAGGGCCTCCGCGGCAGCGTTGAGCTGGCCCTTGCCTCCGTCGATCAATACCAGATCGGGCAGCGGGCGGTCGTCGTCGAGGCGGCGCTGGAAATAACGCCCGACCACCTCGCGCATCGACGCGAAATCGTCGATCCCCTCGACGGTCTTCACCTTGAACTTCCGGTACTCGGAGCGGTGCGGGCGGCCATTCTGGAACCAGACGCATGACGCCACTGTGTCCGTCCCCTGCGCGTGCGAGATGTCGAAGCACACGAAGGCGCGCGGGACCTTCTGCAAGCCGAGCTGACGCTGAAGCTCGTACACCGGATCGCCAGCCCGCTCTTCCGTCGCCTCACCAGTGAGACGCGCTTCCTCGAGGAGATGCCGCGCATTCTGCTGCGCCAGCTCGATCAGGTCGCGTCGAGGACCGCGCTGCGGCACGTGGATCTTCGTACGCTCGAGCGACTCCTCGACCACGGCTCGGTCGTCGACCTCGAAGGGAAGCATCAGTTCGTGCGCGCGCTCGTGCAGCAGCCGATACGGTCCGGCGAGATAGCTCGCCAGCACCTCCTCGTCGCGCTCGCCGTCGATGTTTTCGACGAACTGGTGGTCGCGCGCGAGCAGCTTGCCGCCGCGGATGCGCATGAGGGCGACCACGGCCTCGTCGCCGTCGCGCGCGTAGCCGACGACGTCGCGGTCGCCGCCTTCGACCTCCATCACGACGGTCGGCTCCTCCATCGTCTCGAGATGCGACAGCACGTCGCGGAGCTGGGCGGCGCGCTCGAAGTCGAGCGACTCCGCGGCGAGCGCCATCCGCTCGCGAATCTTCCGCTCCACCTCCTCGGGCTTCCCGTCGAGGAAGTCGATCACCTCGTCGATCATCGCCGCGTACTCCGCCTGGGTCTGCGCGAAGATGCACGGCGCCTTGCATCGTCCGATGTGATAGTCCAGACACGGCCGGTCGGGCATCTGCTTCGGCATGTCGAAGTTGCACGACCGGACGGTGAAGAGCCGCTTCACGACATCGAGCGACCGCCGCATCGCGCCGACGTCGGTATACGGGCCGAAATACCGCGCTCCGTCGTTCTGCAGACGACGGGTGACCCATACGCGCGGAAACGGCTCCTGCACCGTGACCTTGATGTAGGGGTACGACTTGTCGTCGCGCAGCGCGATGTTGAACCGCGGCTTGTACTCCTTGATGAGGTTGGCTTCGAGGATGAGCGCGTGCGCCTCGCTGGGCACGACGATCGTGTCGAGCGCCTCGGCCTGCTCCATGAGCGCTCGCGTCTTCACACTCTCGCGATGGTCCGTGGCGACATAGCTCCGCACGCGCGAGCGCAGGCGCTTCGCCTTGCCGACGTACAGAACCTTTCCCTGCGCGTCTCGCCAGAGATACACACCCGGCGATTCGGGCAGGTGCGGGATCTTCTCGAGGATGGTAGCGGGCACGGACATCATCTCAATAATACCCGCCAGGTCGAGCTCCCGTTCGCTCAGCGGCGCCTCGCGCGCGAGATGAGGGCCCGCGCCTCCGGGACGCCGAGCGCGAGCGTTCCGACTCCGTACACGAGCGAGAACGTGGCGATCGCCAGTGCGCTGCCGATGGTCGTCTGTCCGTGCGACCACAGCCGGGATACGGCGAGGGCAAGGACGCCGGCGAGGATGCCGGCGGCCCATAGCGCGAACAGCCCTCGCCGCGACATGCCCGTCGCCCCGATGCGTTGGTTGATCGATCGCCGTAGCAACCAGAACTCGACCCATCCAGCGATCCCCGCCGATGCCGTGAGGCCGGGAATCCCCGTCCAAGGGGGCAGCTCGAGCGCGCGCGGAAGCGAGAAGGCGAACAGATAGCCGAGCACGCCGGTGAGGATCACGCGTACGATGGCGAAGCGAAGTGGCGTACGCGTGTCGCGCAGCGCGTAGAACGTCGACGAGTACAGACGGGCGAGCGCACTGGCAACGAGCCCCACGGCCGACCCCGCGAGGATGGCCCAGGTGTGCAGACTGTCGATGTTGCGAAACCGCCCGTACTGCAGCAACACGCGAGCGATCGCATCACCGATGAACAGGAAGGCAAGCGCCGATGGGACACAGAAGAACGCGACACGCGGGATGGCAGTGTCGAGCCTGGCCCGCAGGCGATCGAACGCGGCCCGATCGCTTCCGCCTTCCCGCGCCATCTCGGGAAGCTCGGCCGCGGAGATCGATATTCCGAACAGGCTGATCGGAAGGACGTAGATCGTCTGGGCGTAGCTGAGCAGGCCGACCGCGCCGTCGAACGCGATGCTGCTCGCCAGGCGAAGATCGATGTAGCCGCTGATCTGCACGACACCGCGGCTCACGAAGGCGGGGACGAAGTTGCGGATCACCTCGCGAACCGGTGGATGCGACAGCTCGGGCACGAAGCGCGGGCGTCGCACGAGCCCGAAGACCGACGGAAGCTGCACGCCCATCTGAAGGATCGCCCCGACGAGCGATGCCCAGGCCAGCGCGACGGCGAGATCGACCTGTCCGTAGCGCGGCCCGAAGAGCAGTAGCGCGCCGATCATCGCGAGGTTCCAGAACACGGGCGCCGCGTAGGACAGGAAGAACTTGCGGTGACTGTTCAGGATGCCGAGACACCACGCGCTGAGCACGAACACCGCAGCGCCCGGGAAGAAGATCCGGGTCAGTCGCACGGTGAGCTCGAACTTCGCTCCCTCGAACCCGCCGACGATCGCCTCGGTAACCAGCGGAGCGACGAGCTCGCCCGCCAGCACGACGAGCGCCGTGACGAGTGCGAGGATCGCGGCGACGGCTCCCGCGATCCGGTCGGCCTCCCGTTCGTCGCCGCGCTCGAGCGCGTGCGCGTACACGGGAATGAAGGAGGCCGAGAGCGCACCTTCCCCAAACAGATTCTGAAGAATGTTGGTGAGGCGGAACGCACCGTTGAACGCGTCGGCCACGGCACCGGCGCCGAGGTAGCGCGCGATGAGCGTCTGCCGAAGCAGGCCCAGGACGCGCGACAGCAGGATTCCCGCGCCGATGAGCGCGGAGCTGCGGCTGGAGCTGCGAGGCGCGACGGGTGCGGCGGAGGCGACCGCTTCGCTCACGCCACTGGCGCCGCGTGCGCGCGGGCGGGTGCACCACCGACGATCGCCTCTGCATGTCCCGCTGCCGCGCCATGCAGCTCGCCGAGCAGCTCGAGGCCATGACGGGCGAGCGTCGGAATCAGATTGAGCGTGCGCTCCTGGCGGCCTCCGAACGGAAACAGCGCACCGCGCGCGGTGCCGAGGTCGCGCATCTTCACGGACTCGCGCCGCGCCACGCCGGCAAGGAGCCGCCGCTCGAGGCGGTCCACGCGGTGCTGGAGCGACGCCGCTGCGCCGCGCACGACGGCATCCAGTCCCAGTTCGGGCGGCTCGGAACCGAGTCGCTCCTCGAGCGCGGCGAGATCCGCGCGAAGCGCGGCGATGCCGCTGGCCGTGCGCGGAGCCATCGCCTCGCGGGCCAGGCGGCGCTCGGCGGCGTGCGGAAGGCGTAGATCATCGGGCTGGAGCCCCAACCGTTGCAGCACGGTCTCCACGTGGGGCTCCAGCAGCGTACACGACCATCGCGGGACCGCGAGCGGCAGCGGACGCCCCATGGCCGCGGCGACGGCACTCACCTGGGCGAAGTAGGCGAGCTCGCCGGGTCCCGCCCAGTAGGCGACCGTTGGGAGGATCGCGTGCTCGACGATCGGACGGAGCAGCACGTTCGGTGTGAGGATGAGCGACGGCGCGACGCGCTCGTTCACGGCGAGCCGTCGCTTGCGCGCGCCCTCGCGCGCGAACACGACCGCCAGCCCGGGCATGTCCTCGACCTGCGGCTCGAATCCAGCCGCGCGAAGCGCCGTCGTGCGCTGCTCGAGGGCGCGCTCGATCGCCTGTGCCCCGTCCAGCGCATCCTCGAGTACGGGCCGGCTGGCCGCGGCCACCGCCGGATGCGACGCATCGATCACCGGGACTCCGAGCGGCGACAGCAGCGACCGCAGCAACTCGACGTATGCATCACCGACCGTGCGCCGCGGATCGCCGTACGCGCGAGCGACGGCGTCGAGTGGCCGAGGGTCCGCACCACTGCCGCATGCACTCGAGAGGCGCGCGAGCGGCGCGGTGAGGTCGCCGACCGGCGCCAGAGCCATCGGCGTCCCGGCCTCTGGCGCATCCTGCTGCACGAGGCGGTCGGCGCCGCCGGCGCGTGCGACGACCGTGGACGACGCTTCGGCGAAATCCGCATCGTCCGTCGCGGCCCAGAAGATCGCCGCCGTCGCGATGCCGGTGGCGCGCTCGATCGCGTCCGCCAGCGCGAGCGCGCCCATGGCCTTGGTCCACGTGTAGATCGGGCCGCCGAACAACCCGGGTTGCTGTCCGGTGGTGACGACGATGCCCCCCTCGCGCTGAACCCGCGTCAACCGAGCCGCTGCGGCCCCCGTCGCCGCAATCGCGGGCTCGAGGAGGTTCCACAACGCGTCCCAGTCCGCCGCGCGTGAGCGCTCCCCTGCCCGCTCGCGCCAGCCTTCCGGCCCCGCGGGGGGAGCGCGCAGCCAGTCGCCCGGCGCCTCGCCGCGCTGCATCAGCAGCGAGAGTGGCGAGCCTCCGATCGGTTCGGACAGGATGCGGACGTCGGTCATTGCTCTGGCGCGAGGAGGACGGTCCCGTCGACGGAATCGGAAGGCTCCGCTGACTCGAACAATCTCACACGAACGACAAAGGTTCGCCCGGGTGCATGCTGGTGGGAAGCGGTGGCCGATCGTTCACTTGTGATAGGGCTCCCCACGGGCGATGGTGCCGGCCCGATAGAGCTGCTCCGCCAGCACGAGCCGCGCGAGCTCGTGCGGCAGCGTCCACGGCGCCAGCTGCAGCGAGCGCGCCGCCGCTCGACGCACCGTGTCGTCCAGACCGTGGGCTCCGCCGACGATGAACGCCACGTCACGCGCTGCGTCGCGGGCCTGCACGAGAAGCCCGGCGAATTCGGACGACGTCAAGCGCTCTCCGCGCTCGTCGCAGGCGAGCACCATCGCGCCGGCCGGCAGGCGCTCCAGCAGCCGCTCACCTTCGCGACGTCTCGTCTCTGCGGGGCTCATGCCGCGCGCGCTCACCTCGCGGACTTCGGCCACGGCCAGCGGCCAGTAGCGTGCGGCTCGCGTCTCGTACTCGTCGATCGCCGCCGCCAGATGCCGATCGCGCGGTTTCCCGACGACGGCGACGACGAGTCGCACCGATTACGCGTAGATGCCGCGGAGCTTGTGCACGGCGGCGACGCGACTGATCGACGTCATGTACGCTGCCGTCCGCATGTTCACCCGATGCTGCATCGACGAGCGCAGCACCTCGGCGAAGCTTCGCCGCATGATGTCGGTGAGCCGCTCGTTCACCGTCTCCTCCGACCAGAAGTAGCCCCCTCGGTCCTGCACCCACTCGAAGTATGAGACCGTGACGCCGCCGGCGTTGGCGAGGATGTCGGGGATGACGAAGATCTCCTTCTCGTCGAGGATCGAATCGGCACCGGCCGTGGTCGGCCCGTTCGCGCCCTCGCAGACGATCTTCGCCTGGATCTTCGCCGCGTTCTTGCTCGTGATCACGTTCTCGAGCGCGGCCGGCAACAGCACGTCCACGTCGGCCGTCAACAGCTCCTCGTTTGAGATCTGCTCGCCGTCCTTGAAGCCCTCGAGCGTTCGATGCTGTTTCACGAACTCGATCGCCGCGTCCACGTCGATGCCGTTCGTGTTGTAGTACGCGCCGGTGCGGTCGCTGATCGCGCGGATCTTGCACCCTTCGCGCGCGAGCAGTTGGGCCGCGACGCTGCCGACGTTGCCGAAGCCCTGCACGGCGACCGTCGTGCCGGCGACCTTCATCCCGAGGTGTCGCAGCGCCTCCTTGGTGACGATCATGCAGCCGCGTCCCGTCGCCTCACGGCGTCCCAGCGATCCACCCATCTCGACCGGCTTCCCCGTGACGACGGCGGTCACGGTGTGCCGGTGGTGCATCGAGTAGGTGTCCATCACCCACGCCATCACGCGCTCGTTCGTGTTGACGTCCGGTGCGGGCACGTCGGAATCCGGACCCAGCGTGTGGATGATGCCGGCCGTGTAGCGGCGCGTCAGCCGCTCGAGCTCACCGACGCTCATCGCCGACGGGTCGCAGATCACGCCCCCTTTCGCACCGCCGAATGGCAAATTCACGACGGCGCACTTCCACGTCATCCATGCCGCGAGTGCCTTCACTTCCTCGAGCGTCACCTGCAGGTCGAACCGGATGCCGCCCTTCGCCGGACCGCGCACGGTGTTGTAGAGCACACGGTAGCCCGTGAACACTTCGAGCTCTCCGTTGTCCATCATCACGGGCACCGATACCGTGATCTGTTTCTCGGGATGGCGAAGGACCTTGTACAGTCCGGGCTCCAGATCGAGCAACTGCGCCGCCCGATCGAACCGGCTCATCATCGCTTCGAAGGGATTCTCCTCGTTCAGGAACCGGTCCTTGTCCGGGTGAACGAGATTGCTCGACGGGGTAAGCCTGAGATCGGTGGCCATGCGCTCTGAAGTCAGCCGGTGGCGCCGGCGGTTGAAGGAGTGCTCGTGCGGGCGGCGAGTACGTGCGCGAGCGAGGCATCCAGCAGATGCGCTCCATGCTCGACCTCGGCCCGCTGCGAAACATACCACAGTGGGACAGCCCGAGGAGTCCACTGCGGAGCCAGCTTGACGGCGTCCTTCAGTGTGCACACTACGGCGTCCGCCTGCGCGGCGGCACGAGCCAACCGCGCGACGTCGGCAGCCGTGAATGCATGATGATCACGATAGGCGATTCCTTGCACGTCGCGTGCGCCAAGCTCACGCAGCTGCGCGAAGAACGCCTCGGGTTCACCCACCGCGGCGACGGCGACGACACGCGCGCCCCGAACGGCGTCCAACGGCCGCGACGTCTCGTCGTGCGCGTCGACGAAATGGCTCGGCGCGAGGTGCACGACCGCCGTGCCGACGTGTATCATGGACTCGATACGCTCGGCGACGCGCTGCGCTTCCGTCGTCGAGGCGACCTTGCGCGTCACGATCGCCACGTCGGCGCGCGCCAATGCGGCGAGCGGCTCGCGCAGTGGCCCTGCTGGGAGCATGTGCGTGGTGCTCGTGAAGCGCTCGGCGGATATCAGGACCCAATCCGCGGTGCGGGCGATGCGCCGATGCTGAAAGGCATCGTCGAGCACCACGCAGTCCGCTCCCGCCGACCGCGCCGTTCGCGCGCCACGGACACGGTCGGAATCACAGAGGACGGGCGTCCCGGGATTCAGTATCTCGTGTACGAGCGGCTCGTCCCCACCGTATCCGCGCAGCACGACGGCGGGATGGGCACCGCGGTCGCGCAATCGTGAGACCGCCCAGGCGGCGATCGGTGTCTTCCCCGTGCCGCCGACCGAGAGGTTGCCGATGGCCAGCACGGGAAGCGGCGCGGACAGCGTCTCCAGCAACGCGCGGTCGTACAGCGCGCCGCGCAGCCGGACCGCCGCGGCGTAGACCTGTTCCGCAGGCCAGAGTGCCGCTCGTCCGATACGCGCACCGGCGGACTCGCCGTACCAGACCTGTTCGAGCGCGGTCATCGCTCAGCCGGTAGGAACGGCCTCGAGGAGCGCCTGAAGGCGCGGCGCCTGCTCGGCGGCCTCGCGTGGGGACGATGCTTCCACTGGTGTCGGCATGCCGTAGGTGATGCTCACGGTGGCAAAGGGCTTCGGCACGAGGAATCGGTCCCAGCTCTTGAGTCGCCACGCGCGCGACGCGCTCGCGCGGACGGGAAGAAGTGGAACCCCCGTGCGCTGTGCGGCGATCGCCGCGCCGGGCGCGAACACGTGGGCCGGTCCGCGCGGCCCGTCAGGCGTGACGGCGGCGTCGCGCCCCTCCTCCACCGCGCGCATCAGCCCGATCAGCGCGCGACTCGCGCCTTTCGACGTCGAGCCGCGAACGGTGGTGTAGCCGAGCTGCTCGGCGATCCGCGCGACGATCTCGCCGTCGCGATGCTCGCTGATCACCACGGCGACTCCCTCGCGGCGATGCTGCCACAGCAGCGGAAGCAGCTCACCGTGCCAGAGCGTGAAGATCACGCGCTGCCCCGCCGAGCGGGCGGCGAGCAGACCCGCGTCATTCACGACGCGCACGCGCCAGGTCATCGCGAGCAGGCGAATGAGCGCCGTGCCCGCACGCACGATCCAGCGAATACGCGTCTCGGTCACGAGGCCGACTGCGCGGCCACGTCGACCGGGCCGCGTGCGAGGTCGAGTGCGATCCCCGCGACTCGTTCGGCAGCGCCTGGCGCGCCGAGCGACTCGCGCACCCGGTTCAGCTCCGAGATCATCTCGCCGCGTCGCGCGCTCGCAGGGTCGAGCAGCTCCGCGAGCACATCCGCGACGCGTGCCGGCACGAGTGCATCCTGCACGAACTCGGGCGCCACCTCGCGTCCCGCCACGACGTTCACCAGTCCGATGTGCGGGATGCGCACCAGCCGCTTGGCTGCCGCGTAGGTGATGGCACTGGTACGATACGCCACCACCATCGGGCATCCGGCCACGGCGGCTTCGAGCGTCGTCGTGCCGCTCTTGCACATTGCCGCATCCGCCGCGCGCAGGACCGTGAACGACGCCGAGTGCACGAGCGGATATGGGCACCGCTCCGGCGCGATCGCCACGTGTGGTGCAGCGCTCACGACGACCGTGAGCGCCGGATCGCGCCGTTGGAGCTCACGCGCCGTCTCGACGAACGGATCGAGGTGGCGCGCGATCTCCTGCGCGCGGCTGCCCGGGAACAACGCCAGGAGCCGCTCGCCCTCGCCGACACCCAGCGACCGCCGTGCCTCGGCGCGGTCCGGCAGTGTCCGGGCGCGATCCAGGAGCGGATGCCCGACGAACGTCGCGTCGATGCCGTGCTTTCGCAGGAGCGCTTCCTCGAACGGGAGGATCACAGCTGCCTTCGTGATCGTGCGGGCAAGCTCGCGCAGCCGCTTGGCGCCCCACGCCCACACCTGCGGCGTGATGTAGTACAGCACGGGGACCGCGGCTGCGCGCGCCGCGGCAGCGATCTTCATGTTGAATCCTGGATAGTCGATCAACACGACGAGGGCGACGCGGCCACTTCGGATGCGGCGCTCGAGCTCTCGCGCCAGCCGATAGTGCAACGGGACGTGCTTGAGCACCTCGACGAATCCCATGACGGCGAGACGCTCGGTGTGCTCGAGTAGCTCCACGCCGGCCTCGCGCATCTGATCGCCACCGATCCCGATCAGGCGATACGGTGCGCCCTGCGCGACGAGCGCCCGCGCCACTCCCGCGGCATGGAGGTCGCCCGACGCCTCCCCGGCGACGAACAGTATCTCACGCACGAGCGCCCGCCGGGACGCGGCCGGAAAGTGCCGGCAGCGTTCGTTCGATGTCCGCCACGATTTGCAGCGCGACCGCCAGCGCCTCGCGACCCGCCTCACCGGTGACCGGCACCGGCGCTTCGCCTCGCACGGCGGCCAGGAAGCTCTCGAATTCCAGCCGCAGCGGCTCGCCCTCCTCCGCCCGCAGCGGGATGCGCTCGACGAACTGCTCGAGCGCCAGAGGCGCCGACGCCAGCGCGGCGACGTCGACGTCGCCGCGGAGCCGGAAGAACTCTCCCTCGCCGCTGCCGAGGTCGAGCGAGAGATAGCCGCTCTGCTGGAAGATGCGCAGCTTGCGCATCCGCTCGCGCGACACGCGACTGGCGGTGATGTTCGCCACGGCCCCCGTGTCGAACGTGAGGCGCGCGTTGGCGATGTCGACGAACGGCGTCAGGACCGGCACGCCCACGGCGCTCACCGTCGCCGGGTGTCCGCCGACGAGGGTGTGCACGAGGTCGATGTCGTGGATCATGAGATCCAGCACCACGGCGACGTCCGATCCGCGCGGATTGAACAACGCGAGGCGGTCGCTCTCGATGAAGCGTGGCGCGTCGACGTAGGGAAGCGCCGCACGAATCGCGCGGTTGAACCGCTCGACGTGACCGGTCTGAACGAGAGCGCCGTTTGCACGCGCGAGCGAGAGCATCTCGTCGGCCTCGTCGAGCGTCGTGGCGATCGGCTTCTCGATCAGCGCGTGAATGCCTCGCCCCAGCACTTCGCGCGCGACCGCGAGGTGGGCTGGCGTCGGCACGACGATCGTCACGGCGTCCACGACGTCGAGCAGGGCGTCGAGCGACGCGTGCGCCGTCACGCCGAGCTCGCGCGAGACCTGTTCGGCGCGGTCTGCACGCGCGTCGTAGAAGCCGGCGAACGATGGGCCCTGCATGTCGCGCAGGATGCGCACGTGATGGTAGCCGAGTCCCCCGGCACCGACCACGCCGACGCGAAGCGGCGCGCTCAGACGACCACCCCGCGCCCACTCTCTTCCACGAACCGCAGCAGCTCCTGGACCTCGGGGAACGGCTTCAGCTCCGTCGACGCACGCTCCTTCGCCTGCGTGACGTTCAGCTCCGAGCGGAAGAACAGCCGGTAGGCGCGCTTCAGCTCGCGCACCACTTCCTCCGGAAAGTTGTTGCGCTGCAATCCGACGCTGTTCAGCCCATAGAGCTTGATCGGGTTGCCGACCGCCTTGATGTATGGCGGCACGTCCTGTGAGATGCGCGAACAGCCGCCGACGAACGAGTACTGGCCGATCCTCACGAACTGGTGCGCGGCGCTCTGGCCCGCGATGATCGCCTTGTCGCCCACCGTGACGTGCCCGGCGAGCTGCACGCTGTTCACGAGGATCACACCATCGCCGATGTGACAGTCGTGAGCGAGATGCACGTAGGACATGATGAAGCACCCCTTCCCCACCGTCGTCTTGTACGACTGTGTCGTGCCGCGGTTGATCGTCGTGTACTCGCGGATCGTCGTGCCCTCGCCGATCTCGACGGTCGTCAGCTCGCCCTTGAACTTGAGATCCTGCGGATCTCCACCGAGCACGGTGCCGATGCCCACCTTCACGCCGGCGCCCAGGATCACGTTGCGCTCGAGCGTCGCGCGCGCCGCGATGACGCAACCATCGCCCACTCGGCAGTTCTCGCCGACGATCGCGAACGGACCGATCTCCACGTCGGCGCCAAGCTCGGCACCCGCGTGCACCAGCGCCGTCGGATGGATGCGACTCGTCATCGGTCGCGAACCATGGCGCCCATCTCCGCTTCGCAGACCACTTCGCCGTCGACCTTGGCGACGCCCTGCATCTTGCACATCATGCCGCGTACCTGGAGCAGGTCGAGCTCGAAGCGCAGTTGGTCGCCCGGCTTCACGGGCCGGCGCCATTTCACGTTGTTGAGCGACGTGAAGTACACCACCTTCTTGTCGTGATCCGGGACCGCGCCCATGAGCAGCATGCCGCCCACCTGCGCCATCGCCTCGATGATCAGGACTCCAGGCATGATCGGATGGCCCGGGAAGTGGCCCTGAAAGAACGGCTCGTTGATCGTCACGTTCTTGATGCCGACGATGCGCTTCCCCGCGTCGATCTCGAGTATGCGATCGACCAGCAGGAAGGGATAGCGGTGCGGCAGTACCTTCATGATCTCTTCGATTCCGAGCACCTGGGTCTCCCGGGACAGCGACGCCTGCATCGCACGCACGAACAGTACGGTGCCGCGATGACTTGGTTTGTGCGCCACGACGCGCGCCTTCAGGTGCGCGCCGACGAGCGCGAGGTCCCCCACACAGTCCATCATCTTATGTCGCACGAACTCATCCGGCGAGCGGAGCACGTTCTCGACCACGCCGTGATCGTCGAGCACGACGGCATTCTGCGTCGACGCGCCCTTGATCAGTCCCCGGGCGCGTAGCGGCTCGACTTCCCGGACGAAGCCGAATGTGCGAGCCCACCCCAGCTCGCGCTCGAACAGCTCGGGCGTCATCCGCGCGGCATACCGCTGCCGCCCGATCATCTCGTGCGGAAAGTCGATCGTCACGTCGAGATCGAGATGCTCCGACGGACTACCTTCGTAGATCGAGTCGCCGTCCACGAGCCGCACTGGTCCGGTCAGTCGCGCCACGCGCACGCAGCCCGCGTGCTGCGTGATGCCCGCGCCGCGCAACGCGTCGAGGAACGGTTGCGCGCTGCCGTCCATGATCGGAGGTTCGGGCCCGTCGAGCGAGATGAGCAGATCGTCGATCTCCAGCGCCGCCACGGCGGCGAGGACATGCTCGACCGTGTGGACCGCGTTGGGGTCCTCGCCGAGTTGGGTGCGGCGCTCGGAGAGCACGGCACTTTCGGCCAGCGCCGGAATCGGTACCGAGGACTCGAGGTCGCGGCGCTCGAAGCGGATTCCGGATCCGCTCGCCGCGCGACGGAACTCGAGGGTGCACGGGACGCCAAGATGGAGTCCCGTGCCGGATACGGTGACCGCCCGCCCGATGGTACGCCGCATCAGCGCTCGTCGTCCCGACGTCGCTCGACCAGTCGCTCCAGCGCGCGAATGAGCGAGGGCAACTTGAACATCGCCGCCTGCGCACGGAGCGCTTCCTTGTGCGGCCGCGCGGGGTAGCCGGACCAGGTCTCACCAGCGGGGATCGACCCGAAGACACCTGCCTGCGCGGCGAGCCGTGCGCCTTTGCCGATCGTCACGTGGCCGGAGACGCCCACCTGGCCCGCGAGAATGCAGCCGTCCTCGATGCGCACCGAGCCGGCGATGCCGACCTGCGCCATCAGGAGGCAGAGCCGTCCGACGCGGACGTTGTGCGCGACGTGCACGAGGTTGTCGATCTTGGTCCCCGCGCCGATTACCGTGTCGTCGATGCTGCCCCGATCGATCGTCGTGTTCGCGCCGATCTCCACGTCGGACTCGACGATGCACCGACCGACGTGCGGGATCTTCGCGTGCTCTCCCTCCCGGAAAACGTATCCGAAGCCGTCGGATCCGAGGCGCGCGCCGGCGTGGATTCGGACGCGGTCGCGCACCCGCGTCCCTGCGTAGAGCGTCGCGCCGGGATAGACGTGGCAGTCGTCGCCGACCTCCACACCGGCACCGAGCACGACGTGCGCTTCGAGCCGCGTCCGTGCCCCGACTCGCACGCCGTCGGCAAGCACGACGCCTGGTCCGAGCGACACCTCGTCGCCGAGCGCAACGCCCCGACCCAGAATCACGGAGGGGTGAATGCCGGGCACCCGCGGCGGCGGCGGGTACAGCAGCGGCAGCAGCGGCAGCATCGCCTCGTGCGGATTCTTCACCACGATGCGCGCCCGCGGGTTGCCGAGGTCCGCGAGCTCGGCCGTCACGAGCAGGACGCCGATGCTCCGCTCGGCGAGCAGCGGAGCGTACTTCGCGTTGGCGAGGAAGGTCAGATGTGTCGCGTCCGCCCGGTCGAGCGGCGCGACTCCGGAAACCTGCGCGGCGGGGTCACCCTGGAGCGTTCCGCCCACCGCAGCCGCAATGGCCTCGGCGGTGAGGACCCGAGAGCCCTCACCGCCGAAGTCACGAGACGCTGAAATGGAGTCCGCCACCCGTTACGGGTTCGGACGGGTCACGCCTGAGGGGGCGGGAGTCCCGCCACTGCTGGGACGTGGCGCTGCGGCCGCCGTCGTGCCCTTCAGCTTGCTCAACACGCGCTCCGTCACGTTCAGGCTCTTGTCGACGGCGACGATCGGCGAGCCTTGATCGGCGTTGAAGATCATCGCGTAGCCACCCTCGACGCGCACGTCCTCGATCGCCGCCTTGATCTTGTCGAGGATCGGCTGGACGAGCTCGTTCTGACGCCCTTGGGCCTTCTGCTCGAGCTCCTGCGTGCGGCGCTGGAACTCGGCCTCCTTCGCCTGGAGCCCCTTGGCCTGCGTCTCCCGCGCGGCGGCGGCGAGCGTTGCCTGCCGCTTCTGGAAGTCAGCCACCAACGCGTTGAGCGAATCGCTCATCCGCTTGATCTGGTCCCGGTAGCCCCCCGTCTCCTTGTCGAACTGAGCCTCGGCCTCCGCTCGTCCGGGTGCCTGCTCGAGCAGCACACTGGTCTGGACGTATGCCACCTTTATCCCCTGCGCGTGCGCGGGGAGGGACAGGGCGGTGAGGAAAGCGAGCGCCACCGGCGTCGCACGAAGAAGGTCACGCATGAAAACCTCAGGTTAGAAGAGCTGTCCGAGCTTGAAGTGCATCTGCCATTTTGGTTTGCTCACGCCGTTCTCGGTTCGGTCCAGTCCATACCCCCAGTCGATGCCCAGCGGTCCAAGGGGCGTGACGAGCGCGCCACCGAATCCGACGCCGCGGAACAGCCGGGTCGGATTGAAGTCCTGCGGACGTGCCCAGATGTTGCCCGCGTCGTAGAAGGCGTCCAGGTAGATCTGCTGGTTGATGCGGAGACCCAGCTCGACCGAGTTCGTGTAGAAGGCGCTGCCGAACGATTGCGGCTGCGCGGTGGTTTGCGACGTCTCCGAGATGTATCCCTGCGGGGTGATGGAGAACTCCTCGTAACCGCGCAGTTGCTCGCCGTATTGCACGCCGCCGAGCGAGAACTTCTGCGAGATGAAGAAGCCGCCTGGATCGCCAAACACCGCGCCGCCTCGCGCCGAGAGACTGAGCGCCAGCGTGATCGGATCCGTGCCGAGGGCGCCGCCGCCGAATTGGAGCAGCGTCGCGTGATGACGGATCTCGCCGGTGTAGCGGTTGTACTTCGCCCCGCCGAACAGACCATTGAACTGCGCGCTCACGAGCTGGTGTCCGCCATCGATCGGGAACGGGAGCCCGATGCGCGTGTCGTGATCGAAGTTCAGACCGAACGTCGAGCGCGCGCACGTCGTGACGTCGCAGTTGATCTGGCTCACGAGCCCTTCGCCGCCGTAGTTTACGCGTTCGGCGCCGTACGACGCGAACAGACGCGAGAATCGGGAGCCGAACAGCGGGAAGCCGACCTGCAGCTGACCGCCGATTCTCGTCTGCCGGCCGACGTCGCGGATGTAGTAGCGCGTCTGCGAGTGATAGCCGGTGATCGTGCCCGAGAACTGCGACTCCTTGATGAACGGATCGCTGTACGTGAGGCTGAAGTCGTTGATGTACTGGCCGAACTGCCAGTTCAGCGATCCCTTCTTGCACATGCCGAAAAGGTTCGGCTGATCGAATCCGATGAAACCGCCGACGCCGGCACCCTGCCCGACCGATGCGCCGAAGTTCACGTTCCCCGTGCGCTTCTCCTTCACGTGGAAAACGATGTCCACGTCGCCCTGATCGTTCGCCGGCTTCGTATCGGGCGCCGGAAGCGGCGTCTCGAAGAAGCCCAGGTTGCCGATGCCCTGATAGCTGCGGAGCAGTGCGTCGCGTCGGAACACGTCACCCGGAACGACGAAGATCTGATTCCGGATGCACGACTCGTTCGTGATGTCGTTGCCGAGAATCTCGACGCGGTTCACGATCGCCGGCGTCTTCTCGTCGACTTCCCACCGGAGGTTGACGGTCGGCGCCGAGTCCGCGCCGACCTTGACGCGTTCCACGACGGGACGAACGTTCGCGTAGATGTACCCTTCGTTGGCGTACGCCTCGCCGACGCGGCGTGTCGCGTCTTCCCACGCCGCCTGGTCGAAGTAGTCGCGATCGTTTCCGCCGCGCCCCGCGCGCAATACCGACTTCACTGCTCCGCCGAGCGTCGTCCCCTGGTCTCCGAAGGGATAGAACCGGGCGAGGTCCTCGCTCGAGAAGTGTCGGCTCCCCGTCACCTCGAATTTTCCGATCCGGTAACGCGGCCCTTCCGTGACCTGGATGTCCACGAGCGCTTTGCCACGCTGCGCGTCTACCCTCACGGTGTCCTTCAGTACCTGGGCATCGATGAATCCGCGCGACGCATACAGGCCGGGAATCTTCTCGCTGACGTCCGCGGCCATCTTGTCGTTGTCGAGCTCGCCCTTCTTCCACCAGAAGAACCCTTCGGGGCGCGTCTGCATCGCCTTCACGACGGTCTTGTCGCGCAGCGCCGCGTTCCCCTCGATTCGCACGCCGGACACGGCGAGTCGTCTCCCCTCCTCGATTCGGAAGAGGAGATTGACCTGGCCATTCACCACCGTGGTCTCCGGCTTCACTCGGGCCAGGTAATAGCCACCCGCCTGGTAGAGCGAGTCGACGCGCTTCACCGCGTGTGCGACCTGGGCCGGGTCGAGCGGTTTCCCCGGCGTCAGCTCGATCTTGTCACGTACCGAACCCCGCGACAGGCGGTCCGTCCCCGTGACGTCGAACGAGCCCAGCACCGGCCGCTCCTTCAGAGTGAAGGTCAGCGCGGCCCGGCCGTCGCCGAGCTCGCAGCTCGCGATGACGTCGTCGAACTGGCCGGTCGCGTAGACCGCCTTGATGGCGCGCTCGAGCGCACGATAGTTGACCGGGCCGGGCACCAGGCCCGACTCGCTGCGAACGGTTGCGTCTCCCGTGCGCTCGGCACCGCGGAAGACGATCGTGTCTGGAGTCGCACATCGGCCGGACACCGCGGTGTCCTGCGCGCGCGCCGTCGCCCCATAGCACAACAGGGCGACGGCGATACTGAGCATACGTCGCATAGATCAGCAATATACACGGGAAAAGGCCGGCCAGGTCCCCATTGGACCCGACCGGCCTTGCCGTGGTTGCCCCGACCCGACCGAGCTACGCCTTCGACGCGCTCGAGAGCACCCGGAAGTCGAGCTTCGTGCCGTCGGCGGCCGCGTCGACCTCGATCTCGTCGCCGCGCGAGAACTCGCCGAGCAGGATCTTCTCCGAGAGCGGGTCCTCGATGTACTTCTGGATCGACCGCTTGAGCGGACGCGCTCCATAGGCCTCATCGTACCCGTTCTTCACGAGCAGCTCCGTCGCCGCCGGCGTGAGCCTGATCGTCAGCTCGTCCTCCGCCAGCCGCTTCCGCACGTCCTTGAGCAGGATCGAGACGATCTGCGTGATGTGCTCGCGATTGAGCGGATGGAAGACGATGACGTCGTCGAGACGGTTCAGGAACTCGGGGTTGAAGACGACCTTCAACTCCTCCTTCACCTTCTCCTGCATCCGCTCGAACGACGTGACGCTGTCGCCGGTGGTGAAGCCGAGCCCCTTGCCCTTCGTGATGTCGCGTGCGCCGACGTTCGACGTCATGATCACGACGGTGTTCTTGAAGTCGATCTGACGGCCGTAGTTGTCCGTCAGGTGACCCTCGTCGAGCACCTGGAGCAGGATGTTGAACACGTCCGGGTGGGCCTTCTCGATCTCGTCGAGCAGGATGACCGAGTACGGCTTCCGGCGGATCGCCTTCGTCAGCGTGCCCGAATCCTCGTAGCCGACGTAGCCCGGCGGCGCGCCGATCAGCCGCGACACGGAGAACTTCTCCATGTACTCGCTCATGTCGACGCGGATCAGCGCCGACGAGTCCGCGAACAGGAACTTCGCGAGCGAGCGGGCGAGCTCCGTCTTCCCGACTCCCGTCGGGCCGCTGAAGATGAACGAGCCGATCGGACGGTTGGGATCCTTCAGACCCGCGCGGCTGCGCCGGATCGACCGGCTGATCGCCTTGATGGCCTCGTCCTGCCCGATGACGTTCTGATGCAGCTCGTCCTCCATCCGCAGCAGGCGGCTGGTCTCCGCCTCCTGCAGCCGCGTCACGGGAATCCCCGTCCACCGGCTGACGATGAACGCGATCTCTTCCTCACCGAGAACCGGGCGGTGTGACTGGCGCCGCTGCTCCCACTCCTCCTGCTTCTTCCGGATGTCGCCCTGGATCTCCCGTTCCTTGTCACGGAGCGAGGCGGCCTTCTCGAAGTTCTGGTCGCGAACGGCGGCTTCCTTGTCGCCGTTCACCTTTTCCAGCTCGGCCTTGAGCGCAGCGACTTCCGGCGGCGGCGCCTGAGCCGCGAGCCGCGCCCGCGCCCCTGCTTCGTCGATCACGTCGATCGCCTTGTCGGGGAGGAAGCGGTCGGTGATGTAGCGCTCCGACTGCCGCGCCGCGATGAGCAGCGTCGAGTCGGGGATCGTGACCTTGTGATGATCCTCGTACTTCTTCCGAAGCCCCTTGAGGATCTCCACCGTCTCGTCGATCGAAGGCGGATCGACGATGACGGTCTGGAAGCGACGCTCGAGCGCGCCGTCTTTCTCGATGTACTTGCGATACTCGTTGAGCGTCGACGCGCCCACGCACTGCAGCTCACCGCGCGCGAGCGCGGGCTTCAGCATGTTGCTCGCGTCGATGGCGCCTTCGGCCGCGCCCGCGCCGACGAGCGTGTGCAGCTCGTCGATGAAGAGGATGATGTTCTTGTTCTGGGCGATCTCGTTCATGACCGCCTTGAGGCGCTCCTCGAACTGACCGCGATACTTGGTGCCAGCGATGACCGCCGCCATGTCGAGCGACAGGACGCGGTTGTCGCGCAGCGACTCGGGGCATTCTCCGTTCGCGATGAGCTGCGCCAGACCCTCGACGATGGCCGTCTTGCCGACGCCGGGCTCGCCGATCAGCACCGGGTTGTTCTTCTTGCGGCGCGTGAGAACCTCCATCACGCGCTCGATCTCCTTGGCGCGGCCGATCGTCGGATCGAGCTGGCCCTCGGCCGCGAGCTGCGTCAGGTCGCGGCAGAAGTGGTCGAGCGCCGGCGTCTTCGACTTCTTCTCCCCCTTCGGCGCGGCGGGCGTCGGCTGCGCGCCGGCAGAGGCCTGCGCCCCACCCGGCTGCTGCGGCATCTCGGTGCCGAGGATGCGCAGCGTCTCCGCACGCGCCGCCTCGAGGTTGACCCCCGCGTCGGTGAGCACCTGCGCCGCGATCCCCTTCTCCTCGCGGAGGAGGCCGAGCAGGAGGTGTTCAGTGCCGACATACGAATGGCTGAGCTCGCGAGCTTCGCTCATCGCCAGCTCGAGCACCTTCTTCGCACGCGACGTGTAGGGAAGGTCCGGGCCGGTGGTCTGCGCGGCTTTCCCCTTCTTGACCGTCTCCTCGATCTTCTGCTGGATCTCGTCCAGCTCGACGGAGAGGTTCTGCAGCACGGTGGCGGCGACCCCCTCACCCTCGCGGATGAGTCCGAGCAGGATGTGCTCCGTGCCCACGTATTCGTGGTGGAGCCGTGCGGCCTCCTCGCGCGCCATCGCCAGGACCTTCCGCACCCGCTCAGTGAAGTTGTAGCCGTTCATAGTCCCTCAGAGAGACCCCGGGTGGACGTGCTCTCAGCCGACCGACCCTGCTTCCTCTTCCAGCGCCCTACGCACATAGCGTGCGCGAGCCAGGTTCGTCTCGCTCTCGGTCAGCGATCGTCCTTCCGCGGCCGATAGGTGCGCGGCCTGCGAGAAGATCAGGAGCTTGTTGAGGGTATATACACTGAGGCCGCCGATCAGTTTCAGCCCGACGGCCAGACGCACGCCGCTCAAATAGTTCATCGCCTCTTCGAACGTGAGGCTTCGAGCATACCGCAAGGTGCCGTACGCGCGCCACAGCTTGTCTTCGATAATATAACCCGCATCGCGCAGCAGCACACGACGCGCTTCTTCTTCGCGCTCGATCACGTGACCCACCACGCGGATCAACTGATCGAGCAGGTCCTCCTCCGACCGACCGAGCGTGGTCTGGTTCGAGATCTGGAAGAAGTTGCCCACGACTTCCGACCCTTCGCCATACAACCCGCGGTAGGTCAACCCCATCTGCTGGAGCCCCGCCAACACGCGCCCGATCTCCTTCGTCAGCACGAGTCCCGGTAGATGAATCAGTACCGAAGCCCGCATTCCGGTTCCCACGTTCGTCGGGCACGCCGTGAGATAACCGAACTCGGGGTGGTACGAGAAAGGGACCCGTCCACCAAGCTCACGGTCAACCCGATCGAGGGCTGCGAACGCGGCGCGGAGCTCGAACCCCGATTGAAGCGACTGCAGGCGGAGGTGATCCTCCTCGTTGATCATGACGCTCAATCCGTCCGACAGATACACGGCTGCACCGGTGCGCAGGGGATGCTGCGGCTCGAGCCCCGCCAGCTCCTTGCTCACCAGGTGGCGCTCGAACAGCAGCGCGCGGTCGGCCGGCCCAAGCTCGTCGATTCGCACCATGAGGCTATCGTCCAGTCCCGGCAGCACTTGCAACGCTTCACGCACCTGCACCAGCACCCGGAGGCGCTCGCCGTCGCGCGCGCGACCGGTGAACGCGTAGCCGTCCACGTTCCGCGCGAGACGAACGCGCGTCGAGAGCACCACGTCGGAGTGCGCTCCTGCGGCGTCCAGCCACCGGACTCCGCCGTCCGGCAGGAGTGAGAGATCCAATGTCATTCCAGCACCCGAATCCTGTCGCGGAGCTCGGCCGCGACCTCGAATTGCTCCTGCTCGATCGCGCGGCGAAGCCGCTCGCGCAGCTCGCCGAGCACCGACGCCTTCTCCAGCACCTCGTCCTTCGGCGGACGGTAGGCGCGTCCCGTGTGTCGTGGGCTCCCATGCACGCGGCGGAGCAGTTCCCGCATGCTGGGCTCGAACGTGGAGTAACACCGCGCGCATCCCATGCGGCCCGTCGCGCGAAAATCCTTCATGGTCAGGCCGCAGAACGCGCACTTTCCGGCGTCGGTGCTCGCCGGCACCGACTGCTGCTGCACCGCCTGGAGGAACTCACCCAGTGGATGCTTCGGCGTGGCGACCGAGGTCTCGACACCGCGTTCCGCCGCGCACTGCTCGCACAGGTGAAGCTGACGAACGGCGTTGTTCTCGATCGTCGTGAGATTCACGACGGCGTCGCGTTGATGGCAGTTGTCGCAGAGCATCAGGCCACGACCTCCGGAAGGGCCACGTGCGTGAGACGACCGTCCTCGAGCTGCAGGACGCGGTCGGCCCGCGACGCGAGCGACCGGTTGTGCGTCACGACCACCATGCCCAGCTCGAGCTCGTGCGCGAGCTCGGTGAACAGCTCGTGCAACCGCTCGCTGTTGTGATGATCCAGGTTGCCCGACGGCTCGTCGGCGAGGAGCACGGCTGGGTCGGCCGCGAGGGCTCGTGCCACGGCGGTCCGCTGCTGCTCGCCACCGGAGAGCGCGCCGGGCCGATGCTGCACGCGGCCGCCCAATCCGACGCGCTCCAGCAACGCCATTGCCCGGCGCCGTGCCTCCACTTCGTCCGTGCCGGCGATCCGCAGCGGCATCATCACGTTTTCCAGCGCGGTGAATTCACGCAACAGGTGATGAAACTGAAACACGAAGCCGACGGTGCGGTTCCGCAACGCGGACACGGCGTCGTCCTCCATCCCATCCAGGGCGCGTCCATCGATCAGGATCCGGCCGGACGTCGGCCGATCCAGCGCACCCAGCAGATGCAGCAGCGTGCTCTTCCCCGCACCGCTCGCGCCGATGATCGCGACCATTTCGCCCCGGGAGACCTGCAAGTCGATCCCATCGAGCACGACGATCTGGCCGCCGTCGCCACCGACGTACGTCTTCGAGAGCGCTTGGGCTTCGAGCACGCTCATTCGCGCATCGCCTCCACGGGCAGCAGCCGCGAGGCCTGCAGCGCCGGATAGATCGTGGCCGCGGCCGCGATGAGGAGACTCGCCACCACGGTCACGGCGATGTCCAGCGGTTGCCGCGCGACCGGTAGATGATCGATGAAATATACCTCGGGGTTGAGCGGGATCAGTTTGTAGGAGTCGAGTGCGAGCGCCGTGGCCAGCCCGAGCAGAAGTCCGAGCGCGGTCCCGACCACACCGATCATGATCCCCTGCGCGAGGAAGATCCGTCGAATCGACGACGCCGTCATCCCCATCGCCCGCAGGATTCCGATCTCCTTGGTCTTGTCCGCCACGACCATCGTGAGTGTGCCGACGATGTTGAATGCCGCCACGAGGATCACGAGCATCAGGATGAGCGACATGCCGAGTTTCTCCAGACGAAGCGCCTGGAACAGCGAATTGTTCTGCGCCTGCCAATCCTCCGTCCGATACGGATAGCCCAAGCGCTTGGCGAGAGAGGCGCCCACCGCCGCCGCACTCCAGCGGTCCTTCGTCGCCACCTCCAAGCCGGTCACATCGTGCTGGATTCCGGCCAGGTCCTGCGCGACGTCGAGGGAGACGAAGAGATACCGGTCGTCATATTCGTACATTCCCGTGTTGAACACGCCCGTGACTTCGAGCTTCATCTCCTTCGGCACCAGCGTGCCCGTCACGGGACTCACGTCGCTTCCAATCGTCGTGAGCGTGATCGAGTCGACCCCGGGGTACACGCTGAGCCGGCTCGCGAGTCGCTCACCCACCACGGCGCCGCGGCGCTTGCCGTCGCTCGACCGAAAGGAGAAATCGCCGGCCGTGGCGAAGGAGCGAATCGTCGTCACCGGCTTCCCCAGATCCGTCGGCACGATCCCCATGACGAACGCGCCGTCGTTGTACTTGTGCCCTGCGCCGACGATCGCCTTCGACATCACGAAGGGCGCCGCGGCGACCACGCCCGGCTCCGCCCGCACCGTCTTCAATACGGGCTCCCAGTTCTTCATCACCATGTCCGACCCCATGGTGAGCACACGGATGTCGGGACTGCCGATCAGGATCTTCTCGCGAAGGTCGTTCTGCAGCCCCGTCATCACACCCATGATGACGATCAGCGCGCTGACCCCCACGACGACGCCCCCGATCGCGATCACGCTGATCAGCGACAGGAGCTTCGATCCGCGGCGACTGCGCAGATAGCGCCAGGCGATGCCGAGCTCGAGGCGGCTCATTCGGGACGCATCGTGGGAAAGAGGATCACATCGCGGATGTTCGCCGAGTTCGTGAGGTACATGAAGAGACGATCGATCCCGATCCCCACCCCGCCCATCGGCGGCATGCCATACTCCATCGCCCGCAGATAATCCTCGTCGACGCCGCTCGCCTCGACGTCACCCGCATCGCGCAGTCGCGCCTGGGCCTCGAATCGCTGACGCTGGTCGAGCGGATCGTTCAGCTCGCTGAACGCGTTCGCCAGCTCCTTCCCCCGAGCGAACAGCTCGAACCGCTCGGTGAGCGCGGGGTTGCCCCGCTTCGGCTTCGCCAGGGGCGAGAGTTCCACCGGATAGTCGACGACGAACGTCGGTACCTCCAACTTGCTCTCCACCAGCGCCTGGAACAGCTCGTCCAGCAGCTTGGGCCGGCTCAGCGTGTCGACGTGCAGCACGCCGTGCACGCGAGCCGCGCGGCGAAGCTCTTCGTCGCTGCATGCCATCGCGTCTCGACCCAGCGCGGCGCTCAGCGCGCCGACCCACTCGATTCTGGGAAATGGCGGCGTGAGCTCCGGTACCACGTCGCCCGCGCCGGGCACCGCACGCACCGCGGCGGCCGCATGCGAGATGAGTGCCTCCACCACGGTCATCATCTCGCGATAGTCGGCGTACGCCTGGTAGAACTCGAGCATCGTGAACTCGGGGTTGTGCGTGCGGTCGATCCCCTCGTTCCGAAAATCGTGGCCGATCTCGTACACGCGATCGAACCCGCCGACGACGAGCCGCTTCAGGTACAGCTCATCGGCGATGCGGAGGAAGAGCGGCATGTCCAGCGCGAAGTGATGCGTCGTGAACGGGCGCGCGGCGGCGCCGCCGTACAGCGGTTGAAGGACGGGCGTCTCCACTTCGAGAAAGCCACGCCCGTCCAGGAACGCGCGAATGGCCGTGAGCAGGCGGGAGCGAGCCGTGAACAGCGCGCGCACTTCCGCGTGCACGGCGAGGTCGGCGTACCGCTGGCGATACCGTTGCTCGGGGTCGGCGAATCCGGAGTGCCGCACCGTCTGTCCGTCGACGACCTCCTCCTTGCCGTATGGCAGCGGTCGCAGCGACTTGGCGAGCATCTCGACGCTCGTCACGCGCACCGTCACCTCGCCCGTGCGCGTGCGCATCAGCGGCCCCGAGACACCGACCACGTCACCGATGTCGTACAGCGCGAGCTGCGCCCACTGGGCGTCGCCCAGCTCGTCCTTCCGGAAGTACAGCTGGATGCGTCCCGCGGCATCGGCGAGATGTGCGAACGCGGTCTTGCCGTGGCCACGCCACGAGACGAGTCGGCCGGCGACGCGCACCGTCTCCCCGTGTTCGGCGTCCAGGGGCAGCGCCGCAATCGCCCCCGCGCTCTCGTGCGTTCTGTCGAAACCGTACGCGAATGGCGACACCCCGGCGGCGACGAGGGCATCGAGCTTCTCGCGCCGCGCCTTCAGAACGAAGTTCGGCTCGTCGCTCACGCGGCGCTCCCCGTCCGCTCGCCGCCGTGCTCCTTGAGAAAGGCTTCGATGAACGGATCGATCCCGCCGTCCATGACCTTCTGTACGTCCGGGATCTTCAGCTCGGTGCGGTGATCGTTGACCATCGTGTAGGGCTGGAAGACGTAACTCCGGATCTGACTGCCGAAGCTGACGTCGGATTTGTTGGCGTCGAGCTCCGCCTTCTTCGCGAGCTGCTTATTCAACTCGATCTGATAGAGGCGGTTCTTGAGCATCTGCATCGCGGTCGCCTTGTTCTTATGCTGCGAGCGCTGCTGCTGCGATGCGGTCACCACACCCGTCGGGATGTGCGTGATGCGGACCGCGGAGCTGGTCTTGTTCACGTGCTGACCGCCCGCGCCCGACGCGCGGAAGACGTCGATCCGCAGATCCTCCTCCCGGATCTCGATGTTGATGTCAGTGTCCACGACGGGGTAGATGAACACCGAGGCGAAGCTCGTGTGCCGGCGCGCCTGCGAGTCGAATGGTGAGATGCGCACGAGTCGATGTACACCGCTCTCGGCCTTCAGATACCCATAGGCGTACAGGCCCTTAATCTCGAGCACCGCGCCCTTGATGCCCGCCTCCTCGCCCTCACTCAAGTCGACGATCTCGACGGTGAAACCCTTGCGCTCGGCCCACCGCGTGTACATGCGCATGAGCATCGACGCCCAGTCCTGCGCTTCGGTCCCACCGGCGCCTGCGCTGATCTCGAGCTGCGCGTCACGGAAGTCGTCTGGATGGGAGAGGAGTGAGCGGAGTCGAAACTCCTCGAGCTCCTCCCCGATGCGCGTTGCTTCGCGCGAGACCTCCGCCTCCATCTCGGCGTCCGGCTCGGCGTCGAGCAGCTCCGCGAGCTCGCGTGTGCTCTGCACGCGAGCGACGAGCGCTTCGTAGGGCTCGACCCAGTTCTTCAGCCCCTTGACCTGTTGCACGACGTCCTGCGCGGCCTCCTGGCTGTTCCAGAAATCCGCGCTCCCCATTCGCGCCTCCAGCGCCGTCAGCTGCTGCCGCTTGTGATCGAGGTCAAAGATACCTCCTCAGCTCGGCGAGCTGATCGTCGTACGAAGCCAGCAGACGCGCGCGCTCGCTTTCCGCCATGATGTTCTCCCGAGTATGACACGAGCCGTCCGGCGCAGTGGCGGACGGCTCGCACGGTGACAACCGAACTTGTGGAAAGATAGCGTCGCCCTCGCGCGCCTAGAAGAGCTTCTTTCCCCCCGCGAGCACGTCGTTCAGGGCGTCCTGAAAGTGTGTCGTGCCCTCGGCGAACTCGCGCCCCACCTGTTCGACGTACTCCTCATAGCTCTTCTTGATCTCCTCGCGGAAGAGCTGCTTGAGCGTCCCGTCGCGAAGCCCTTCTTCCCGCTTTTGCGGAAAGTAGGCGACGATGTCCGAGACGAGCGCGCGCGCCAACCGCTTCGCCTTCGTATTGGGGTCGTTGGCGAGGAAGGGATTGATGGGCGGACGAGCCGGCGTTGGATTGCCAGCGGCGGCAGGCGTGACCGGCCGAGGAACGGCGGGCGTCGGAGTCGCTGACGTGACCGGGGTCGAAGCCGGGGGTGTCGTTGGCCGTGGAGCCGGTGGCCGACTTGCGCTTCCACTGGGCGTAGCAAACGGCGGAATGGACGCCGCGGCGCTCGGGGGAGTGAACGGTCTTGGCGGTGCTCCGCCAAACGCTGGACGACCAGGGAGCGGTGCGGCGGACCCGGTCGCGCCCACGGGTCTTGGCGAAAACGGTGTGAACGGTGCGCCTTGCCCACCCGGTCTCGGCGCTCCCGGCATCGGCGCGCCAGGAGCACTCGGCGATCCGCCAACTGGTCTTGCCGGCGCGGCGAAGGGAGGCCGGGTCGGTGGCGCGGCGGGACGCGCCGCGGCGATAGGAGGGCTGGGCGGCGCAGGAGTCGGCGGCGCAGGAGCCGGGACAGCAGTCGGCGGAGCCGGTGGTGCCGGCGCTGCCTCGAACACTGCCGGCGAGACCGGATCCCCACTCGCGGCTACCGGCGTCGCCGGCGGCGGAGGCGCTGGTGGCGGCGCCGCGGCCGGAGGCACTGGTGGCGGCGCGGCGGGCGGAGGCGCTGGTGGCGCCTCTAGACTGGTGGGCGCCGTGGCAGGACGCGGCGCCGCCGCAGGACGTGGGGGGAAAGCGCCCGCCAGACCTTCGCGTGCGTTGGAAGGACCGAAGTCATCTCCCGCTCCCGCGATCGGAGCGATCGTGATGACACCGCCGCACACCGAACAGCGGGCCCGCACCGAGACTGCGGGGATCTTCGCCGGATCGACGCGAAAAACCGACCGGCACTCTGGACAGGAGACGTTCACGAGATGTCTCCTGCGCGGACGGCTTTGGGCGATCCCGAGATGCGGTTGACGCCTCCCGGCTGGCTGTCGGTTCGCCGGTCGATCGAGTACACCGATCCGGGAAGCGTCTTGGCGTAGCTCTTCATTTCGGTTGCGAGTTCACTCACCTGGGCCGCGTGCTGGAAATGGCGGCGCTCGTTCGTGACGACGCCGATCGAGACGGTCATCAAGGGTACCCGATGAAGCTGCCCGCGTCGGTCCTTGCCGAAGAAGTAACCGGCCCGACGATCCTGCTCGGAGTACTGATACGGGATCAGTAGATCGAAGACGTTCACGATCTCCGCACAGGCCTCACCGACCGCCTGGGTCGGCACGACGAAGATGAAATCGTCGCCACCGATGTGGCCGACGAAGCCCTCCTCACCGCACATTCCTTTCACCACGTCGTGCAGAATCTTCGCCAGAATCCGGATGACGCGATCCCCGTCGTAATACGAATATCGGTCGTTGAATTCCTTGAAATGATCGAGATCGGCGTAGCACATCGCGAAACGTGCTCCCGTCTCGAGCCGCCGCGTGACCTCCGCCTCGATCTCGACCGCACCGGGCAGGCGTGTCGAGGGGTGGACGACGAGGTCGCGGTCCGACCGCCGAAGCATCGCGTCGAGCCGGGTCACCAGTTCCGACGCGCCGACTCCTTCCCGAAGCACCTCGTCCGCCCCTGACTCGAACGCGGCGGCGAACGCCGCGTCCGAATCCGTCGTCAGGATCACCGCGGGGACGACGCCAGTATACGAGTCGCGCTTGAGCCGGGCGCACGCCGCCTCGATTGGTGGCGCGTCCTGGCGGGCGTCGAACGCCACCACTCGCGGCCGCCCGCGAAGCGAGATCGCCATCAGCTCGTCGCTGCTTCGAACGCGGATGACCTGATCCGCGTGACGTGCGAGCCACTCGGTGAGCGCGGGAGGAGGCGCGGCGTCGTCCGGGGCGAAGAGGAGGGCGCTGATCGTGACCACGCGTGGGCGCAACCGAGGTAGGGGGGCAAGATATGGCTCGCGGGAAGTGAAGTCAAACCGCGATGCCACCGGGGTTTGCGCCATTTGCCGGGGTGCCGATCAGAAGTAGAAGAATGCCACACCCAGCATTCCGTACACCAGCAGTAGGAAAGCGCCCTCCAGCCAATCGGACTCCGCGTCCCGCACCACCGAGGTCGCGACGGCCACCGCGAGCGCGACCGAGATCACCTCGAACGTGCTGAACGCCAGGTCCATCGGCTGGCCTACGGCGAGTCCGACGAAGACGAGTACCGGGGCGATCAGCAACGCAACCTGGGCGCTCGAGCCAACCGCGATCGACACTGCGAGATCCATTCGGTTGCGCATTGCCATCAGAACCGCCGAGCTGTGCTCGGCGGCGTTTCCAATGATCGGCACGACGATGAGCCCGACGAAGACCTGCGAGAGGCCGATGTGTTTGATCGCCTCTTCGGTCGAACCAACGAGGATCTCGGAGAGCCACCCGACCGCACCGGCCGAGAGGAGCAGCACCGTGACGGCGCGACCGACCGACCAGCGCGCGCCGTGCGCCAGCCCGTGGGCTTCGTCAGCGACCTCTCGCGACTCGCCGAAGACCGAGCGGTGCGTGCCCATCGAGTACACCAGCGAGAGCACGTAGCCGATCATGAGCAGCGTCGCGACCCCCACCGAGACGCGGCGCGTGAACGCACGCGTCGGATCGACGTGCGTGCTGTGGTACACGGCCGGGATGACCAGTCCGATGACGGCGATGACGAGGAGCGAGATGCTCATCCCGGCGAGCGCCACGCTGAAGCGTTGCGTCTTGTGACGGAGCCCGCCCGCCAGCTGCGCCGCGCCCAGCACGAGCAGAAGATTGCCGAGAATCGAGCCCGTGATCGATGCCTTCACGAGGTCCACCAGACCGACGCGGAGCGCGAGGATCGCAATGATCAGCTCAGCGAGGTTGCCGAGCGTCGCGTTCAGGAGCCCGCCGAGCGTAGGCCCGGTGTACGCGGCAATCTCCTCCGTGGCGCGCCCCAGATACCCGGACAGCGGAACGATCGCCAACGCGCTGAGCACGAAGATCAGCACCGCGCTGGCGTGCATGAACTCCGCAGCGATTGCCGCAGGCACGAACAACAGCAACACGGCGAGGACGTTCATCGACCTGGGATGGAGGCGGAGATGCGCGTGGTCCGTCGAATACGCCGGCGCATTCCACGACGGCAGACGGGCAGCAGCGCTGCGAGCGCGCGCAAGCCGACGCGCCCGCGGGCGTACGAAGATGGTGGCGGCGTCACCGAGCGCTCAGAACGAGGTCGCTTCGTCGAGCAGCATGATGGGGATGTCGTCCCGTACGGGATAACGCAGCCGGCACTGGTGACAGAGCAGTGTGGCTTCCTGCTCACGGTACTCGAGTTCCCCCTTGCACTTCGGGCAGACGAGAATGGCGAGCAGCTGCGGGGAGAGGCTCATGCGGAGGGATCGTCCTGGTGCCGGTAGCCGAGACGGCGGAGAGCGCTGTCGCTCTTGCGCCAATTGGGAAGGACCTTCACCCACAGGTCGAGGTAGACCGACGTGCCGACGAGGTGCTCGACTTTCGCTCGGGCCGCGCGCCCGATGTCACGGATCCGCTGCCCGCCTGCTCCGATCAGGATACGCTTCTGGCTGTCCCGCTCGACGTAGAGAACCGTCCGAATGTATACCGGCGTCTGCCCTTCTCGAAACTCCTCGACTGCGCACGCAATGCTGTAGGGCACTTCTTCGTCGAGCTGTTCGAGGGCGGTCTCGCGGACGAGCTCCGCGACGAAGAACCGGACCGATGCCGTGCTGATCTCGTCTTCGGGATAGAGGAAGGGCCCCTCTGGCAGCGCGATCGCCAGCTCGACGAGGAGGTCGTCGACCCCTTCTCCGGTCAACGCGGAGACGAACCGCGCATCGGGCAGGAGCGCCCGGAGCTCGTCCCGCTCGACCGGCCGCAACGCGTCCAGCTTGTTGAGTACCGTGATCACTGGCGCACGTGGCGGCGCGGAGAGGTCAGCGGCTTCCTCGAGGGGAGCCGGCACGCGCTCGGTTGCATCGGCGAGGTAGACGATGATGTCCGCATCGGCGAGCGCTCGGAGCGCGGTCGTGCGCATGGCGCGATGGAGCTCATACCTCGGATTGAGCAGTCCGGGCGTGTCGAGCACCACCATCTGCGTGTCTGCCGTCGTACGGATGCCGACGACGCGGTCGCGCGTGGATTGCGGCTTGTCGCTGACGATGGCCAGCTTCTCGCCGACGATGCGGTTGAGCAGCGTGGACTTGCCGGCGTTCGGTTTACCGACGACGGTGATGATTCCAGCGCGGGACATGGGGAAGTGCGGGGTGGCCAGTGTTGGTCGTGCGCGACGGAAGAGCGTTTTACACGCATAAACGAAACAGCCCGGCTGCGCGAGTGCGCAGTCGGGCTGTTTCTCAGGGGTGCCGGCGACGGCCTACTCTCCCGCGTCCTCTCGGACGGAGTACCATCGGCGCTGTAGGGCTTAACGACCGTGTTCGGGATGGGAACGGGTGTGGCCCCTACGCTCTAGTCGCCAGCGAAGTGCGGTAGTTCAATTGTCTGCCGTGCACGAACGACGGAGGACCTCAGCGGGCGGCGGTGACGCGAGTGGCGTCGATCGCCGGACCGACCGATCCGTGGTTTGGGCACGACCATCAGCTCGATGCTGACAGCGGACGATGGTAGATCGTGGATGTCGAATCCAGAAACAATGTGCTGCTCTGCTTGCAGTCTACTCTTTGGGAGTAGTCAAGCCACACGGGCGATTAGGACCGCTGCGCTCGGAGTGGGT
>QHVE01000127.1 GCA_003223455.1 Gemmatimonadota bacterium | reverse complement strand
GGTGTCGTCGACACCATCGCGACCAACATCTTCTGCCCTTTCACATAGAACAGCTTGCGGCCGTCGTGCGACCAGAGCGGGGTGCTTCCGCTGTCGGCGGACACCTGGATGCGGGCGCCACCACCGACGAATGGACGCACGTAGACTTGCTTGGTCCCCGATTCGTTCGACTCGTACGCGATCCAACGGCCATCCGGCGAGATGCGCGCGCCCCACTCCAATGCCGGCGTGTTCGCGAACGGCGTCGGGGTCGGAGCTCCACCGAGCGTCCGTGACCAGATGTCCGCCGCGCCCATCGTTCCGGTACGGTACACGAGCGTTCGCCCATCGGGCGAGAGCACTCCTTCCCAGATGTCGCGCACCGAGGTGGGGAGCATCGGCTCCGCCGGGCCACTGAGATCGGCCGGCTGCCACCAGAGCGAAAAGCCGGCGTTCCCGCGATCGCTCCGGAAAATCACGCGCTTGCCGTCGGGCGACCACTCCGGACGATCGTTGGTCGTCCCTTCGGTCGTCAGTCGCGTCGTCACTCGCGATGCGAGATCGTGGATCCAGATGTCCGACGAGCCGCCGGTGGCGATCGTCAGCGCGACCCGCCTGCCATCAGGGGAGAGCCGTACGTATTGATAGGATCGCGGCTCGGCGATGAGCGGTTGGGTACCGCCCCGCGCGTCGGCCAGCACTACCAGAGAGGTATTGGCGCCGCTTCGGTACACGAGTGTGCCGTGGTCTGCCAGCGCTGCTTCCGCGACTCCGTTACCCCCGGCGACCACGCTATCGACGACCTTTTGCGGTGTGCCTGAGTGGCGCAGCGTCCGCACGTCGAACGGAACGGCCATCAGTGATCCCGCGGCGCCCGCGTACACCAGCTGGCCATCCAGCATGCCCAATGGAAACGAACCAGGCAGGTCGAGCTCCGTTGCTTTGCCGCCATCCAGATGCACGGCGGCCAACCGGGCAGATGTCGGCGACGCCGTCCATCTGGTGACCAGCACCGTCTTGCCGTCTGGCAGCAAGTACGGCCACCTCGGGGACCAGCTCCCCGACGCCGAGTCGACGGTGAAGATCTGGCGAACGGTTCCCCCGTTCGCGCTCACTGCCGCGAGACCAGCCGTGTTCGCGAGGACGATGTCGTCGTTCGCGCCCCACGTGGCGCCGTAGACGGCGCCGTTGAGCATGGCGGAGACTGGAATTACTGGTCCGCCCGAGACCGCGAACTTCTTGAGCTGGCCTGTGGCGAAGAATCCAATCCATTTCCCGTCCGGGGAGAAGAACGGCCCGGACGCGCCCTCACTGCCGGGCACCGCGTGCGGCTGCAGATCGTCGAGGGCGCGGATGAAGAGCATCTGCGCTGAACCGCCTCCGCTGCCGATGATCGCAACTGTTCCGCCGTCGGGCGAGATGGCGAACTCGCTGCCCTGCCCCTGCACGACGTTGCCGAAGCGAAAGGCCGTGGGGAAGTCCAGCGTGAATCGCACGGTGGCCAACACATCGTCACGGCGCGTCGCTGACGTCCACCACCCCGCCGTCGCCACCCCGGTCAAAGCGAGGGCAGCCGCCGCAACGAATCGCCAGCGTCGAAGCTTCGACACCGTCGCGGACCCGGCATTCGCTGCACCGTATCGGCTGATCGCGGCGCGATCGATCTTCCCCTCGAGCGCGTCGGCGAACTGTGCCGCGCTGCCGAAGCGATCGGCCGCCAACTTCTCGAGCGCTCGACGCACGGCCGCGTCCACATGCAGCGGGACGCTCCGACGCAGCACCGTGATCGGCCGCACCTCCTCCGTCATCAGCTTGGCGATGATCGACTGCGCGGTCGGACCGCTGTGCGGCGGCTCCCCCGCGAGCATCTCGTAGGTGAGTGCGCCGAGCGAATAGATGTCGGTGCGGACGTCGACGGCGCGATCGCCCGTCGCCTGCTCGGGGCTCATGTACTGCGGCGTGCCGAGCGAGAGTCCGGTCTGGGTGATCCGCTCGCCGCCGGCTTTGCTCACCGCGAGCGCGATCCCGAAGTCCGCCACCACCGGCTGCCCCGACTGCAGGAGGATGTTCTCCGGCTTGAGATCGCGATGGATCACACCATGCGCGTGCGCGTAGGCGAGCGCGTTCGCGACCCCGACGGCGATGCGGATCGCTTCGTCGACGGGCAACTGCTGCTCGCGATCGAGGCGGTGTCGAAGGCTTTCGCCCTCGACGTACGGCATCACGTAGAACAGCAGCCCCTCCGCTTCGCCGGAGTCGAACAGGGGAAGCAGGTTCGGGTGCTGGAGGTTGGCGGTGACCTTGATCTCGGCGAGAAAGCGCTCGACGCCGAGCACCGCGCCGAGCTCCGGCTTGAGCACCTTGAGCGCGACTTGTCGGTCGTGCTTGATGTCGCGGGCGAGATAGACGGTGGCCATGCCACCAGCGCCAATCTCGCGGAGAATGGCGTAACGGCCGGCGAGCGCCGTGGTCAGCTGCTCAGCGATGTGCATCGTCGGCCCGTCCCGCTCCGTGCTCGAAACGTCAGTGGGCCATCCCGTCCGAGGTGGGCAACGGTGTGGAACGTACGATTGCACGCGCCTGACCGCCATACGTGCTGGAGCGAACCTACTTCCGCGCGTGCTCCGCTCTAACGCTCGCTGCCGTTGTCGGCCTGCTTCACGACTGGCCTCTCAGCGGCATGGTTCGGCCAACTGACGACGAGAGTCGCTCGAAACACAGTATGGAAGCTGGAACGGCCTAGCCTCGCCGCCAGTCTGGTGATAGCGCCTCTGGAAGATGCCTGCGATTCGGTGCAGCTCCGCCGCAACTTTACGAATGCTGATCGCCTGCGGGGCTCGTTCTGGCCGCAACTGCTGAACGTCGGTAAGCTCAGCTCCCCGCGGACTGATGGTTAGCCTGCTCTGAGCGCGACACGGCATGACGCGCTTCCCTCTCCCAACCGTCTACGACAACTTGCCCTCTCGGAAGATGGCGTTCGGGCGTCCCACGCGAACGCGTTGTGCTCAAGAAGATGGAGTTGCCGAGTACACCACAACGGACGATTTGCGGCTATCAGACTCATGTTTCGTCTAGGGCACCCCGATGATCTCTCAGTCGAATGCGAGGGAGAACGCCTTCCCCCCTTACCGTTTCATCCGCGGCTTCGCCGAGAAACCGCGCCCCAGCACGAGACGCTCGAGAGACAGCTGGACCTGCTCGATCCGGATCTCTCGCTGCACCGCTATCGACTCGTCCTCGAGAGTTTCCATGGGTTCTACGCTGCAGTAGAAAGCGAACTCCCGCGGCTGGTTGCGACGACACCTTCGCTTGGGTTTCCACTCCGAGCGCGGGCCGAGCTCCTGGAGCGCGATCTGCTCGCGCTTGGGTTGTCGCGTTCTGACATAACGGGTCTCCCCCGATGCGCTGACCTGCCTCGCTTGGGTCGAACCGAGCATCTGGCAGGCTGTCTATATGTCCTCGAGGGAGCGTGCCTTGGAGGACAGATCATCGCCAAAGCACTGCGCGACCGGCTTCCCCTCACCGACGATCATGGGCTTTCGTTCTTCGTGGGTGACGGGAGCAGTACGGGCGCGAGGTGGCGATTGGTGCTCGGCTGGCTGGAAGACCTGGTGCGCGGAGGCGCCCTTGCCGACGAAATCGTCGCGTCGGCGCGCGAGACCTTTTGCGCGCTCGGGTGCTGGGTGGAGCTGATGGGAGCGTCCAGATGAACGAGGAGCACAGCCTCATCGACCTGACGAACTGCGACCGTGAGCCGATTCACATCCCCGGTTCCATCCAGCCCCACGGCGTGCTGCTGGTCATGACGGAGCCGGACTTGGAGATCATACAGGCCAGCGAGAATGTCATCGACCACATCGGCATGCGAACCGAAGACGTCCTGACGCGACCGCTCTCCGCTCTTTTCGATCAGTCGTCAGTCGAGGCGGTCCGGACGGCTTTGTCGGGAGGACCGTGGGAACGGGCGAATGCAATCCGCATCGTGACATCCGGCAAGCCCTTCGACGCTATCGTGCATCGCCACGAGGGCGCGGCAATCGTCGAGCTCGAGCCGGCTTCGGCAGTCTCCGCCGAAGACATGGAGCATCACCCGCTTCGACAGACCCTGATCCGCGTGCAGGACGTGGGCACGGTGCGTGAGCTTGCCAACATCGTGGTCGAGGAGGTGAAGCGAGTGACCGGGTTTGACCGGGTCATGTTCTATCGGTTCAACGAGGTCGGTGACGGTTCCGTCGATGCAGAATCGGTCGAGCCAGGACTCGAGCCTTATCTCGGCCTGCACTATCCGGCGTCCGACATCCCTCAGCAAGCGCGTCAGCTTTACCTCGAGAACAGACTTCGGATCATCGCCGACGCCCGCTCCAGGCCGGCGCGCATCGTCCCGACACTACGGCCGGACACGGGTGCTCCGCTGGATCTGAGATTCGCGGTGCTCCGCAGCGTTTCGCCCATCCACCTGGAGTACATGGCCAACATGGGTCTCCGCGCTTCGATGAGCATAGCGCTCGTCGTGCGCGACCGCTTGTGGGGCCTCATCAGCTGTGCGAACCACACAGGCCCGCGTCCTGTCGCGCAGTACTTGCGCGTGGCGTGTGATTTTCTCGGTCGCCTCACCTCTCTCCAGATTGACGCTCTCGAGGACCGGGAAGCGGCTGCGCGGCGCACTTCGAGTCAGGTCACGGCTTCGCAGCTCTCCGACGCGATGCGCACGGATGACGATGCGACGGACAACGTGCTCGAAAAGTTGCTTGCGCGCAGTGGGGAGCTATTACGCTTGGTGGACGCGGAAGGTGTCGCTGTCGTGGAGGGCACAGGGAAGCCGATCACGGCGGGGCGCACACCGCCGCCTGCGTTCATCCAGGAAATCGCCAAATGGCTCGAGGACCGCACGAGCCCATTCTCCACTGCATCTCTGGCGACACAATTTCCCGCGGCCGCCGTGGCCAAGAACGTCGCCAGCGGCCTGCTCACGTTCGCGTTGCCCGGCCAGCCCTTGCGTCGACTACTCTGGTTCAGGCCAGAGATCGTCAGGACGGTGACCTGGGGTGGCGATCCTCGCAAACCCGCCAAGCGCGACGACTCGATGCGTCTACACCCCAGGGCTTCGTTCGCCGCCTGGCAGGAGGAAGTGCGGCTCCAATCCCATCCGTGGACGGACGGCGATCTCGCAGCGGCCGAGGATCTTCGCCGGTATGCGCTCGAGATCGACCTCGAGCGGCAGGTTCTGCGCGCATCTCGAGCGGTGTTCGCTCGAGATGAAATCCTTGCAATCGTGTCGCACGACCTCAGAAATCCGCTGGGGGTCGTGCAGATGGACGCAGCCCATCTGAAAACTTGGGAAGTCCCAGGCAACAAAGACATTTCCAGCAAGCTACGGGCGAGCGCTGATCGGATCTTGAGATCGGTCAGTCTCATGAGCCGGCTCATCGCGGATCTTTTGGACATGGCGAAGATCGACGCAGGCCGTCTCGACTTGCGGAGGGAACCCGAACCGAGCCGGGCTCTCATTGGCGACGCGTTGAGCATCCTGGAACCGCTGGCGAACGCCAAGCAGATCACCTTCGAGAAGGAGCTGACCGAGGCACCGCCGGTGAATGCAGATCGCGATCGTATCTTCTATGTGCTCTCGAACATCATCGGCAACGCGATCAAGTTCACTCCTGAGGGGGGCACGATCACGCTCCGCACGGAGCGGCGGCGGAGCGAACTGTTGATCATCGTCG
>QHVE01000025.1 GCA_003223455.1 Gemmatimonadota bacterium | reverse complement strand
CCTGGCCAGCACGCTGTTCTGGGTCGATCCCAAGAACCAGCTCACCGCGGTGCTCTTCACCCAGATGGTGCCGTTCGATCAGGTGAAGCTGCACAAGAGCTTCCGCGATGCGGTCTATGGCCCGATCACGACTCCGCTGCAGTAGTCTCACTCTATCTTCCTGGCTACCTCGATGCGGAGATTCGTGCTCACGTTCGCCGGTCTCGTCGCCTGTGCGGGCCACCGCGCCACCGAGCCGGCGAGCGCTCCCACGCCGCAGGCGACGAGGGCCGACTCGGCATCGCCTGCGGCGCCGATGCGCGGCGGCGTCTCCGCGGCGAACGCGGATCCCTTCCCGAGCACCTACCGCGCCTTCGCCGCTCGCGCCACGCTGATCCGCAACGTGACCATCCTCACCGCGGCTGGCCCGACGATCCACGGTGGCAGCGTGCTGCTGCGCGACGGCAAGATCGCCGACGTCGGCACGACGGTCGAGGCACCGGCCGACGCGCTCGTGGTGGACGGCACCGGCAAGTACGTCACGCCGGGCATCATCGACAACCATTCGCACATCGGGGCCGGCTCCGCCCCCGAGGATCCGGGCTCGCAGACGGACGACGTCAACGAGGCGACATCTCCGGTCACCGCCAACGTGTGGGTGGAGCATTCGGTGTGGCCGCAGGATCCGCAATTTCCACGCAGCCTCGCCGGCGGCGTGACGACGATCCAGGTGCTTCCCGGATCCGCCAATCTCATCGGCGGCCGCAGCGTCGTGCTGAAGGTCGTCCCGTCGCGCACCGTGCAGGGGATGAAGTTCCCCGGCGCGAAGTACGGGTTGAAGATGGCGTGTGGCGAGAACCCGAAGCGGGTCTACGCACAGCGCGGCCCGTCGACGCGAATGGGGAACGTCGCGGGGTACCGCGCCGCGTGGATCCAGGCGGAGCAGTACCGCCGCAAGTGGGACAAGTGGAACGCCGACAGGAAGGGCGACCCGCCGACACGCGACCTCGGACTGGAGACGCTCGCCGAGGTGCTGCGCGGCAACATCCTCGTGCACAACCACTGCTACCGCGCCGACGAGATGGCGCAGATGATCGACATCGCTCACGAGTTCGGCTACAGGATCCGATCCTTCCATCACGGCATCGAGGCGTACAAGATCGCCGATCTGCTCGCGCGCGATTCCATCGGCGCGTCGGTGTGGGCGGACTGGGGCGCGTTCAAGCTCGAGGCGGCCGACGCCGTGCGCGGCAACATGGCGCTCCTGAATCGCGCCGGAGTTCGCACCGTCATGCATTCCGACGACCCCGATGGCGAGCAGCGCCTCAATCAGGAGGCCGCGAAGGCGATGGCGGAAGGCAATCGCATCGGCGTCGCCGTCACCGAGGACGAGGCAGTGAAGTGGATGACGATCAATCCCGCCTGGACGCTCGGCATCGATGGGGTGACCGGCTCGATCGAGCGTGGCAAGAGCGCGGACGTCGTGCTCTGGAGCGGCGATCCGTTCAGCGTCTACTCCCGCGCCGAGAAGGTGTGGATCGACGGCGCCATGCTGTTCGACCGGCTCGACCCGAGCGCACAGTGGCGTACCGACTTCGAGCTCGGCTTCGTGCCAGAGAATCGCGGGGGAGTACGGTGATGCGCGCCCGTCTACTCGTCGCCATGCTGCTCGCGGCGCCGCTCCCCGTGGCGGCGCAGACCATCGCGATCGTCGGCGGCAAGGTCTATCCGGTCAGTGGTCCGCCGATCGAGAGCGGGACCGTGCTGATTCGCGACGGGCGCATCGTCGCGGTTGGAGCCAACGTCGCCGTTCCGGCTGGCGCACAGCGCATCGACGCCGCGGGCAAGGTGGTGACGCCAGGGCTCGTCGATGGAGCGACCCGCCTTGGGCTGGAGGAGATCGGTGCCGTGCGCACCACGAACGAGAGCGTCGCGCGCGGACACGACCGGATTGCCGCGGCCTTTCGACCGTGGGAAGGAATGAACCCGCGGTCGGTGCTGATCGGACCGACGCGGGACGCCGGTGTCACGTCCGTCGTGGTGATGCCCAGTGGTGGCCTGATCTCCGGGCAGGCCGCGGTGCTGCGGCTCGTGAACGGCGGCGTATCCGACATGCTCCTGCGTGCACCGATCGGCATGGTGGCGAACCTGGAGCCGACCGGCGGATCGGACGGGACGCCACGCGCGGAGACGCTGACTCGCCTGCGCGAGCTGCTCGAGGACACGCGGGTGTATCGCACTCGCCGCTCCGACTACGAGCGCGCGCAGACCCGCGAGCTGACCGCGAGCCGCATCGACATGGAGGCGCTCATCCCCGTGCTGGAGGGACGCTTGCCGTTGATCGTCAGCGTGGACAGGGCGAGCGACATCGAGACGGCGATGCGGCTCACGCGGGAGTACGGTATCAGGTTGATCGTTGCCGGAGGCGCCGAGGCGTGGATGCTCGCGGACCGTCTCGCCGCGGCGAAGATCCCCGTGCTCACCGGTGCGATGAGCAACATTCCCGCGCAATTCGCCGCGCTGGGTCGGCGGCAGGAGAACGCCGGCCTCCTGGCGAAGGCCGGCGTGGGCGTCACGCTGATCGGAAACGCGTCGAGTGGCTCCGAGGAAGCATTCACGGCGCGCAACCTGAGATACGAGGCGGGGAACGCCGTCGCGTACGGCATGGAGTGGAACGCCGCACTGCGTGCGATCACGCTGACACCGGCCGAGACATTTGGCGTGGCCGATCGGGTGGGCTCCCTGTCGCCCGGCAAGATCGCCGACGTCGTGGTCTGGAGTGGCGACCCCTTCGAGTTCGCGACGCGTGCGGAGCGCGTGTTCGTGAACGGCGTGGAGTCGCGCGCCCCGTCGCGGGAGGACATGCTCGAAGCGCGCTACAAGTCGCTGCCGCCGATCTATCGAGGGCCGTGATCGGCTATCCTCGAAGCAGAGTCACCAGACCACCAACCAGCGTCGCCTCTCGCAGTATCGCGTCGGCCGCGCGCGCGATCTCGCGATCCGCGTCCGGCCACTCTCCCTGCTCGATCGCCTCGCGAACGCCGGGAACGGTCTTCACGCCATAGCCGGTGTAGAACCCCGGCGCGTAGAGCAGGTGCGTGTACCACGATCTGCTCCTGAGTCCCTGGCTCGAGGTGAGTGCGCGCTCGGCCTGGATCAGGCGCTCGTTCACTTGCCTCGCAGCGGTGGTGCGCCCCTCGTCGACTGCGCGACCGTATTCCTTCTCATACGCCGTCGAGACAGCTGTGAGCGAGTCCAACGCGTTGAGCAACGGCGCGAAGTTCAGTTGCGGCGCCGGCTTCTGCCGTGGCAGCGCGGTGGTCGGATGCCGTGGGTCGCTCGTGAGCTTGAACACGCCATCATCGATCCGGCGATTGCGCTCCGTGATCTGTTCGGCGCGCGTCTCGCGAAGCGCCTGCAACTCCTTCACGTAGCCACGGACCGTCTCCGCGAGGTTCGTGAACCCGAACGGCAGGACGTCCGCATTCGCCAGCCGGAGCACGGCGATCCCGGTCGTCTGCGCGAGCGCACGCCCGTACACGAACGAGGTGTCGCTGAAGTGTGTGTACCAGTAGAAGTCGTCGTATGCGGAGTGATAGATCCCGCCTGGGTCCTCTCCTCCGAATCCGAGGTTGAGCGACGCAACCCCGATGTGATCGATGAAGCTCGAGTAGTCGGAGCCCGAGCCGAGCGCGTCGAGGCGAAGGTCCTCGCGGTCGCGTGCGTCGCGCCGTTCGTCCGCAGATCCATCGAGCACGAGTGACGCCTGCCGTCTCTTCCAGACTCTGGCGCCCGTCTCCGGGTCGTCGACGTCTCTGGCCACTCCGTTCATGAACTTCTCGAGCGTGTGTGAGCCTCCCACTCCGAGATACCCTCGACCGTTCGTGTCCGAGTTCAGGTAGGCGACGGCATGCGCCTCGAGCTCTTTGGCGTGCGTCTCCACCCACTCCGTCGATCCGATCAGCCCCGGCTCCTCACCGTCCCACGCGGCATAGATGATCGTCCGTTTGGGACGCCAGCCTTGCTTGGCCAACGCGCCGAGCGCGCGCGCTTCTTCGAGCTCGGCGACGAGTCCCGAGATCGGATCTTCTGCGCCGTTCACCCATGCGTCGTGATGGTTGCCGCGAATGATCCACTGATCGGCCTCCGTAGTCCCAGGAAGTCTGGCGATCACGTTGTACAGCGTCCTGGTTCCCCACTCAGATCGCACGCGGAGGTGCACCTTCGCAGCGTCACCACCGAGGCGATACGTGATGGGGAGACCGCCGCGCCACGAAGCCGGAACCACCGGCCCGCCGAGCGCGGCGAGCAAGGGCTGCGCGTCGCCATAAGAGATCGGAAGGACCGGGATCTTCGTGAGGGTCGTCGCCTGAGCGATCGGCAGCCGTTTCGCTTCTTTCGTCGCCCCGACTCCAGGCGTCAGCGGGTCGCCCGGATAGACGGGCAGGTCCATCACCGAACCGCGTTGCGCGCCCTGAGCGGGACGCATCGGTCCCGCCGGGAAAACGTCGCCGTCGCCGTATCCGTCATCGCGCGGGTCGGAGTAGATCAGACAGCCCACCGCGCCATGCTCGGCGGCCACCTTCGGCTTGATGCCGCGCCACGAGCCACCGTACTTCGCGATCACGATCGCCCCTTTCACGGAGATGCCGCGCCGCGCCAGCTCGTCGTAGTCGTCGGGAACGCCACGATTGACGAACACCAGCGGTCCCGTGACGTCACCATCGATTGAATAGGCGTTGTAGGGCGGCAGCTGCTCCGATCGCTGTCTCGAGGTGGGATCGATCTCGAGTGCAGACTCCTCGAGCGACGCCTTGTACGTCGTCGGTGCGATGAGCTCGACTACGCGCTCGACCGGCGTGGGGAACAGCACGTCGAACGTCTCGATGTGCGCGTCGAATCCGTACGACTTGAACTCGGCGAGCAGCCAGTCGGCATTCTCCTTGTCGTACGGCGAGCCGACGTGGTGCGGCCGTGCCGTCAGCCGCTGCATGGCGGCGCGCATGCGCGCGGGGTCGGGCATGCTCTTGAAGCGGGCCTCGAGATCTCGCTCCGCCCGCACGGACTGCGGGAAGAAACCCCGGATCGGCACGTCTGCCGTGGATGGCGAGAGGGCGAGCGCAGATGCCGAGATGAGAAGAGAAGAACGCAGAGCGCGCATTCCCAGGGATCTCCGATTGTGAGGGACCGATGCGACCAACCATACGATGCCCTTGACGAGTCCGTTAGCCCATCACCCACGTCGGACGCGCGATCACGACTCCGCCGCGATGGTCTCGAGCTCCTCCCACCGCGCGGTGAGCGCGCCGAGCTCCGTCTCGATCGACGCGAGCCGCGCTCTCGCTTCGGCGACGGCGGCACCGTCGCGCAGCAGCGCGGGATCGGAGAGCGACGCGTAGATCGCTTCGCGCTCGCGCTCCTTCGCGTCGATCCGATCGGGGAGCGCCTCGAGCTCGTTTTTCTCCTTGAGCGAGAGCTTCCGCTTCTTCGGCTCGCGCGGCGCGGTGGGCTGCGCGGGCGTCGTGTTCGCGGCGCGCTTGGCAGGCGTTGGTGCAGGGGCCGAAGAATTCCGCTGGCGTACCCAGTCGGTGTAGCCGCCCACGTACTCGCTGATTCGCCCGCCTCCCTCGAACACCAGCGTGCTCGTCACCGTGTTGTCGAGGAACGCACGGTCGTGGCTCACGAGCAGCAGCGTCCCCGCGAAGTCGACGAGCAGTGCCTCGAGCAGGTCGAGCGTCTCGAGGTCGAGATCGTTCGTCGGCTCGTCCATCACGAGCAGGTTGAACCGCCGCGTGAACAGCCGCGCGAGGAGCAGGCGATTCCGCTCGCCCCCCGACAGCGCGGCGACCGGCGTTCGTGCGCGCTCGGGGCGGAAGAGGAAGTCCTCGAGGTAGCCGTGCACGTGCCGTCGTGCCCCGCCGATCTGCACGAACTCCGCGCCGTCGGCGACGCTGTCGAACACGCTGCGCTCCGGGTCGAGCTGCTCGCGCAACTGATCGAAGTAGGCGATCTCGAGCCCCGTGCCCATCCGAATCGTGCCCGCGTCGGGCACGAGCTCGCCGAGCAGGAGCCGGAGCAGCGTCGTCTTCCCCGACCCGTTCGGTCCGATCAGACCGACGCGATCGCCGCGCATGATCGTCGTCGTGAGATCGCGCACGATCGGGCGGTCGCCGCGCGAGAAGCGCACGTCGCGCGCTTCCACGACGAGCCGTCCCGAGCGTTCCGCCTCCTGCGCCTGCAGCCGCACGTTGCCGCTCCGCTCGCGGCGCGCGCTCCGCTCCACGCGCAGCGCTTCGAGCGCGCGCACGCGCCCCTCGTTGCGTGTCCGGCGCGCCTGGATTCCCGTGCGGATCCACACCTCCTCCTTCGCCAGCGTGCGGTCGAACTCGGCCCACTGCTTCGCCTCGGCGTCGAGCGTGGCGGCCTTCCGCTCGACGTATCGATCGTAATCCGGGCCCCAGTCCACGAGCCGTCCGCGATCCAGCTCGACGATGCGCGTCGCGACGCGCCGGAGGAACGCGCGGTCGTGCGTCACGAACAGCAGCGTCGTGCCGTGGCCGATGAGGAACTCCTCCATCCACTCGATCGCGTCCACGTCGAGATGGTTCGTCGGCTCGTCGAGCAGCAGCACGTCGGGCTCGCGCACGAGCGCGCGCGCCAGCAGCGCCTGTCGCTTCCGTCCACCCGACGCACGCGCGAACGGCGCATCGGCGTCGAGGCCGAGGTGCTGCAGCACCGTATCGACGCGCGTCTGCTGCTCCCACGCACCGGCGACGTCGAGATCGCGGTGCAGCCGATCCAGCTCCCGCAACGCCGCGTCGCTCTGCTCCGTCGCCACGCGATGACTCGCCGCGTGGTAGCGCGCCAGCAGACTGCCCGTCGGCCCGAGCCCCGCCGCGACGACGTCGAACGTCGTGCCCTCCAGGTCGCCCGGCACCTCCTGCTCGAGCCGCGCCACCGTGGCCCCCGTCTGCCACACCACCTCCCCCTCGTCCGGTGCGACACTGCGGTCGAGGACCGACATGAGGGTGCTCTTCCCCGCGCCATTGCGGCCGAGCAGACAGACGCGCTCCCCGCGGTCGATCCCCAGGCTGGCACGATCGAGCACCGCCGGTCCGCCAAAGGCGATCGAGACGTCGCGGAGCGAGACGAGTGGCATGGGGGGGAAGCTATCGCGGGTTCGCTCGTGCGCGGATGCGTCACGGGCCTCGGGATGCTTCGGCGTTTTCTCGACCGGTCGTTTGCGCGCGAGGCTCGGTGGCTGTCGTTCGAGTGTCGTCGCGCGGCGTTCGGTCGCAGGGCGACGACGAGTGGGATGCTCTCGGCCCAGGGCGCGACAATGCCGAATGGCAAAGGGCGCAACGAAGCCAGACGGCCCAGGGCGCAAGCATGCCAGATGACCCCGACGCCCCTGGTTCCGCGCCCCCGCACTAGCCCCGTTCGCCACCGACAGCCAATTTCCCGTCGCACCGCACGGAGCCTCGACCCATGCCTGAATTCGACCGCAAGACGCTCGGCTCGATCTCCGACGAGGAGCTGCTCGCCCTCGAGCTCGACGAGGCGCTGCCGATCGACGATTGGATGGCCGTGGAGAAGGAGCGCGGACGGCGCGAGGAGCGCCGGCGGCGCGAGGCGGCACGCGCCAACACGCCCACCGCTACCCCCGCCGTCCCGCGCGCCCGTGGCGAAGTCCTCGAGGACTACCGCGTCAAGGCGGCGCTCGCGCAGCTGCGCGCGCTCCTCGTGCCCGGCGAGACGATCGGCGCCTACGCCGTGCAGCGTCGCCTCTTCGCGCTCACGCATCGCCGCATCGTCGTCTGCGCCACGAGCGGCCGCTTCATCTCGCTCTCGCGCGGACTCTTCGGCGGCTACGTCCCCTACGACGTTCGCTGGCAGGACCTCGACGATGCGAGCATCAGCGCCGGCATGTTCGGCGCCTCGCTCACCATTACCTCGCTCGCGAGCGACGATCTCGCCTCGCGCGGCAACGCCGGCCGCACCGTCCGCATCGATGGCCTCCGTAAGGAACAGGCGCAGCAGGTCTACACGCTCTGTCAGGCCCAGGAGCAGGCGTGGCGCGAGAAGCGCCGCGTGCGCGACCTCGACGAGCTCCGTGCCCAGTCGGGGGGCGTCAACATCGGCGGCGCGCTCAACGGCGCTGCCGCCAACCTCGCCGCCGCGACCGGCGACCCCAACGAACGCCTCCACACGGCGAAGCAGATGCTCGACGAGGGCCTGATCACCGACGCCGAGTACGAGTCGATCAAGGCACGCGTCGTGGACGGCTTGTAGCCCGCGGCGCGTTCTTCGCGGCCGGCCGCGCCGCTGGCGCCACTGCCGCCCGTGGGGTGGGTGCATCGGGCTCGGGCGCGCCGCGCCGCGTGAACCGCGCCACGAACCCGCCGCGCGGCGCCAGCTCCACCGTCATCGTGTCGCGCCGGATCAGCGTCTCGGTCGCGTGGGCGAACTTGTCGACGTCCTCGCCGTCCGAGATCAGTGACACGTCGTACGTGCCGGCGCCGAGGAAGCGCAGCGGTACCTCCGCGATCGACACCATCGTGTCCGACGTGATCGCGCCGACGTACCAGTCCGTCCCGCGGCGCCGCGCCAGGACGGCGAGCTGGCCCGGATACCCGTCGATGAACCGCGTCTCGTCCCACGCGGTCGGCACCACCGTCAGGAACTGCCGCACGTAGTCGGGCTGCGCATCGATCATCGCCGGCGACGACGCGAAGTGCTGCAGGCCGCTCTCGAACACCACGGGTTCGTCGTCAGGTGCGGCAGCCGGTCCGGCGCGTCGCCCAGGACCATCGGCGCGTAGTCCATCGATCCGATGACGTTCCGCGTGAACGGATAGATCGTGTTGTAGATCGCCGCGTTGCGCTGGAACACCGAGTCGCCGTACTGCTCCGTACCCTTCACCGCCTCCATCGAGAGGAGATTCGGGTACGTCCGCTGCCAGCCGCGCGGGATCGTCGAGCCGTGGAAGTCGACGAACAGCTTGTTGGCGTACGCATCGCGCAGGATGTCCTGGTACAGCGCGACCACGTATTGCTTGTCGCTCAGCATGAAGTCGACCTTGATGCCCTTGAAGCCGAGCGCGGCGATGCGCTTCATCTCCGCGCGCCGCGTCTCCGGGTCGACCATGAGATCGCGCGGCCCGTCCTGCGCCTGGTTGTGCGCGCCACCGGAGTTGTACCACGCGATCAGCCCTACACCGCGCGCCCGCGCGTACTCCGCCAGCTCGCTCACGTCGCCGCCGTTGCCCATCTGCTGCCAGCCGGCATCGAGCAGCGAGTACTCCCAATGCAGCCGCGAGGCGAGGTCCACGAACGGGAACGCCTTCTGATAGTCGCGCGGGCTCGTCATGTCGCTCCACCAGCTCCACGATGCGCGGCCCGGCTTGATCCACGACACGTCGCTGAACACCTGGGGCTGCGCGAGGTCCGTCACCAGCGTCGACTCGACGATCGTCCCCAGCGTCGAGCCGATGATCAGCACGCGCCAGGGCGACGTCCACGGCAACGTGATGGCCGCCGCGCGCGGCGCCACGCCGTACGTCTCCTCGTCCTCCGGCAACCGCACGCGGTAGAGGCCGTCCTCGGCGCGCTGCTGCACGTGCACGCCGTACGACGTGCGGTCGAGTCCCGCTTCCGTCACCAGCACCCACGCGTCGCTCGTGTGGAACAGCATCGGCAGCGCCCAGCCGACGTTCTCCGGCGCTCTCGAGCCGATCGCGATGCCGTTGCGATAGTCGCCGTCGTACGCCGGCTCCCAGGTGTCCGCGCGCTGGTACGGCTGCATCCACGCACGGCCCGGCGGCAGATGGAAGCCGGTCGTCTCGTCGATGAGCGAGTCCTGCACCTGCGCGGTACCAGGGAAGCCGTAGCGGAACGCCACGCCATCGCGCATCGCGCGCACGGTGATCGTCATCAGCCCACCCGCGCCCTTGCGAAACGTGAAGACCCGCTGGCGGGCGCGCATCCGCACCTCGAGCTGCTTTCCCGCGACCATGCGATAGACGCCGCTCAGCTCCGTGACGGGTGAGGCGTTGATCAGCTCGAACCCGCGTCGGAAATCGTGGTCGCCCCGCGCGATCCCCAGCGGCGACGGCTCGATCACCACGTTCGCCGCGCCATCGGGCGTCAGCCGGTCCACCCGGTACGTCACCTGCTCGCCGTCGAACAGGAGCGAGAAGCGGAGGGTGCGCTCGCGATTCGTCACCGAGAGCGGCGGGTCTCCGGTCTCGGGCTTCTGGGCCGCGAGCGTGCGCGAGAGGAGGAGCGGAAGTGCCAGCAGGAGGGCGAGGAATCGGTGCACGCGCGCGCCGTTGCAGGGTGGGGTCGGGCCACGCCCGAGAGCTCGGATCGGCGGTGAGGGATCCTCTCGGTGCGACGGGACAACCTATCGCGCGCCCACTCGTCCGTACACCGCGGGCCCGGCACCGAGGACGTCCTCGGTGCCGGGCCCGCGACCCGTCGTGCGACGTGGATCACTCTTTCCAGCTCAACTGCGTCAGCGCGATCCGATACTCCTTCTGCTGCTCGTCCCACGTGATGCGATACGCGCTCGGATGGAAGCCCGCGGGGCTGTACTTCGCCGGCGTCGACACCGGGACCACCTCGTCCACGACCGCGGGATCGGTCGCCGTCTTCTTCTCGAGGATGTACGCCCGCGTGATCATCGGCTCGTCGAAAATGAACTGGCCGTCCCACGTGCCATAGATGAAAGTCTTGGTGAACTGGCGGTAGCCCGCGGGGTTGCCGGTCAGCTTCTGGAGCTCGGGCGACCGAACGTCCAGCCAGTGCAGTCCCATCTGCGGGATCGTGACCGCCGCCGCCGGGGCGTTGGCCGCCGTCGCTGCATCGAGGTAGAACGGCGCGCGATACTCGGGCGCGGGATAATTCGCCGCCTTCGTCGCGTACTGCGGATCGTTCGGCAGGATCGAGTTGCGGACCTCGACTGGTACGGTATAGAAGTGGAAGTCGAAGTGTGGATACGTGTACACGCTGTCCGGCTCGTGTCCCGCCGGGTTCCAGTCGAACTGGACGAACTTGTACTGCGTCGGATTCCGTGCCGGCAGGTCGAGGAGGTACATGTGCATGTTCGCCATCGGGTTGTTCGCCGTCGACACGGGCGCCGGCAGCCCCTCGAGCGCCTTCTCGCTCAGCGCCACGCCGACTTCGAGCGGGCGGCCTTTGTTCTGCTGGTCGAGGACGACGTAGGTGCGCACGGTACCGTTGCCCACCTTCTGCGGCGTGCCGTACTGGCGGTGCGCTCCGGCCTGGTCGAACGCGGCGCGGTCGAGAGAAGCGCTGGTGGACGCGACACTTGTCGATCCGGGGTCGGAGCACGCGACGAACGATGCGATGGCGAACGCGACGCTGGCGGTGGCGAGGATGCGGGTGCGTGACATGGTGGTGGCCTCGGTCTAGTTGTTGGCCGCAGTGGCGGCGGTGATGTCGCGATGTCGAGCGATCCGGTCGATCGTCGGTGGCCAGCCCTGCATCGACATCGTGTCGTGTGGTGGCCTGGGCGACGCGGGGAATGATCGCGGGCCCTACTTACCCGTCGCGGAACGCCCAGTCGGCGGCTCGCTTACGCCCGCGCCGGCGTCGCTTACGCGGTCGATCGCTCGTCGTCTCGACCGCCTACGGGGGGCTGTAAGCACCGCGTAAGCGAGAGGGGCTAGCCTGCGGTCCATGCAAAACCTCTCCCCCCTCACCCATCCCGCCGAGACCCTGTCCGAAGTGCGCGCGCACGATCAGGTGATGCGCTATCGTCGCGCCGGAGTGGGGCGGCCCCTCATCGTCCTTCGCGGTGCCGACTGTGCGTGCGCACTCTGGCCCGAGCTGGACGCCGAGCTCGTCGCACGATTCCGCGTGTTCACGCCAGAGCTCCCGGTCGAGTGCCAGGACGTGGCTGCCTGGGTCGGAGATTTCCTCGATGGGATTGGCCTGCATCGCGTCGTGGTGCTCGCTGCCGAGCCGTGCTGTCTGTCGGCGCTCGAGCTGGCGCTCCTCGACGTCGATCGGGTCGAGACACTCGTCCTCGTCCCCTCCGGCGTCGTCGGCGAGACCGGGCTCGATGGCACTCTCGCCACCACGCTCGCCGGCGTGTCGGTGCCGCTCATCGTCGTCGGGCGCGGGCTTCCTGCCGAGGTCGCACTCCCGCTGCTCCGCAACTTCCTCTCGCACGACCGGAATCCGACGGCGGTGGGTTGAGAACGCGGGCGCCGAGGCGTAACGTGGAAATCACACGCCTCTCTCGCCCGCCGTAGCCCATCGGATGACGTCCCCTGAGCTTCTGAGCGCCGACACCGCCGCGGCGCACGTGCCCGTTCACCTTACGCGTTTCGTCGGTCGCGGACGCGAGCTCGAGGATCTCGCGCAGCTCGTCCTCTCGTCGCGATTGCTCACGCTCACCGGCGCGGGCGGCAGCGGAAAGACCCGCCTCGCCGAAGAGCTCGCGCTCCGCTGCGGTGCCTCGTTCGAGCGCGTCGGCTGGGTCGACCTGACTCCCATCGGCGATGCGCGCCTCGTCGCGCAGCTCATCGCCACGACGCTGCACGTGCCCAGCCGCGCCGGCACGACGCCGCTCCAGGCGCTCGTCAGCTCCCTGTGCGACGCGCGCGCGCTCATCGTGCTCGACAACTGCGAGCACCTCGTCGATGCCGCCGCGGAGATCGTCGACGCGCTGCTCCGGAGCTGCCCGCGCATCACCATCCTCGCCACCAGCCGCGAGGCGCTCGGTGTCGCCAGCGAGACGGCGTGGCTCGTGCCGCCGCTCACGAGCGCCGAAGCGATGCAGCTCTTCGTCGAGCGCGCCCGGGCCTCGCTGCCGTCGTTCTGCCTCAACTCGTCGAACACCGATGCGGTGGCGGAGATCTGTCGCCGCCTCGACTGCATCCCGCTCGCGATCGAGCTCGCCGCCGCGCGCGTCCGCGTGCTGTCGCCGGAGCAGATCGCCCGCCGGCTCGACGACGCATTCCGCCTCCTCACGACCGGCAGTCGCACCGCACTGCCCCGGCATCGGACTCTCCGCGCGACGATGGAGTGGAGCTACCAGCTGCTCACGGAGCGCGAGCAGGTGCTCATGCGGCGGCTGTCGCTCTTCTTCGGCAGCTTCACGCTCGACGCCGCCGAGGCGGTGTGCACGGGCGATCCGCTCGAGACGGAGGACATCCTCGACGGCGTCTCGGCGCTCGTCGACAAGTCGATCGTGGCCATGGAGCCCGGCGACGGCGTCGCCCGCTACCGGCTCCTCGAGACCGTGCGCCAGTATGGGCTCGAGCGGCTCAAGGAATCCGGGGAGCGGCCGGCGCAGGAGGAGCGCTACGTCGGCTACTACCTCGGCGTGATCGAGGCTGCGGCCCCGAACCTCGTCGGCGGATCGAACGCGCCCGGGCTGGTCGCCGAGCTGGTCGCCGAGCAGGACAACCTCCGTGCGTGCGCCTGCTGGGCCGTCGGCCGGGAGGATCGCGCCGAGATCGCGCTGCGCTTCGTCGGCGCGCTGTACTGGTTCTGGTACGCGCTCGGCCAGTTCCGCGAGGCGCGCGACCTCACCGATCGCGCGCTCGCCATGGACAACGGCACCACTCCGCTGTTTCGCGGACGCGCGCTCGTTGCCAGCGCGCTCACCGCGCTCGCGCAGGGCGAGTATCCTCTCGCGTGCCGCCACTTCGAGGAGGCGATTCCTCTCCTGCGCCAAGCCGGCGACACCGATGCCACCGGTGCCGCGCTGGCGAAGTATGGCGCCTCGCGGCTCCTCGGCGGCGACGTCGAGGGAGGCATCGAGACGCTGGAGGAGGCGCTCGAGTTCACGCGCGGTCGCCCCGCGCACGACATCGCCGTCATCTTCGCCAAGTTCTGGCGTGCGTGGGCCGCGTACGCGCAGGACGACTTCGACGCCGCGAGCGAGCTGCTCGCCGCCAACGTCGAGGTCGGGCGGCAGCATCACCTGCCGACGACGCTCGCGCACGCCCTCGTCACGGAGGCACGCGTCGAGCTGGCGCGCGGCAACGTCGAGGCGGCGTGCATCAAGGTGACGGAGGGGCTCGAGCTCGAGCTGGCGATCAACGACGCGTGGGGGATCGGCCTCGCCGTCGACGTCATCGCGCACGTCGCGGCGCTGCGGAACCATCACGACGAGGCCGTGAAGCTCGTCGCGGCAGTCGCCGCGCATCGCAACCGACTCGCCGTCGCGCTCCCGGGCCTCGCGCCGCCGGAGCGGGTGCGGCTCGTCGCGATGCTGCGCGACTCGCTCGGTGAGCGGTACGCGCAGCTCGAGGCCGAGGGGCGGACGCTCTCCACGGCGCAGATGGTGGGTCTCGCACTCTCGGAGGCGGCGCGACACACGACGGAGCACCGTGTCCCCGCCGCCGATCCCATCGCGGACCTCGTCGGTGGCGGCGGGCCGAGATTGCGGGTGCTCGCCCTGGGACCGTTGCAGGTCTTCGTCGACGGAGAGCTCGTCGGGTCGGTGGCGTGGGGCTCGGCGAGGCCGCGCGAGCTCCTCGTCTATCTGCTGATGCATCCCGAAGGGCGCACGAAGGAACAGGTCGGCCTCTCCTTCTGGCCGGACGCGAGCACCGCGCAGCTTCGCAACAGCTTTCACGTCACGCTGCACCGGCTGCGCAGGGCGCTGGGGAATCCGGAGTGGATCACCCTCGTGCGCGACCGCTACCGTGTGGATCCCGCCGTGCTGGAGGAGTTCGACGTCCAGGCGTTCGAGCGCGACGTCGCGGCCGCGCGCAAGTCGCTCAAGCGCCAGGAGGAAGGTGCATCGGCGAAGCTCGAACAGGCGCTGGCGCGCTTCCGCGGCGATTTCCTCGACGGCGAGCCGGTCGGCGACTGGCACCTCGAGCACCGCGACCGCCTCCAGCGCATCTACGTCGACGCCCTGATGGAGCTCGGCGCGCGCCTCGTCGCCGAGGAGCGCCACGCGAAGGCCGCCGAGGCGTTCCGTCGCGTGCTCGCGCGTGACGAGCTTCACGAGGAGGCGCTCGTCGCACTCATGAAGGCTCATGGAGCGATGGGCGAGCGCTCGCAGGCCCTGCGCGCGTATCGGCGCTTCGTCGACCGTCTGCGCGAGGAGCTCGACGCGGAGCCGGACGAGGAGACGACGGCACTCTTCGAGAAGTTGCAGCAGGGGGCAGGGGTCTGAGGGGACTGCAACAGCGAGTACCCGCTACGTCCGTCGTACTGGGTACTCGCTGTTGCCGTCCAGCCAAAACCTTCTCCCTCGATCCTCCGTACATCCTTCCCAACGGAGGAACACGACATGGAATTCGACTACGGCGTCATCATTGGCCTCATCGTCACCCTGTGTGGCGCGGGGGTCCTCGGACTGAGCTACCTCGGCGTGTACCTCCTGGGCCATGCGCGCGGCCGGCGCGAGGCAGAACTCGATCAGCGCGCGCTCGATCGTGAGGTCGGGTACTCGCTGCCGGAGGATCGTTCGGTCGCCATCGAGGGCGCGCTCTCCACGATGGCCCAGGCCATCGAGCGGTTGACCGATGCGCAGCGAGTCGCCCTGCTCGATCGCGTGCGCGTCGCCTCCGAGCCACGCGCGCCGGGTAGCCGCGCCGGACAGCACAACACGCCGGCCTAGGCGCTACGCCTTCTCGGGGCCGCGCCCTTCGATTCAATCCGCGGCCGCGCGGGATCCTCCACCACCACTTCAGCTCGCCCCCGGAGGGCTGAATTGCGCTTGCCTACCCGAAGACGCATTGTATGCGTCGCTCTGCCGAGGCCACTTCCACACGTCTCCCGCTATCGCGACCATGCGTCTCTCCTCCCATCGTGCTGTGGCCCACGTCGCAGCCCTCGTTGCGCTCCTGTCGGTCGCTGCCTGCTCCGATTCCCCATTCGATCCCCTGGGGCCGACCGCGCCCAGCTTCGCGCGCGGCGGCAAGCCGAAGCCGCCACCGCCGCCGCCGCCGACGCTGACGCATGACCCCATCCTGTTCATTCACGGGTGGAACGCGAGCAGCTCGACGTGGAGCACGATGGTCAGCCGCTTCACGGCCGACGGCTGGACGAGCAACGAGCTGGTGAACTGGTCGTACAACTACCGGCAGTCGAACGCGACGACGGCGGCGCAGATCCAGCAGAAGGTCGATTCCATTCTCAGGGCGACGGGCGCGACGAAGGTCGACATCATCACGCACTCGATGGGCACTCTCTCGGCGCGCTACTACGTCCGCAATCTCGGTGGCGACGGCAAGGTCGACGCGCTGGTTTCGCTCGGCGGCGCGAATCACGGCACGACGACGGCCGGCCTGTGCTTCGACGTGTCGTGCGTCGAGATGCGCCCGAACTCGACCTTCCTCAACAACCTGAACTCGACCGACGAAACGTGGGGAACGCCGCGCTATGCGACGTGGTGGAGCGACTGCGACGAGGTGATCAACCCGCATTCGAGCGTTGTGCTCAATGGTGCCGTCAACACGCAGACGGCCTGCATGAGCCACTCCTCGCTCCATGAGGATGCCGTCGTGTACCAGCAGGTCCGCGACCTGGTGAACACGGCGGCGACGCTCGCGAGCGCTCAATGATCCGCGCAAGCCGCTGCCTCACGTCGACGACGATCCTCTAGTCTGCGAATGCGCGAACGGCCTCGGGAGCCAGAAGGCTCCCGAGGCCGTTCGTCGGCCTTGCGCACCCGCGCGCCCACACACCGTCACTCCCGGTGCGTGCAGCGCTCCGTGCGCACGTTCCAGATGAAGTTGACGATCCTCCACGATCCGCCTGACCTGATCAGCGACACCGCATCGGTGCCGCAATGGCTGAACGTCGTGCCGCTGCGGAAGGTGTAATACGTCCACACCTGTGCCACAGGCCCGTCGATCCGAACCTCGGGGTCGAACATCCGCTCGTCGGAGATCCGCTCGGCCGGTGTCGACGCGACGCTGGCGAGGAACTGCGACACCGTGCGCGCACGGGTTGCGGTCGTCGTGTCGCGAACGCCGATGAGCCGCGCGGTCGAATCGAAGAGCTGACGCATTCCGGCGGTATCGCGGCTTCGCATGAGATCGAATGCCTGCTGCACGGTTGCCAGCACACTGTCGCGCGCCGTCGATTGGGCTGCGACGGCGCGACAGGGAGCGACGAGAGTCACAACGGCCGCGAGGGCCAGGAACGGGCGCATCGATGCGGAGGAAGGAGAAAGAGAAGTTGCCAATATCCCCTCCGCGCTCGCGCGCACAACCCACGGCAGATGCTCGCGCGCTGGCCGAAGCGTGGCCAGCGCGCGAGCCGCGCAACTCAGCGCATATCCGCGCCGCGCTCGGTGTTCACTCCCGAACGGCTTCCGGCACCGCCGGATGTCGACCGTGCTCGCTGGCTGCCGCTGGAGATCCCGGCCTCACGGTCGGCTCCCTGTGACGCCTCGCGGTTGACGCTCCGCTCGGCGATCTGGCTCAGCAGCTCGTCGGTCTCGCCCTCCTCGTCGAGCGTCTGCTGCAACTGTTCGGCGTCCTCGTCGTAGCCGAGCTGCTGCGCCCACGTGCGCGCGGTGCCGTACGACGCGATCTCGTGATGCTCGATCGCCTGCTGCGCGCCGATGATGAAGGCGTCGATCGTATCGGCGTCCTTGATGTTCGGCAGGATCGTCTGTGCCTCCTCGATGAGGGCGCGCATCGAGATGCAGCCGTTGGCGGGAGTGTTCTCCGGCCCCTGCGCGCGCCGGCGCGCGAGCTGTTGCAACCGCTGGACGTGCTTCTCCGTCTCGCGGCGGTGCGTCTCCAGCGCGTCGCGCAGCTCCCGATTCTGGACGCGCTGGGCGAGCTGGGGCATGGCCTGCAGTCCCTGCTCCTCGGCATCGAGCAGGAGTTGAAGTTTCTGAAGGTAGAGGTCGTTCAGTGAGGTGGCTGGCATCTGATGCTCCTGCAAGTTGGGGGTTCTGCGCGCCGCATCATCCAGACCACCAACGCACGACACGGCGACAGCGTACCGTGGCGCACGCTTCCTGCAGCGCCCCGACGCACGCTCGCGGACGCCACGCCGCGGGTGAACTCTCCAACTCCCGTACGCCATGACGAACTCCCTCCGTCTCGCCCTCGCCGGCGCGATCATCTTCGCCGCCGGGGTCGCGCTCGGCGGCAGCGGCCTCGTCGCACGACCCGTTCGCACGGCCGAAGCGCAGCCGAACGCCTCGCAGGCGCCGCTCACCTCGGAGGAGCAGAACGTCATCCGCGTCGCGCGGCAGGTGACCCCAGCGGTGGTGAGCATCGTCGTGCCACAGTACGGCTCCGGGTCGGGCGCCGTGATCCGGCGCGACGGGATGATCCTCACCAACGCCCACGTCGTCGGTGACGCACGCACCGTACGGGTCGGTCTCGCCGACGGACGCAAGGTCAACGGCACGGTGCTCGGACGCGACGTCGGACTCGACGTCGCCGTCGTCCGCATCCCCGTCAACGACGCGCCCGTCGCACCGCTCGGGAACTCCGATCAGCTCCAGGTCGGCCAGCTCGCGATCGCCGTCGGCAATCCGCTCGGCCTGGAGCGCACCGTCACCACCGGTGTCATCTCCGCCCTCAATCGGCCCGGTCGTACGCTGGGCGGCGAGACGTTCATCCAGACCGATGCCGCGATCAGCCCTGGCAACTCCGGTGGCCCGCTCGTCGATTCGCGGGGCAACGTGATCGGCATCAACAGCGCCGAGCTCCTCGGCCAGGGCGTGTCCGGGCTCGGCTTCGCCATTCCGATCAACCTCGCCATGGCGATGGCCGGCCAGGTGCTCGCCACCGGACGCTACGTGCGCCCCTTCCTCGGCATCGGGTTCAACGACGTCGACGAGGATCTCGCCTCGCAGTTCCGTCTCCCCGTGCGGCAGGGCGTGATCATCACCGAGGTGCAGCCCGGCTCGCCCGCGGCGACGGGCGGACTCCGGTTGCAGGACATCATCACGCGCGTGAACGACACGCCCGTGGCGATGGGAGGCGATCTCCGGCACGTGCTGCGCGGCATGAAGCCCGGAGACACCGTGCGGCTTAGCGTCGTGCGCCCGCCGAATGGATCGCGCGCGACCGTCACCGTGCGGCTCGGCCAGATCTCCGAGTAGCCGCGCACCGACGGTGGCGATCGAGGGCGTGCTCGAGACCTGCCTCTACGCCGACGATCTCGAGGCGGCGGAGCGGTTCTACGCGGGCGTGCTCGAGCTCCCAGTGGTGGCGCGCGTCGCCGACCGGCACGTGTTCTTCCGCTGCGGGGGAGCGATGCTGCTCGTGTTCGATCCGGCGCGGACGGCGTCCGCGCCGGGAGAGGTCGGAGGCACGCCGGTGCCGGCGCACGGCGCGCACGGGGCAGGGCACGTGTGCTTCCGCCTCGCCGCCGACGCTCTCCGTGGCTGGCGCGAACGTCTCGAGCGTGCCGGCGTCGCGATCGAGGCGGAGATCACCTGGCCGCGCGGCGGCTCGTCGCTCTATGTGCGCGACCCGGCTGGCAACAGCGTGGAATTCGCTCCGGCGACGATCTGGGCACCGCAAGGTTGATCGCCGGTGCGGGGCGGCGGCCGATCATGATCGAGCTGGACGCGAGCAGTCGGGAGCGCATATTCCCTCGCACGCCGACCGCACCGCTCGGCTCCCTCCCTCCTCGCACCGGTCCCTCGATGTGCGGCATCACCGCGGTGCTCTCCCGGCGCGCGTCGATCGATCCCCAGACGATGCACGCCGGAATGACGTCCCTCCACCATCGCGGCCCCGACGGACGCCAGCACTGGATGGCGAGCGACGGACGTGTCGCCCTTGGTCACACGCGTCTGTCCATCATCGACCTCGCCACCGGCGACCAGCCGATCTCGAACGAGGATCGGACGATCCACATCGTGGTGAACGGCGAGTTCTACGACTTCGAGCGCGTACGCGCCGACCTGCAGGCACGCGGCCACCGATTCCGCACGAAGTCCGACAGCGAGATCGCGCTGCATCTGTATGAGGACTACGGCCCAGAGTGTCTGCACCACCTGCGGGGCGAGTATGCCTTCATCATCTGGGACGAGCGCAATCAGCGCATGATCGCCGGGCGCGACCGCTTCGGCGTCAAGCCGCTGTTCTACGCCGAGCACGATGGCGCGCTCTATCTCGCCTCGGAGGCGAAAGCGCTCATGGCCATGGGCGTCCCCGCACGCTGGAGCGCCGAAGCCGTCTACGCCGGCGGCTTCGTGCTGCCGGGAGAGCGGACCCTGTTCGATGGTGTGTACGCCGTGCCGCCCGGCCACTTTCTTCGCGCCACGCGCGAAGCGCACCGCGTGCATCAGTACTGGGACGTCGATTATCCGCGCGACGACGCTCCGGCCGCACCGCGCACCGATGCCGAGTACGTCGAAGGCTTTCGCGCCGTCCTCGAGCAGGCGGTCAAGACGCGGCTCCGTGCCGACGTGCCGGTGGGATGCTATCTGAGCGGCGGCATCGACTCGTGCGCGGTGCTCGGTCTCGCGTCGCTGCATCACGACGGTCCGATACACGCGTACACGCTGACGTTCGACGGCGCGCAGTACGACGAGAGTGCGATCGCGAAGGAGATGGCGGCGCGCGCCGGCGCCGTCTACCAGCCGATCCCGATGACCCAGGCCGATCTCGCGGCGAACTTTCGCGCCGCGGTGATCCAGTCGGAGATTCCGTTCATCAACGGCCACACCGTGGCCAAGTACATGCTGAGCCGCGCCGTCCGCGAGAGTGGGTACAAGGTCGTGCTCACCGGCGAGGGCTCGGACGAGATCCTCGCCGGCTACCCGCACTTCCGGCGTGACATGCTCCTGCACCATACGGAGGGCCAGGATCCGGACGAGACGAGCCGATTGCTGCGCGAGCTCACCGAGAACAATCAGGTCTCCCGAGGACTCCTGCTGCCAGAGGGTGACGCCGATACCGGCACCGCATGCACGACGCTGCTCGGATTCGTGCCCTCGTGGCTCGAGGCGATGAGCGGGAGCTTCGGCCGCCTGCGCGCCCTCATGCGCGACGACTTCATCCAGCCGCGCTGCGGCACCGACGTCATCGGCTCGCTCCTCGCCTCACTCGACGTCGAACGCCGCCTGAAAGGCCGCAACGCCGTGCACTCGGCGCTCTATCTGTGGGCCAAGACCGTGCTGCCGCACTACATCCTCTCGAATCTCGGCGACCGCATGGAGATGTCCCATTCGATCGAGGGGCGCGTGCCGTTCATGGATCACCACGTCGCCGAGTATCTGCAGCGCGTGCCCGTGTCGCTGAAGATCCGCGGCATGACCGAGAAGTACATCCTGCGCGAAGCCGTCAAGGACGTCGTGACGACGACGGTGTACGAACGCCAGAAGCACCCGTTCCTCAGTCCCCCCGCGACGCTGCATCCGGACGAGCCACTCCACACGTTGATGCAGGACACCCTCCGCAGCACGACGGCAGCGAACGTCCCGTTTCTCGATCACAAGAAGCTCGTGGCGGCGCTCGACGATGTCGCGAGGCCGGGTGCGGACTTCGGCCATCAGGTCGTGATGGATCAGCCACTCACGCTCGCGCTGAGCTTCGTCTTCATGCACGAGGGGCTCGGGATGACGTCGTAGGCGCTCGATCCAAGTAGTGACTTCCAACGAGCTCGGCTTCGATGCCGAGCTCCTTCCTGAGATAGGCCGCCGCACGGGAGGCCTGAATCCCGGACACTCAGTAGCCGCAGCGTCGAATCGTCACGCGCATGAGCACCTCCAAACGACGCTGAAATCCATCGCGTAGCCTGGCCTCACGCGTATCCTGCCACGTCGCCACGTGCGACGTCCACTGGACGAGGAGCCGCACGAGTAGGATAGTTATTCTCCCCGATCCGATAGACATGTCGCACACATTCTCGCGCCGCCAGTTCGTGGCGAGCGCCGTTGCCTTCCTGTTCCTCCCGCGCGGCGCACGAGCCATGCGGTCCCCCGGCCTCCATCCGTCGCCGCGGCCCGGCATCACGGCCGCCAAGGTCCTCACGAGCGACAGACTCGACGGCAAGGCTGACCTGATCGACGTGTTCGATGGTGTGCGCGAGATCCCCCAGGTGATCGACGGGATTCGGTGCCAGTGTGGTTGCGCCACGTCCGACGGGTTCTACTCGCTTCTCAGCTGCTACGAGGGCGACAAGGCGATGGCGAAGATCTGCCACATCTGCCAGGGTGAGGGCAAGCTCGCCATCCGCCTCCACAGGGAAGGAAAGTCGCTCGACGAGATCCGCGCCGCGATCGACGCGAAGTTCGGCTGAATAGCCCGCACGCCCCGCCCACACCCCACCGACACATGAAAGTCCGGCTGCTTGCGATGGCGCTCACGCTGGTCACCGCCACGGACGTCCACGCGCAGATCCGCGCGAGCGAGATGGCGACGTTCACGCAGATGATCGACGGCACGAAGATCAGCATGACGTACTCCCGTCCTCGGGCGCGCGGACGGGACACGCTCTTCGGAAGCAGGAAGGCCGTACGCTGGGGAGAGGTGTGGACACCCGGCGCCAACTACGCCACCACCTTCGAGGTGAACCGACCCATCACGCTCGACGGTCACGCCGTGAAGGCCGGCACGTACTCGGTCTGGATGGTCGTGAGGCAGACCGGGACGTGGACGATGGTGCTCGATCCCAAGGTCCGCATCTACCACATGGAGCCGCCGGATTCGAACGCGACGCAGATCCGCTTCGATGTGAAGACGCACGACGCGCCCTTCCTCGACGTGCTCACGTGGTCCATGCCGGAGCTTCGCGCGAACGGCGGGATGCTCACCATGCAGTGGGGCCGCACGCGCGTCGACATGAATCTCGATGTCCAGCCGTCGTATGCGCTGACGATGTCGCAGGCCGATGCGGAACCCTACGTCGGCGTCTGGGAGTACGCGGAGATCGACTCCGGCAAGGTGAAAGCCACCTACCAGTTCGTCATCGACTATGAGAACTCGACGCTCAAGGGTCGATGGCACACCGACTCGTCGTACTTCAAGCACTTCGCCCTCGTGAAGATCGCCCCCGATTGGTTCGCGCCCGGCGTATACGACGACAAGGGCCAGGTCTACGAGGTGTACAAGCCGGAGCTCGTGCTCGAGTTCACGCGCGAGAACGGGCGTGCGACGTCGTTCCAGGCACGAGACGATCAGGACAGCATCGTGATGCGAGGCAAGCGCATCAAATGAGAACGCGGGGTGGTCGCAGCGCCGATCGCCCCAGGCCTCCTGCAGCTCGACGGCTTTGTCTTGCGTTGCATCGACACCATCGAGAGGAATGCGCCGGTGCTACCGCGGCCGCTGTCTCTGTTCCCAGGCCTGGAATGCATCCACCGCATCCAGCTGCCGGAGAATCTTGGATGATGGATCGATCGTGACGCCCGCCTGCGCGTCCGCGGGCGTCTCGCCAGCGCCACTGGTCATCGGCAGCGTCACGAGCTTGCCATCGACCCGCACGTCGAGCGGCATCGGGAAGGGCAGCGTGCCGGGCACCTCCCAACGGACTTTGAGCAGCCCGTTCTCACGTGTCGTGATCACCCTGGGGAGCGCGGCCTGATAGAGATAGACGTCGAAGAACCATTTGTAATCCTTGCCCGTCACGCGGTTCACGATCTGAAGCAACCCCTGCGTCGTGCCGAACTGCGGCGCGAAGTTGCCGGGCTTCGGATCGGGCCGTCCGTACACCAGCGTGCGAATCGATGTGAAGAACGCGTCGTCGCCGATCAGTTGTCGCAGTGTGTGCGCGACCCAGCTCCCCTTGTTGTAGATGTCTCCGCGCGGACCGGTGGTGTCGGCGTACACTTCCTTCTCGGAGCGCTCTCGGCCTGACACGAGCGGCTTCTCATTGCGAATGGTGTTGCGTTGCGTGCGCAGCTGCGCCATGTAATCGAGCTCGCCGCCCAGGTACTCGGCGATGAGCGCTTGCGCGTAGGTGCCGAGGCCTTCGTGCAACCAGAGATCGTCGTAGTTCGCGTTCGACATCTGATTCGCGAACCACTCGTGCGAGAACTCGTGGTTCATCAGCCAGTTCCAGCCGAACGCGGTTTTCTCATAGCGGCCGCTGTGACCGATCAGCGTCTGGTTCTCGAGGCCCGAGAACGGCACGCGGATGACGCCCATCTTCTGATCCGCCCACGGGTATGGGCCGATCACGTTCTCCCAGAAATCGAGCGTCTGCGGAAATTCACGGAATAGATCGGCCGCGTCCGCCTCCTCGCCGGGGATGTAATAGAGCCGCATCGGAATCACGTTGCCGAAGCGGCTCTGGTACTCGCCCTCGAGCACCTTGTACGGAGCGACGTCCAGCACGGAGCCGTACGTGTGGACACTTCGCGCATGCCAGTTCCACGTCGTCCAGCCATCCTTGTCGACCCTGCTGACGAACGCACCATTGCCCGGCGCCATCAGGCCGGTCGGCACCGTGTAATGAAGATCCGACGTCGCCGGCTTCAGTGTCGGATGATCGAGGCACGGGTACAGCAGGTCACACCCGCCGCCCCAGAGTGACGTGTCGATCCATGGCTGGCCATCGGGCGTCGTCGCCCACGTCGTGCCACCTTCCCACGGCGGACGCTTGGCCAACGGCGGCGTCCCGGAATACACGACCTGCACCGTGAACTTCGCCCCCGCCGCGAACGGTTTGTCGAGGCTGATGCGGAGTTGCCCGTCGGGATTGGAGTAGCGTGATGGCGGAACGACTTTGCCGTCGATCGAGATCGAGGAGAGTCGGTACTTCGGATACAGGTCGAGGATCAGCGTGCGGATCGCCGCCCTGGTCGTGAAGCTGAGCGTCGTGACACCCTCGATGCGCTTCTCCGCCGGAAACACCTTGAGCGCATGATCGAGGTGATCGAAGATCAGCGCGAGCTGCTCGGCGGGCATCACGCCGCCCTGCTTGCGCGTCTGCGCGGTGATGAACTTCGGGTCGTTGGGATCGGTGACGGTCGCAGCCACCTGCCGTTGAGCGTGCAGTGCGGACAGCGGTGCCAGCAGTACCGCACCGCATATCGTCACGGCCCGGATCGCCTTCCGCATGATGCGTCTCCCTCTGACGTGCGTGGGCCGAGAGCATACGGCAGCGAAAGGAAGACTGTCAAACAGCGGGCTTACTCCTCCCGGTCGTAGCGCACGAAATCCGCCGGCACCTCTTCTTCCGCTGTGGGTCCGCGATGCTGCTCGTGGCGATCAGCCAGATTGCTCGCGATAGCATCTCGCCACGCGGACACGACAAGGCTTCCGTCGTCCGCCGCCGCAAGGGCTCATGCGCTCACTTGACCCCGCCCGTACGACTTACGTCCAACGGCAAGGCGCGCATCACGGGACCTACCGTGCGTTTCGGCACCCTCGCCGACCGCACCCCTCAAGCTCGGGCCCTGCTTCGCAGTCGCGGAACGAGCACGTCGAGACATGCAGATGGCTGATGACAACGACTGGACTCGCCCGCGCGCGATGGCCATTCCCGAAGAGGGTTATCTCACGTCGAGCCCGGGACGGTACGGCCCTACGTTTCCGAAGACACCGGCATGCCACGGCTTCACGATCATCGCGAAGATCAAACCGGGCGCCGAGACGGAGATCCGCGAGTACGGCAAGACCCTCGAAACGGCCGTCGGCAAGACGCCGGACGTGCTCGCACCGCTACAGCTGCACTATCTCCGGTGGGTGCTGTTCGACATCGGCGCTGATACCTACTTCATGTATCAGGGGATCTTCGACACCGACTTCGACAAGTACACCGAGGACGCGGTCGCGCTGTTCAGCGCCACCGGCATCACCACGATCTTCACGAAGCTCGAGGGATTTCCGGAAGACTGGAAGACGAACGCCCCTGCGTTCATCAGGTTCGTCCGCGATCATCAGCAGCCGAGCTTCCTGGAATACGGCGAGTACCCGTTCGTGACCGCGCGCGAGATCAAGAAGGCGTTGCGTATGCGGGAGGCGTTCACCTCGATGCTCGACGAGTCGCAGTAGGCGAAGGTCCGCGCATGACTCGCCCGATGCCCGACGGCCTCGAGCTGGACGACATCCAGCATTTCCTCGTGGCGCGCACGCCGGCGCTCGCCGCGCGGTACGAGTTCCTGCACTTCGACAGTGCGGCGGCCGGCAAGACGTGGTTGACGGGGCTGATCGACAAGGTGGGGACGGCGACGTCGGTCGGCACCGACTCGCCCGATGCGCGGTGGGTCACGATCGCCTTCACGTGGAACGGACTTCGCGCCATCGGCGTCGACGACGCATCGCTCGCGACGTTCCCCGACGAGTTCCGGCAGGGGATGGCGGCACGCGCGGTGATGCTGGGCATCACCGGCAAGGCCCATCCGGATACGTGGGATGGTGGACTGGCGTCTCCGGAGCTGCACGCGATCGTCATCCTCTTCGCCCGCGACGTGCCCGAGCGCGAGCGGGCTGAGCGCGCGCATGCGCAGTATCTGTCCGACATCGGCGGCATACAGCGGCTCTCGTTCCTCGATCTCGAGGCGCTGCCGCCGTACCGCGAGCCGCGCGAGCATTTCGGCTATCTGGATCGTCTGACGCACCCGACCATCGAGGGAGGTGAAGCACCGACTCCCGGATCTGTCACCGCGGTGAAGGCGGGCGAATTCTTCCTCGGATATCCCGATGCGACGGGCGGTACTCCGCCGATGCCGCAGCCCGAGACCCTCGCTCGCAACGGGAGCTACCTCGCGTACGTGCGCATCCAGGAGCACGTCGGTGTGTTTCGCGATTTTCTGCGCGCGAACGGCGGCGAGACGCGAGAAGGACAGGAGCTGATCGCCGCCAAGATGATGGGCCGCTGGCGCAGCGGGGCGCCGCTGGTGCTCGCGCCGGAGGTGGATGATCCCGCTCTCGGCTCCGATCTCCAGCGGACGAACGACTTCAATTATGCGAAGATGGACCCGCACGGATATGGTTGTCCCGTGAGCGCGCACATTCGTCGCATGAACCCTCGCGACACCGTCGACAACGTCGAGCGGCACCAGCTCGTCAGGCGCGGCGGCACGTACGGACCGTTTCTTCCCGAAGACGCGCCCGACGACGGCGTGGATCGCGGTATCGCGGCGTTCATGGGCTGCGCGAGCCTCGTGCGTCAGTTCGAGTTCGCGATGAACGTGTGGGCCAACGACCCCTCGTTCAACGGCCTCGAGAACCAGCGCGATCCGATCGCTGGCACCCAGGACGGCACGTTCGACTTTACGATACCGAAGCGACCCGTCCGCCAGCGACTCACCGGACTCCCCGCATTCACCACGATCAGGGGCGGCGCCTACTTCTTCCTCCCCGGCATCCGTGCGATGCGCTTCCTCGCGAGCACGGCCGCGGCCGCGGCCGCGTAACACGGAGATCTCTCATGTCGCAGACCAATCTTCGGCCGCGCACCTACAACCAGGTGCTGGTGCCTCGGCGGTACACACCAGGCAAGCGCCGGTTCAGCATCTACTGGACGTGGAGCTATCCCTGGGAAGCCAACCGCGACGTCGCGGAGCTCGACAACCGTTTCTCGACCATGACCGAGGTCCGGCGAGTCGGCTGGCCGAAATACGAGACGCTCGAGTACTCCGCAAAAGAGTTTCTTCAGGGCATCGCCGGAACGTTGGAGCTGTTTCACCTGGGGCTCATCCGGTTCCAGGACGCCGTCGGGGAGATCACCGGACATCCCGTGGCCGTGTATCAACGCATCGACCAGGCGGGACAGAAGCAGCAGCTGGCTCACGGCGTCCTCGACGACACGGACACGCTGATGGTGTTCGGGCTCGATCATCTCGTCACCGAACAGGAAGCGGAGCCTGAGGAGATCGAGGCGCTGCGAGCGTTCCTCGCGCGCGAGGGGACGTGCCTGATCCTCGGCCCGCATCACGACGTCGGATGCTCGATCGACATGAGGCAGCGCGCCATGGAGTACGCGCACCACGGCGATCCACTCGTCCCTCGCCAGCAACGGTTCGGCCGCTACACACGCTCCCTGATGGAAGGGCTCGGCGTGCCCGTCCGGAACCAGTACGGCCTCCGTCCCGCGACGATCGGCGGGAGCACGCGGCTGCAACCACTCTCCAAGGTGAGCGACCTCGACGCGCGCGGGTGGCTCGAGGGTGTGTCGACGTTCAACTTCCACCAGCACCTCCCGCACTACGCCGTGACCCCGGATGGGCAGCAGCAGATCCACGTGCTCGCGCGCCAGCCCATCGACATGTCCACACCGCATCCGTTCACGGAAGCGGGGAACCGGGAGTTCAACATGTTCCTGTGGATGCCGCCGGTGGGCGATCGTGCGGGCGACATCCTCCTCGCGGACTCGACGATCTTCACCACGCTGTTCGGCAGCGACGAGAGTCTCGATCGCTTCTGGCGGAACGTCGCGACCAGATAGTCGGCCGGACTGGCCCCATGCCGGCTGCGTGGCGCCCTAGAATCCGATCGTCGCCGCGATCTGTGCGGAATAGCCTTCGTACGTCGCGCGATTCGCAAATTCCTTGACGAACTTGAGAGTGACGCCCGCCTTGTGTCCGGGGAACGCCGAAGCGGCCGCGAGGCCGACTCCGTTCACGGCGTAGCGCTCCGCGGACACGGAGGGATCCAGATCCGGACCAGTCTTCGCCGACGTCTGGCGCGCCAGGTAGCCGGCGATCCCGAGCTGCACTCGCATGTCCACTCGCCGCACGACGGCGCCCATGAGCGACCAATCGAGATCGAACGTGTCACCAGGATGAACGCCGGTTCCCACCTGCGTGGTGTGACGCTCGAACATCTCGAACGCCGAGAGGGCGATCGTCTTGCTCGCGTCGAGCTGGAACGTCTGCCCCGACGAGAGCGTGTGCGTCCAGTAGCCCGACCCCACGTTGTCGTCGGCGCCAGCGTGGAACCGTCCCGTCGGCGCCAGGAAGCCGTACATGGCTCGTACCGCCGTGCGATCGGTATCCCAGCCGAGGATCACCGGCAGAAAATACGAGTCGGCCAGTCCGCTTCCGCCGCTGATCGTGCCCTGTAGGTCCGAGGTGAGGTCATTCCTGGCGAGGGGGATCGTCGCCGTCGCGGAGTAGCGCGCGCCGAGGACGCGGCGCGTGCTCACCCAGATGATACTGTTCATGTCCATCGCGACGATGTTGCGTCCGCTGATCGCGAGGGTCTCTCCATCCGCACCCTTCGCCCGGTCGCGCGCGTACAGGAGCAGCTGGTTGCCGTACGTGAACCCCGACGCCGGAGTCACGCCGGAGTTCGTCGCGCTCATGCCGAGCGGATAGACGCCGCGATTCTGGGCGTCCGCGCGCGTCGTCCCCATCGTCAGCCAGGCCACCGCGACGATCACCGACCGGCGGACCATCAGCCGCGGGATCGGAATCGGTGACTCGGTCGCGCAACGGATCACCCAGACCCTGCTGGGCGAAGGTCTCGTTCCATGAAGATCAGGTACGGCATGTACTGGTCCGGGATCTCACGCTCGGCATACGGCTCGATGTCGGCGAACCCGAAGCTCCGATACAGAGCGTGGGCGGCCGTCATGAAGCGGAGGTTGTCGAGTCGGGCCAGCAGGCATCCAGCGCTTGTTGCGGCCGTAAGGAAGTACTCGAGGCATCCCGGAAGTCGGCGGCCGTCAGCTCCTCCCGGTGTACGGAGAGGCGCGCTGGCGCTGCCGGTGACTGCGCCGACGCGGTCGATGCGAAGAGGACAGCGATGGCAGGGAATGACGATCTGCGCATGTGTGCGCGCTGCTGGTGTGCGGCTGATTGTAAGGATCGCTCGGAGGGCTGCCAGGGGGTTGCGGCACCTCGCGCAGCGAGCGAGGCCGGCACCCAGCGACCGTCAGCCTCTGACGGCCGCCTGCCCGGTCTCCAGGATTTCCTGCGACAGCGCTCGATCATCGACACGTCTGGTCCCAGCGCGGCGAGCGACCTCCCGCGTCGAGTAACTTCTCCGTCGAGAACCTTCTCCGCCGTCGCGTCCGTCGCGGATCAGACCCGCGGCTGATGGGTGGTACAAAAGGCTTAGAGCGGGACTCCCACATTTGGGTGAACGTTATCCGATGCCCAACACCATGAGCGGGCTCGAAGAGGCTTCACTGCCGCGGCTCCTGAAGCGCGACACCGCGGCCGTGCATCGGGACCTCGAGGACCAGCTCGGGCTGCTCGATCCCGGCCTCGACGTGCATCGCTATCGCCGCGTCCTCGAACGCTTCTACGGTTTCTACGTCCCCGTCGAGATCGACGTCGCGCGGCTCGCGGCGGCGGAACGGCCGCTGGGATTTCCGCTGCGCGCTCGCGCCGAGCTCATCGAACGCGATCTCCTCGCGTGCGGCCTCTCTCCGGCGCAGATCGCCGCGCTCCCGTTGTGCAGTGACCGACCCGAGCTGTCGTGCCTCGAGGATGTCGCCGGCTGTCTCTATGTGCTCGAAGGCGCGTGTCTCGGCGGCCAGGCCCTGACCCCGCTGTTGTCCCGGCGCCTCGGCCTCACGAAGGACGTTGGTGCTGCGTTCTTCGCCGGTGACGAGGAGCGGACGATGCCGAGGTGGACCATCGTCGTTGCCTGGCTCGACGGACTGCCGCGCACGGGCGCGTCGACCTCGAGGATCATCGGTACGGCGAAGGCGACGTTCGATGGATTGGCGCGATGGACGGCACTCACGAGGGACAACCATGGTCGATCTGACCGATTGTGATCGCGAGCTGGTCCACATACCGGGAACGATCCAGTCTTTCGGTGTGCTCTTCGCGGTGGACGAGGAGATGAAGGTCGCGCAGGTCAGTGAGAACGTGACCGACCATCTCTCGTTGCGCGTCGATGATGTCCTCGGCCGGCCGCTCGCCGAGAGCGTGGATCCGGCCAGCGCGGACGAGGTGCGGGCGGTGCTGCGCGAACAGCGCTGGCTCGACGCGAACCCGCTGAGCATCGGCGCGCGCGGCAAACGATTCGACGGGATCGTCCACCGTCACGACGGCGCCACGATCCTCGAGCTCGAGCCAAATCCGGACACTCGAGACGAGCCTTCGATCCACCACCCGTTCCGCGTGGCGCTCCTGCGTGTGCAGCGCGCGAGCACGCTGAGCGAGCTGGCCGAAGTCGTCACTCAGCAGATGCGGCGCTTGACCGGATTCGAGCGCGTCATGTTCTATCGATTCCACGAGGACGGCAGCGGCTCCGTCGACGCCGAAGCGAGGGACGCGGCGCGCGAGCCGTATCTCGGCTTGTGCTATCCGGCGTCCGACATCCCCGCGCAGGCACGCCAGCTGTATCTCAGGAACTGGTTGCGCCTCATCTTCGACGCCGACGAGACACCGGCGCGGATCGTTCCCGCCCTGCGACCCGACACCGGAGCGCCGCTCGACCTCACCTTCGCGGTTCTTCGAAGCGTCTCGCCCATTCACATCGAGTACATGAAGAACATGGGCGTTCGCGCGTCGATGAGCATCTCGCTCATCGTACGGGATCGGCTGTGGGGCCTCATCAGCTGCTTGAACCACACCGGTCCGCGGCGCGTTACGCAGCGGATGCGATCGGCGTGCGAGTTCATGGGCCGCCTGGCATCGCTGCAGATCGCCGCGTTCGAGGATCGCGAGCTGCTCACGTTGCGCGCGTCGCGCCGGGCGACGGTGGGCGCATTGCAGCACGCCATGAAGGAGGCTACGGACGGTGCGCTCGCGGCCCTCGTCGCGCAGCCGAAGGCACTGCTGGAGCTCGTCGACGCCGGTGGTGCCGCCGTCGTGGGCGATGGCACGCTAGTCACATGCGGTGGCGCTCCGCCGGCCGACGTCATCCGCGCGATCGCGCAATGGCTCGACGAGAAGGGTGATCGCAGGCCGTTCGCGTCCGCTTCGCTCGGCATCGACTTTCCACCGGCGCTCGCGTCCAGCGAGCTGGCGAGTGGCTTGCTCTCGTTCGCGCTGCCCGGTGCTCGTCTGATGTGGTTCCGGCCGGAGATCATCCAGACCGTGCAGTGGGGTGGCGATCCCACCAAGCCCGTCGATGGCGACGCAGCCGGCCGCCCGCGTCCGCGCCGGTCGTTCGCTCGATGGAAGGAGGAGGTGCGCGCTCGCTCCCGTCCGTGGACACCGAGCGATCTCGAGGCCGCCGACGAAGTGCAGCGCCGCGCCACGGAAGTCGACATCGAGCGGCGTCTCGCCAGCGAGCAGCGCGCCGTGCGCGCGCGCGAAGAGGTGCTCGCCGTCGTGTCCCACGACTTGCGAAACCCGTTGTCCGTGGTCCTGCTCGAGGCCGGCGCTCTCCTGGAAGAGTTGCCGAAGACCGGCGATGAGCGCTCCCACAAATTGCGGCAGTCCATGGAACGGATCTCGAGATCGGCGAGGCGCATGAATGCCTTGATCAAAGATCTCCTCGACCTTGCGAAGATCGAGGCGAAGACCTTCCCGCTCGAGATCCAATCGGTGGAGAGCCGCGACTTGCTCGCGGACGCCGTGATCGACGCGCAGCCGCTGGCGGACGTCAAGCACATCTCCCTTGTCACGGAGCTGAACGAGCTGCCGAAGATCCACGTCGATGGGCACCGCATCTCGCAGGTGCTCTCGAACCTGCTCGGCAACGCGATCAAGTTCACTCCGGAGGGTGGCAGCGTCACACTGCGCACGCAGCGTCTCGACGGGACGCTCTCGGTCTCGATCGCGGATACGGGTCGCGGGATCGCGCCGGAAGATCTTGCGCACGTCTTCGACCGCTACTGGCGGCCCAAGGGATCGACATCGGACGGAACGGGGCTCGGGCTCTACATCGCGCGCGGAATCGTGGATGCGCACGGCGGACGCGTGCGGGCAGAGTCTTCTCCGCAGGGGGCGACCTTCAGCTTCACGCTGCCGCTGAAGGTGCGCGGCGACTGAGCGATCGCGGCACCTTGCACGCCCGGGAGCGTCAGCCTTCGACGGGCGCTCGTCCGGCCGCCTCGCGCGCGACCGGGATCGTGAAAAAGAAAGTACTGCCACGTCCCTGCTCGCTCTCCACCCACGCCCGGCCACCGTGCGCCGTCACCAGCGCCTTCACGATGAGGAGCCCCATCCCGGATCCATCCTGCTTCTTGGAGGCGACGCGCTCCTTGCTCCGGCCCCGCCACCATCGGTCGAACACGTGCGGGAGATCCTCGGCGGGAATCCCCTCGCCCGTGTCTCGCACCGAGAACTCCACCTCGGCATCGCGCGCGACCGCCGCCACCGTGATCGTGCCGCCGGCGGGAGTGAACTTGACCGCGTTGCCGATCAGGTTCTCGAAGATCTGCAGGAGGCGCTCCTGATCGCCTTCCACGTGCGGTAAGTCGTCCGCCGCCTTTGTCTCGATCGTGAGCGAGGCGCTGGCGGTCAGGTCCTGCTGCGCGGCGGCGGCGGCGCGCACGATCGCTCCCGCGGAGACGGGCAGGTGCTCCACGATCAGGCGTCCCGACTCCGACCGCGTCACGTCGAGCAGATCCCGGATGAGGCGGTTCATTCGCCTCGCCGCCCGCTCGATCGTGTCGGCCGACTTCTGCCGGCTCGCGTTTTCGTTCTCTCCTCCGTTTCGGTTCTCGTGCTCGCCTCCGTGACCGTTTCCATCTCCCTTTCCATCCCCGTTTCCATCCCCGTTTCCATCCCCGTTTCCATCCCCGTTTCCGTCGCTCTGGTCCTTCAGCAGCGACGCGCTCATGAGGATCGTCCCCAGCGGATTGCGCAGATCGTGCGCGACGATCCCGAGCACTTCGTCTCTCGTCGCGACGGCGTTCCGCGCGATTGCGAACAGGCGCGCGTTGTCGATCGAGAGCGCGAGCCGCAGCGCGATCTCCTCGACGAATGCCGCGTCGCCCTCGTCGAACCGACGGGCCTCGTTCGTGGACACGCAGGTGAGCGCGCCGAACAGCAGTCCATGCGCCTGGAGAGGGGCGGTGACGAGCGAGAGGGGGGCGAACCTCTCCAGCATGCGGCGATGCTCGGGCGACTGCGCGATCGAATCGAGATACTCGGGGGTCACGCGAGCGACGATCGTCGTCTTTCGCGTCGCGAGCGCCTCCGACGCCAGGTGCGGCCGCTCGGGATCGAGCGCGAAGTTCTCCATCGCGAGCGCCGTCTCCTGTTGCCGCGGGTCACGGTGGACGACGGCGAGCCGGCTCACGCCCTTGCCCGTCCCCGGATCGTCGACGCGATCGATCACGCAGGCGTCGGCGAACTCGTGCACCAGCAGATTGGCCGCCTCCTTCACGAACTGCTTCGGCTCGAGTGACGACGTCAGCAGCGGACCGATCTCGGCCAGCAGCCGATCGTGCTCGGCGCGCTGCCGCTCGCGCGTCACGTCGCGCAGTACGACGGTGAACGTCAGCTCGTCGCCGATGCGCAGCTTCGAGATCGCCGCGTCCGCCATGAACTCGGTGCCGTCCTTGCGCCGCCCGAAGATCACTGCGTCACGTTCGCCTGCGCGTCGCGCGTTTGCCGGCCCCGCCGCGAACGCGAGAACGTGCGACCGGTGCGCCGCGCGAAACCGCTCGGGCATCAGGATGTCGAGCGGCTGGCCGATCGCTTCCTGCGCCGTCCAGCCGAACGTCTCTTCCGCGCCATGGTTGAACATCGTGATCCGCTGCGCCTGGTCGATCGAGATGATCGCGTCGGAGGCGAGCGAGATGATCCCTTCGATCTTCGCCGTGGCGCGACGTGCGACCTCTTCGGCGGCCTTCCGTTGGCTGATGTCGCGCACGAACGCCTGCCAGCGGCCATTCGGCAGCAACGACGTGCTGACCTCGACCGGGAGGTAGGCGCCGCTCTTCTGGCGGAGATGCCACTCCGACACCTGGCTGCCCCCACCCATCACCTCCTGCCGAGCGGCCGCGAGCCGGTCGAGCTCCTCCGGCGGGATGAAGTCGCGGATCGACTTCCCGATGATTTCGCCCGGCGGCAAGCCGAGCATGCGAGCGCCGGCCTCGTTGACCTCCGTGTAACGTCCCTCGAGGTCGGCCAGGAAGATGCCGTCCAGGGCGTGCGCGACGATGTCCCGTATCCGCTCTCGGTTCGTCACCAGTTCGTCGTGCGTGCGATTCACCACGCGCGCCGTGATGTCGAGGATCGCCAACCCCACGGCCATCGTCCCGACCGTGACCGTGGCGACGACGAACGGAAAGTCTCGGACGTCGAGAACGCGGAAGAGCCTCGTGATACCGAAGCCGAGCAGGATCGACACGAGCACGGACTCCGGCGCGATGCGTCGCATCATCGTGCCGCCGGGTCCGCTCGATGTCGCCACCGCCATGATTCCTGCCGACGGTCGCGCCAGCAGCATGCCGATCGCTGATAGCGAGACGCTGACGGCGGTGGTCGCCGCCATGCCGACCGTCGGCGATCTCGGCTGACGATGCCCGCCCGTGCCGAGGAGCTGTCCCGTCACGCCGACGAGCCCGATGAGCGCCGCGCCGATCAGCAGCCATTCGGACGGACGCGTCTTCGCCTTCGGGAAGGAGTCGAAGATCAGGATCGCGACGCCAAGCAGCGCCAGGGCCAGCGCCGTCGGCGGCGACGGACGGCCCGGGTGTGTCCCGAGCCCGGTGGACACGACCAGCTGGTCGATGTGCAGGTCCACGCCGAATGCGGTCTCGCTGAGCGAGCCCACGCCGATGACGAGCACCACGGCGGCCGCGAGCACGCACAGCGCGCGGAAAGGACGCGTCGGCCAGCCGAGGAGGACGCCTGCCGCGCCGGTGAGCGTCAGCGCGAGGGTCGTGTTCGGCATCGCCGGCTGGCCGGGCAGGAGCGTGTACAGCCGGCTCGCTGCCGTCAGCCACCCGAGCAGCCCGATCGCACCGAGCGCCGCGCCGGCGAGGCACAGCCGCCGGCCGATGATCACGGCACGGGCAGCGCGATGGCGCTGGGCCTCGTCCATGGACGCGGTCCTCGGCTCACTCGATGCCACGAGGCCCTTTGCCCCTTCAGCCACCCATCGCCGCCACTGAGAAATCCTTCGCACAGTGGGCGCGTCAGCGCGTCGAGTCGATGGTCCGAAAGGTCAAGCCATCCGCAGCCGCACACGACGTGGGACCAAGGTCCAACCGCACGCGATGGACCGGCGGATCGTCTTGGCACGCCTTCTGGCGGGGTATTCTCACCGGCGAACCAGCTGGTCCTACCCAGTGCCACCAACGCGATGATGCGTGCTGAATCCTGACGAGGCCGATGAACGCTCACGCCGAACGTCTGCTGAAGTACACGGTCACACGCTACCTCGCTGCCGTCGCAACGGTTGCGGGCGCGCTGGGGCTCAGGTTGCTGCTCGAGCCGACCTGCACACGCAGAGCTATCGATTCCGGAAGGGGCACAAGATCATGGTGCAGGTGCAGAGCACCTGGTCGGCGAGTCGGGCCCGAAACTATCTGCAGTCCCACAGACGACCGCCTGCTTCCGCACCGAGAGATAGTTGCCGATACCCTCGAACCAGCGGCAGCCGGTCATCCCCATCCTAGATAGAAAGCTCCAGTTCCTCACGGCGACGTTCACCATCAGGCAGGGCGACCGGTAGAACTGCGCGTACGCCTCGCGGTGCGACGCCGGGAGGTCTCGGAATACTCTGTCACCCATCATCGCGCTTGCTCAACTGCGGGTTCCTATACTGCCGATCGGTCAGGAGTTAAGCGCGTGCCGGCATCCAGAAGCTCGGAATGGGGGCCGCGGATTGCCGACGTAGCAGGCATCCGCGTCCCCACCGGCCCTGCGATCGACCAGAACCTCTCGGCGTCGGCCTGCGTCCATGCCGCCGGATCGTACACGGCCTCAAGGGCCTCGCGTAGTTGGCGAGCTGATTGCACCCGCTCTTCGGGCAGTCGGGCCAGGCACCGGAGCAGAAGGGTTTCCAGTCGCTCGCATTCCGCGCCGTGCCCGGCCAGGCGCAGCTGAAGCGGCGCGGCCATGAGGTGTGCGGCCTGCAGCTGCACGAGCGACTTGCCCTCGAACGGCGTCAGGCCGGTCACCAGATAGTGCAGCGTGACGCCTAGCGCGTAGATGTCGCTGCGCTCGTCCGCAACGGCGCCCTGCCACACCTCCGGCGCCAGGTATGCCGGCGTTCCCACCATGGTTCCTGTCCGGGTGAGGTGCTCGTTCCCGGGTCCCTCGACTCGCAGGCGGGCGATGCCGAAGTCGAGCAGCTTGATGAAGTCGGGTTCGGCCTCGCCGCGCGTGAGGTAGAGATTGTGCGGCTTGATGTCGCGGTGGATGATCTTCGCGGCATGGGCCTCCTCCAGCGCCGCGCACGCCTGCATGATCAGATGGACGGCGCGTGCCGGTGGCAGCGGACCGAACCTCTCCACCACCGTCGCGAGATTCATCCCCGCGAGGTACTCCATGGCGATGTAATACAGGCCGTCGTCGCTCGCTCCGAAATCAAAGATCTTCACCACGTGCGGGCCGCGGAGCTGACCCGCTGACTGCGCTTCGAGCTCGAACCGGCGCACCATTTCCGGACCGGGGGCGGTTCCGACGCGCAGGATCTTGAGCGCCACGTCCCGGTTGAGACGCTGGTCCCACGCCAGCCAGACCTCACCCATTCCCCCTTTACCGATGGGTGCCTCCAAACGGTAACGCCCGAGGCGGCGCGCACGATACAGCCGCTCGTGCGCGCTCCAGACGATGTGGCCGGTGACCAGTCCGATGAACGACGACGCCACGACGAAGACGTAGTTGCTGGCAAAGACGATCAGCGACTCGGCACTCAGCCAGTCGCTGCGGGCCACCGGCGAAACGAAGGCGCCGACGCTCATGACGAGGGGAAAGGCGAGCGCGATCCCTACGTAAGTCTTGAGCGAGCGCCGCCAGTGCGAGGGGACCAACGTCGCCCGCACCAGTGCCACGATGGAAATACCATGCATGTACGGACTACGAATTCCCCCCAGGTTCACCGCCATGATCGCGATCGTGAGCGCGGCGAGCCCATAACACATGTTCTGGAGCCAGAAGAGCCGTGCCGCGGGCACGGTGGCATGCTGGCTGGCGGCGCGATACACGCCGTAGAACGTCAGCGATACCACGAGGCGATAGCCGAGAAACAGCCCGAACGGCGCGTTCGGATACGCCACGAAGCACATGAACACGTCGAGCGCCGTGAACGTCGGCCAGATGTAGAGGCCAAGTCGCATCGCGCGCGCCACCGTCCGACGCGCCGCACTATCGTCTGTCGGTGTGGAAACGACGCTAGGTGTATGGACCATGAGCGCCCTCGGCTGAAGGGACACTCCAGAAGCTGCACTGGACTGCCGACGGAGCAATAGGGAGAATCCCGCAGCACGCTCCCCCGGACGGCCGATCGGACCCGCTGCCGTCAGCCAGGAGCGCGGTACGCACGCTCGTGACGGGGCAGGTGCGCCGACGAGCGCGGAACGGATATCATGATCGGGAATGCCACGAACAATCCACGGCAACGGTGAGCCCGTGAAGCTCGGTACGAGGACAATCATTGCGATTGTCTGCGCAGTGCTGGTCTCGATGCAGGCGCGCGCGCGATCGTCGCTCGACCATGCGCACGCGCACAACGACTATGAGCATGCACGCCCGCTGCTCGACGTGCTGGACCGCGGCTATGGTAGCGTGGAAGTGGACATCTATCTCGTCGACGGCGCGCTGCTCGTCGCACACGCGCGCGACAGTGTGCGCGCCGACCGCACGCTCGAGTCGTTGTATCTCGCGCCCCTTCGCGCATGGATCGGGGCGCGTGGTGGCAGTGTGTACGCGGGTCGTCCGCCGCTCACGCTCCCCATCGACGTGAAATCGCACGCCGAATCGACGTGGGTGGTGTTGGAGCCGCTCCTGCGGCGGTACGACGACGTGATCGCCTCGTGGCACGGCGATTCGATGACGACGCGGCCGGTCATCGCCGTGATTTCGGGGGAGCGGCCGCTCGTCACGCTTCCCGCGCAGCGCGATCGGTGGGCAGGGCTCGACGCCCGTCAGCTCCAACGTCCGTTAGGCCGCCGGCGCATCGAACGTCGCAGCCGACCAGCGGCGTGGCGCCGGCCGCCTCAGACCGCGCGGCTTGATCAACGCTGAGGTCTATCGACTGCATCGAGCATTCCGTAATGTTCGATGCAATGATATCTCGTCGACGCAGCATTCTCGCCGCGCTAGCGGTTGCAATCGTGATGTTGCCTCCGACTCCGGCTGCGTCGCAGAATCGGCCGCGCACGATCGTCCTACTCCTCGCACATGCGGACGACGAAACCGCGGCGGGGCCTGCGCTTGCGCGCTACGCCCGAGAGGGCGTACAGGTGCAGATGATTATCGTGACCGACGGATCAGGCGGAAGCGGAACGCAAACGTATCTCCAGCGCCCCGACTCCGGTCCCGTGGGGGACGCGCTCGTGACGGCTCGCGCCGATGAGGCTCGCTGCGCAGCGACGACTCTTGGCGCGCGCGATCCGATTCTTCTCGGATTTCCCGACGGAAAACTCGGCGACTATCTGGGCGATCGCAGCTTGATGACTCGCCTTACCGACCGCATCGCCAAGGAGATCGAGCGGCTACAGCCCGACGTCGTGGTCACCTGGGGCCCCGATGGCGGCACCGGCCACCCCGACCACCGGATCGTCAGCAACATCGCCACGCAATTGTTCCGGTTCGGCGCACCTGGTATGCCCGAGCGTTTGTTCTATATGTATCTGCCGATCGAGATGTTCCGACTGGCCAATCCGCAGCGCGGCGAGCCGCCGCTGCTGTTCCCTCAGGCGAAATACTTTACCGTCAAGGTGCCGTTTACGCCGGCGGATCTCGACGCGGCGGTTCAGACCATGGCGTGCCACAGGACCCAGTTCGGCGCGGAAGCGATGCAGCGTTTCCGGCCCGCGCGAGACCGCGTATGGAATGGCGCGGTCTCGTTCGTACCAGCGTCGCCATCGTTGAGCGGCGACGACCTATTTCGAAAGTAGTGTCGCGCCTGGCGCGGGTTGGGCTCCGGCGGCGATGAGATCTCGACGGAGGCCGCGGACCGTACGAGGCGAAGTGAGCGGTCGGTGATTGAACTGTGTGGCGGCCTATCGCCCGTCAGGTGCAGCGTTCATTAGCCCGCAGGCGCGAGGAAATCCGGCGCGCGAGTGCACCTGCGCGCACCGTCGCCGCGAGCGGCCACACGGACGAACGTTGCAGCGCGTCATTGTTGCAGGGGCGGATGATGCACCACCTTGATCTGCGTGCCAACGAAGATCGTCAGAAGGTCCTCTGCCCCCTCCAACGGACCAGCGTAAGCCGTCCGGGTCTGCGCGAGAATCCGTTCAGTATTGGGTGCGTGCGAGTAGACGGCCAGGCGGGGCGCGACGCGCCGGAACAGCTCGGCGGCCTGCTGCGGCGTCGTATGGTGTGCGATGATCGCGTCGATGATCGCTGCACTTGGGTGGTCCGGTCGATCTCGAATCGCCTGGGGATCGACGACCTCGTGCACGAGTACGTCGACGCCCTGTGCGTGGCGTACCAGATTCTCCGAGACGCGCGTATCGCCCGATAGCACGACCGAGTGGCCCCCGTAGTCGACGCGATAGCCGAAGGCGGGCTGCACCGGCCCGTGATCCACGGCGAACGCGGTCACCGTCGCGCCGTGTTCGGAGAATACGACAGTGTCTGCCGTCACCTCGTGGCTGACGACGGTAATGCCGGCGGCCGGAAAGTGCTCGTCGATGTCACGGCGCATCTGGATATCGAAGGCGAACGCTTCCTGAAGGTGCGCCATCATGGCGCGCGTGCCGACGGGTCCCCAAACCTCGAGCGGCACCGCGCGCGTCCCACCCGCCCAGCCGGTCAGGAGCAGGTCGGGCAGTTGGACCACGTGGTCCGAGTGCAGGTGCGTGAGGAACACACGCGTGATGGAGCCGACCGGAACGCCGGCCTGCGCGAGTCGCAGCGTGCCCTCCGACCTCGACGAGAATGCTCGCTCCATACTGGTGCAGGTTCACGGCTGGCCCGGCCCCGGTGCCGAGCAGCACGACCTTCAAAGTGTCGCCCGGCGGCATCGCGGCCGCCGACCGCCACGCACCTGCGATCGCCGCCCCGCGTCCAGACAGACGCAGCGACGCGGCTGGCGCTTGGGCGTTCCCATCGGCGCGGTCGCCGCCGTGGGCGGCTGCCGGAAGCGTGGCGCACGCGAGAATCGCCGCGGCGACGAGCAGGTGGAGAGTCATCTGAGTTCCTTATGTGCGGTGAGCGGCATGCCGGTCGGTGGTCATATCCTTTTGGTCGGGCTAACGCCCCAGCTAAGCTGCAAAGCATTCAAACAAGGGTGCGGCCAGGCCGCACGATTCAATAGCGATGCTTTGTCAGCTTCAGCGTTCGTTAGGTGGCCGCAGGGAGGAGGCCATACGCCCGCGCCGCGTCGCGCACGGTATCGACGAGCGCGGGAAGGTCGGCATCCGGCTCGATCGCCACCGAGACGTGACCGCCATCGACGGGGTGCACGAGCTGGAAGAACCGGCCATAGCGCACAAGCACGTACTCGAGGCCCCCACAGTCGATGCTACCGCGCTGGCGAGTGAGGACCAGCAGCGCCGGGTTGACGAGGAGTTCCTCGTACCGATCCGATTCCGTGGCGCTGGCGTCGCGCAGCGCTGGGCGCTGAGCCAGTTGCAGCTCCCCGTGGCGGTACAGGGCCACGTAGCGGATCTCCGGAGCGGCGCGGAAGAGAGCGTCGGGTAGGCTATCCATGTCGATTTCTGTTGGTCAGGGCCACCTAACGCCAATTATACAGCAAAGTCCGTAATGTCCGACTCACATCATGCAGCGTATCAGCGTGAAACGCAGCAAACGATTGCTGTATGATCTGCGGACGTCCAGTCGGTACGCTGTCGATCCGGGGCAAGGCAAGGGTTTACGCCGCTGTCGGCCGGCATCGCGATTGAATGGGAGATCGGATGGCTGAGCTACGGCGCCACCGAAACACCCGCGGATTGCTCGATGCAGCCCGCTAGAATTCTAGGATGTCCGAAGTCGACGCCCTCGCGCCCTTCCATCCGATCGTTCGCACCTGGTTCACCGAAACCCTCGGTGCGCCGAGCGCCCCGCAACGCGCCGGTTGGCCCGCCATCGCCGCCGGCTCCGACACGCTCATCCTCGCTCCCACCGGCACGGGCAAGACGCTCGCGGCGTTCCTCTACGAGCTCGACCAGCTCATCACCGACGGCCTGCAGGCGCCACTCGCCAACGCCGTCCATCTCCTCTACGTCTCCCCGCTCAAGGCGCTCAACAACGACGTCCAGCGCAACCTCGAGCTCCCGCTCGCGCAACTCAAGGAACGGTTCGAGAAGGCAGGCGAGAAGTTCCCCGAGATTCGCGTCGCCGTTCGCACCGGCGACACACCGGCGAGCGCCCGCGCCCGCATGCTGCGCAAGACGCCGCACATCCTCATCACGACGCCGGAGTCGCTCCACATCCTGCTCACGAGCGTCCGCGGCCGCTCGATGTTCAGCGCGCTCCGTGCCGTCATCGTCGACGAGATTCACGCCGTCGCCGGCACCAAGCGCGGTGCGCACCTCGCGCTCACCCTCGAGCGCCTCAGCCGCGTCGCCCCCGATCCGCCACAGCGCATCGGGCTCTCCGCGACGCAGAAGCCGCTCGACGAGATCGCGCGCTTCCTTGGCGGCTGTGAATCGCCGGACAGATTCCGCCCGGTCGAAATCGTAGACTGCGGACTCGTGAAGAAGATGGAGACCGAGATCCGCTCGCCGGTCGACGACCTCGCGCACGTCGACGGGACGATCTGGACCGCCGTCGCGCCCCTCGTGCTGCACGAGATCCGGAACGCGCGCACGACGCTCGTCTTCGTCAACAATCGCGCGCAGTCGGAGAAGATCGCCGCGCGCGTCAACACGCTCGCCGCCGAGGACATCGCCCAGCCGTACCACGGCTCCCTCTCGCGCGAGCGGCGCTTCATGCTCGAGGAGCGCCTCAAGGCGGGTGAGCTGCGCGCGCTCGTCACAACGAGCTCGCTCGAGCTCGGGATCGACGTCGGCTCCGTCGACGTCGTGCTCCAGCTCCAGAGCCCGAAGCGCGTCGCCGCGGCGCTCCAGCGCGTCGGCCGCGCCGGTCACACGCTCACCGCGACGAGCCGCGGCGTCTTCGTCCCGACCTTCCGCGACGACGCGCTCGAGCAGCTCGCCATCGTCGGCGCCATGCGCGAGGGCGACGTCGAGCCCACACGCGTCGTCCACAATGCGCTCGACGTCCTCGCCCAGCTCATCGTCGCCTGTGTCGCGTCGGACACGCCGGAGTGGACCGCGACGGAGCTGTTCGACTTCGTGCGCCTGGCATACCCGTACCACACTCTCACCCGCGCGGCCTTCGACGAGACGCTCGCCATGCTCGCCGGCAAGTACCCGAGCGACGTCGCCTCGGAGCTCGACGCCCGCATCTCGTGGGACCGCACCACGGACGCGCTCACGCCGATGCGCCGGCGGCACGATCCCCGACCGCGGCCTCTACACCGTCAACCTCGCCGACAAGACACGACTCGGAGAGCTCGACGAGGAGTTCGTCCACGAGTCCCGCGTCGGCGATGCGTTCCAGCTCGGCTCGTCGACCTGGCGCATCCGCGCCATCGAGCACGATCGCGTCATCGTCGTTCCCGCGCCCGGCGCGCCGGCGCGCATGCCCTTCTGGCACGGGGAGTTCATGGCGCGCTCGTCGCACCTCACGGCGCGCGTCGGTGAGCTGCGCCGCGAGCTCGACGACGCGCGCACCCTCGCCGACCTCGCAACGATCCAGCAGAAGTACGGCGCCGACGAACCGACCACGCGGTCGCTCGTCGAGTACGTCCAGTCGCAGCGCGCGATCACGCGCTACGTCCCCGACGACAAGCGCCTCGTCCTCGAGCACTTTCGCGACGAGGTCGGCTCCGTGCGCATGGTGCTCCACGCGCCGTTCGGCGGACGCGTCAACGCCCCGTGGGGGATGGCGATCGGCCGGCGCATGCGCGAGCGGCTCGGCGTCGAGGTCCAGGTGCAGACCACCGACGACGGCCTCATGCTCCGCCTCCCCGATCTCGGCGCCGCGCCGCCCACGGACGTCTTCCGCTCGCTCGGCGCCGAGGAGGCCGAGCGGCTCGTCCTCGAGGAAGTCGGGCAGTCGTCGCTGTTCGGCGCACGATTCCGCATGAACGCCGCCCGCGCGCTGCTCCTGCCTCGTGGCAGCGCGAAGCGCCGCATGCCGCTCTGGCTGCAGCGGCTCAAGGCGCTCGATCTGCTCCAGGCGGTGAGCGAATACCCGTCGTTCCCGATCGTCGTCGAGACCTATCGCGACGTGCTGCAGGACGCGTTCGACATGCCCGCGCTGCGCGACGTGCTCGGACGCATCGCGTCGGGCGAGATCGGCATTCACGTCGCCCCGACCGAGATCCCGTCGCCCTTCGCCGCGTCGCTGCAGTTCGGCTTCGTGATCGATCACATGTACGGCGACGACACGCCGCGCGCCGAGCAGCGTGCCGCACTGCTCTCGCTCGACCGCGCCCTCCTCGACGAGCTGATGGGGGGCGAGGGCGCCGACGACGCCACGCTCGCTGTGCTGCACGAGCTCCTCGCGCGCCGCCGCGGCACCGCGCCCGGCCGCCAGGCCCGCGACGCCGAGGAGCTCGCGGTGCTCGTCGATCGTGCCGGCGACCTCACGCGCGCCGAGCTCGCCGAGCGCGTCGCGCCTTCCACCGAGTGGCGTCGCGGTGATCCGCTCGCCACGCTGCTGGACGGCGGCCGACTGATCGCGGCGCGCATCCCGACACCGAGTGGGCCGCAGGACCGCTGGATTCTCATGGACGACGCCGCCCGCTACGTCGCCGCCTTCGGCCCGGGCGTCGCGCCTGACGCGGCCGTCGAACCCGTGCTCACCGAGAAGGCCGCGCGGCGCGAGGTGCTGTCGCGGTTCGTCGCGCTCGCCGGTCCGGTGTCCGTCGACGACGTCCGCGCGCGCTACGACTTCGAGCCGCGCTGGATCGAGCGCCGGTTCGACGAGTGGGAGCAGAAGCAGGTGCTCGTGCGCGGCGTCTTCGGTGGCGACCGCTCCACGACACGGTGGTGCGCGCGCCGCCTGCTCGAGCAGGCGCGCCGGCGCGAGCTCGCTCAGGCGCGCAAGCAGATCGAGGCGGTGCCGCTCGCCGCCTTCGCCCGCCTCGAGCAGCGCTGGCAGCATCTCGCTCCGGACGATCGCGTCACCGGCTACGAAGGCACCGCGACGGTGATGTCGCAGCTCTACGGTCTCGCCCGTCCCGCCGACGGCTGGGAGCGCGACTACCTGCCGTCGCGCATCGAGCGCTACGACGCGAGCTCGCTCGCCCGTCTCGCCGCGTCGGGTGCGCTCGTCTGGGCCGCCGAGCCGCGCGTCGACGAGGTCGGCGTCGCACCGTCGCACGCCATGGGGCGCATCCGGTTCTTCGAGCGCGGCACCGGACGTCTCTGGCTTCGCCAGCCGATCGCCGAATCGCTGCTCTCCGACAACGCGCGCAGCGTACGGGACGTGCTTCGCTCGCAGGGCGCGTCGTTCACGGCCGATGTCTCGGCGGCGACCGGGCTTTCACCCCAGAGCACGCGCGACGCGCTGCGCGAGCTCGTCGCCGGCGGGCTCGTGACGAACGATACCGTGGAGGCGCTGCGCGACGTACTGCGCTGGCGCCCGCGCTTCCCGATCAAGCGCCCGAACGAGCCCGATCCGACGCGCTGGCTCCCCGCGGGCTTCACGCCGTCGGAGAGCCGCCCGATCGTCCAGCGACGCATCAACCCGCGCCGCATCGCCAAGTGGAAGCGCCCCGACCGTGAGGAGCCCTCGGCGTGGGGTGGCCGCTGGTCGCTCGTGCACACGCTCGGCACACTCGGCGCGGAGGCCGACGAGCAGACGCTCGCCGAACGTGTCGCGCGCCAGTGGCTCGCCCGCTATGGCATCGTGTCGCGCGACTGGTGGCGCCGCGAGCATCCCGCCGTCGGCTGGCGCGAGATCTACCACGAGCTCAAGCGACTCGAGTTTCGCGGCGAGGTGCAGCGCGGCTACTTCGTCGCCGGTCTCGCCGGCGCCCAGTTCGCGCTGCCCGAAGCGGTGGAGCTACTGCGCGCGCCCCTACCAGAGAACCTCGACGAGACGGTCGTGATGTCCGTCTCCGATCCCGCGAACGTGTACGCGCTGCCGCTCGCGGCGGGTGTCGAATCCGATCCGTTGGGCCGTCCGCGCGGCGCGGGCGCACTGCTCGTCACGCGCGCTGGCCGCATCGTCCTCGTGGCTGAAGGTCGAGGCAGCAAGCTCCGCGTCGCCGAGGGCTTCCTGCCCGCCGACGTGGCGACGGCGGCGCGAGTGCTCGTCGAACGGCTGTCGGCGCGCCAGGGAATGTCACGGCGGAAGGACGTCGTCGTGGAGTCGATCGACGGCGAGCGCGCCGCTGGCTCGCGCTACGCGCAGGCGCTGCGCGACGTCGGATTCAAGGGGATGGGGACGGGGCTGCGCTGGTACGCGGGGCTGCGTTAGCCCGCCTTGCGCGGCGGCGCAGTCAGCGGCGCGCGCGCGGCCCCGTATCGGAGCGTCGCCCACCCCGCGATGCCGGCGATCAGCGACGCCACGAGTACTCCCAGCTTCGCCGACGTCAGCGCATCGGCGGAGCCGCCGAACGCCAGCGACGCGATGAACAGCGACATCGTGAAGCCGATCCCGCCCAGCGCGGCGGCGCCGGTCAGCGTGCGCCAGCCGATCCCCGCCGGAAGCGACGCGAGGCCGGAACGAACGGCCACCCATGACGCGAGCGTGATGCCGATCGGCTTGCCGAGCACGAGGCCGAGGATGATGCCGAGGCCGATCGTGCTCGTGATCGCCGCGGTGCCACCTCGCAGATCGACGCCGGCGTTGGCGAGCGCGAACAGCGGCATGATGCCGAACGCCACGATCCCGTGCAGCCCGTGCTCCAGCCTCGCGAGCGGCGGGAGCGCCTTCTCGGACAGCACTTCCAATCGGCGCAGAGCCTGCTGGTGCCCGCGGTTCGACAGCATCACGATCTCCGGGTGGGAGGCGAGATCGAACTCGCGCAGCGCGGTGTGCGCGCCCTCGAGCAGTGCGCGCTCGTCGATCACGGTGCGCGATGGGATCGTCATCGCCAGCAGCACGCCGGCGACCGTCGCGTGCACACCGGACAGGAGCACCGCGGCCCACAGCGCGAGGCCGATCAACGCGTACGCCCACGCCGCCCGCACGCCGATCGCGTTGGCGGCGAGCGACAGCACGAGGAGGCCTGCCGCGGCCGCGAGCGCGCTCCACGAGACCGCCGCCGTGTAGAACAGCGCGATCACCAGCACCGCGCCGAGGTCGTCGGCGATCGCGAGCGCGGAGAGGAAGACGCGCAGCGCCGGCGGGAATCTGTCCCCGAGCAGCGCGAGCACGCCGAGCGCGAACGCGATGTCCGTCGCCATCGGGATCCCCCACCCGCGCGCCGTCGGTCCGCCCGTGTTGAACGCGAGAAAGACCAGCGCCGGCACGAGCATTCCGCCCAGCGCGGCCGCCACCGGCAGCGCCGCCTGTCGCACGCTCGCCAGCTCGCCGACCAGGACTTCGCGCTTGATCTCGAGTCCGACGAGGAAGAAGAAGACGGCCATGAGTCCGTCATTCACGATCGCGTGCACGCTCAGCGCCGCGTGCCAGCCGCCGACGCCGAGCGTGATCGGCGTCTCCCAGAGCACGTGATAGGAGTGCGACGCCGGAGAGTTCGCCCACACCATGGCGATCGCGGCGCATGCGAGCAGCACGAGCCCGCCCGACGGCGCGGCATGCAGCCAGCGCCGCATGGGCATCGTCAGACGTTCGATCGGGGTGAGCTGGGAATGGACGTTCACGATCTGCTCCGGTCAGACGCCGTCGGGGAATCAACCCCCGTGATGGTTCATTGACCATCTCACGGTACCGGTTTCCCCGTCCGCACCGCATAGTGAGGACGAGCGCGAGATCCTCGCGGCCGAACCCCGATCGCCCAGACAGGGTACTGAGCGATGACCGTGGCGTGATCGACTCCGCGCCGTTGCGCCGAATGCAGGAGGTGGAACATGCTCCGAACCACGGGAAGAGCACGAGCTGTCGCACTCGCCGCGGCGCTGCTCGCCGCGAGCGCTCCGGAAGCGGCAGGGCAGGCGGCTGTCTACGGGGCCGGCCTCCAGGCATGGCTCGGCTGCTGGTCGGCGGATCTCGTCGAGGCGCGCGCCGATGCGGCGCCCCTCGTCGTATGCATCACGCCGACGGCGAGCGTCGACGTGGCCGACGTGCTCACGCTGCAGGGTGGCAGGATCGTCGGGCGCGAGAAGCTGGACGCCACCGGCCGCTCCCACGCGATCGACGCCGCGCGCTGCACCGGGGTGCGCAGTGCGCGCTGGTCGCGCGACGGCCGGCGGCTGTTCGTCCGATCCAGTGGAAGCTGCGCCGGCGTGCCGTCGTCGACTTCCGGATTGCTCGTCATGAGCGCCGATGGAGACTGGCTCGACGTCGAGGGCATCTCGGCCGGCGGCGGGGCGAGCGTGCGCGTGGCGCGCTATCGCGAGGTCGCGACGCCGGCCTCGTTGCCGAGCGCCGCCCGCGCGGCGCTTCGCGCCCAGGCACTCGCCACTCGCAGCGTACGCGTGGCCGCCGGCGCGCCGGTCCGCGCCGAGGACGTGCTCGAAGCCGCGCGCACGCTGGACTCCGCCGTCGTCGAAGCGTGGATCCTCGAGCGCGCGCAGCGGTTCGAGATCTCCGAAACGGAGCTGTCCGCGCTGGTGACGGCGGGACTGCCGACGCGAGTCGCCGAGGCGCTCGGCGCGGCGGCGGAGCCGCAGTCGTATGCGCTCGCCCGCGGCGAGGGTTACACGGCCGAGATGACGCACG
>QHVE01000123.1:5041-6085 GCA_003223455.1 Gemmatimonadota bacterium | reverse complement strand
CCCTCCACACCGCCGCCCGACACCGACAGCCCGTTGTGGCCCCAGCCGACCTGCGTGAACTTGGAGTCGTTCAACGCACTGCCACCAGTGATCTCGAACGTGTTCGCGGCGACGCCACGCGAGTCGCGGTTGATGACGTCCAGCTCGACCGTGAACTTCTGCGGCAGCGCTTCCGGGAGCGCGATGACCAGCTCACTCGGGCTCGACGCCTTGAGAGCGCGCTGGCCACCGTCGAGCTCCACGACTTCCATCTGGCCGGTCTTGAAGGTGAGTCGCTTCGGGAAGTTGCCGACCTGATCTTCGGTGAAGTCGGTGAAGAAGAACGTGCGCGCGCCGGGCACGAAGTCGTAGTCCGCTCACTCTAGCCGCGACGTCGGCGCGGTGGATGCGTTCGACGCGACGGTGTTCGTGCTTGCTGCCGAGGGCTGTACGGCGCTGTCCGTCGCCGGCTTGTCGCCCACCGCCTCACCGATCTTCTTGCCGGCTTTTTCCGCGGCTTTCTCGGCGGCTTTCTGCTTGATGCGATCCTTGATCGAGCCGAACTGCGCGTCGGCGGGGCGGCTCACGCCGACGGACGCGGCGGCGGCGAGCACGAGCGCGATTGCAAGAGGGGAACGACGGTGACTCGACATCGACACACCACGCGGTGAAGGGGTATAAACAGATGGTCCGGGAGGGTAAACATCCGGTATACGGAGCGATTCCGGGGCTGTCAAGCGAACCATGCCGCGGGTGCGCGAACCCGGCTTCTGCGTTCCCGGCCCCCCGTTTAGCTTGCCCGCTCGATCGTGCTCAACCCGATGGAGGCACACATGTGGGAGCCCGGCAAGCCGAGTCAGAACGAGAACGAGTGGTTCGCGCGTCGCGACGCCGAGTGGCTGAAGGAGCAGCGCGCCAGGCTGGACGCCGAGCGGACGAGCAAGGCGGGGCAGATGACCTGCCCGCGCTGCGGCGGGACGCTCGTGCATCGCGTGTGGCGCGGCGTGTCGCTGGACAACTGCTCGAGCTGCCACGGTCTCTGGCTGGACGCGGGCGAGCTCGCGA
>QHVE01000123.1:0-4978 GCA_003223455.1 Gemmatimonadota bacterium | reverse complement strand
CAGCGCGCGAGAGGCGAGATGGTCTGCACGCGGAGCTGATCATGTATCGCGACGAGGCTGACGCCGTCGTCGTCCGCTGACGTCGGCCGTCAATCGACAAACCGTCAATTGTACTTCACACCATGCACGTCGTCGCGCAGAAGGACCTGCCCTTCGTGGGCATGTCGCATCAGTTCATCGGCGCCGATCAGGGCCAGGTCGGCATCTCGGTGTACCTGGTGAACTCGCCGCCGGGCCGCGGAACGAAGCTGCACCGTCACCCATACGATGAGGTCGCGTTCGTGCGCGAAGGACGCGGACGCTGGACGGTGGACGGTGCTACGCGTGAGGCGGTCGCCGGCGACATCCTCGTCGTGAAGGCCGGCCAGGTGCACATGTTCGAGAACATCGGCGACGTGCCGCTCGTGCAGTTCGACGTACACGTGAGCGATCGATTCATTCAGGAGAATCTGGACTGATCGCAGTGGTGACCGAGTGAATGACCGCGCGGTTTGGCGTTGCGAGACCGGCATCGAGCTGGTCACCGCCAGCCGCTCCGATCATGCGCCATCACTCAGTTCGTTCGCTCGTTGTCGCCGCCGCGCTCGCGCTCGGCGCGGGCTGTCACGACTCCACTGCACCGCTGCCCGAGACGGGCGATGTCCCCGGCGACTACGTGCTCGAGTCCACGCGTGGCCGCGGGCCAGCGGAGGGTGAATTCATCCTTTTCGCCGACGGCTCGGCCGAGCGACGCGTTCGGTACGCGCAGGTCAATACGAACGAGATCGTGATGATCGGCTCGTGGAGAATCGAGGCCACTGAGATCTCGTTTGCGCTGCGGGAGCATCCCGTGCAGGCGTACGTTTGGCCGGTGCGCGGTGAGTGGCGCGGTGCGGGCTTCACGATTCACTACCCGGATCCGGCCGACGGGCCTGACATCGTCGAGACTTATCGACGCCGCTGAGGCGCGCGTCGGCGAACGGCGCTCACGGGCGCCTGGGCACCCACACCGGCGCTCCCTCCTCCGTCGAGTTGTCGGTCACGACGTGCGCGTCGGAGCCGTCGGCGCGCATCACCGCGATCTCCCCGTAGGGCTGAAACGTGGCACCGAGCAACAGCTGCACGGCCTCGTCGAGGAAGCCCTGGCGCGCGGTGGCGAACGCGATCCACTCGCCGTCGGGCGAGAATGACGGGTGCGCGTCGTTGCCCGGCGTATGCGTCAGACGTTGGAGGCCCGTGCCGTCCGGCCGGATGCGGTAGATCTCGTAGTCGCCGTCGCGCTTGCTCGTGAACGCGATCCAGTCTCCGCGCGGTGACCAGGTGGGGAACGAATCGAAGCTCGACCCGGTCTCGAGCTTCCGGCGTTCGCCGGTCGCCACGTCGAGGATGTAGAGCTGGCGCGTCGTGCCGCTCGCCGTGCGGTAGACGACTCGCCGCCCATCGGGCGACCAGGCCGGCATGCCGACACTCACGCTGTCGCGCATGAGCGGTTTCAAGCCGCTGCCGTCGGCGCGGACGATCATCAATTGGCCCGGCTTGAACTGCGCGCGCTGGAAGAACCCGCCGACGCCGACGAGGATGCTGTCGCCACGTGGTGACCACGCGGGCCCCGCCATGTCCTCGGTAAGCGGGCCCTCGTAGATCACGCGGCGGTCGGTGCCGTCGGCCCGCGCGAGCACGAGCGCGCCGTTGCGCACCGCCCCCGCGAAGTTCGTCAGCACGTACACCATGCGGTCGCCCTCGGGAGAGAACGCCGACGCGTCGGGTACACGCAGCAGCGCGAAGCGCGGATCCCGGCTGGGCCACCGCTGGAAGTCGCGATCGCGGTCGCCCCGGCGGTCCGTCTCGCGGTGAAACACCACCGTGCGACCGTCGGGTGACCAGGCGGGGGACTCGAAGTCCCCCGCGAGCCCCGGTGCGCCGTCGGAGAATGCGATTCCCTCGCGCGTCGCGTAGCCGACGCGCGTGCGACTCAGCCACTGTGGGGAGACCTTCGGCCCGTCGCCCGAGGTGAGGGTGTCGCGCGCACCGCTCGTCGGATCGACGGAGACGATCTGCGTCGTGCCCGTGCCGAGGATCAGGCCGCCGCGACAGACCTGCGCACGCTCGCCGACATAGAACGCCAGCCGCGACCCGTCGGGCGACCAGCGCGGCGTGCCGGCCACCTCGGTCGAGTCGGAGATTCGCCGCAGGCGGCTGCCGTTCGGGCGTACGACGTAGACGCCCGTGTACTGCGGCGTCACGAACGGACCCGGGCCGGGCAGTGTCGTGTTCGGACACGCGGCGCGTACGCGGCTCCGGCCCGACGAGAACGCGATCCAGCGGCCGTCGGGCGACCACGCGGGGCGGAAGTCGCCGGCGGGATCGCTGGTGACCGCGCGCGCCGCGTGCGTCGCGAGATCCATCACCCACACGTCCGCCTGGCCGCTGCGGCTCGACACGAATGCGAGCGACTTGCCGTCGGGCGAGAGCGTCCCCTGATCGTCGAACGCGGGGTCGTCGGTCAATCGCTCGAGCCCCGTGCCGTCCGGGCGGACGCGGTAGATGTCGGCTTGGCCGCGGCGGTGCGACGTGAAGACGATCCACCGCCCGTCGAACGAGAAGGACGCGTCGTAGTCGAGCGCGGGGTCGGGCGCGAGCGGGCGGGCGTGGGTTCCGTCCGCGTCGGCGATGAAGATGTCCGCGTTGTTGGGCGCGAAGCTCTTGAACGCGATCGTGTACGCCGGAGGCGGCTGGTGCGTGGCGCCGGGCGTCCGAGGGACGACGAGCAGCGCGGCGCAGAGGACGATGCCGGACACGTCCATCGGGCGCGCAAGCATGCCGCGAAGCCCGACATGGACGACCGGACGCATCAGAAGACTGTGCACGTGTGACCTCGCTCGCACACGAGTCCCGCGATGGTGCGATGCGTTAGACCGAGCGTCAAGAGGTGCAGCGCCTTCCGCGCCGGCCGAAGGCTGCCTGGCCTCAGCGCCTTCCCGCCGCCCCGATCGTCACGCTTTCCTTCAGCCGCGCGTCCGCCGCCGAAGTACCGACCGTGATCGTGTACCGTCCGTTCGGCACACGCCACCGCTGCGCCGCTTCGTCCCACACGCCGAGCGGATGGTTCGCCGCGGCGGGATCGAGCGTCATCGTCACCACTTTTCGCTCGCCGGGCGCGAGCCAGACTTTCTCGAACGCCACGAGCCGCTTGGGCGGCTCGCCCGCGCCCTCGGGAAACGACAGGTACGCCCGTGTTCGCGACGGTGACCCGCACGGTGACCGGTGCGGTGCCATCCCCTGCGCGTGGCGTGACCACGAGGTTCGACAGCGCGAACGTCGTGTACGACAGCCCGTACCCGAACGGAAACCTCGGGGCGATGCCGTTCGCGTCGAACCAGCGATAGCCGATCTGCAGCCCTTCGCTGTACTCCACCGTCGTCGCGACGTTGCTGCCGAATGCGTTGCCACCGGTGACCTTCACGCGTGCGCCGCTCGTGTCCACGCCGGGCCACCGCCGATCGGTGTTCGCCGGCAGATCGGTCTCTCGCACGGGGAACGTCACCGGCAGCTTGCCCGACGGCGTCGCGAGCCCGAACAGCAGTCGCGCGACGATCGCGCCGTCCTCCTGCCCCGGGAACCACGCCTCGAGCACCGCCGGCACCGCGTCCAGCCATGGCGTCAGAGACGATGCATTGTCCTTCAGGACGACGACCGTGCGCGGGTTCGCCGCGGCGACGGCGGCGATGATCGAGTCCTGCCCCTTCTCCAGCGCGATGCTCTCGCGATCGCGCCCCTCCTCGGCGATCGTCCCCGCGAGCACGATGGCGACGTCGGCGCCACGCGCGGCGGCGACCGCATCGGCGAGGTTCGCGCGATCGTCGGCGACGACGGTGAGTGTCGCCGTCGCCGACGACTTCAGCTGCGCCAACACCCGCTTCATGCCGTCCAGCGGTGTGACCGTGGCGAACGGGATCACATCCGAGCTGCCGCCGCAGCATCCGGCCACCGACTTCGTCGCGTACTCCGCCTGGCCGATCAGCGCCACCGAGTGCAGCGACCGCGCGTCGAGCGGCAGGATGCCACGATCGTTCTTCAACAGCACCGCGGCCTGCTCGCCGATCTCGCGTGCGATCGCCGCGTTGCGCGCCACCTGGATCGGGGTCTCCTTCACCGGCCGATCGAAGATTCCGAGCCGGAACATCTGCCTGTATCGCCGCGCCAACGCCGTGTCGAGGTTGGCCTCGATGATCTCGTGCTTGTCGAGCGCCGCGCGCAGCCGCGCCGCCGAGTACCACGGCGTCAGCGGTCCGAGCGCGACGCCGGGCATCTCGTGATCCATCCCCGCGCGCAACGTGGGCACCGTGCTCTTCACGGCGAAGAAGTCGGACTGTACGTAGCCCTTGAACCCCCACTGGCCGCGCAGGATGTCGGTGAGGAGATGCGCGTTCTCGCACGAGTACGGTCCGTTCACACGGTTGTACGAGCACATCACCGATGCGACGTCGCCGCTCCGCACCGCCATCTCGAACGGCAGCAGGTAGAGCTCGTGGAGCACGCGATCGGCCACGATGACGTTCTCGGTCGTGCGGTTCGTCTCGTGATCGTTGGCGATGAAGTGCTTCGCCATCGCGATCACGCCGTGCTTCTGCATCGCGCGGATCTCGGCGACACCCATCGTGCCGGTCAGGAATGGATCCTCGCCGAAGTACTCGAAGTGGCGACCACCCTGCGGGGCACGCGCGAGGTTCAGGCCGGGTCCCTCGAGCACGTGCAGCGCCCGATTGCGCGACTCGACACCGATCACGTCGCCGAACTTCGCCGCCACGGCGCGGTCGAACGACGCGGCGACCGCCATCGCCGACGGCAGCGCCGTGGCCTTCGCCGAGAGGGTGCTCATCATCGCCGCACGCGGCAGGTTCGGCGTGGTCACCGGCACGCAGTCGTTCTGTCCCACGCCGACGGGTCCGTTCGTGATCCGGAACGTCGGGATGCCGAGTCGGGCGATCCCCGGCACGTG
>QHVE01000024.1:23467-63783 GCA_003223455.1 Gemmatimonadota bacterium | reverse complement strand
GCCGGGCGAGAGCGTCGGGGCCATCACGCGATCGGCCAGGATGGCCCAGGTGGAGTCGAAGGTGCCGCGGATCGCGTGGAGGCCGATGGCGCTCCAGTCGTCGTTCGCCTCGATCGAGATGGTGCTGCCCAGCGTGGCGGTGCGCTGCCGCACGGTCGCACCAGGAAATTTGCGCGTGCCGCGCTCGCTCGCGAGCAGCAGCAGCGCCTCGATGCCCGCGTTCGTCGGAGTGAGCTGCCGCGCGCCACCGAGCAGATAGAGATTCGCGGCGATCACCTCGTTCGCCGTGTTGCGACGCAGGATGACCGTCACGCCATCGACGTCGAACTTGGTCGTGACCGCAGTGTCTGGGCGACTCGGTGCCGTGGACATCCCGGCGTGGGCCGGTCGCATGGCCGGCGAGGCGAACGAAGCCGGTGTCGCCGTGGCGGAGAGCAGCGTTGCAGCGATCAGCGCGCCGATCGTCGTCTTCATTGCACGGCTCCGCTCGTGGCCAGCTCGGCCTCCGTCAGCTTCAGCGCTCGCCGTGTCTCGGGCGACAGGACAACGCCGGTGACGCGTGGCTTGCCCACGATGTACTTCGAGGCGTAGGCCCGAAGATCGTCGGGCGTCTGGCGCGCCATGGTGTCCACGTAGCCGAAGAAGTAGTCGAGTCCCGTTACGGCCCACCAGAACGCCAGTTGATGGGAGAAGCCCGACGCGCGCTCCAGGCTCTCCATCGAGCCCACGATGCGCGTGCGCTTTACGCCCTCGACTGCTTCGTTCGTGATGTAGCCCGGCTTCGCCACTTCCTCGAGCTCACTCTCGAGGGCGGCGAGCGCCGCACGCAGCTTGTCGGGCGCCACCTCGCCGCTGATCGTGATCGGGCCGACGTTGTTGAGTGTGTAGTAGTTCACGATCAACGACTGCCACAGGCCGCTGTCCACGAGCTTTCGCTGGAAGCGCGAGCCGGGCTGATTGAGCACGTCCGAGAACACATCCGCCGCGTACGTCGCGGCGACGTCGGCGTGCGCGCCCGGTCCGTCCCACTGGATCACCGCGATCACCGTGTTGACCGGCTGCTCGACCACGACGCCCTTGTTCTGCGCAAGCGGCGGCACGGGCGGAATCGGATCGCTCGCGAACGGGTCGGCCGTGCGGGGCCAGTCTTCGAAATACCTCCGCACCGTGGCGAACGTCCGCGTCGCATCGATGTCGCCCGTGACGATCAGCGCCGTGTTGTTTGGCACGTAATACTTTCGCTGAATCGTGCGCATCTGCTCGGGTGTCGTGCGCAGGATCACGTCGCGCTCGCCGAGCGGGTTCTTGCGGCTCCACGCGCTCCCCCAGAGTGCCTTGCCCGTCGCCGTGTTCAGTGCGTAGAACGGATCCGACTCGATGCGGTCGTACTCGCCGATCACCACCGAGCGCTCGCGGTCGAGTTCTTCGCGTACGAAGAGTGGCGTGCGCAGCGCGGTGGCAAGAAGCGCGACGGCGGGCTCCGTGCTGTCCGAAGGCACGGTCAGGTAGTAGTTGACGAGCTCCTCGCGTGTCTGCGCGTTGAAGACTGCGCCGAGCTCCGACGCGCGCGCGACGAAGGCATCCGGCTCCGGATACGAGCGGTTCGCCTTGAAGAACATGTGCTCGTAGAGGTGGGCGAGCCCCTCGTACGTCGGCGACTGCGTGAACGAGCCGTTCCGCACGACCGCCTCGATCGTCGTGAGCGGCACACCGTGATTCTCGACGACGATGATTTCGAGCCCGTTGGGCAGCGTGTCCCGGCGGATGCGCCGCTCGAGCTCGGCGCGCTGCGCCGCGAGTGGCCACCACGCCACGAGCGCGAGTAGCACTGCCGTGAGAATAGGCGTCCGACGGCGGGACGCACGCGGTGGCGAAGGTACGACGCTCATGATTTCTTTCTCTGGCCCATGTCCACGCTTCCCTCCGTTTCGTCCGCGACCCGCGCCGCGGCGTTCGATCCTGCTGCGCTCGAGCGCGTCGCGACCGCTCTCGCTGGTCCGCGCCTGAAGCGGAACGAGCCGCTCGCGCCCTATACCACGTTCAAGATCGGCGGACCAGCCGACCTCTTCTTCGAGGCCGATACCGCCGACGCGCTCGCCGATGCCATCCTAACCGCCCGCGAGGCACAGGTTCCGTATTTCGTGCTCGGCCTCGGCGCCAATATCCTCGTCGCCGACAAGGGAGTGCGCGGGCTCGTGATCCGAAACGTCGCCTCGCACTTCACCTTTGGCGAGGATGGCATCCTCTGGGTCGAGAGCGGTGCCGTGATGTCGAAGATCATTCCCGAAGCGGTGCGACGCGGGTGGTCCGGGCTCGAGCACTACGTCGGCATCCCGAGCACGGTCGGTGGGGCGATCTGGCAGAATCTGCATTTCCTGTCGCCCGCTCCGGAGCGCGAGCGCACGATGTTCATCGCCGAGGTCTTCCGGACCGCCGACCTCCTCACCGAGGAGAGCACACGCCGGACCGTCGATGCGGCATACATGCGATTCGGGTACGACGACACGATCCTGCATCACCGGCGAGACGTCGTCCTGGCGGCAACCTTTCAGCTCGAACGGAAGGACCCGGATGTGATGCATCGCATCATCCAGGAGAACCTGAGCTGGCGTGGGGGCCGTCATCCCTGGCTGGACTGGCATCCCAGCGCCGGATCGATCTTCAAGAAGATCGAGGGGATCGGCGCTGGCCGTCTTGTCGATCAGTGCGGCCTCAAGGGCTATCGCGTGGGAGACGCGCAGATCTCGCACATCCACGCCAACATCCTGGTCAACCTCGGTCACGCCACCGCGGCCGACGTGATCGCGCTGATCCGCCACGCACAGAATGCGGTGCGTGAGGCGCACGGACACGTGCTCGAGCCCGAGATCGGCTTCATCGGCGAATTTTGAGCCGAGCCGTCAGGCCGGCTTCCGGTCGTCGGGTGGGACGAAGTTTGACAGGAACTGGCGCTCCTGCGGCGTGAGGCTCGCGAGCCCGGACGCGCTGATCTTGTCCAGGATGCGATCGACCTCTTCGCGGTTCACCGAGTGGATGCTCCCACGGTCGACGTTGCGCCAGTTGCCCAGCGTCGACTCCGCGACGCGCGGCACGGTCGCCTGCTTGAACCGGCGCGCGCCCTGGCGGCGCTCGAGGAAAAGCAGGTAGAGCAGGGCGCCGGCGAATCCGCCGAGGTGCGCGACGTTCGCGACACCGAGTCGGCCGAACCCGTTGAAGCCCAGGATGTCGATGGCGGCGTAGATGATGACGAGCCATCGCGCCTCGATGGGGAGGACTCCCCAGATGTAGAGCCGCTCGCGGGGCCAGAAGCGTGCGAATGCCATGAGCACGCCCAGCACCGCGCCCGAAGCCCCGAGGACGGGATAGCGGGGCGCGAGTGCTACCGAGAACAGCGCTCCGACGATTCCGCTCACGAGGTAGAGCGTGATGAACCGGGGCGATCCCATCCGCGACTCCACCCTCGGACCGAAGAAATACAGCCCGAGCATGTTCCAGAAGATGTGCCCCAATCCCGCGTGCAGGAACATGTAGGTCACGAGGGTCCACGGACGTGACAGGACCTCCGTCGGCACCAGATACAGCAGCGACGTCACGCCCGACGCCGTCTGCTGCAGGAAGAACATCAGGACGGTGGCGATCAGGATGCGCAGCACCCAGGGGGTCACGTGAGGATCTCCGTCATCGGGACGAGGTTGTTTCGCGCTCGAGCGATTCGAGTGCTATGGTCTCCTGCTCCCACGTTGCAAGTGCGGCATCGAGGCGTGTCCGGAGCTTGTCGAGCCGCGCGCCTAACCGGTTGGCCTCTTGTACCCCGCCGGGGCGAGTATAGAGCTCGGGATCGTCGAGTGTCGCCGTGACGGACGTGACTTCCTGCTCCAGCTCGGCGACCTCCTGTTCGGCGCGTGTCGCGCGTTCCTGCACCTGACGCAGCTGCCGTCGAGCGTCCGACGTCGTGGGCCGGTCCTCGCGCCGCGCCGTGCGCTTCTTCTCGTCCACGCGGCGCAGAGCGATCTCCTCGGCGGCGCGCACCGACGCGGCATGTGCGCGTTCCTCACTCACCACCTCCCACTCCGCGAAGCTGCCGGCGAACTCGGTGATGTGACGCTCGTGCAGGACCCAGACTTTCGTTGCCAGCGCACGGAGCATTGCGCGGTCGTGGCTCACTAGGATGACCGTGCCATCATAGCCTTCGATCGCGTCCTCCAGCACCTCGATCGTCTCCACGTCGAGGTGATTGGTCGGCTCGTCGAGCACGAGCAGGTTCGCGCGCGTGAGCATCAGCATCGCCAGGGCGACACGGGCGCGTTCGCCCCCCGAGAGCGTCGACGCACGTCGCTGCACCTCGTCCCCCGAGAATCCGAACCGCCCGAGATGTCCCTGGACGAGCCGGCGCTCCCATTGGGGACGCAGCTCGGCGATCACGTCGTACAGCACCTTGTCGAGCGGGACCTGGCCGAGTTGCTGGTCGTAGTATGCCACCCGGATGGAGTTGCCGACCTTCAAGTCGCCGACGTCCGGCGAGCGCTCCCCGACCAGGGCGCGCAGCAGCGTGGACTTCCCGGCGCCGTTCGGACCGATGATGCCCAGTCGGTCTCCACGCACCACGCGTCCGCTAAAGCGCTCGATCAGCGTGCGATTGCCCACGGCGATCGTCACGTTCTCGGCGACGGCGACCTGATCGCCCCCCCGCTCGGCGATGTCGAGTCGGAGCGTCATCGTGCCCTCCTCGCCAGCCGGCGCACTGAGCCGGGGAAGGCGTTCCAGCTTCTTGCGTCGCCCTTTGGCCTGCCGGCTGTTCTGCCCGGCGATGTTGCGACCGATGTAGTCGGCCTCGCTCGCTACGACCCGCTGCTGCTTGTCGAAGGCACGCTGCTGCGAGAGGCGTCGCTCCTGGCGCTGTTGCACGAAGGATTCGTAGCCACCAGCATAGGGGACCGCCGTCCCACCCTCGAAATGCAGTACATGATCGACCACTGCCGCGAGAAAGGCGCGATCGTGGCTCACCAGTACCAGCGTTCGATCGAGCTCACGCAGGTAGTCCTCGAGCCATCGCGTGGTTTCGAGGTCCAGGTGATTCGTCGGCTCGTCGAGGAGCAGGATGTCGGAGGGTGCCACCAGCTGGCGAGCCAGCCCGACCCGGCCCCGCTCGCCCCCGCTCAATTGGTGGAGCGGTTGCTCGCGCGCTGCGGTCGGATCGAACCCGAGGCCCTGCAACACGGCATCGACCCGCGGGGCGATGGTATACCCGCCTTCGCGCTCGAATCGTTCGAGGTCGCGTCCATATCGCGACAGTGCCGCTCCATCGCTCACTTCCGCAAGTGCGTGAGCTTGTTCCGCAAGGGAGTGCTCGAGGGCCAGAAGCTCGGCAAATGGACCTGCCGCCGCCGCCCAGACCGTGGCAGCATCGCCGAACTCGCGGTGCTGTCCGAGAAGTGAGAGGGAGAGTCCCGTCTGGCGAGATACCGTTCCCTCGCTGGGCGCGAGCGCACCGGTCAGCAACTTGTACAGAGTGGTCTTGCCCGAGCCGTTCCGGCCGACCACCCCCCACCGCTCCCCTGCAGCGATCGTGAAGGTGACGTCCGAGAAGAGGGTCGTGGCCCCGAACTCGACCGCCACGCCGCCGATGGCGACCTGTGTCACGATGCTCTGCCGCGCGCCGGCCCTGCGCTCACGTCGTCAACCACCCCTTCCACATCGCCTCCATCGCGCCGATCGACAGAGCGTTTCCGTATCGAACGAGCGGCATCTTCAGGATCAAGGGCTCGTTCACGAGGATTTCCAACCACCGCTCGTCGCCGTAGCGGGCGGTACGCAGTCCGAGCTCGCCGAAGCGCCGCGCCGTGTCGTCGATGAGCGCCGTCGCGCCGAACTTCTGGGCGAAGCGCGTGAGTTCGCCACGGGACGCTGCCCGCTCCATGAGGTCGACGAAGTGAGTCTTGATCCGGCGTTCGGCAAAGAAGCGGAGCGCTTTTCTCGTATCCGCGTTCTTCTTCACTCCGAAGATCTGAACGTCCATTCGTGCAGGCCCGATATAATAGAACGGTCGTCCATTCGGAGCTTCGCCCCCGTACCCGTCACGTGAGCCGCCCCAGCGAGTATACCTATACCCCCGCGTGGTGGGTACCGGGCGCGCACCTGCGAACCCTCTGGGGAAAGCTCGTGCGTCGTGCACCATTGATCGAGACACGCATCGAACGCTGGGCAACGGGCGACGGTGACGAGATCGAGCTGCATCGCCTCACGCCCCGTAGTGTGAGCGCACCCCACGCGGGCCGACTACTCGTGCTCCACGGCCTGGAGGGCACGATCCGCTCGCATTATCTGCGCGGGCTGCTCGCACTCGCACAGCGTCGCGGCTGGGCAGTCGATGCGTTGATTTTCCGAACGTGCAACGGGGAGATGACGCGTGCGCGTCGGCTCTATCACTCCGGTGAGACCACGGATCTGGATCGCGTCGTACGGCGGCTCGTCCACGAGCACCGGGGCCAGCCACTCGCACTGGCGGGCTTCTCGCTCGGAGGCAACGTCCTCCTCAAGTGGCTTGGAGAGCGTGGAGCAGATCTCCCGGAAGAGGTGCGTGCGGCAGCCGCCGTCTCCGTACCCTTCGACCTCGAACGCGGCGCTCGTTTCATCGAACGAGGGTTCGCTCGCGTATACACGAGACACTTTCTGCGCACACTCCGCGCGAAGGCACGCGCGAAGCTTGCGAACGACCCAGGCTTGTTCGACGCGACTGCGCTCGAACGGGCCCGCACCTTGTTCGAGTTCGACGACGCCGTGACGGCGCCGGTTCATGGATTCGACGACGCGGCGGACTATTACCGACGCTCCAGCTCACTGCAGTTTCTGTCGTTGATCCGCCTGCCCACGCTGCTGCTGAGTGCGCTGCCACCATTGGTGCTTCGACAGGTCGAGCGCGTTGCGCGAGGGAACCGGTTCCTGACCGTGGAATTTCACCAACGCGGAGGGCACGTCGGTTTCGTTTCAGGCCGCGCGCCGTGGGCTCCCCGCTACTACGCAGAGGAGCGCGTCGTTGAATTTCTTGAATCCGTTCTCGACACCGACACGGTGCGATCAGCCTAAATATGCTTCGCCGTTACGTTACTGTCGAAATACTGTTCATACGCTGTAACGCCATATCTCTCACACTCTCATCCGTTGATGTCGACCACTCCTTTGTCCGTACGCGTAGGCCCGGCCCCCGTGCTCGCCCGCGTCCATCGTCTTGGTGTCGCCGCCTGCTTCCTCGCAGCAGGGTTGGCGATCGGGTGCTCACGGCAGCCGCCGGAAGCCGATGTACACGCTGCTCACGAGTCTTCATCGGTGGGCTCCACGGGATCGACGGCTGACGTGGCCACAATTCCGGCCGGCGCAACGACCGTGGCGGAACGACTGGCGAAGTCGCCACGCCACGGCGAATACGTGATGGTCCGAACCGGCCCCTCCGACAGCGTCCGCGCTTGGGTCGTGTATCCGGAGCGCTCGAGCAAGGCACCGGTCATCGTCGTCGTGCACGAGATCTTCGGGCTCTCGGCTTGGGTGCGCGGCGTGGCCGATCAACTCGCCGCCGACGGGTTCATCGCCATCGCGCCCGATCTCCTCACGGGGAAGGCCCCACCGGTCCCAGGCACCGATACGGTCGAGGCCCAGGCGGCGACGGCAGCAATCCGCTCGCTCCAGTCACAGGACGTGCAGCGCCAGATCGCCGCCGTTGGTCAGTACGGGATGTCATTGCCCGCCGCCGAGAAGCGTTACGGTGTCGTGGGCTTCTGCTGGGGTGGTTCCGCATCGTTCAATTCGGCGGTCATGAGCCCGGCAGGTCAGGGAGCGGCAGTGGTGTATTATGGCACTTCCCCGGCGACTGCCTCGCTCGCGAGCGTCAAGGTTCCGGTGCTTGGGCTCTACGGTGGGGAGGACGCACGGGTCGGAGCGACGGTTCCTCCAGCCGATTCCGCGATGAAGGCTCTTGGCAAGCGCTTCGAGCCCCATAGCTTCGCTGGTGCTGGCCACGGCTTTCTGCGGCAGCAGGATGGCCAGAACGGCGCCAATCTCGCCGCCGCGCGGCAGGCGTGGCCGATGACGATCGCTTTCTTCCGCTCGACGCTCGGCCGTTGACCTGATGACCTATTTGTTCCTGGCTGCCTTCATCGCTGGGCTGCTGCTTGGCGTTCGCGTCATGTTCTTCGGCGCCGAGCGGCGGCGGCAGCGTTCGGCCGACGCGCTACCGCTGCGGCGTTCGGAGCCGGCGATCATCGGCTTTCTGCTGATGTTTGGTATCGCGGGGTATCTCCTGACTCGGCGCGGAACGGTGTCACCGGGTACCGGGGCCCTCGTCGCTGCGGTGCTCGGGATCGTCTGGGCTGTGCTCGTCACGCGACTCGCCGTTGCAACGGCTCGACTTCAGCCCGAGCACGATCCCGACGATCCGCGGTACGCCCTCCAGGGGCACGTGGCCATTGTGTCGGCCGCCATCCCGCCCGAGGGCGAAGGGTCGATCACGTTTTCGGACGCCGGCAGCGAGCGCACCGCCCGCGCGCGCACCATCGATGGCAGCGCGGTCGCCGAGGGAGAGGAGGTTTGCATCGAGCGGCTCGAAGACGATGTCGCCTTCGTTGAGCTCTGGGCTATCGTGGAGCAGCGACTCTGAGCACACCCGCCTCTCGGAGCGAGGCTCGGCGTGGCACGCCATACGCATCGTAGCTGGAGCGCACACCGCGAGGCCCTTCTTCGTCGAAGCGTGTGCCGAGGAGCGGTATGTCGGACACTGTGATCTTCCTGCTGATTTTCGTGGGGTTCTTCGTGCTCCGCGGTGTCGCAGCAACGGTGGTGTTTTTCTTCCTGCTCCCCGAGGGAGATCGGTGTCCGAACTGTGACGCCGTCACGCTTCGCGTCCAGTCGAGCTTTCTGAATCGTCTACTGCCGCGATTCCGGACGAGCTGGTGCTACGAGTGTGGCTGGCATGGCATGCTACGTCAGGGGCCGTTGAGTCCCGTGGCCCCCTCCCATGAGCTCACGAAGCTGCCGTGACGCCTTCCGCGCCCGCTGCCCGTACGAGCACGGTCAACCACTCCGGCCAGCTTCCGCTCAGTTCGAAGTAGTCGTCGTAATAGACTAGACCGGTCTGCTCGAGCTCGTCCACCAGCGTTCCGAGCGCGTCGACGTCGTAGATCGGACCGATCGCGACCAGATTGCCGTCGACGCGGAACTCTGCGTCGGTGAGCCCCAGCCTCGCGTCGAGCGCAGCGCGCGTGAGCCCGGACCGCTCGTACGACGCGCGCCGGAAGAATAGGGTGGGTACGCCTTGGGCGACTGGCAAAGCCATGATGTGCTCCGAGAGCGGGTAATCGGCGACGCGAACATACCGAGGACGTACGTCCACATCCACCATATGGTGCGCACACAACTGTCGGTGAACGCTATCTTTCGTTCATGACGGCGCACTCCTTGGGCTTCGAGGATGACTTCGACGTGCTCGTCGTTGGCGCGGGGCACGCCGGGACCGAGGCAGCCGTCGCGGCGGCACGACGCGGTGCACGGACGGGGCTGATCACGAGCGCGCTCGAGACGATTGGCCAGATGTCGTGCAACCCGGCTATCGGCGGCGTCGCGAAAGGCACGGTGGTTCGCGAGGTCGACGCGCTCGGTGGCATCATGGCGCGCGCGACCGACCTGGCCACCCTGCAGTTCCGCATGCTGAATCGCGGCAAGGGGCCAGCGGTCTGGGCGCCGCGCGCGCAGTGCGATCGTGGCCTGTATCGGCGCGCCGTCCGGACCCTCCTGGAAACCCACGCCGGTCTTCGCACGATCCAGGGCACGGTGGCTCGCCTGGTGTTCGACGGCGACACCGTCGCCGGAGTGGAGACGCTCGAAGGCCGGCGCTTCTCCGCGCGCGCGGTCGTGATCACCACCGGCACGTTTCTGCGTGGTCGGATCCACATCGGCACCACGACCTCACTCGCAGGCGGGCGTGCTGGGGAGACGTCCGCTACCCACCTCGCCGAGCAGCTGGAGGCGGCGGGACTCCAGGTAGCGCGCTTCAAGACGGGAACACCGCCGCGGATCGACGGCCGCTCGGTGCGCTGGGAGGCGCTCGACCGACAGGACAGTGAGATCGAGCAGTTCGACTATTCGTGGTCTCACTTCTGGACCACGCCGCGGCGGTCGCCCAACGGCGCGACACGTCATCCGTCCCAGCTCTCGTGCTGGATCACCTTCCTCGGCGCTGAGGGCAAGGCGTTGATCTCGGCGCACATCGGCGAGTCGGCGATGTATGGCGGCGCGATCGCATCGCGCGGGCCCCGATACTGCCCATCGGTCGAGGACAAGATCGTGAAGTTCCCCGACGCTGAGCGCCATCAGCTCTTTCTCGAGCCCGAGGGTCACGATACCTCCGAACTGTACGTCAACGGGCTGTCGACGTCGCTGCCAGCGCCGGTGCAGCTCGACGTGCTGCGCTCCGTGCCCGGATTGGAATCAGTGGCGATGACGCGCGCCGGCTACGCGATCGAGTACGACTACTATCCGCCAACGCAGCTCGACCCGACGCTCCAGGTACGCGCCATCCCCGGGCTCTATTTCGCTGGCCAGATCAACGGCACGACGGGCTACGAAGAGGCGGCGGGGCAGGGCCTCGTCGCTGGCGCCAACGCCGCGGGTCGGGTCCTGGGAGAAGCGCCGTTGATGCTCGGACGTGAGTCGTCATACATCGGCGTGCTCGTCGACGACCTCGTGACGCGCGGCGTCGACGAGCCATATCGGCTCTTCACCTCGCGTTCGGAGTTCCGACTCACCGTCCGGCAGGATAATGCGTTGCGTCGTCTCGCATCCATCGGTCTTGTCCTGGGAGTCTACGATGAGGCAGAACGCGTGATCATCGAGCGCCGCCTCGGTGCCGAGGACGACGCTCGGCGACTCGCCGAGTCCACGTCGATCCGACCCGAGCAGGCGGACGTCGTGCTGACGGCTGCGCGAAGTGCGCCGCTTGCGCACAGCATGCGCATTGCCGATGTCGCCCGACGCCAGAATGTGTCTCTGCTCGAATTGTTTGGCGCTGCCGGCGTCGGTGACGAGTTGCCGAGAGATGCCGTCGTGAGCACGGAGCTCGAGTTGAAGTACGCTGGCTACTTCGAGCGCGAACGCACGCAGGCCGACAAGCTGCGCCGCATGGGCGCCTTCGCGCTCGAAGAGTCACTCCCCTACGACGAGATGCGGTCGCTGTCTTTCGAGGCGCGCCAGAAGCTCGCCGTACTCCGTCCGCGGACGTTGGCGCATGCGGCGTCGGTGCCTGGAGTGAGTCCGACGGATCTGCAGAACCTCGTGATCGAAATCGAGAAGCGACGCCGCAAGGATCCAGCGTCGGCTCGCGCCACCGAGCCACGGTGAGCGCGCCGCCGAGTCGCGCCGGGCGCCTGCCGGCGCGAGCGGCGGCGGCGGTGCTCATCATCTTCGGCTTTCTCCCCATCGCCAACTGGATTCGCGGTGGACGCGATTGGCCGCGGTATGGCGGCGATCTGGAGATGTGGATCTCCGGCAGTGCGATCGCGTTCGGCGTCGGCGTGCTCTATTACATGCTGTCGCGGCGCTCGGAGCGGCTGTGGCGCGACGATGCATTGCATCCACTGGTTCGCCGCTGGACGGACCGTCCACGTCTGACGACGACTCTTCTCGTCCTGACGTCGTTCGCTCTCTATGTCCTGTCGGCGCTCTGGGTCTTCAACGGCCGCCCACTGCTCGTCGACGAAGTGGCGCAGCTCTTTCAGGCCCGCATCTTCGCGGCGGGCCGCATCGCCGGCCCGCTCGATCCGGCGCCGGAGTTGTTCAGTGCCTTGCATCTCGTCGAGCGCGACGGTCGTGTCTTCTCGCAGTTTCCCCCGGGCGGGCCCGCGGTGTTGGCCATCGGCGTACTGCTCGGCGCGGCCTGGATCGCCGTTCCGTTGTGTGGAGCGCTCGCGGTCTGGTGCTTCTCGGCGTTCACACGTGGCGTGGAAGCCGATCGACCGGGTGTGTCGCTGCTCGCATCGCTGTTGTTCGCCTTCGCGCCGTACATGGTGTTCATGTCGGGCTCGCAGATGAACCACGTGCCGACACTCCTTGGCGTGTGTGCTGCATTGCTCGCGCTCGAACGAGCCACTGCACCCGGAGCATCACTGCAGCGCCGATCCCTCTGTGCGCTCGCGTGTGGACTCGCGCTGGGATTCGGCGCCACCGTACGTCCCGTCGATGCCGCGGCGTTCGCGCTGCCGATCGCCGCGTGGCTCGTGTGGCGCACGATACGTAACCGACACGAGCTCATGCCGTTGATCGCGTCAGGGATCGGCGTCGCGATTCCCGTCGCACTGATGTTGTGGTTCAACGCGCGGACGACGGGCGCGCCATTGCTGTTCGGGTACGAGGCGCTCTGGGGAAAGGGGCACGAGCTCGGGTTTCATGCCGCGCCATGGGGCGTCGCACATACGCCTGCGCGGGGCTTCGAGTTGGTGAGCCTCTACTTCCTTCGGTTGCAGACCTACCTATTCGAGACGCCGATTCCATCGCTCGTCGCGGCGATCGTAGCGCTGCTGCTGGTGCCTGCGTTGCGGCGCATCGATGGCGTGCTGCTCGCGGGCTCCGCGATGCTGGTGACGCTGTATTTCGCGTACTGGCACGACGGCTTCTATCTTGGACCGCGATTCTACGTCTGTCTCATGCCGGCGCTTGCACTCTGGAGCGCGCGTGTGCTCCCGGAGTGGCGCGCACGCTGGGGTCGCGGTGCATCGTATCGAATCGTCACGTCCACGGCGCTCGTGAGCGTGCTCATTGCGCTTGTCATCATGACACCGCTGCGCGCAGGCGAGTACCGCAGCGGACTGCGGACGATGCGATGGGATGTCGACGGGGCCGCGCGTCGGGCGGGAGTACGCAACGCGATCGTCTTCGTTCGCGAAAGCTGGGGCGCGCAGCTCATGGTGCGCTTGTGGGCACGTGGGCTCTCGCACGCTGAGGCGCAGGCGCTCTATCACTTCGTCGATGCGTGCGCGCTCGAGCGTGGACTCAGCTCGCTCGAGCGCACGGGCGGGAGCGACTCCGTCGCGCGAGCGGTGATGCTTCCACTGTTGGCCGACTCGGCGCGAGTCGTCCGATCGCCGTTTTCCGTCGATTCAACGGAGCGTTTTCTCCCCGGCGCTCCGTATGGGCCACGCTGCGTGCGTCGCGTGCAGGAAGATCGAGCAGGGTTCACGGTCTATCTCCCGTTCCTTGTCGCGGATGGAGAGAATGTCGTGTACGCGCGCGATCTCCATGCGCGGGATACGGTGTTGTTGGCGCGATATCCGTCACGCGCCGTGTATCTGGTGCGCCCGGCCTCCGATAGTGAAGGCGCATTGCCGCGATTCTGGCCTCTGTCTCGCGATTCACTGCGCGCTACGTGGGCGAGTACGGAGTCACCCTGAGGCTCGGGCGAGAGGGTCGCACCGTTTTCCGGCGTCCATCGCAGCGAACGATGTGCAATCACCCTGACGTGGAGCGTCTCCTTCGAGCGTCGACGATCGTGCGTCTGCCCGATGCGGTGAGCGATCGGTCGACGTCGGTGTATTCTCGCGGGCGACGCGGGAATAAGTAGCACAATGATAATTAATACCGTGGTATTCCTCTCCGCTCTTGAGGTGCACAATGATTCGTTCGATGTGGTTTCGTCTCCTGATCGCCTCCGCGCTGGCTGGAGTAGCGCCGTTCAACGCGCCTGCGACGCTTTTCGCGCAATCCTCGACGTCACTGAGCGGCGGGCAGCCGCCGTCGCTTGTTACCTCGGGCCAGGGCGAGGCGAAGGTGACTCCCGACCGTGTCTCGGTGCTGGTCAACGTGCAGACGCGCGCGCCAACCGCGGCCGCCGCCGCGTCGTCGAACGCGGAACGCACCAAGGCCGTGCTCGATGTGCTCGGACGCCTCGGTCTTCCCAAGGATCAGCTCTCGACCGAGGGTTACTCGGCTTACCCCGAGATGAGCTACGATCGGGTGGGTGGTACGCCGAAGGTGATCGGTTACGTCGTGACGAACTCCGTTCGCGCAGAATCGAAGCGCATCGAACAGGCGGGGGCGATCATCGATGCCGCGCTGGGTGCCGGGGCGAACTTGATCAACTCACTCTCGTTCTATGCTTCGTCAATCGACGAGCCGAGGCGACAAGCGATCGCGCTCGCGGTTTCGAGCGCTCATGCCGATGCCGAGGCGATGGCTCAGGCCGCCGGTGGGCGGCTCGGTGCGTTGCTCGAGCTGTCGACGCAGGGCCCGACCGCGCCGCCTCGTCCGATGTTCGATATGGCGGCACGAGGTAAGACTACGATGGCCGAGCAAACGCCAATCAATCCAGGCCAGCAGACCGTAAACGTCTTTGTAACGGCGCGCTGGACCTTCGTCCCGCGAGAGTAACTGGTCGGCCCGACGTTCAACCGAGAGCAACCGATGCCGTCTTAGGCAGAAGAGCCCGATATAGCGGGCTCTTCTGCATTATGTGCCACGTGGCTCGTCTGATCTGCTCGCTCTCGCCAGCAGATCAGTGCCACGTGGCTCTGTTCCAGAGTGGAACACGCGCTTAAGATTCTCGGGTGCGAGAGTTCGATATCGGCTACATTATGGGGCTCATTGTCGGCGAGGGATCGTTCACCTCCGACCGCCGCCAGCCGTACCTTCAGGTGAAGGTGCACGTGAGAGATCCGTTTCCGATTCGACACCTCGCCGACCGCCTTGGGGGGCGCGTCTATGGCCCATATCGCCATCAGACGCGGCACTATTACACCTGGCTCCTCCGTGGCCCAGCGCTCAAGGCCGCGATACCCATCTTCCGCACGTACTTACCCGAGAGCTGGAGACGCGAGCAGTTCGAGCAGTGGTTGGTCCAGCACTCCGAGTTCTTTGCTCTCGAGCGAGGCGCCGCTGCCTCGCCGGAGCCTTTCAGCGACGTCGAACGTTAGGGGAGTCTTGTGGCCCGAGTCATCGCGATCGCCAATCAGAAGGGCGGGGTGGGGAAGACCACTACCGCGGTAAACCTCGCCGCCAGTCTCGCGGTCGCTGAGCGACGCACCCTGCTCATCGACGGAGATCCCCAAGGCAACGCGACGAGCGGGACAGGAATTGAGCGGGACTCCTTCGAGCGAACGACGTACGAGATTCTGATCGGAGCGGCGACCATCCCGAGCACCCGCATTCGAGGCGTTCAGTTCCAGCATCTCGACGTGGTGCCCGCAACGCCTGACTTGGCAGGCGCCGAAGTCGAGCTCGTCGATGCGCCTGATCGCGAGCACCGGATGCGGAACGCCGTGCAGGAAGTGCGTGATGAGTACGATTTCATCCTCATCGACTGCCCTCCTTCGCTCGGACTTCTCACGCTCAACATGCTGGCGGCAGCGGATGCTCTTTTGATCCCCGTCCAGTGCGAGTACTACGCCCTGGAGGGATTGAGCCAGCTCCTCAATACGGTGCACCTGATCCAGCATAGCGTGAACCCATCGCTCACAATCTCTGGTGTGCTTCTCACCATGTACGACGCTCGACTCAATCTGTCCCGCCAGGTCGCGGCGGACGCTCGCGATTACTTCGGGGCTCAGGTATTCCACACCGTTGTTCCGCGCAACGTCCGCCTAGCGGAAGCACCGAGCTTCGGCAAGCCGATCGTGCTGTACGACGTGCAGAGCATCGGCGCACAGGCCTACATCGCAGTCGCCCACGAGCTGATCGCACGCGAGACGGAAGCGACGAACGCGCTGCACCACGAGTTCACCAGCATCGACAATCAGGCGCACGAGGCATCCGCATGAGCGGCGATACACCACGTAGGCTTGGCCGAGGACTGGAAGCGCTCATCTCCACTGCCAAGCAGCAGCGCGAGACGCCGTCCTCTCCAGTCGAGAGCGAATCGCCGGCGAGCTCCGACCTGCAGCGGATAGCCGTCGCTGACATACAGCCGAACCGCTTTCAACCTCGTCGGGCGTTCACCGAGTCCGAGCTCGCCGAGTTGGAAGCATCCATCAAAGCGAGTGGCCTGCTTCAGCCTGTGGTCGTCCGCGCACGCGGGGACGGCAAGTGGGAGCTCGTCGCCGGGGAGCGCCGCCTGCGCGCAGTGACTCGTCTGGGTTGGTCCGAGATCCCCGCTCTGATCCGCGATTTCGATGACCGGGCGATGCTCACGCTTGCGCTCGTCGAAAACCTTCAGCGAGCGGACCTCAACCCGCTCGAGGAGGCAGAAGGCTATCAGCGACTCATCGACGAGTTTGGTCTCACGCAGCAGCAGGTAGCGGACGCGGTAGGTAAAGATCGTACGTCGATCACAAATCTGCTTCGTATTCTTACGCTGCAACCTGCTGTGCGACAAATGGTTGAGAGCGGCCAAATATCTGCGGGGCACGCGCGGGCGCTCCTTCCGGTCAAGGACGAGCGCCGACAACTCGAACTCGACAACGAGATCATCGCCCGCCAATTGTCCGTGCGCGAGGTCGAGGCTAGGGCCCGAGCGTTCACGGCCGAGCCTCTGGCGCCTCAGCGCGAAACGTCCGTTGTCCCCACCGCCTCGCCAGCAGGCGCCAGCACGAACCCGGCGACGAAGCGCATCGAAGAGCAGCTACGGAAGCATCTTCAGACCGACGTGCATGTCCAAGCGCTCGGGAACGACCGGGGGGTCGTACGGATCACGTTCTACAGTGCTGATGACCTCGAACGTCTGCTGGATCTGGTGCTCGGTCCATCCCGCAGCGACTTCGACTGAGCGAGACAAATGTTCTCCTCACTGCGGCCATACTTCTCCACACGAGCGTAACTGAAAGTATCCATAGCACTTATGGCATCGGCGAAAGGTAGAAAACACAGGTTTTCCACAGGTTTCCACATTGTGGTACGCGCTTTCGCCGCCTGGGGCTCCGTGGGGCTCTTCCTTCTCTCGATCGCCTGTGGAAACCAGGGCTCAGCGCGTGACTCGTCAGGACATCTAGCAGACAGCACAGCGTCACCATTCCGAGTCGCCCTACTGACGCCCGGGCCGATCAGTGACCAATCGTGGAATGGTGGCGCCTATCAGGGACTTTTGCGAATCCGTGATAGCCTCGGCGCCACTGTGAGCCACATCCAGACGAAGACGCCGGCTGAGTTCGACGAGCAGTTCCGGCAGTACGGCTCGCAAGGCTACGACCTAGTCTTCGGACACGGCTTCGAGTTTCAGGACGCCGCCAAGCGCGTGGGTCCCGATCATCCTCGCACGATCTACGTCGTCACGTCGGGCTCGAGCGTCGGCGCGAACGTCGCCGGCATCGAGTTCGCCTTCGCCGATGCATCCTACCTGGCCGGGATGCTGGCCGGCGCAATGACCAAATCGAACGTGATCGGTGTCATCGGCGGCACTGAGCTTCCACCGGTACGCGAGAGCTTCACCGCGTTCAGCCGCGGTGCTCGCGTGATGAATCCAAAGATCACGATACTGACGTCGTACATCGGCAACTGGGACGACGTGAGCGCGGGACGCGAGCAGGCACTCGCCCAGATCGGCCGCAACGCCGACGTGATCTTTCAGAATGCCGATGCCGCGGGGCTCGGCGTGTTCCGCGCAGCACGCGAGACGAAGAAGGCGCTCGTCATCGGATCGAACTCGGATCAGAATGACGTCGCACCCGAGATCACCATCGCGAGCGTCGTGATCGATCTTCCACACGCCTTCCTCACCGTCGCGCGCGAGGTGCGTACACACACTTTCAAGCCGCGCGTCATCAAGCTCGGTACCGAGAGCGATGTCGTCACGCTGAAGATCAATCCCGTCTTCCGCCCGCGCATCCCGGCCGCCGCGATGCACGCCGTGGATTCGGTGCGCGCGGAGCTCGCCGCTCGGCGTTTCGATCCGCTCGCGGCGACACCGTAGCCCATGCCTCCTTCGGCACAGGCACCGCTCGGCGACATTGCTCGTCATCTCGACACAGTACTGTGCACGAACGAGGTGCCCGACTATCCCGGCGCGATGAACGGCGTGCAGGTCGAACACGATGGTCCGGTGACGCGCTGTGCGGTCGCCGTGGATGCATCGCTGCACACCATCGATACTGCCATCGCGCTCAATGCAAATCTGCTCGTCGTGCATCACGGACTGTTCTGGGGCGGGGCGCAGCCACTTCGTGGTCGTGTCTTTGAGCGCGTGCGCCGATTGCTTGCGCACGACGTCGCGGTGTACGCGTCGCATCTGCCTCTCGATCGTCATCCGACGCTGGGCAACAATGCGATCATGGCGCGCACGCTGGAGCTCATACCGAGTGCGGGGTTCGCGCACTTTCAATCCATCGCGATCGGCGTCATGGGCGACGCCGATGTCGAGACGTCGACGCTGGCCACGCGGTGCGACGTACTCGCTCGGCGCGAAGGTGGGCACCTCGTGACGGTCGGGGTGACCCCGGGGCGACGCACGCGTCGCTGGGCACTCTGCACAGGCGCCGGCGCGTCCAGCGATACGCTCCATGAAGCGTCCGCGGCGGGTGTCGACACGCTCATCGTCGGTGAGGGGCCGCACCATACTGCCGTCGAAGCGACCGAGCTCGGCATCGCGGTGCTCTACGCCGGACACTACGCCACCGAGACGTTCGGGGTTCGTGCGCTCGGCGAAGAGATCGAGCGTACGTTCGGAATTCCGTGGAGCTTCGTCGCGGCACCCACCGGTCTCTGATCAGCGCACGATGACCGAGCCCTCCGGGGGCGACGAGCGAATCGCGCTCGTGCTACAGGGCATCGACAAGCGATACGGCGCGACACAGGCGCTGCGATCGGCGTCGTTGCGCGTGCGCGCCGGCACCGTGCACGCGCTACTCGGCGAGAATGGGGCGGGCAAGTCCACCCTCATGCGCATCGCCTACGGGATGGAACGGCCGGACGCGGGCGCCATCGCGGTGCATGGCGCGAAGGTTCGGCTGAACAGCCCCGCGAACGCCATCGCGCTCGGGATCGGGATGGTGCACCAGCACTTCACACTTGTGCCGGTGATGACCGTCGCGGAGAACGTCGCGCTCGGGGGCCATGGCATGCTGGACTTGTCACGTACGATCAGCGAGCTGCACGAGCTCTCCGCACGCACGGGCTTCAGCCTTGACCCTGAAGTGCAGGTCGAACGGCTCTCGGTCGCCGCGCAACAGCGCGTCGAGATCGCGAAGGCATTGATGCGCCGCGCACGACTGCTCGTGCTCGACGAGCCAACCGCGGTACTTCCGCCCTCCGAGAGTACTGAGCTACTCCGATGGCTGCGCAGCTTCGCCGATCAAGGAAACGCCGTTGTCCTCATCACGCACAAGCTTGGCGAGGCGTTGAGCATCGCGGATGATGTCACGGTGCTGCGTCGCGGACGGACCGTGCTCGTCGTGGCCGGCAAGGATGCGACCGCGGCAGCGCTGACCGATGCGATGCTCGGCGCCGCGAGCGCCGGGGAGCAGGTGGGCAAGACTCCCGCAACGGATCGGGTCGAATCGCGAGCTTCGTCGAGAATACCGGTCTTTCGCGCGGAGCAGGCCACGCTCGCAGACACGAGTGGCATGGTGCGCGTGCGCGACGCGAGCTTCGTCATCGGAGCAGGGGAGATCGTCGGTGTCGCCGGTGTGGAGGGAGGCGGGCAACGCGAGCTGCTCCGAGCGCTGGCTGGTCGGTTGCCCGTCGTCACGGGTGTCCTGGAGCGTCCCGACATGGTCGGATTCGTGCCGGAGGATCGCCACCGAGATGCCGTGCTCCTCGACCGCCCCCTCGTGGAGAACGTCGCGCTTCGCGGAGCCGGCACGCGACGTGGTCTCATCGAGTGGAACACCATCGGCGCGCGAACGGAGTCGCTCATGCGCACCTTCGACGTTCGAGCGCCGGGACCACGCGCGCCGATCCGGACTCTATCGGGAGGGAATCAACAGAAGTTGGTGCTCGCGCGCGAGCTCGACGCCGATGACATGACCAGTACCGCAGCGATCGTCGTGGAGAATCCGACGCGCGGCCTCGACGTCCGTGCGACAGCCGAGGTCCACGCACGGCTGCGTGCCGCGCGCGACGCTGGCGCAGCGGTAGTGCTGTACTCGAGCGACATCGATGAGGTGCTCCTCCTGGCGAGCCGAGTGCTGGTCGTCTACGCCGGCACCGTTCGGGAAGCACCGATCGACCGCGACGTCGTCGGACGGTTGATGCTCGGCGCGGAGACTCATGCCGAACGCTGAACGGCGGGTCGATCGGATGAGCGCGGCGATGCGCGAGGCGTACCGCGAGCTCGCGGTCGTGGCGGCCGTCGTGGTCGCTATCGGGGGAGCCGCAGCTCTGCTGCTGCTCGCCATGGGCTTCCCTATCGCGGGCGGTCTTACCGCGCTCTGGACGGGATCGTTCGGCTCCTGGTACGTGTTCACATCGGCGAGTCTCGTGCGCGCCGTTCCACTCATGCTGACTGGTGCGGCCGTTGCGCTCGCGTTTCGCGGTGGAGTGCTGAATATCGGTGGCGAGGGCCAGCTCCTCGTGGGTGCCGCGGCAGCGGCGGCCGTGGCACTCGCGATGCCGTCCGCCACGGTGACCGTCCCCTTGGTGATCGCGGCGGCGTTGCTGGCGGCGGCGCTCGGCGGCGCGCTCTGGGCATCCGTCGCGGCATATCTGCGGGCGCGATACGGTGTGCTCGAGGTGATCAGCACGATCATGCTGAACTTCGTCGCACTGCACCTCGTGTCATACCTCGTTCGTGGGCCGCTACAGGAGCCGACCCACGTGTACCCGCAGAGTGCGACCATCGTCGATGCCCTCCATCTGCCGCGGCTCCCGGGGGCTGGACGATTGCATTCGGGCTTTGTCGTCGCGCTGACCGTCGCCGTCGCCGCGGGATGGATGCTCCGGCGGACCGCGGCTGGCTTCCGGCTGGTGGCCGCCGGGGAGAACCCTGCCGCAGCGACGAGCGCTGGTGGCATCGATGTTCGCGTGACGACGGCGCGCGTGTTCCTGCTGAGCGGCGCGCTTGCCGGGCTCGCGGGGGGCGTGGAGGTGCTCGGAGTGACGTTCGCGTTGTACGAGAACATCTCACCCGGCTACGGATACACCGCCATCGCGGTCGCGCTGCTGGCGCGACTCGATCCGTGGCGTGTCGTAGCGACGGCGGTGTTGTTCGGGGCGCTCGAGGCGGGCGCCGGCGCGATGCAGCGTGACGCTGGTGTGCCGTCCACACTCGTGTCGGTGATCGAGGCCGCACTCATTCTCGCCGTCGTCGCGACGCAGTCCTTCCGATCGCGCCGACAGCGGCCCGACGTCGGCGAGCACGTTCAACCCGTCGACGCTTGAGTGACGTTCTCTCGCCCTTCCTTGCGGCCACTGTCCGCACCGCCGTGCCGCTTGGCTTGGCGGCCCTCGGTGAACTGCTCGTCGAACGGGCGGGTCTGATCAACATCGGGCTCGAGGGAGCGATTCTCGCTGGTGCCTTCGGTGCTCTCGTTGGGGCGTCCACGGCTGGCGGCATCGGCGCGGGATTCGCAGCAGCGGCGCTTGCAGGTCTGGTGATCGCGATGCTGTTCGCGCTCTGCGTGATCTGGATTCGCGCCGACCAGATCATCGCCGGAACCGCGCTGACGCTGCTCAGCGTCGGCGCGACGGGCACGCTCTATCGTGCGCTCTTCGGCAGCAGTGGCGCCGCACTCAGAATTCCGACGAGCGAGCCCGTAGCCATTCCCGGCGTGGCCACACTGCCGGTCGTCGGAGCGGCGCTCTTTTCGCAGCCACCCATTACGTATTTCCTCTACCTGCTTGCGCCCGCACTGGCGTGGTGGCTCGCGCGCACACACGCCGGGCTCGCCCTTCGCGCCATCGGGGAACGCCCGGAAGCGGCCGAGGCGGCGGGGATCGCCGTCGACCGTCTGCGCGTGCTCGCGATCCTGTCAGGCGGCGTGTTGGGCGGACTCGCCGGCGGCACGCTGGTATTGGCGCAGGCCGGTACGTTCGCCGAAGGGATGTCCGCCGGTCGAGGATTCATCGCCATTGCCATCGTCGTGCTCGGGCGCTGGACACCGTATGGCGTCGCCGCGGGCGCCCTGCTCTTCGGTGCCGCGAGCGCGTTGCAGTACGCCTTCCAGGCGATGGGGTGGAACGCGCCATATCAGGTCTTCCTCGTCGTGCCCTATGCGCTCACCCTCGCGGCACTCGCCGGCGCGGTTGGCCGCGCCCGCGCACCGGCGGCACTCGGGCGTGCCCTGGAGACGAGACGCTGACCGAACAGGCTTCAGTGTCTGGTGACCGTCAGCCGTCGCACCTTGCGAGCTCGCTCGTCCAACGCACGCGCCAGTGGCGCGGGCTCGTACGCTCGAGCAGCGCGTAGGCGAGGCCAGTCTCGCCGTCTCGGGCTACGACCAGCATGGGGGGACCATTCGCTCCGAGGCGGACTGCCGCCACCAGTTCGCTCGAGCTCACCTGCTCCTCCTTGCCGAAGGAGCGCTCGGCATAAGCAAGCTGATAGCGTCCGGCGGCGGCACCGCTGTCACGCTCGGCGACGAGCAAGGTCTGCTCCTCCTGTGGATCCGCTTCCTGGTTCACGCGACGAATCAGGTGCGCGGCCAACACCTGCACGCCAGGTGCGACGTCGAAGCGCCGGATGTCGTGGACGGCGAACCGCAACCCTTCAAATGCAGGTGACGTGTTCGCCGTGACCGTCGACGCGAGCCGCGAAGCCTCCGCGGCGAGCGCCATGCTGTCGCGCGCCGGAAGCGCATCGACGGAGTCGAGCGGGATCGGCGTGACGTTCGGGCTCACGAAGCCGACCGACCAGGCACCCCCCGCGCCAGTCGCGTGCAGATTACGCAACGGCCACACCCGGCACTCGGGGTTGTCGTTACCCGCCGGGAGCTCGAGGGTGGCGGTGAAGCGCGAGCTGTCGCGCCCGAACAGCGTGGCGGTGGCCTGGTCGACGGCCCCCGTGTCCAGTGGCGCCGTGGCACCGCCGCCGGCGCCGAAGAAGACCACCGCCTCATCCGGCGACGGCCCTGCCACGAGCAGCACCGGCCCCGCGGCGACGTCCCAGCCATTGGTGCTCGTCGGAGCGCTCGTCGAGTCGAGATGACCCGGCACCGCGGTAAAGCTCGTGTCGATGCGTGCCGGCGGCTTGTCGTTTCGGCATCCCCAGCTGAGCGCGATCGTCGCCGCCACTGTGACGACTCGGAACGTGCATGCTGTGCGATGGGAGCGGCGAGCAGCCATGCGAGGTAATTTGGGTCGCCGAGCTTGGCCGTCAACACGAACGGGAGCTTTCATGACCGAGATATCCCCCGCTGGCCGATGATGTCCGCGCTACCTTCCGGACGTGCGCCCGTACGAGAGCGTGCGAGCTGGGCCCTGTACGACTTCGCGAACACCATCTTCTCGATGAACGTCGCGACATTGTACTTCTCGGTCTGGCTCATCGCCGACCTGCAGGCCTCGAACACGGTATATGCGGTCGGCAATGGCATCTCGTCCATCCTGGTGGTGCTGTCCGTTCCAGTGCTCGGGGCCGTGTCCGACGCGCGCCGGCGACGAAAGCCGTGGGTCGTGGGCTTCACCATTGCCTCGTGCCTCGCCTGTGCCGCGATCGGCATCCTCGGCCAACTCACCCTCCCTGTCGCGGGCGCCGAGACGATCGGCGGGTCGAGCCTGCCAGCAGGCTGGCATCCGACGATCGGCACCTTCGGCTGGATCCTCGTCGCGTTCATCGTCGCCAACTACACGTATCAGGCCGCTCAGCCGTTCTACAACGCCATGCTGCCGGATCTCGTACCGCCCGAGGAACGAGGGCGGCTCTCGGGAATCGGAACCGCGGTTGGGTACGTTGGCACGATCGTCGGGCTGCTCCTCGTCGCGCCCTTCTTCAATGGGACGCTGCCGTTGCTCGGTGCGCTGCCGGACGCCGCCATGTCGTTCCTGCGTGCGCTCGTGCCATTCTCGGCGCACGCAGGACGCGTGTCTACCTTCGTGCCGACAGCGTTGCTCTTCCTGCTGTTCTCGTTGCCGCTCTTCGCGTTCTGCCGCGACCATCATCCGCGAGAGGAACGCTCCGCCATCGCGTGGCGCGCGGCATTCGTCGACGTTGGCCATACGCTGCGTGATGCAAAACGGTATCCGGGAGCGCTCGCCTTCATCATCGCGTCGTTTCTCTATCAGGACGCAATCGGCACCATCGTTTCGTTCATGGCGATCTACGCGGTGAAGGCGATGGGCTTCAAGCAGGGGAGCGAGATCACGCTGTTTCTCGTGCTGACGATTCCGGCGATCTTCGGTAGCTACGCGATCGGGCGGCTCGTGGATCGCTTCGGCGCCCGCCGCACCCTGGTCGCGATCATCGTCGCGTGGATCGCGCTCCTGATCGCCATGGTCCTCGTGCCGACGCAGAGCGCGTTCTGGATCGTCGGGCTCGGCATCGGCCTGATCTTCGGCGGAGTGCCGACGGCGGAACGGCCGCTCTTGCTGTCGCTCGTCCCTGAGACGGAGGCGGGCCGTTTCTTCAGCCTGATGCTCCTCTCCTCGCGCGCCGCGGCGGTTGCCGGCCCGCTCATCTGGGCGGCGACCGTCGACGGGCTGGAGCCGCGGCTCGGGACGGGCCTCGCGTATCGTGCCGCGGTGGTGACCGTCGCAGTAATGTTCGCTCTGTCCCTCCTACTCCTTCGCCGCGTGCCCGAGCGATCGTCCCACTCCTGACGCGTCGTGCTCTACCAACTGCTTCGCGGCACGGCCGCGATCGCGCTGCGTTGGTACTATGCCGACATCGCCGTGCAGGGGCGCGAGCGCGTGCCTCGCGATGTGCCGCTGCTCGTCCTGGCGAACCATCCCAATGCGCTGATCGATCCCCTGCTCGTAGGCACGGCCGTTCCTCGTCGCGTGCTGCTGACGGCCAAGGCTACCCTGTTCGAGCATCCCGCGCTCGCGTTGCTGCTGCGTGCCGTCGGCGTCGTCCCGTTGCGTCGCGCGAAAGACGAGGCGCACGACGGCGCGCCCGCCACGCCCGAGCGAAACGCGCAGGCGTTCGCCCAGGTGACGTCGGCGCTCCGGGCCCGCAGTGTGGTGCTCATTTTTCCCGAGGGAATCAGCCACGATGACCCGACACTTGCGCCGCTGAAGTCTGGGGCCGCACGAATGGCGCTGCAGGCACATCACGAGGAAGTCCCGGGAATTCGGCTTCTCCCGATGGGGCTGATCTTCGAGGAGAAGGAGCGCCCCGACAGCCGGGTTCTCGTCCGAATCGGCGAAGCGCTCGATCTCGACGCATGGCTCGCCCAGCACTCGATGGCCGATGCGCAGGAGCTCACCCAGACGCTCGAGGCAGCTCTGCGCGCGGTGACGCTCAACTTCGCATCTGCGGAGCGAGCCGCGCGCGCCGTTCGCCTCGCACGCGTGCTCGTCACGCTCGCAGGGGCGCCTGCGCCGGTCGAGGAATCGCCGTCACTCGACGAGGAGGCCGCGCTCGCGCTTCGCATCGACGCGGCCACCTCGGCGCTCGCGGACGCCCCGCCACATCTCATCGACGCAGCCGATTCCCTCGTGTCGAGCCTCGACACGATCGAGCGCGAACTGCAGCGCCGAGGTATTCGTCTCGCCGACGTGCGTGTCTCGACCCGCCTTCCCGACGCCGCGGTCTTCGTCGCGCGGGAAAGCCCGCTCATCCTCGGCGCGGGGGTTGCGGTGGTGCTGGGCTGGGCGACGCACTGGATTCCCTTGCGCGTCGCACGCGCGCTGGCTCTACGCTCGTTGGTGCGCGATACATCGCGAGATCAACCCGCGATGCGAACGATTTTGTTCGGGCTGTCGGCCGTCGTGCTCTGGTATGTCGCGCTGTTCGTCGTGCTGGCCCGGATGGGTGGCCCGTTCGTGGCGGTTGCCGGTCTCACGATCATCTTCTCGGCTGCACACGCGCTGCGGGTCGGTGGGAGGCGGCTCGAGCGCGCATTACAGCGCGCGAGGTCCTTTCTGGCGTTGCGTGGCGATCCGAGCCTCCAGCCTCGGATCGTGGCCGCCGTCGACGAGTTGCTTGCCGAAGCGCTCGCGCTGGAGCAGGCGCTCATCGCGCGAGGCGCGCCCGCCGCGGAGCGACATCGCTAGTCGACCCGAGACGGCGGCGGAAGGTACGGGCCGCCCAGGTCCCAGTGCCATGTGTCACGCCGTACACCCGTTCGCGGATCTCTGAGAGGCTTGAACTGGAGTCGCGACGCCGCGATGCCGATCGATGCGCCGTAGCGCAGGAGACGCTCGCGGTCGGTCGAGACCAGGTGAGCCATCGGTCGCCCCTTCCAGACGTGGCGATGCAGCCAGAGGCCGCCGTCCATGGCGTGGATCATTCCCTCACGACGTGATCGGAACTCCCGATAGGGCGGCAGTGTGTCGTCGGCGATCGGCGGTGCTCCTCTGGCCTCAGGTCGTCGCCGGAGCGTCGTGCATCGATCGTGCTTCAGCGGGGCACGATCACTGACACGCGGGTACACCCTCGACCGTCGCCGGTGTCGGCGTCGGCGAAACCGCCCCGTAGAAGACGACGCACTGGAGTGGGTACGAGAGCGGGTGCGTCGCCGTGGCGACCCACTCACCGATGCCCGGAGTCGAGAGGGACAGGATGACCCCCGGAGACGGCCGGTAGTTGAGTAGTGCGGTATCGCTGGCGTACGAGGCCTTCTCGAAGAAGTACGCCTCCTGCGCCACGGCGAGATTTCGCAGGTCGCTGCGGAGTGATGCGGCGTTCGCGCGGCCTTTGGTGTTCTGGAACTTCGGGATCGCGATCGCGGCAAGAATGCCAATGATCACGACCACGATCAGAAGCTCGATGAGGGTGAAGCCGGTCCGAGTACGCGGCATCGGAGGGTCCTGAACGAACAAGGGAGTGCGGCGGGGGTGCCGCAGGTACCGCGCGAGGGAGGGAAGTGCGGAGACTTCGCGCACTCCAGGGCAAGGCAAGGGCGATGCCCGATGGGGGTGGCGGCGGCAACTGCTTGTCCTGCTTTGGTTTAACAGGCCCGTGGCCTCGGTGCAATCGTGATTCTACCGGCTCGATTTGCCAGAACCACTGCACTCTGCAATGCGCGAGCGCCTCGACCGGGACCCGCCGCCCATCTAGCCCATCTTGGTCTCGAGCCAGTTTTTGCCGCTTCCGACATCGACCACGAGGGGCACCGACAGGGTCGCGGCGCCTTCCATCTCGGCTCGTACCAGGGCAGTTACCTCGTCCATTTCGGGCCCTGGCACCTCGAATACGAGTTCGTCGTGCACTTGCAACAACATGCGGGCACTGAGTCGTTCGGCCTGCAGCCGATCATGAATCCGGATCATGGCGATCTTGATCAGATCGGCCGCCGAACCCTGGATCGGCGAGTTCGCAGCGGTTCGTTCCCCGAATGCCCGGATGTTGAAGTTGCGATCACGGAGTTCCGGCACGTAGCGCCGGCGCTTGAAGATGGTCTCGACGTAGCCGTGCTCGCGAGCGTAGTCGACCATCGAGTCGAGATAGGCTCGTACGCGCTGGAAGCGCTCGAAGTACCGCTCGATGAACTCCTTCGCCTCCGCATGCGAGATCTTCAGCTGGCGCGAGAGGGCGTGCGGTCCCTGTCCGTAGATCGTGGCGAAGTTGATCGTCTTGGCGCGGCCGCGCATCTCCGGGGTCACCTGCTCGAGCGGCACGTCGAAAATGAGCGCCGCCGTCTGGCGATGGATGTCGCCACCCGAGTTGAACGCGTGCACGAACGCAGGGTCGCCAGACAGATGTGCTAGTAGGCGGAGCTCGATCTGCGAATAGTCGGCGGCGAGGAAGAGCCAACCTTTCCTCGGAATGAAGCCGCGCCGGATGTCGCGTCCGAGCTGTCGACGGATCGGAATGTTCTGCAGGTTCGGTTCGGTCGACGAGAGGCGCCCGGTCGCCGCCACCGTTTGATTGAACGACGTGTGTACCCGCCCCGTGTGCGGGTTGACGGCCTGTGGGAGCGCGTCGATGTAGGTACTCTCGAGCTTCGAGAGCTCGCGGTATTCCATCAGCAGCACGGGTAGCTCGTGCCCCGCTTCCGCAAGCTCCTGCAGCACGCTGGCGTCGGTGGACGGGCCCGTCGCCGTCTTCTTGAGGATCGGGAGCTTGAGGCGTTCGAACAAGACCTCGCGAAGCTGGGGGTTGGAGTTGATGTTGAACTCACCGCCCGCCGACACGTAGATCTCTCGTTCGACGCGCTGACGCTCGCGCGCGAAGCGCTCCTTGAGCGATGCGAACCAGGGAATGTCGATCTCGACGCCCGCCCATTCGAGATCGGCGAGGACACCGACGAGCGGCACCTCGATGTCGCGATACAGCTCGTAGATCTGCTGCGCTTCGAGCTGTGGACGGAAGCGTTGCTCGAGCTGCCACGTCACGTCGGCGTCTTCGCACGAGTAGTCTCGCGCACATCCGATCGGGACCACGTCATAGGGGAGCCCCTGTTTTCCCTTGCCGCAGAGATCCTCGTAGCTCGTCATCGTGTGGTCGAGGAACTCGAGTGCAAGGAGATCCAGGCCATGCGAGCGCCGGCCGGGATCAAGCACATAGCTCGCGAGCATCGTGTCGGAGACGAGTCCGCTCAGCGTCACGCCCGCGCGCCGGAGCACCAGCAAGTCGTATTTCGCGTTCTGCGCGACCTTGGGAACGGCGGGGTCCTCGAGGAGTGCCCGGAGTGGGGCCATCGACGGATCGTCGAGTGGGGGCAGATTCTTCACGGGGGGCACTCCGCCCGCGAGCGCGCGAGCCGCGATACTGGAGGGCTCGGCGGTCTTCGACGCGCTCGCCCGCTTGGCGCGCGGCTGCTTCGACTTGGCCTCGTTCGCTTCGTCCGCGTCGCTGCCCGGTTCCGCGTCGGCGTCGCCGAGTGGCAAATCGCCCTGTGCAGCCTGGAATGGGCGGTGCCGCAGCGGCAGGTAGAATGCTTCGCCGGGACCGACCGCGACGGAGATTGCTACGAGGATCGAGCGCAGCGGATCGACTTTCTGCGGGCTATCGATTTCGATCACAGTCTCGGTGTCGATCGCGATGTACGGCGCTTTGCGCGCCCGGGCGATCATGCGCTCGAGCGCTGGAATGGTGTCCACGGTGACGTAATGCGTCGTCGGCCGCGTGGCCTCCGTCGTCGGCTCGGGGGCGCCAAGAGGGGCGGCCGCCGCGATCGTGGCCGCCACGTCGCCCAGCGATCGGGCAAGCGTGTGAAACTCGAGCTCGACGAACAGCTGGCGCAGGCGCGTGGTATCGGGCTCGCGAACGCGCATCTCCTCGAGCTGCAACGTGAGGGGAAGATCTTCGCGAATAGTTACTAATTCCTTCGAGAGCCTCGCCAGGTGGCCCTGCTCGAGGAGCGCCTCGCGCGGGCGCTTCTTTGTGAGCGTCGAAGCTGCGCCGAGAATCGTTTCGAGGTCGCCGAACTCGTGGACGAGATCGCGGGCAGTCTTGTCCCCGATGCCCTTTACTCCCGGTACATTGTCCGACGAGTCGCCGACGAGCGCCAGGTAGTCGGTGACGTGCCGTGGCTCTACGCCGAGCCGTTCGGCACCGTTCTCCACCGAGACCCATTGCTCCTCGACGCTGGCCGGACCGCCACGACCGGGGTTCAGCAACCACACTCCTGGTCGGACCAGCTGTTGGAAATCCTTGTCGCCAGAAACGATCACGACATTTGTGCCCTGATCCACCGCCTGCCGAGCAAGCGTGCCGATCACGTCGTCGGCCTCGTAGCCTCGTAGCGAAAGGATCGGGAGCCGGTACGCTTCCAGGAGCTGGCAGATGCGCTCCATGCCCGTATCGAAGTCCGACTGCAACTCGTCGGTGAGCTTCTCGCGCGTCGCCTTGTAGTCGGGATAGCGCTCGTGGCGGAAGCTCAACCCCGAGTCGTGCACCCAGCCCAGATATTCCGGTTGATGATTCGCGAGCAATCGCTGCAGGAAGTTGACGATCCCCCACGCGGCAGATGTGTTCTCGCCCCGCGCGGTCGTCAACGGACGAGAGATCAGCGCGAAGAACGCCCGGTAGATGAGGGCGTAGCCGTCGATGAGGAAGACGCGCGGCGGCGCCGGCGGGGATACGACGGGCGCGGTCGAGAAGGTCGGATCAGTCACGGCGCACGAGGGCAGAAGGCAGCGGCGGACACATGCGATCCGCGCACTAGCAAACTACCCTGACGGCCCTGCCGCATGGAGCGTGCACGTGCCACCGCGCATGCCACCAGATCGATCCGAAACAGCACCGCCTGCCACGACGGGCAGGCGGAAGCAGGATCTGGATACTGCGGAAGGCTAGACGCGCTGCACGTTGGCGGCGTGGAGGCCCTTCGCGCCCGTCTGGATCTCGAACTCGACTTCCTGACCCTCAGCGAGCGTCTTGAATCCGTCCATCGCGATCGCGGAGAAGTGGACGAACACATCCTCGCCCCCTTCCTGCTCGATGAAGCCATACCCCTTTGCGTCGTTGAACCACTTCACTTTCCCTCTGGCCATTGCGCGCTGCCTCCAACGGAGTGAATCGATCCTGCGCTTCGTGGTGCTGGGCACGCCACTCGACGTGCGGCGCCTATATAGGAACAGCCTGAACTTTTGTCAAGAAATCGGCGCGCGTGCTGACTAATGGCACGCCACCGGGCGCCCCGCGACACCGTTCGCTTGCTCCGGACCCCGACCGGGAGTTACGTTCGCGCCGTGCCGAAAGAAAACTTGATTGGACAGACGATTGCTGGCTACACCCTCCGGAACGAAGTCGGTGAGGGGGGGACGTCGGCGGTGTTTCGCGCCGAGCACAAGACGCACGGTGAGGTGGCGGTAAAAGTGCTGCGCGAGAAGCTGCGGCAGGACAAGACCGCGGTGGCGCGCTTCGTCCGCGAAGCCCACTACGGTGAGCGCGTGGTGCATCCCAATGTGGTGCGGACGATCGAGGTCGGCGAAGCTGGCCCGGGGCTGCACTTTCTCGCCATCGAGTGGGCGAAGGGCGAGCTCCTCGAGCGGTACGTCAAACAACACGCGCCGTTGCCGGCCGATGAAGTGGCGACGATCATCACACAGATCGCCGACGCGGTGCAGGCTGCACATGCCGTCGGCATCGTCCACCGCGATCTGAAGCCGGACAACGTGATGTACGATCCGGCGACCCGACAGGTGAAGCTGCTCGACTTCGGTATCGCCACCGATACCGACATGGCGCCCGAGCAGCGGCTGACGCGCGCCGGATTCTTCGTCGGTACCCTGATGTACGTGGCGCCGGAAGCGTTGTCGGGAGAGCTGGTGACACCGGCGGCGGATCAGTACAGCCTCGCGACCATTGCCTATCTCCTGCTGAGCGGCTGTCTGCCATTCACGGCGAAGACGCCGCGGGAGATGTTCTCGCAGCTGCTCTCACAGCCGCCCACGCCGTTGAACAGCGCCAAGCCCGGCCTCAAGTTTTCCGCCGCCGTGGAACACGTCGTGATGCGCGGCCTGAGCAAGGATCCGCGGCAGCGCTATCCCGATTCGGTGGCATTCGCGAAGGAGCTCGATACCGCGCTGAAGCAGGGCGAGATCGCCGACTCGGGTGGTCTCCTTTCGCGCATGAAGTCGATCTTCCGACGCTGAAGTCGGGCGGCGTCAGGCCGTCGGTATCGTCTGCACCTCGCCTGTGACCGGGCGCTCACGCGCCAGATCAGCCGGACTCACCGGCAGCCAGATCGTGAACGTCGAACCGCGGCCGAGCACACTCTCCACGCTGATGTCGCCTCCGAGGAGGCGCGCGAGGCGGCGTGAGATGGCGAGACCCAGGCCCGTCCCGCGTTGCATGGAGTCGCCGCGCGGACCCGCGTTCACTTGCTCGAACTCGTCGAAGATTCGCGTGAGATCGGTCGCGGCGATTCCGACACCGGTGTCGATCACCTGGAGTGCCACCCAGATCCCGCTGCGAGGCGCCTTTGCCAGCAGGGCGGCGGCGGATGGGTCGTCCATGCCTGCGCGAGGCATCGGCGTCCGCGCCCCGAGCTCCTCTGGTGCGCCGAGCAACCGAGCGCGTACGCTGACGGAGCCGGACGGCGTGTACTTCACCGCGTTGCCGATCAGATTGATGAGGATCTGACGCAGATGCGTCGGATCCGTACGAACGCGCGGAAGTGAGGCACCGACGGTAATCGAGAGCGCCAGCCCTTTCTCACTCACGAGTGACTCGAGTTCGCTCGCCACGTTGAGGACGAACGGGCGCAATACGATCGTTTCCGAGTGCACCTCCAGCCGACCTGCCGCGATTTTGGCAATGTCGAGCACCTGGTCCACCAGATGCCGCAGGTGTGTCGCCGAGGCGGCGATCCGGTCGACCGGAGGTACTTGGCGAGGCGTGAGATCGCCGTAAAAGCCGTCTCGAAGGAGCTCGACGAATCCGACGATTGCGTTGAGCGGTGTCCGCAGCTCGTGCGAGACGTTGGCGAGGAACTCGCTCTTCGCCTGGTTCGCCCGTTTCACGTCGCTGTAGAGCCGCTCGAGTTCGACGGAACGAGCAGCGACGTGCAGTGCGCGCCGCTGCTCGCGCAGGAGGCCGAACGCGAGGAAAATGGCTCCCCCCACACCGAGCGTCCACACCATCAGGCGCCGAGAGCGCGGCGTGAGAGCATGGCTGGCCATGACGGTCCAGGTGCCCCCGTTAGGGAGGCGAACTACTCCATGGTGCATCGCGTCGGATGTCGTCGAACGATTCGTGCCTCCCCTCAGACGCGTGATCGTGTCGTTGCCGGCGATGAGCAGGAGTGCGACGCGACTGCGGGGTGACGTCCGGGCGAGGAAGGTCCGAAGCGAATCGACCTCGATCAGAAGACCGCCGCGGAGCGATGAGGGGAGCCCGCCCCGGACGGGGCTGACGGGCGCGGGCGGCGAGAACGAGCGCATCATCACGATGAGACCGCGGTCCGTCCCGCCCGTACCCGCGTCGTGTCGAACGTAGATCGAGAGCGCATTCGGGATCTGCGCGCGATCCAGTTTGTCCAATACCGCCGCCGAGTCGATGCCTTGCGCGTGATTCGAGCGATCGACGTCGAGCACGCGACGACCGTCTGCATCCACGACCCATGCGTGTCGCACGCTTGGCATGCTGGAGAGCCATCGCGTCGCTTCCTCGCGAATCCAGAGGCTATCTCGTCCTTCGGGCCGATCGAACGGAAGGCCTATCAAACGTTCGAGCAGCATGTCGTGCGCGCGAACGAATGACTCGGCGAGAAGCGCAGTGGACTTCGCATCCAACGCTGCCTGCTCTTCGTTCGCGCGCATCAGCGCTTGATCGAGCAACAGCAAGCCGCCGAGCAGGACGAGGAAGACGGCTCCGATGAAGCGCGAGAGCAATCCGCGGCCGACGCGGTGTTCGGCGTCACGCTCGCTCGATTGACCTGCCTCTGCCGTGCCACTAACGTCAGCCACGCCCATGACCACTCACGATCGTCTACTCTCGATTCTCGCTGAGCGCTCGGCGCGCCGCGGACAATTCACGCTCGCCTCGGGGCGGCAGTCCACCTTATACATCGACGCACGGCTCACCACAATGAGCCCAGACGGGCTTGCGCTCATCGGCCCGCTGGCGCTTGCCGCCCTTCGCGATGTCGACTGGCGTGTGCACGCGGTCGGTGGCCTGACGTTGGGAGCCGATCCAATCAGCTATGCGATCGCCTACGCGAGCGCCGAGACGCCCTCGCCGCTTCGTGCGTTCACCGTGCGCAAGGAGGCCAAGGGGCATGGCACGGGGCGACTCATCGAGGGGCCGTTCCAGACAGGGGATCGCGTTGCTGTGATCGAGGACGTGATCACCACGGGAGGTTCCGCGCTCCGCGCGGTGGAAGCCGTCCGCGCCGCCGGCGGCACGGTGGCGGGGGTGCTGGCGCTGGTCGATCGCGAGGAAGGAGGGCGTGACGCGCTAGAGGGTGTCGGCCTGCCCGTGCTGGCTCTCGCGCGCGCCTCGGACATCGTGGCGCGCCTCCCCGTCGCTTAATCCGTCGGGCTCGCGTGGCACAGCACGTTCTCGCCCGGCGGACGAGGCCATCTCACTCGGACCGAGCTGAATCGACACGACTGTCGTCCGCTCCCCCGCCGTGACTGTGGCGCCGACCTGTCCCGCCAGTGCACCCAGCCGCGCCAGCGTACCGGGGTCCTGAATCGGTGGACGTCCCGATTCGCGGGAGACGACCAGAATTGCCCAGCCGCTTGCTCGCTCGAAATCGACGTGCACCCCTTCATCCAGCGTGCACTCCTGCAGCGTCGCCTTCAGCACCTCACGAAGGAGTAGCTCCAGCCCCGCGGCATCCAGCCGTCCGTGCGGACCTTCTTGCTCGACGACGATCGTGACCCTCCGGCGCTCGGCGTCGGCTCGAAGCTCGCGTCGTACCTCGCAGACGATGTCGCGAACCCATACGATCTGACCGGCGAGCGACGGGAGCAGGGCGGCCGCATCACTCAATCGATCCCCGATCAGCTCCTCGAGCGACCGTGCGTTGCGGGTCGCGATTGCGCGGAAGCTGGGATTCGCTCGTGTCTCGAGCGGTACACCGTCGTCGTCCATCAGGGCGAGCACGCTCTTGATGGTGCCGAGCGGGTTCCTGAGATCGTGGCGTGCCTGCCGGAAGCGGTCGCGTAGCGCATCTCCGTACGCCTGCATGTATCCCCGCGTCGCAGCAAGCGAGAGCAACGCCCCGCGGCGTTGCAGACGGCGCGAGAGCTTGATCCCGTCCGCAGCAGTGGCACCAGGGACCTCATCTGTCCGACTGAGCACGGACTCCATGGCGAACAGCGTCATCGCCACGAGGAGATCGAGCGCCTTCAGAACGTGGTGGACTGACACGCCCCCTTCGAAGGCGGACACTCCAAACCGCATCCCGTGCCCGACCGGGTCTTCCGAAACGCCGTCGTCATTGGCCAGGCCCGCGATTAGAGCCTCGACGAGTTCGTGGGCATCCGTGAGGTGGTCCGGGTGTTGGCTATCCGCTTGGGGAAGCAAGGAAACGCTGCGCGCCTGTCCGCTCCAGCGCTCGGCGAGCTCTCCCACGTCCTGGTGAAGGTGGAAAGCCACAAGTGTCGCGAGAGCGTCGCCGAGTGGAGCGTCGGACGTGCGACGTTCCGCCCGAGTGGTAGACAGGGACGTATCGGATGGCAGGGTCACGAGGCGAGGGCCATGCACCAAGCTTGCCAGCGACGGGCACGGACGTTGGCGCGGAATGGCCCTGCCGTCTCATGCCCCGCTCTGCCCGTCGCGCCGTCGACGCTTAGCGCGTCCGGCTGCCCAACCGGCCGGAGCAGTGAGCGGTCTCAGAACATGGAGACCGTCAAGATGGGGGGTGATCAGACCCGACCGGAACTGCGTGAACATGCTCGCGCAGTCATACCGTTCGCGGAACTCACCGGCGGTGATGTGCAGCAGCGTACGGACGTGACGTCCGAAGCTTTGCGGGGAGCTGTAGTCGAGATGATTGGCCACATTTGCGATGGAGAACCCTGAATTCTCGAAGAGCCGCGCGGCACGAACGAGGCGAGCCATTGCCAGGTACCGCTTGGGGGTCGGGACACCGGCCCGGAAAAAGCGGCTCATCAGCGTACTCGCGGTCACATCGAGGTGACGGGCGAGCAAGCGTACGTTTCCAAGCCTCGGGGAGCATGTGAAGATCGTTTCGAAGAACTGCCAGCAGTCACTCGGAACACCCGCGAGGTCAATGGCCAACTGCCCCAGGACGGTGCGCTGAGTGGCGTCGCCGGTATCTGCCATCAGTGTACCGCGAAGCTCGCGCCAGCCAGCAGCCTGTCGAACATCGACGAGGCGTTTGATACCACACTGTCCGAGCGCGAGCACGGCGTGCGGTGTGCGAAGCTCGAATTCGCTGAGGAGCGCGACGGCGGGAATACGTGGGAACTCGCGAACGAGGGAGGCGACTCGCGCGGTGCACTTGCTCGCACAGCTCACGGACACGAGTACCGCTTGAACCTGCTGCGATTTCAAGTCTCGAATCACGTCATCGACGCTTTCGCGATGTAACGTGCGATAGCATCCTTCGCCGGCTGCATCGACGCGAAGTCGCTCTTCCGGAGTGAGCAGCGTGGCGATGGGGGGAAGTTCTGTGGGAGACGTTCCTCCGTGAGACATTGGATCCACCTCCAGCAAGTGTGGGGAAGCGCACACCGGTCGGGCCGTGTGGCGGTAGACTGGAACGGCGGCAGTCTAGGAGCATGGCGTCATCTCCTCGTCATCGGCAGGATGATGTATCTTTTAAATGGATGCTGTCGGCCGGATGGTCGCGGGTGCGCGAGCACTCGAGGAAAGTCCGGGCTCCATAGGGCACGCTGCCAGGTAACGCCTGGGCGAGGCACCCGCCTCGACGGATAGTGCAACAGAGAAAAGACCGCCGATGACCCGGTTCGTCGGGCACAGGTAAGGGTGAAACGGTGAGGTAAGAGCTCACCGCGCAGGTGGTAACACCTGTGGCATGGCAAACCCCAGCGGGAGCAAGGCCAAATAGGCAGCGAGGGACGGCCCGTCCCGATCAAGACGCTGCGGGTAGGCTGCTCGAGAGCGTGGGTGACCACGCTCCCAGAGGAATGACCGTCACGAGCTCACACTCGACAGAACCCGGCTTACAGGCCGGCAGCGTCCACTCTCATCTCCCTGCGTGCGATCATAAAAGTAATAAAGAAATAATTATTACTTTGCTAATATTTTGGCCGCCAGGGGCTTTTCAGTCCTCTTCGCGATTCTCGAGTCGATCGCTAGTCCGCGCTTCCTGCCGAAAGCCGCGGTGCGGGACCCAGCGGCCGGAGAGTACTTGGCGCAACGTGCGCCAGATCAAACGCACCAGAATGATGAGCCCGAAAAGGGCGATGAGCGCAACGGCGAGTGTGATGTAGGGATGGCTCCAGATGGTCAGCATAATGGCCGTCACGAGCCCGAGCTCGGAGATGCTCATCACTCCGTTGCTCACCGGCTCGGGTGAAGCATCCACAGCGTACCGGAGTCCGAGCTTCGTCGTGTGGGTCGTGACGGCCAGACCGCCACCCAACAATGCAGCAACGAGCACGAATACAGGATCGCCGTGCCACGCTGTGGCAGCGGCCAGCGCCGCGGCCGCGGGCGGGCGCACGAGAGAGTGAACCGTATCCCACGCCGATGCAATGGCGGGGACGAGCGATGCAAAGAACTCGATCGCTGTCAGGGTCAGGGCGAGACCGATGACCCACCACGATGTGATTCCCGCCAAGCTTCCTGGGAGAGGCCCGATCCAACCGAGACGTGATGCGAGTCCGATGACGACGACCGTTGCATACAGGTTGAGCCCCGCCGCATACGCAACGCCGGCAGCTTGGGCCAGCGTTTGAAGCGTATTCACGTACGCTTTCCGGTGAGGGGGTCAGAAGGCGTCATAGATCGCCGGTAAGTCAGTCGACGAGGCGAAGCGGCATTACGAGGCAGAGGTAGCTTGCTGAATCATTCCATCCCTCTGGCTCAATCGTGGCGGCACGTTCGGGCGCCTTGAACGTCAGCTTCACCTCATCCGTGGGGATATATCGAAGAATCTCCAGCAGGTAGCTGGCGTTGAACCCGATATCCAGTTGATCCCCGGTGTATCTCACAGCCAATTCATCGGTGGCTTCACCCAAGTCGGGTGTTTGAACGCTGAAGCGGAGTATTCCACTGTTGAACGACAGGCGGATACGATGTGTTTGATCAGACGCAATCACGGACATGCGTTTCAGGGCACTCGTGAGTGCAATCTTATCCGCGACTGCGACACGATCGTTGTCACGTGGGATGACCTGATCGTAGTTCGGATAGGGCCCTTCAATGAGTCTCGTAAATACGGCGGTGAAGGGTGAACGAAAGCCAAGGTGATTGTCCCCACGGGCGATCTCGAGCTCTTCGTCCGCCGGGAAAAGGCGACGAATTTGCTCGAGTGCCTTTGGGGGCACGATCAAATCGCTTGCAGGTGCTCCACCCGATTTGATCGGCACCTCCATTTTTGCCAGGCGATGTCCGTTCGTCGCGACCATGCGCATTGCTTCAGGCTTGAGTTCCCAGAGCACCCCATTCAAAATGGGCCGACTCTCTTCTGTGCTGACCGCAAACGATGTGTGCGAGATCAGCTTCTGAAGATCCCCTGACCGGATCCGCCAGCTTTCGTTAAAACGAACACTGGGAAAGCTGGGGAATTCATCTCGAGGCAGTCCCAGAATCTTGAAATGAGACCGTCCACAATCGAGTGTGACCCGCTGCTCCCCAGCAGCTGCGATTTTCACCGGTGACGGCGGTAGCTCGCGTGCGATCTCGGCGAGCTTCTTTGCAGGGATGGTGATGGCACCAGCGGCCTCTACATCCGCCGCGACCTCGGTACTGACAGCAATATCCAGGTCCGTGCCTGAGAGACGGATCCCCTTGTCCGTAGTCTCCACGAGAATGTTTGCAAGAACGGGCAGCGTCGTCTTGGCGGGAATGCTCGCCGCTACCGCCGCTAGCCCTTCCTGCAGCTTCTCTCGGGAAATTGTAAACCGCATCACCGCTCCTGTTGTGGGGGTGTGTGCACAAAATGGCAGCTGCCTACTGTTCTACTCTTTAGAAGAGTTCAATCCAGTAGCAGTCGTAGTGACTGTCGACTTGTGGAAAAGGAGCCGAACTCGTACGGCCAACAGCAGTTGTCCGGAGTCGTACTCCGGTGGAGTGTATGTGGGATCCTGGCCGAATCCACATCGATTGACCTCTTAACGAAATCACGTGTGGTAAACAGGTGGAATTTGCCCGCTTTTACAGGGAAAAGACTGGGATTCATCCATCTAGTATGTGGATAAAACTGGCCGAGGGCTCTCACGTAGCAAGGCTCTCGAGCAAAGCCCGTAACCGAGCCACACGCTGGGCGAAGGAGGGCTCCTCCCGCAGCGTGGTGGTGACGCGTTCGAGACTATGAATGACCGTCGAGTGATCTCGCCCGCCAAACGCTGCCCCAATCTCGACCAGTTGCAGCCCCAGTAACTCGCGCATCAAGTACATGGCAACTTGTCGCGGAGCGGTGAGTGCTTTCGTTCGCGTTTTGGAGCGCAATCCTTCCGTGGTGACTCCCCACTCCTTTGCAACCGCCTGCTGGATCGCCTCGGTGTTGAGCCCAACGGCAGCAGCGCTTGCCGCCTCTCCTGGGCGAAGCTTATCACGGAGAGCCTCGCGGGCCACATCCACCGTGATCTCGCGGTGCTTTAGAGAGGCATAGGCGAGGAGCTTGATGATAGATCCCTCGAGCTCCCGCACATTCGAGCGGACATGCTCAGCAATGAACCGAATGACGTCCTCGGGGATCGTCATCTCGAGGTGATCGAGCATCGCCTTGTTCCGAAGGATGGCGATCCGGTGCTCTACATCCGGTAGCTCGATGTCGGCGACCATTCCCCACTGAAAGCGGCTGACTAGTCGGGCTTCTAATCCAGGAATTTCGGATGGAGGCCGATCGCTCGTCAGAATAATCTGACGGCCGGCTTCGTAGAGCGCGTTGAACGTGTGGAAGAACTCCTCCTGTGTCGACTCTTTTCCTTTCAGGAACTGGACGTCATCGACCAAAAGAAGATCAGTCTCTCGATAGCGACGCCGAAACTCCTGAGTGGTCCGTTCCCGAATCGAACCGATCATTTCATTGGTGAACTGCTCGGTACCAATGAACGTGATGCGTGTCTCGGGTTGCCGTTCCATCACCGCATGAGCGACGGCCTGCATGAGGTGGGTCTTTCCCAGTCCCGTGTCTCCATAGAGGAACAGCGGGTTATAGACGCGCCCTGGGGCCTGTGACACGGCGTGGGCAGCGGCAGCCGCGAGCTCATTGGACTTGCCGATCACGAAGTGGTCGAACGTGTAACGATCACTCAGTTGTGCGTTGATGCCGCCCTGTTTCTGTCGCTGTTCTGGCGCGGCTGATTCCGTGTCTTCCGCTCTTCATGGACGCGAAAGACTACGGAAAGCGGATGGCCAAGCGCGATCGGAGCGAGGCTGGTCAGAAGCTGCGCGTGCTTCGACTCGTTCCAATCGGCGGCAAACTGATCGGGGGAGCCCACGATGATGGTGTCGCCTTCAAGAGCGAGAGGCTCGGTCGGCTCCAGCCATGTCCGAAACGTTTGTTCCGGGAGTTCATGTCGCGCTCGGTCGAGGATACGCGTCCAGACTTCGGTCGCCGATAGCGTCATGAGATGATGTGGATAACTCGGGAAGGCGGGGCAGCGAAGCTATCCGAGCCATGTGGAAAAAGCAAACGGACCATGGTGGCGCCACCGTGCCAACCTTCTGCAGCCGCTTCACTTGGCTTGACCTATCTCTTGATAGAAGCTAACTTTACCTGTCCGTGCCGTAGTTAGATCAGACCGTACCTGGAGTAGCCATG
>QHVE01000024.1:11424-23454 GCA_003223455.1 Gemmatimonadota bacterium | reverse complement strand
GCGCGCATGGAAACGAAGTGGGGTCGAAAGACCCTTGCCCGCCGCCGCAAGAAGGGACGGAAGCAGTTGACGGTGCGCATCCCGGACAAATACGCCGGAGCCTGACACGCCCCACACGTCGCTCGGGTTTCCGCGACGTGCGCGTATCACACGGGGCGCGGAGCTACAGCGTATCGCGGAAGAGGGGAAGCGTATCCGAACCACCTTGCTCGAGGTTCGGGTCAGTGCTTCCCCTCTCGTGCTTCCCACCGGCACGAGGACTCGCGTCGGCTTGGTCGTCCCACGTTTCCGGCAGTCCGCAGTCGCGCGGAATCGGGTGAAGCGACGCCTGCGAGAGCTCTCGAGGACCCGGCTACTTCCAGCTGACGTAGCTGCTGACGTCGTCATTCGGATTCGGCCAGAGGCGTATCGTGCAACATTCTCGGCTCTGGCTACCGATGTCGAACGGATACTCTCCCAGCTCATAGCCTGGCGGGCCGCTGAGCCCGAGCCGCAGCCCCTCAGGAATGCACACGACCAGGCGCCAGGTGACACCTGATGCGGACGCTTCTCGTTCTATTTGTGCGTGCGTATCAGGTCACGCTTGGTCCCCTGCTGCCTGCGGCGTGCCGTTATTATCCGAGCTGTTCTGCCTACGCCATCGAAGCGCTCGAGCGCCACGGCGCGCTGCGTGGAGGCTGGCTTGCACTCCGCCGAATCGGGCGGTGTCACCCATTCCGTCCCGGCGGATACGATCCGGTACCCTAGAGGCGACCTGCCTCACGGGTCTCATCCTATGGACAAGCGCTTCTTCCTCGCGTTGCTGCTGACGGCGATCGTCATCATTACACCTCCGCTGTTCCTCAATCGGGGGACACGGCGACCAGCAGCCACCGCCGATTCAACAAGCCGCGCGACCGCGCGAGTCGACACCACTCCTGCTACCGAGGGCGCTCCGGGGAGTGCGGCGACATCACCTTCCCCCATCACCCCTTCGTCGCAGCTCGGAGCCGCACTCCCGATCGCGCCGGCGGAGACGACGACCGTTCGGACACGGCTGTCGCGCTACGCGTTCAGCTCCCAAGGTGCTGCTGCCGTCTCCGTCGTACTCGACAGCTATCCGTCTCGGCGACCAACCAGCGGAGATCCGAGAAGCACCGGGCGCGGAATCTCCCGCGAACCGTCCGAGCTGCTCCCGACACAGGCGGCGCTTGCGCGGTACAGTCTCGCACTCGGACGTGACACGATCGCCCTCGATACGGTGCCCCTTCGCGGGGAGCTCAAGCAAGGCGCGGCCGGTACCACCGTCTCGTACACCGGGACACTCGGCGGACGATCCCTCGCGCTCGATTATGCCGTGGTGCCAGACAGCTTTCTCCTCCGCGTGACGGCCAACGTGGTAGGGGCTCCGGCCGGCAGCACACTCCTGATCAGACTCCCGCGAACCCTACGATCGAACGAACCCGACACGCTCGACGACATCAACCATCTCGCCGTCAGCTATCGTCTTGGCTCAGGCGACATCGAGAGCGTCAACTTCTCGAAGCTCGACTCGACTACGACGCGCGCTGAAACGCGGCCGATACATTGGGTCGCGGCGCGCAACAAGTATTTCCTCGTGGCATACCGCGCACCGGCGAAGGCGCCATTCAGTGCGGTACAGCTTCGCGGTGGACGCCGCAACAACAAGATCGCCAACGAAGTGGTAGCCGGCGCCGTGCTTCCGCTCAGTGCGGACGGACGTGTGTCGTTCGACATCTACGCCGGTCCGCAGGACTTCGAGCGCCTGCAGAAGCTCGGCAGCGACCTCGATCAGGTGAATCCATACGGCGGGTTCATGCGCGGCCTCGTGCAGCCGTTCGCCGTCATCGTCATGCGCGTGCTGCTCTGGATCAAACGCACGACGCAGCTGAACTACGGATGGGTGCTGGTGCTCTTCGGCATCATCATCCGTATCGCGCTCTGGCCACTTCAACAGAGTGCAATGCGGACGAGCCTCAAGATGCAGCGCCTGCAGCCCGAACTGCAGGCGCTGCAGAAGCGGTACAGCGACGATCCGCGCAAGCAGCAGGAAGCGATCATGAAGGTGTACAAGGACCATGGCATGAGTCCTCTCAGCCCGCTGATGGGATGTCTGCCAATGCTCCTGCCTATGCCGATCCTGTTCGCCCTGTACTTCGTATTCCAGAATACGATCGAGTTCCGCGGGGTACCCTTCCTGTGGCTCCCCGACATCTCGCTGAAGGATCCGTTCTACATCACGCCCATCCTGATGGGCCTCTCGATGTTCGCCACGTCATGGATCGGCTCGCGGAACATGCCGCCGAACCCACAGGCGAAGATGATGATGTACATGATGCCCGTCATGCTCACCGTGTTCTTCCTGAACCTCGCGTCGGGGCTGAACCTCTACTACGCCGTTCAGAACGTCGCGGCGCTTCCGCAGCAGTGGCTGCTGGCACGCGAGCGAGCGAAAGAACCGACGCCGGCGCCAGTGATTCGAGGAATGCCCGCGCCCGCGCAGAAGCGTCGAAGCTAGCGCGGGCGCGAGCGGGGCGAAGCGTGAAGATCACCTACATCGGACATGCGACCCTCCTACTGGAGGTCGCCGGTACGCGCGTCATCACCGATCCGAACTTCGATCCACACCTTGGTCGCTTCCTTCCCCGCGTGAGTGCGCCAGGGATCGCGCTGGACGCCCTTCCTGCGCTCGACGCGATCCTGCTCACACACGCGCACGCCGATCACCTGTCGTTCGATTCGCTGGACCGGCTCCCGCGTGACATCCCCCTGTACGCTCCTCCCCCTATTGCGCGATGGCTGTGGGGGAAGGGGTACACGCACGTCGAACCGTTGGCGCCTGGTGGCGCGGTACGCCTCCACGCCGAGCGAGCAACGCACCAGGGCAGTCGATACGGGATCGACCGCTGGCGCAGCGCGGCGAACATGTACCTCGCCGAGACGGACGAGGAGAGCTTGTTCTTCGCCGGCGATACAGCCCTCATGCCTGATACACACGCGCTGGTCGAGCGCGTGCTGTGGACGACCAACCGAACGCTCGACGTCGCGCTGCTGCCGATTGGCTACGCTCCCCCGTGGAAACCGGGGTTCCGCCGAGGTCATCTCACGCACGACGACGCACTGACGCTGTTCGAGACACTGCGCGCGCGCGTTCTGATCCCCTACCACTGGGGCACGTTCCGGCACGTGACCGCGACGGCGCACGACGCGATCAATCGATTGCGCGCCGTGCTGACGAATCACGGGTCGCGAGAGAGGGTACACATCATCGAGCCCGGCGAATCGATGCTGGTACCGCCGGTAGCGTCCGCGGCGTGACGGACACCCGCCCGGTATCGCCGCTCGACGCGAGCGCGCTGGGCGATGGACGGACGATCGCCGCGATCGCCACGGCACCGGGTCGCGGCGCACTCGCCATGGTGCGACTCTCGGGGCCCGGCGTCCCGGCGATCGCAGAGCGTCTCCTGCGACCCGTGCCGAGGGACGCGCGGCACGCGACCCACGCGCAGGTCATCGATCCGGACGATGGCTCCCCACTGGATGACGCGGTGGTCACGCGCTTCGTCGCCCCGGCATCGTTCACTGGAGAGGATCTCCTCGAGATCACGACTCACGGAGGATACCGGGCTCCGGCGTCCGTGCTCGCGGCAGCCATCCGTGCCGGCGCACGCCAGGCCGAGCCAGGAGAGTTCACCCGGCGCGCCGTACTGAACGGCAAGCTCGACCTGTTGCAGGCGGAAGCGATCGGCGACCTCGTCGAAGCGCGTTCGAGCGCGGCCCAGCGTCAAGCGTTGCGCCAGCTCGACGGGGGGCTGTCCGAGCGAGTCGTCGCGCTCCGGGAACGCATCCTTCAAGTGGAGGCGCTGCTCGCCTACGACATCGACTTCCCAGAGGAGGACGACGGTCCGATTCCGCGCGAGCGCATCACGTTCGCCGCAAGGGCGGCACTCGACGATGTGCGCGCGCTGCTCGCGACGGCCGATCTCGGCTCGATGATCCACGACGGCGCACTCATCGTGCTCGCAGGTGCGCCGAACGTCGGCAAATCGTCCTTGTTCAACGCCTTGCTCGGAGAGGCGCGCGCCATCGTGACCGAGATTCCCGGAACGACCCGGGACGCCATCGAGGCGATATTCGATCGACCCCGATGGCCGCTCCGGCTCGTCGACACCGCGGGCCTCCGCGACGCGACGGACGTGCTCGAGCAATTGGGGATCGAGACGTCGGCGCGCTATCTGGCGCGGGCGACACTCGTGCTGGTCTGCGGAGAGTCGATGAATCGGATCGACGAAGCGACGCGGCGCGTGCGCGCTCTCACCGCCACCCCCGTGCTCGGCGTTCTCACCAAAGCGGATTTAGTAGCAGAACGTCCTCAAATGCACCACGCCGTCGCAGTGAGTGCGCGGACGGGCGAAGGGCTCGGTCTGCTCCTCGACGCCATCGATGCGCGACTCGCTGCCGAGCACGGGGCACCGCCGAGCGATGATGCACCGGGGCTGACACGGGCACGGCACCGTGCAGCCGCGACGACGGCTGTTCGCGAGCTGGCCGCGTTCCACGACGCGCTCGCGGCGGACGCCCTGCCAATGAGCATCGCAGCGATTCATGTGCGGTCTGCCGCCGACGCACTGGGCGAGCTAATCGGCGTGGTGCATACCGACGACATCCTGGACGTCGTGTTCCGTCAGTTCTGCGTCGGGAAGTGAGTCGGCGCCGATCGACTCAGGCCGATGCCGCCGCCCCACGCGCGAGCTCGCTAAGCTCCGAGGCGCGGGCACGGACTGCCCATGCCAGCCCCCGCTCGGCCACCGCTGCCTCGACCATACGGGCACCGAGGTAGTAGCCGCTCCGCTCAGGAAGCACATAGCGATCAACCGTGCGCGCCTCGTCGCTCATGCCCCCCGAGAGGTAGCGCAGTCGAAGGCCCAGCCCTGCGCGATCCAGGTCCTCGACTACGGCACGGCTGATGACAGCTTCGAGTTCGCGAACCCGCGCATATTGGCGGCGGCCGAAGCCGAAGTACTCCCATGCGGCGTGGCCCGGGCTGATCGCCTGCGAGACCTGAACGGCAAGGCCTTCATTCACGAGATGCTCTCTCAACGGCGCGAGCCGGCCAGTCTCCCAGTACGAGTAGTAACCACTGGCTTCCTCGATCAGTGCACGCATTTCGCTGCGGCTGGTGGGCGAGGTATAGCGGATGGCATGAGCGAACTCATGGGCCAGCCAGAGCGGAAGGAGCTCCGGATCCAAACCAAGGCCCTGGGTGTCGGGGTTGGCGACCGAGGTGAAATGCTCGAGACACGCGAAGGCGATCCCCGTCCCGTCGACCACCAACTCGCCGGCGTTCGCAGCTCCGACGCCGACCATGAGGACGACGTGCACGTCGGTGTCCTGCTCGAGCAAGCGCCCACACCGCTGTTCGGCGGACCGAGCGAGTGCGACGACGTCCGTCCGCTGGAGCATCTCTCGCAGATCGGTGCGATCAGCCAACGCCGTCGCCCGGATGACGTCACCGAAGTGCGGGCCGTCGGGATCGACGACGTAGTTCTGCCAGTAGGGCTCGAGGATGCTGCGGTGGGCTTCGAAGTAACGCTGGTAGGCGGCGACGCGATCAGTGCTATCGAGTACGGCGAAAAAGTCCGGCAGCAGGTTGATCAGCATTCGACCGGGAAAGCGACCTGCGGGAAACCAGCGCAGAGCCCATCAGCGACGGGGGCGCCGAATTGCGGGCGCAACGAACGCGGTATGATAGCCGCGACCGATGACTCGAACAAGAGATCGATTCACCGGCGCACGCGCGCCGTACGCATGGCATGCCCCGCCGCTTCCGACGACGGCGACAGCGTAAGCCGAAGGTCATCGCGCAGGAGGCGCCAGGCTGGCACGAAATTTTCCTTTGCCATTAGCGGTGGGAACGTCTGGGGAAGTCGCTGGGAGATACGGGGTCATGACGACGCTTCAGCAGATTGAACTGCGCTGCCCGATCTGCGACACGCGATTCAAGTCGCAGCAGGTCATCTCGACGAACTCGTTCGGTGGAAAGCGCACGGACTTTCACGAGCGCGCTGCCGGGACGCAGCCGCTGCCGTTCCTGATCCACATGTGCAATCGCTGTGGATACTCGGGGGCAGAGCGCGACTTCACCGAGGAGGCCGATGTGAGCGCCGGACTCCGTGAGCACGTCTGGAACGAGCTGGCGCCGCAGATCTCGACGGGCACCGTGCTGGGCTCGGAGAAGTACGAGGCAGCAGCCAAGGTGGCGGAATGGCAAGCGCTCGACGCTCGGCACGTCGCCGACCTTCTTCTGCGGGCCGCGTGGTGCTGCGTCGACGAGTCCGATAGCGAGGCCGAGCGCTACTTCCGCCGCAAGGCGGCGTGGAAGTTCGAAGAGGCGTTGTCGAGCTTCGATGGCGTCGCGCGCGAGGAGCGCGCGGTGCTCACCTATCTGGTGGGCGAGCTCTGGCGACGCGTCGGCGATACGAAGCAGGCGAGCGCGTGGTTCAATCGCGTCCCTGCCGAGGTCACGGACCTGAGCACGCAGCAGTGGGTGCTCGACGCGGCCCGCCAGCAGCGTGACTGTCCACGCGAGTGGTTCGGCTGACGGCGCGCGAATAACGCAGTCGTCGACCGACCAGCAGAAGGGTGCACTCGCTGTGGCGAGTGCACCCTTCGACTATCTCGGCCACGCGACTATCTGGTGCCGAACAACCGGTCCCCGGCGTCGCCGAGGCCGGGGAGGATGTACCCCTGTGCATTCAGCTCACGGTCGAGCGCGGCGCAGTAGACGACCACGTCGGGGTGGGCTGCCGCAAGGCGGCGGACGCCTTCTGGAGCGGCGACGAGGCAGAGAAACCGAATGCGGCTCGCACCGGCGCGCTTGAGCGATGTCACGGCCGCCGCCGCGCTGCCACCAGTCGCGAGCATCGGATCGAGGAGAAAGAAGTCTCGTTCGGCGGCGTCTCCAGGCACCTTGAAGTAGTAGTCGACCGGCTCGAGCGTGTCGTGATCTCGATAGAGGCCGATGTGCCCGACGCGTGCGGATGGGACGAGGCGCGCAACGCCTTCGACCATGCCGAGACCGGCGCGCAGGATCGGCACCAGGGTGAGCTTCTTCCCACTCACCCGCATTCCTGTCATGCGCTCGAGCGGCGTCTCGACCGGTGCCGGCTCGAGGGCGAGCTCACTCGTGGCCTCGTAGGCAATCAGCGTCGCGATCTCGTCGACCAGCTCCTTGAAGATCTTGGTCGGCGTCGTTCGTGCGCGGAGCAGCGACACCTTGTGCTGCACGAGTGGATGCGAGACGATGCGCAGCGTCGGGAACGCGGGGGTGGTGTCCATGGGGCAGAAGCTAGTAAGTTCGCGCCCATGAAAGAATACCAAGCGGTGATGCTACGCCTCACGCGTCACGCGCGCGACGACGAGGACGCGCTGACAGATCTACTGAATGAGCGGAGTCGGAGCGGATGGCGTCCGGCACTGATGTCGCAAGACGAGCATCGCGTGACGTTGGTGTTCGAGCGGCCCGGCGACGCGGAGGTCTGACCCAAGAAAGAGGGACCAAAAAGTACGTCCTACCGGATCTCCGTGACGAGGCGTATCAGGTGCGCGTCGAGGTCGCATTACGGCGCCACCGACCATCGGGTGACGCTGGATGACATGGTTCCGGCAGAGCGCGTGTGCGCCCCCGAATACATGCCGAGCAAAGTTCTCCACCCGTGAGCGAGTTATGGTATGTCCCCTGACCTCGCATCGAGCGAGCCCCATCCCGAGAGGGAGGAGTCTCCCCGCCCCGCCTCGGGCCCGGGAGACCTTGAGCTAAGCGTCGTCATGCCATGCTTGAACGAGCGCGACACGCTGGAGACGTGCATCCGGAAAGCCCAGCGAGCCATGGCGGTCGCCGGCATTCAAGGTGAAGTCGTGGTGGCGGACAACGGGAGCTCCGATGGATCGCAGGCGATCGCCCGCGCGTGTGGCGCCCGCGTGGTGAACGTCTCCGAGCGCGGGTACGGCAATGCCTTGCGGGCCGGCATCGCGGTCTCGCGGGGCACCTACGTGCTAATGGGCGACGCCGACGACAGCTACGACTTCAGCGAGCTCGCCCCGTTCAACGACAAGCTGCGGCAGGGCTACGGAATCGTGCAGGGCTGCCGCCTTCCACGTGGCGGGGGCACGATCAATCCCGGTGCGATGCCCTTCCTGCACCGGTGGCTCGGGAACCCGATGTTCAGCCGCATCGCGAACAACTGGTTCGGCGTACCGGTCAGCGACATCTATTGCGGAATGCGTGGCTTCCGCCGCGACGTCTACGACGGGCTTGCCCTGCGCTGCACGGGGATGGAGTTCGCCACGGAGATGCTGATCCGCGCGAGCCTCAGCGAGGTGCGCATCGGCGAGGTGCCGATCACGCTACACAAGGATGGACGCGTCGCACATCCGCCGCACCTGCGCACGTTTCGCGACGGCTGGCGTACGCTCCGCTTCTTCCTGTTGTACAGTCCCCGGTGGCTCTTTTTATTACCGGGGCTCGCGCTCATCGCGCTCGGCGCGCTGGGCTACGTCGCGGTATACTCCCATTTCACGTTCCGCGGGATGCGCTTTGACGCGCACTCCCTGCTCTTCGCCAGCCTCGCCGCGATCATGGGCTACCAGGCGGTGCTCTTCGCGGTCTCGGCCTGGACGTTCGCGACGGCTGAAGGGTTGATGCCGATGACGCCCCGCCTGCGGCGGTGGTACGCGCGCATCAACCTCGAGCGCGGCGTCATCCTGGGCATGCTCGCGATGCTCGCGGGCGGTGCGCTCCTGGTGGCGGCGATCCTCCAGTGGCGCCGAGCGAGCTTCGGCGACCTGAATTATGCCGAGACCATGCGCGTGGTGATTCCCGGCGTCACCCTGACCGCGCTGGGCTTTCAGACCGTCCTGATGAGCTTCTTCCTCAGTCTCCTCGGTATGCGGTCGCTGGCCACCGGGACCCCCGCGTCAAGCGAGGAATGAAGCCGTGCTCCCGGCGGTGAGCGGGGCCTCGGCGACCGACCACGGCGTGAGGCTCGCCCGGCGAGCCCTCGGCGACTCGATATCGCGCGGCTGGTCGCGCACCGCATCGGCGTTTGTCGCCGTTGCCCGCCGCCCAGTGTCGGCGATCATCGTGGTCTTCGTCGCGACGTTCGGAGTCGCGATGGCCCTGAGGATCGCGATGGGCGCGGCGCCACCACCCGTGGTGCACGACGAGCTGAGCTATGTCCTGGGCGCCGAAACCTTTCTGCACGGCCGATTGACGAATCCGCCGCATGTGATGGCTCGACACTTCGAGACCTTCCACGTGCTGCAACGACCGACGTACGCCTCGAAATATCCGCCTGCGAATGCCCTGGTCATCGCAGCGGGCTGGAAGCTGGGGGGCGAGCCGTACGTTGGGGTAGCGCTCTCCTTTGCGCTCATGTGCGCGAGCCTGTGCTGGATGCTGCAGCGCTGGATCGGGCGCGTCCTGGGCTTCGGCCTCGCGCTCGTGGTCGGGTTGAACCTCGCCGGCACATACTGGGGGACTTCGTACTGGGGGGGTGCGGTGGCAGCCGGCGGCGGTGCGCTGGTCCTCGGCGCGACGTATCGCCTGATACGCGCGCCGTCGGCGCCGAAGGCCTGGGTGAGCGCGTGCAATGCGGTCGTGCTCGCCCTCGGGCTGCTCGTGCTCGCGAACAGCCGGCCGTACGAAGGGCTGTGGTTCGCGCTTCCGATCATGATGGTGCTTCTGGTGCACCTCGTGCGACGCAAGCTTGCGTTCAGGATGGCCCTGCTCCGAAGCGCCGTGCTCCCATTTCTCCTGGTGATGGCGATGGGCGGTGGGGCGATGCTCGCGTACAACCATGCGGTCACGGGCCGCTGGGCCGAGATGCCCTACGCCGCCTACGCGAAGGCGAGTGATCCCGTCCCGGTCTTCCTCTGGCAAGAGATGCCGGCCCATGCGCCGCCGAAGGACGAGGTCCTGCGTCGCTTCCAGGAAGAGGAAGAGCGCCAGTACACCACTGCGCGGACCCTCAGAGGCCGTGCCAAGTTCGCGTACTCGGCGCTCGGCTTCTTCTCATTCCTAATTCCGGTGACGGTACTGTTCCCGTTCCTGCTTCTGCCCGTGCTGTTCCGCCACCGACCGACGCGGCTCGCCGCAGTGGCCACCGTGGCGATGCTGTTCGGCATGGCCCTCACGACCTATTACTTCAATCACTACGCTGCGGCAGCGACTGCCGCCATCCTCGCCATATACGGCGCGTGCCTCCGATTGTTCGGTCGACTGCACCTAGGACGGCGCCGCATTGGCCGCCCACTGACGGTCGCGGTGCTCGGCGTCTGGGCGTGCGTGGGGCTCGCACACGCCGCCGCCCGAGTGGGCAAGAAACGGGGGAAGGTGGGATGGCCGGACCATCGCCAAGCGATCACCGACTCACTCGCGCAACGTGGGTCGAAGAACGTCGTGTTCGTGCGATACGTCGAGCCCCATCCGACCGAGAGCGAATGGGTATTCAACTCGGCCGACATCGATGCCTCACCCGTCGTGTGGGCGCGCGACATGGGCGCGGAGAATGGGGAACTCCTCCGCTACTATCGTGATCGCGCCGCGTGGATCGTCGACGTCGGCCCCGACGCGGGCCCGTTTCCCGTGCGACCCTACGCCGCCGCGCCATAGGCCGCGACGCGAGGTAGCACGCAGCGGCGATGCAGGCGCGTTGGCGGGACCTGCTCGAACTCGCTGACCGCACCGCGGCTCGCAATGAACATCTTCTGCCACGGCGCCGTTTACGCACCATGCTGTTGCGCGGAAGGCTTGCTCCAGCTGTCCACCAGCGAGCAAGTTCTCGGCGGCTGAACGGAGTCACCGATGATGGCCTCCGAGCCAACGCAGAGTCATGGAACGCGCAGCTACCGGCGATCTTTGTCGGATGTGACGCATGTCCCGCGATCCCGCGATTCCTCTCTTTATTCCTGGTCTTCATGGAAATCGAGTTCGCTGGAGCCGCCCGCGAGGTCACCGGTTCATGCCACATCGTGCGCATGAACGGCAAGACTGTCCTGCTCGACTTCGGGATGTTTCAGGGGCGCCGCAGCGAGACGCGCGCGAAGAACGCGACGCTACCGCTCGAGGTACGCGAGATCGACGCCGTCGTGCTCTCGCACGCCCACATCGACCACGCCGGCCGGCTGCCGCTCCTGACCGCGAACGGCTACGCGAATCCGATCTATTGCACTGCCGCCACGCGCGATCTCTCCGCGGTGATGCTCGCCGACTCGGCGCACATCCAGGAGAAGGACGCCGAGTTCCTCGCGCGGCGCCAACGAGAAGCCGTGCCTCCGCTCTACGGGATGCGGGATGCCACTGCGGCCGTCGATCGGATGGTCGGATTGCCGTACGACACGTGGTTCGACGTGGTGCCCGGGATGCGCGCGATGTTCACCGATGCGGGGCACATCCTCGGCTCGGCATCGGTCACCCTGGAGTGCACGGAGCAGGGCACCCGCAAACAGGTCGTGTTCTCAGGAGACGTCGGGCGACGCGGGCTGCCGATCATCCGTGATCCGAAACCACCGACCGGCGGGGCGGACGTCGTGCTTCTCGAGTCGACGTACGGCAATCGGGACCATGAGCCCGTTGCCGGCGCACGCGAGCAACTCGCGCGCGTGGTGAGCGAGACGGCGGCGCGCGGTGGCCGCGTGCTGGTGCCGGCGTTCTCGGTCGGCCGCACGCAGGAGCTCGTCTACGACCTGCACATCCTGGCGCGCGAGGGGAAGATCCCCGAAGTGCCGATCTACATCGACAGCCCGTTGGCGATCGACGCGACCACGGTATTCGCGATGCACCCGGAGATCTTCGATCGAACGGAGGATCTGGTGCAGAAGGTCCAGGATCTGTTCAAGTTCCCGCTGGTGCGATACACGCGCGAGGCGACCGAATCGAAGGCTCTCAACTCGCAGCATGGGCCGATGGTGGTCATCGCGGCGTCGGGCATGGCCGAGGCGGGGCGTATCTTGCACCATCTGGCGCACGGG
>QHVE01000024.1:0-11201 GCA_003223455.1 Gemmatimonadota bacterium | reverse complement strand
CGCGGCGGGGTATCCGTCAGTCGAGGCGCCCGTCCCACACCGGAAGATCACGATATGATCGAGCGCGAGGCGGCCGCCCCCTCCGCGGATGCGCGATCTCGGATCGTGGACGCCGGCGTCCGATGCATCGCGCGCGAGGGGGTGAGTGGCGCGAGCATGGCGGCGATCGCCCTCGAGGCGGGCGTGAGCAAAGCGCTTCTGCACTACCATTATCATGACCGCTCGACGCTGCTCGCCGAGATCGTGGAGCGGATCGGAATGCGGACGATCGATCGGGAACGCACCGCCATCGACGAGAGCGATGGCATGGGTGGGCTCGATGCAGTCTGGCAGTGGCTCGAGGGAGAGCTTCGCCGCGGCGAGCTCGCCGCACTCGTCGAGCTGGCGCTGGTCCGCGACGCGCCGGTGCGGCGCGCCACCCGCGCAGCGGCGAGCGAGCGACGCCTGAGCGCCGCTCGCTCGATCGAGCGACTGTTCGCCGAGCTGGATCTCACGCCGAGGGTGCCTGCTGCACTGATGGCCGACGCGGCCGTAGCCTTCATCGACGGCCTGGCGCTCGACGTGACCAACGGATCGGTGCGTGAGCCGCGTGTCAGCTACGACATCTTCTGGCTGGCCCTCCTCGGCCTCACCGAATGAGCAAGATCTTACCTACCGCCGGCGCGTGAGGAACAGCTAGCTTGCAGTGAATGCGTGCGACGCGCCCACCCCTCGTGCGCCTCGCGCTCGCGGGGCTGGGCCTGCTGCTGGTTGGCTGGTTGGCGTCGCTGGGCGCCGTGCTGGCGTGGGAGCGACACGATCAATCGCGGCCCGTCGGGGCGATCGTGGTGCTGGGGGCGGCACAGTACGTCGGACGTCCGTCGCCTGTGCTCCGGGCACGGCTGGACCATGCGGTGGCGCTGTGGCGCCGCGGATTGGCACCTATCATGATCGTGACCGGCGGGACTGGCACAGGAGACACGACGAGCGAGGCCGCGGTGAGCCAGCGCTACGCGGCGCAGCACGGCGTCCCTGCCCAGGCGATCCTCCTGGAAACAGAGGGACGCACGACGAGCGAGTCGATGGCCGGCGTCTCGGCGCTCATGGCGAGCCAGGGCCGCCGAGACGTCTTGCTGGTGAGTGATCCCTTCCACATGCTCCGCCTCACCATTCTCGCACGGCGTCACGGGCTGGAGCCGTATGCTTCCCCGACGCCGAGCAGCCCAATCGCCGCGAGTCCGACCGAGCGATGGAAGTACGCGCTGAGCGAATCGGTGAAAGCACCGTTGGCCTTCATTCTAGAGAGGAACGATCGGTGACCCCGCGTTATTTCGTATCTATTTGTGCATTAATAACAGCAGCTCTGTCGACGCCAGCGCGCGCGCAGGGCGTGCCGAAGCTGCAGTTCGAAAAGCTCACGCTGCCGAATGGCCTGCAGGTGATCCTGCATGAGGACCATTCGACACCGATCGTCGTGGCGAACACGTGGTACCACGTCGGATCGGGCGATGAGCGGCCGGGGCGCACCGGCTTCGCTCATCTGTTCGAGCATCTCATGTTCATGGGATCGCAGAACGTGCCCCAGGGGCAGTTCGACAAGTGGCTCGAAGCCGCCGGCGCCGACAACAACGGCAGCACGACCTTCGACCGGACGAACTACTACGAACAACTGCCGTCCAACGCGCTCCCGCTCGCACTCTGGCTCGATGCGGATCGCATGGGACGACTGCTCCCCGTGATGGACCAGGCGAAGCTCGATCTGCAGCGAGACGTGGTGAAGAACGAACGTCGACAGCGCATCGACAATGTGCCGTACGGGCGAGCGAGCGAGACGATCTGGGCGGCCCTCTTTCCGGCGGGGCATCCCTATCACTGGCCACCAATCGGCTCGATGGTGGACCTGTCGGCCGCGTCACTCGAGGACGTGAAGCAGTTCTTCCGGACCTACTACGCACCCAACAACGCCACGCTCGTCATCGCCGGAGACTTTCAGCGCGATTCCGCAGTGGCCTGGGTGAACCGCTACTTCGGCGGGATCGCGCGCGGTCCCGACGTCCCCGCACCACCACCGGTGCCGGCCGTCACCGTTCCGCGCGACACGTTCATCGTGCTCGAAGACAAGGTGACGCTCCCGCGGTTGTACGAGACGTGGCATTCGGTCAAGATCTTCCATCCTGACGACGCCGTGCTCGACGTGCTCGCCGACGTGCTCGCCGGCGACAAGAACTCGCGGCTCTACAAGCGTCTCGTATTCGACATGCAGGTCGCGCAGGACGTCAACGCGGCTCAGGCCAGCCTCCGACGAGACGGTTTCTTCCAGATCACGGTGACACCGAAGCCGGGGCAGACGCCCAGTCGAATGGCAGCGCTCGTGGAGGAAGAGATCGGGAAGATCGTCCACGACGGCGTAACCCCGCGCGAGCTCGCCCGATCCCTGAACAGCCGTCGGGCGTCGTTTCTCGACCAGATTGCGTCGGTACTCGGCAAGGCCGACCGCCTTGCGTCGTACGACTACGACGCGGGAACGCCGGACTACGTGCAGCAGGACCTGGCGCGCTACGAGCGCGTGACGGCGGCCGACGTACAACGCGTGGCAGCCTCGTACCTGAACCGACCGAAGGTGGTGCTCACCGTGGTGCCAGAAGGAAAGCGTCAGCTCATGGTCTCCGGAGGTGCGAAGTGAGGCACTTCCATCGGGCTCCAACACCGCGTGGCATCGCCGCCGTGGCGAGCGTCGCCGCCGTGCTGGCGGCGTGCTCGGGACCACGCGTCGTCACCACGCCGCCACCCATCCCCGCTCCGACCGCCGCCCCAACCGCGGTGGCGAAGATCGACCTGACGAAACCGCCGACGCTCGGCCCGCCGCCGGAACTGAGGCCACCCGAGATCAGCACACGAGAGCTGACGAACGGGCTCAAGATCGTCGTCCTCGAGCAGCACGAACTGCCGCTCGTCGACGTGATCCTCCAGGTCCGCTCGGGTGGCGAGAGCGACCCCGCTGGCAAGACGGGAACAGCCGCGCTCGTCGCAGCCATGCTCACCGAGGGCACGACGAACCGCACGGCGCTCCAGATCGCCGATCAAGCCGCCTATCTCGGCATCCAGCTCAACGCCTCGAGCGGTTGGGAACAGAGCAACGTCCTGCTCCATACTCCGACCGCGCAACTCGATAGCGCGCTGGCATTGTTCGGCGACGTCGCGTTGCGTCCGAGCTTTCCCGCGCCGGACCTCGAGCGCGTGCGCAAGGTTCGGTTGACGGCGCTGCAGCAGCTCCGCGATCGCGCGCCGGCGATCGCCGATCGTGCATTCGCGAGCGCAGTGTTCGGCGAACAGCATCCCTATGGGCGACCACTCGCCGGCACGGAGGGATCACTTGCCTCGATCACACGCGAGGAGGTGCAACGCTTCTACACGACGTACTATCGACCGAACAACGCCACGTTGCTCGTCGTGGGCGATGTTCGGCCGGACGACGTGGAGCGCCGCGCCCGCGAACTGTTCGGGGGCTGGGCACGAGGGACCGTGCCCACGCCGGCGACCAGCGCGTCGAGCAGCCCGAAGGGCACGACGGTCGTGATCGTCGACAAGCCGGGAGCAGCGCAGACCTCGTTTCGGGTCGGCGGAATCGGCGCGCCCCGCACGACGAGCGACTACTTCCCGCTACAGGTGATGAACACGATTCTGGGCGGCTCGTACTCGAGCCGACTCAATCAAAACCTGCGCGAGACACACGGCTACACCTACGGCGCGCAATCCGGATTCGGCCTCCGGCGCTCCGCCGGGCCTTTCATCGCCAGCGCCGAAGTCGTGACGGCGAAGACGGACTCGGCGCTGAGCGAGTTCCTCAAGGAGCTGCGCGCAATCCGGGACACCGTCCCCTCGATTGACCTCGCGAACGCGAAACGGTATCTGCAGCTCGGACTCCCGAGCAACCTCGAGACGACGCACGACATCGCGACCGAGTTCCTTCCACTGATCGCCTACGGCATCCCGCTCGACTTTTTCGCCACGGCCGTCCAGCGATACGGCGCGGTAACGCAGGCCGACGTGCAGCGGGTGGCGCGGCAGTACGTGAATCCGGACAAGCTCACGATCGTGCTGGTCGGCGACCGGAAGGTGATCGAGCCCGCGATTCGCGCGCTCAAGCCGGGCGACATCGTCACCCGCGACGTCCGCGACGTGCTGGGGGCACCTCCGACACCCTGAGGAGTGGCGAGACCGAGAGGGACGAGGGGCGCGCTGCTGCTAGGCGCGCCCCTCGTCGCTGTGGCGCGAGAGGTGCGAGGATTCGCGCGCCCGCACGGTACCCCGGGCCGCGACACGAATGCACCTTTCGTCAATGCAGATACCCATCGAGACGTTCAGGCTCGACAACGGGCTGTTCGTCACTCTCTCCGAGGATCACACCGCGCCGATCGTCGCGGTGAACCTCTGGTACCACGTCGGGTCAGCGAACGAACGCGCCGGCCGCACCGGGTTCGCCCACCTGTTCGAGCACATGCTGTTTCAGGGCTCGGCCAGCGTCGGCGCAAACGAGCACTTCGAGCTCGTGCAACGGGCGGGCGGCACGCTCAACGGCTCCACCTGGCTCGACCGCACCAACTACTACGAGACCGTGCCGTCGAATCAACTCGAGCTGGCACTCTGGCTCGAAGCGAATCGCATGGGCTATCTGCTGCCGGCGATGACGCAGCAGAAGCTCGACACGCAGCGTGACGTGGTGCAGAACGAGCGACGCTGGTCGATGGACAACCAACCCTACGGTTCCTGGTGGGAGCGACTACCGGCATTGTGCTTCCCGTCGAGCCACCCGTTCCACCACTCGCTGATCGGCTCGATGAGCGATCTCGACGAAGCGAGACTAGACGACATCGAGCAGTTCTTCGCGACGTATTACACGCCCGACAACGCGGTGCTCTCGATCGCGGGCGACTTCGACCGCGTGGAAGCCAGGCGGTTCGTCGAACGCCACTTCGGCCCGATNNNNCGCGGCGCGAGGTGGTACCGGACGACGTCGTGCTCTCGCGACTCTTCCTGGCGTTTCGATCGCCGGTGTTCGGAAGCGACGAGTACTACGCCGCAAGCGTATGCGGAGCGATCCTCGGGCTGAAGAAAGGGAGCCGACTCCACCGTCGACTCGTGCGCGAGCGGCAGATCGCCGCCGAGGCTCAGTCGTTCACCTACGATCTCACGAAAGGGAGTGACCTACTCGTCCTCGACGTCACAGCGCGACCGGAAACATCAGCCGAGGAGCTCGAGCGCGCGGTGCACGAAGAGGTCGACCGATTGTGGGATGACGGTGTCACGGCCGATGAAGTGGCGCGTGCCGTGACGCTGATCGAGACCGAGCTGCTCGTCGCGCTGCAATCGGCAGGTGATCGCGCGGACAAGCTCTCCCTGTTCGCGACGTACTTCGGAGATCCGTCGCTCGTGAACTCACAAGCGGCGCGCTATCGCGAGGTGACCGCGGAACGCGTCAATGCATTCGCGCGCGCGCGCCTGGGGGTAGAGAATCGAGCCAGTCTGCTCTACGTGCCGCGCGACACCGAGGTGGCGCCAGCGCAGCGAGAGCTCGCCGAGATGGGATCCCGATGACTCGTACGATGATGCCGAAGAGCGAACCAGCGCCACGTCCGACTCCGACCGCACCACGCAGCTATCACTTCCCAACGTTCGAGCGGCACACGCTCCAAAACGGGATGCGGCTCGTCGTCGCCCCCGTCCCCAAGCTGCCGCTCGTATCGATCACGGCGGTCGTCGATGCCGGCGCCTCGACGGAACAGGAGGGCCAGGACGGCGTCGCGGCCCTGACAGCGCAGCTGCTGCTCGAGGGTGCGGCCGGACTTGACGGCGCGGCGCTCACCGACCGATTCGAGCGCATTGGCACCTCGGTGGAGGCGCATGCGGACTGGGATGCGGCGACCGTGTCGCTGACGGTTCTGGCCGAGCGACTTCCCGAGGCGCTCGCGCTCGTGCGCGATCTGCTGCGCGATCCGGAGTTTCCCGATCGCGAGGTCGCGCGGCTCAAGGACGAACGACTGGCCGAGCTGCTGCAGCTACACGCCGAGCCGGGCGCGCTCGCCGACGAGCAGTTCTCGCGTGCGGTGTATGCGGCGACGGCCCGCTACGCGTCGCCGGCCGGCGGAAGCGCACCCAGCGTGCGTGCGCTGACGCGCGACCTGGTGCGTGGCTTCTACGCCGAGCGCTATCGGCCGACGACGACGACACTCGTGTTCGCCGGCGATGTGAGCGTGGAACGCGCCATCGCGCTGGCAAGTGAGCTGATGGGCGACTGGCAGGGGGATGTCGGTCCGATGATCACGCGCGCGGTCGACGCGGCACCGGTCACCCCAATCGTGCGCGTCGTGGCGAAGGCCGATGCACCTCAATCAGAGCTGCGCATCGGCCATGTGGGTCTGCCCCGCCGACATCCGGACTACTTCGACGTGACGGTCATGAATGCAGTGCTCGGCGGTCTTTTCTCATCGCGAATCAACCTCAATCTGCGCGAGGCACACGGTTACACGTACGGTGCCTTCTCCGCCTTCGAGTGGCGACGCGCAGCGGGCCCCTTCGTGATCCAAACGGCCGTGAAGAGCGACGTGACGGGTGCTGCGGTGCGCGAGATCCTGCACGAGATCGAGCGAGTGCGGAGCGCGGAGATCACCACGGAAGAGCTCACGCTGGCGACGAGCTATCTCGACGGTGTGTTCCCCATCCGCTACGAAACGACAGCGGCGATCGCGACGGCGCTATCGAACCTCGTTATCCACGACTTGCCCGAACACTTCTACGACGACTATCGCCAGCGCGTCCGCGGTGTGACGACGGAGAGCGTCCTGCGCGCAGCACAGCAGCACCTGCACCCCGAGCAGTTGCGCATCCTGGTGGTCGGCGATCCAGCCGTGGTCGCGACGCCGCTCGCCGAGATCCATGGAGCACCCGTGGAAGTGGTGACACCGGAAGGGGTGGAGGTGGCGGCATGAGCCAAAAGAAGAAGACTCCGACGGTCGTCACCTCCGCCGAGCTGGAGGCGCGCGAACGCGGTGGGAAATCGGACGCGCAGATCAGCAGCGAGCGCATCCATACGGGGAAAATCATCACGGTGGATCGCGACCGGATCCGCTACCCGGACGGCAGCGAGGCCGACGTCGACATCGTGCGCCATTCCGGCGCGTCGGCCGTGGTGCCCTTTCTGTCGGATCCCGAGGGAGAGGATCCACAGATCCTACTCCTCAGGCAGTATCGCTACGCGGCGGATGGCTACCTATATGAGATACCAGCCGGGCGACTCGATCCAGACGAGACGCCAGCGGACTGTGCAGCGCGTGAACTGAAGGAAGAGACCGGCTGCACCGCCAAGCAGATGGAACCACTCCTCACGATGGTCACGACGCCCGGGTTCACGGATGAGCGCATCCATCTTTTCATGGCGACCGACCTGACCCACGGCCAAGCCGCGCGTGAGGCGGACGAGTTCGCCGATGTGGTTGTGATGCGGCTGTCGGAGGCACTCGAGCTGATCCAGCGCGGTGAAATCGTGGATGGAAAGACCGCGCTGGCCATTCTCTATACAGCGGGGTTCAAGACGGGCTGATCGGTTCGTTGGACGGCTCGTTCCTGTTGCAGAAGGTCGCATGGCCGAAAACCACCTGCCCCGATAGAGTGTCAAAAGTGGACACTCGATCGGGGCATTCTCGTGCTGTGTACCGAAAAGAGGACGATGGACTGGCGTCCAAAGCAGGGCACGCGCAGCGACGGACGGAATAAATGCTTGGTATGCAACGTCTTAGCTGGTGGGCCGTAGTGGCTGGAGGCAGGCATGGCCTCTGCCTTACTAGTGGCGCGAAGAGCAGGGCATCAGAAGCTCGAGCTGGTTCGTCGGAGCGCAACCCTGTCGAGGGCTTGGGGGATAGAGCAATGGCTGACATCGCAATGAAGCGGGTCGCCCAACGTGGGCCGACGATCCGTGAGCAGCTCAAGGGCATGGACGACGCCGACGTCGTGGCGTCCTTCCTCGAGGGCGAGGAGCGGGCGTTCCAGGAGCTGGTGGAGCGCTATCAGACGCGGCTGCTCAACTTCATCTACCGCACGATCGGCGATCGGGAGAAGGCCGAGGATCTGGTTCAGGAGGTGTTCATCCGGGTCTACCGGCATCTGCACCGCTTCGATCGATCCAAGAAGTTCTCGACCTGGGCGTACACCATCGCGTCCAACCTGGCGAAGAACGAGCTGCGAAACCGTTCGCGGAACCCGCTCGTGCTCTTTCAGACGATGAAGGGGAACTGGGAAGACGAGGATCGGCCGCTCCAGTTCGAGGATACGACCGCGCGCCCGGACGATCTCTACCGGAAACGGCACCTTCGCGAGCTGGTGGCGGAGACCGTGGCGAAGCTGCCGGCGCACCATCGCGAGGTGTTCGTGCTGCGAGAGCTCGAAGGAAAGTCCTACGAGGAGATCGCCGAGATCACCGATTGCAACCTCGGCACGGTGAAGTCGCGGCTGAACCGGGCGCGGAACGCCTTCGCCGAGATCATCGAGCCCTGGGTGGACTGAGAACGACGGCGCGGCAACGGACCGCCGAGGCAGCAATGTGAGGGCCCTCCAGGCGCGGGGGCCCTCGCTTTAGTCGGGAGGCTGCGGCCGGGCCCGTTGGGAACAGCCCCTGGTCCCGCGGGTACGGAGGGCACATCATCAATAGCCTGTCACCCAACCCACCGCGCCGCATGAACTGTCGGGAGTTTCGACGCAAGCACGACGCGTATGTCGACGACACGCTGAGCGGCGTCGACATCGAGGCAATGGGACGGCATCTGCGGTTGTGTGCCCAGTGCGCCGCACTCGACACCCGCATTCGACGTTCGCTGCTCCTCGCGCACAATCTGCCGTCGATTCAACCATCCGCGGCGTTCACCGAACGGTTGCAGATGCGCCTCGCCCACGAGCGAGCGCTGAAAGTCGGGCGACAGCACCACAGTGGCCCGATGATGGGAATCACAACGCGCTACGGGAGCCCATTTTCGACCGGGACTTTCGTGGCGCTTGCCGCGGGGATCGCGCTGGCAGCGGGTCTGACGACGAGCGTGGTGCTCGTCGGCGACACCGACTCGACGATCCGTCTGGCTCCCGTCGTAGCTTCCGCACCGGAGCCCGAGCCGTCGCCGCTGGCGACCCCCGCGATGGTGGCGTCGATGCCGGCGGGGATGCCGATCTGGCCTGCCATGTACGTCGCGCAGCGCGCGCCCTGGCATCTGGCGAGCGACGTCACGGGACGCTGACGCTTCGCGCTGACGCCTCGCGCTGACGCGGCGCCATATCGGGGCGTCGCCACGCACCCGATCCGTCCTATATTTCTCGCATGGCATCCGCAGGGGAGAAGGCGCTGCACGCGGCGCTCAAGAAGCGCGTCTTCGATCCGGTCTACTACCTGTTCGGCGAAGACGATTTTCTGAAAGAGCAGGCGACCCGCGATCTCGTCGACGCGGCCGTCGAGCCGTCCACGCGCGACTTCAATCTCGAAATTCGTCGCGCGGGCGAGCTCGATGCAGAAGCACTGGACGCGCTGCTCAGCACTCCCCCGATGCTCGCCGAACGACGCGTCGTCGTCCTGCGCGACGTGGACAAGCTGAAACGGGGCGTGCGCACGCTGCTCGACCGCTACCTCGCGCGGCCGGCGCCCGACACCGTGCTCGTGCTCGTCTCGCCGAGCGGCGTGAAGTCCGACAAGACGTTGAGCACGCATGCCACCGCGGTCGAGTACAGCCCACTCACGGGCGATCGGCTGCCGCGATGGGTCAGCTATCACGCACAGCATGCCCTCGACCGCGTGATCACCCCCGACGCCGTCACTCTGCTCGTGGAGGCCGTGGGCGGCGACCTGGCGCAGCTCGCCGTGGAGCTGGAGAAGCTCGCGAGCTACACGACCGAGACGATCGACGAGCATGCGGTGGCGGACGTCGTCGGCGTGCGCCGCGGCGAATCACTCGGGGATCTCCTCGACGCCGTCGCGGCCAGAGATGCAGGCACCGCCGTCGGGTTGATCCCGATCGTCCTCCAACTACCGAAGACGAACGCGGTGTCGGTCGTGATGGCGTTGACGGTCCAGACGCTGGCGCTTGGCTACGGGGAAGCGACACTAGCGGCGGGATCGTCGCCGCGGGGACTGTTCAACGAGCTGATGGCACTACTGAAAGACACCGGCGCATTCCCATTCCGGCCGTGGGGCGAAGCAGTGAACACGTGGACGAAGCACGCCACGCGCTGGAGCGCGGCCGACATCGATGCGGCGCTCCACGCGTTACTCGCCGCCGATACGGCGCTCAAGGAAACCCGTCTCTCCTCTCCCGAGCAATTGCTTACGACGCTCGTGCTGGCGCTGTGCGGCCATGCGACGCGCCGCGCGGCCTGAGCGCCGCTCATTCATCCCACCACGATGCGCCGTCTCGTCAGCTCCACCGTTCTCGCGCTCTTCGCGACCGCGGGCCTCGCCAATTCGAGCGCCGCGCAGGACGATCGCACGACCCCCTCGCCGCGGACCGCCACGGATTCCCTGTTCACGCGCGCTCGGCGGCTGGTGAGTGAGGGCGACGGCGCAACGGGACGCGCGATCGTCGACTCGATACTGCACGCGTCCCCCGAAGGGACGCCGGCGTATGGCGACGCGCTGTTCTGGCGTGGCGCGCTCGCGGAGACGGCGGCGGACGCCGAACGCGACTACCGACGTGTGATCGTGGAGTATCCGCTCTCGCCGTACGCCGATGACGCGCTACTCTCGCTCGCCGAACTCGAACAAGCGCGCGGCGATCGCGCAGCGGCGTATCAGCATCTACAACGGTTCGTGCGCGAGCACCCGGCTGGCCCAGCGCGTGCACGGGCCGGGCTCGCGGCCGCGCGGCTCGCGTTCGAGCAGCGTGACATGGCGCGCGGGTGCGCGATGATTGCCGACGCGCGACAGTCCGCGGGCTCGACGGACGTGGAGCTACGGAACCAGATCGACTATCACGGCGCACACTGCGCGGCGACGGCTACCGCGACCGCGGCCACGCCTGCTCCGAGCACCGTCGCCCCAAGCGGCCGGTCGTCGGGCTCGCCGAGCGTCATCTCTTCACCACCACCTCGCACATCGAGCACGGCGGCGGCCACCGGCGCGCGGGCGAGCACGGTACCGAGCCCCGCGACGGCACCCCACGTCGACACGGGCGCCACCGCGTCGACGCCGACCG